>NZ_QRQC01000004.1 GCF_003475325.1 Collinsella sp. AF33-16 | reverse complement strand
TTCGCAATATTCAGCGGTGCTCATGCGGGCAAATACTCAATTTTGACGAGGGGAGTTAATTACACAGAGCCCACTCCTTCCCTCGATGTTTATCCAGTTCACGCCCTTGAACCAAATAGTGCCACCGCGTTGCCAATTCGTCTGCTTTTTGACGAGGGCTATATATCGTGTTTTGTTTTGTATTTAAAGGAGGACGAAATGAAAAGGCGTTATGGAATGGCTCTGGTGACCGCGCTATTTGCGATGGTGTTTTGTGGGGCGCTTCTGCTGAGCGGCTGTTCGCAGTCTGAGAAGAAAAATGATGAACCTGATTATGCCGATGACCGTGCAATGGCTGTGATTGCTCAAGGTTATCAAAAGCGGTCGGATTATATCGAATCGCTTGGAGAAGATGCTGATCTAAGCTCGAATAAAGTGCGAAAAGAGATAATTAAAACCGAGATCGATAACGACAAAGAACTCAAAAAGGCGCCTTTTAAAGACGCTAAGATGCAGGAAGATGTCATCGCCTATCTCAACCTGCTTGACAATCAGCTTGATGTTACCAAGAAGTATGCGGAATCTGATCCTAAGTACTACGAGGAATGGGAAAAGGCCTACGACGCACGATCCGCACAGCTTAAGAAACTGGTCGATCGATATGACTTAACAGTCGATGACGAGTATCAAGATGAGTTTGACGAGCTAATTAAGAACGGTAGGACCGTAGAGGAGAAGACGCATAACGATGAGGTTATCAACGGTTTGCTCTCATCGGCGAATTTTGAGAAAAGTGATGATGGCTACGGTCTCTATACGTACACCGCAATCGTCGAAAATACCTCTGACATATCGTTCGAAAACGTTTATCTAAACGTTGCCCTTTACGATGCCGATGGTGTGAGGGCGGAAGAATGCTACGCAGATACATCTGCCTGGGCGCCTGGCGAGAAGGTGAAGTTTGAGGTAATGAGCGAGGTTGACGCCTCGAGGCTTGCGCCGACGGTGTCGGGTTACAGCGTCAAGGAATAGTTCGCGGGAATTGAAAAGAAAGCGCGGCCGTTTTCTTTGAACGGTCGCGCTTTGCATTGAGCCGTTGACGGAATGATTCGTGCCATCATGCTCGCGCTGGAAGATGATGGGAACGTCGGGGCAATAAAGGAAAGGTGAAACAGGATGGCAAAAACAAAATTTCTTACAACGATACCGCAAAAGGTTGCCTTTGGCGGGTTAGTCGTTGTTACGGTTCTAGCGGTTGCCTGGGGTATCTGGATGTCATTGACGCGTAATCCTACAACGATCAGCGATGATTCGATTCGCGAGGAGATCACGCCAGTCGTTAAGCTCGTGACGTACGAGTACAACTTCACCCAGCTGCTTTCAATTGATGAGGCGGGCAATCCGCTTGGGTGGGAAAACCCCTTTACGTCTAAGCGATATGTCGCAACGATTGACGGCAAAGCTGACATCGGGATCGATGCCGATAAGATGAAGGTTACAATCGTACGGGCTAATATGGCCGATAAGAATTCAGAGGTCAAGAGCGTAAAGGTTATACTGCCTCACTCGGAGATCACCTCGTTCTCGACAGACCCCAATACGCTTAAGAAATATGTTGAGGACAATGGCTTTCTTAACTGGAATCAAGTAAGCACGGATGATCTAAACACGTTATTGAAACAGGCAAAGAAAGAGCAGACCAAGAAGGTCAAGGAAAGCAATATGCTCCAAGAATCTGATGATAGAGCCTGCGCCCTTATCGAAAAACAGGTCAAAGCCTTATGCGGCGATGACGTCAATGTTGACGTTGCGTTTGAGTAGGGGTGAATAGCATGTTGGATAAACGGCAACAGATCGCTGGGGCCGGCTCGCTTCTGATCGGGCACTACACCACCTTTCTCGACACTACCTTCAACTCGGCATTTGGCGATGAATATACGGTTGATTTCGACTATCGGAAATAGGAGGTCACAATGGAGGATAAAGACGATCTGGCTGTTGTCGAAAGGGAGGAGCCGCCGCGACATAAGCAGAGTTTTGATATCCGTAAGGCCGCTGCCGGGTTGGTTGATGGCGCCGGAAGCGCGATGGCGGGCGCGGTTGCAACCGTACAGAAAGTTGCCGATGGTGCAATGCGTGCTGCAACTCCGCTGGTCGATGACGCCTTGGCAGCTATTGCTGATGCGGCCGATGGTGCGGCAGGTACTGCTGCGGATATCGGTGACGCGGTCAACGATTGGGCATACCAGCAGCAGCTTAATAGATACAGGCCGGTAACCAAGGAGACCTATCAGAGTCCTTCATTCCATTTGCCGAACATGATTCGAATTGTTGACGGAAATGAGCGCCGGGGCATCGACGCCTGTAGAGATGCTATTGGTTGGCTGGATACTGTTAAGGGCACGCAGATTTTCAATCTGTACCGCGAGGCAATCGGGGATAGCGAATTGTCTTTCTATCCTAAACCATCTCTTTACTCCACATATTACATAGATGCTTTTGATCGGTCTCGCTTTGTTGACCTTGACTCTTATTTTGCAACCATGCAACAAGACAAGATGGCCGAGTTGAGACGGATTGCGTTCATGCTTGGCGCGAAGCGCTGCAAGCTGGAGGTGACGGAGTACGAGGAAACTCGGCGAGGCCGCCAGGTTAAGGGAAATGCCAAGGCGGGAAAGAAGGGCTCGGTTCGAATCGACGGTTCCTTGAGCGATTCAACGAGAAGCGAGAAGAAAATTCTGTTTACACAGGAATTTGAGGGCGACATGGTTCCACAGCGCCCTGAGCTCCATTGGTATGCCCATGACTCAGATGTTCTCTTGTTAATTGAGACGAGATGTGGTGGAGAGGATAAAAACAAGGCGAAGAGCTATCGGGTCGAATTGAAAAGTGAAACGGCCATGACCATGTCTGTATCACTTGCTATGGCTATCGACGAGGCATGCAGCAAACTGAACATAAGGGCGAATTCGAGCCTGACAAGCCAAGCTAAGCGAGAACTCCGGCAATCGTTTGTATTTGAAGTTGAATTCTGATGTGTGGGGACCATTTGCTGCGGGGTTCCTGTCCTTTACGGGGTAGAAGCATAGAAACCCATACGGTGCAACTCAGTAAAAGTTAGTAATATACTGGCATCTTTTCTAGTTAAAAGCGTTTAAAACCGGTTAATTCCATTTAAATCAGTAGGTGCAATATGTGACAAAGGGACAGTCCCTTTGTCACATGCCGGGGAAGCCTGTCTGGCGGAGGGCCTCGTAGAGGACGATGGCGGCGCTGTTGGAGAGGTTGAGGGCGCTGATGCGGTAGTCGTCCGGGTCTACAAAGTTGCCGCAGATATCCTGCTGAAGGATGGCCTCGTGGCCGCTCTCGCTATGCCCGAGCGCCTCCTCGTGGGCTTCCCAGGCCTCGGCGTTATCGAGCGAGTCGCAGTCGCGCAGCATGGGGATGCGCTCGCAGCGCGCAGGCTCTGCGGCGAGCAGCTCTTCGGGAATCCCCGAGCTCTCGCTGCCAAAGACCAGATAGTCACCGTCGCGGTAGGTGCTTTGCGCATAGGTGCGGCGCGCCTTTTTGGTCAGCAGATGCAGGCGTTCATCGGCGGGGGAGAGGCCGTTGCACGTAAGGAAATCCTCCCAGCCGGCATAGGTCGTCACGTCCAAGTTTTGCCAGTAGCCCAGGCCGGCGCGACGCACCGTCTTGTCGTCGAGCGAAAAGCCCAGCGGCTCCACCAGGTGCAGGCGGGTACCGGTGACCACGCAGGTACGGCCGATATTGCCCGTATTGGCCGTAATCTCGGGCGCATACAGCACGATATTGAACATGAATCTCCTTGGCTCAGAACGAAAAACCACCACGAAGGGGACAGGCACCTTCGTGGTGGTTTGGCGGTTACGTGGCAGAAAATGCTCGCTTCGATAGCCTAGGCGCGGTGCCAGTCGGTCAGACAGGCATCGAGGGAGGCGATGAGCGCGTCCTTGTCCATGTGACGGCCGATGATGCACAGGCTCGTCATGCGGTCGCCCGTCTCGTCGTCCCAAATCTGCATGATCTCGGGGTTCTCGTCGATGATCTTCTGCTTCTCGCCCTCGGGCGCCGAATCGACAAACAGACCGTTCTCCATCAGGCGCATCTGGTGGCCGGCCTGCTCGAACATGTAGCACATGTCCGGATCGCCGGTCTGCCACAGCGGACCCTTGACGCGGATGACCTCGTCGGGCCACTCTTGCTCAACAAAATCGGTGAACTTCTGCAGGTCAAACGGCTTGCGGCGCGAGTACACAAAGGTCTCGATGTCGTACTCGAGCACCTCGGGGTCGTCGTGCTCCTCGGGATGCTCCATGGCCTCGATCCAGGCGGCGGAGTTGTAGGCGCGCATAAAGTCGAAGCGGCCGGTGTCGAGCAGCTCCTCCATGGGGACCTCGCCGTTTTGAGCCTCGACAATCACGGCGTCCTTCTGCAGGCTGCGCACGATGGCCTTAAGCTCTGCGATCTGCTCGGGGGTGACGGTGTCAGTCTTATTAAGAATCAGCGTGGAGCAAAACTCGATCTGCTGGATGAGCAGGCTCTCGATGTCGTCCTCGTCGATATCCTCGGCTAGCAGGTCGCGACCGCCGTTGAACTCGTCGTACATGCGGGCGCAGTCGACCACGGCCACGATGTTGTCGAGCGCGAGCTTGGGCTCGCCGCCCACCTTGGCCTCGTCGCAGAAGCTCGAGATGGTGTAGGCGATGGGGATGGGCTCGCAAATACCCGAGGCCTCGATGATGATGTAGTCGAACTTGCCCGAATCGGCGATGCCCTGCAGCTGGTTGGCCAGATCGTCCGAAAGCGTGCAGCAGATGCAGCCGTTGGTGAGCGGGATGAGGTCGTCGGTCTCGGAAAGGCCGCCGTCGGCGATAAGGCTGGCGTCGACGTTGATCTCGCCGATATCGTTGACGATCACGGCGGCGCGGATGCCGCCGTCGTTAGCGAGGATGTGGTTGAGCAGCGTGGTCTTGCCGGCACCGAGGTATCCGGTAAGCATGATGATCTTCACGGGTCTGTTGGGCATGTGCCCTCCTTTGTTAGACATGGCTTACAGTTAAATCTTATGCCAAACGCCTGCTCTTATACCCACGCGCCGGCAAATAACACAGGCTACTCCCAGGCTCCCCACACATCGGGGCAATAACCGACGGTGGCCTTCTTGCCGTTGCGCACGATGGGCTCGGCCAGAACCTGCTGGTTCTCGAGCAGCTTGTCGATGCCGCCGACCGCCTGCATCACGCTCGTGAGCTCGCCCTTGCTCATCTCCTTTTCCTTAAGGTCGATAAACTGCACCTTAATGCGTCGCTCCTTAAAATAGCGCTGGGCCTTCTTGGTATCGAAGGACTTCTTAGTCCCGAAAATTTGAATATTCATATCTATGTTCCGCCGTTCTACCTGATGAAGTTGGTCCTAGCGCGATCGGCCTGGGGGGCTTCGATGCCGGCGGCCTTTCCCGCCTCGATGCAACGTAGGAGCCAGGCCATGTTTTTGCCGATGTTTCGCATGGTGGCAAGGCCTTCGGCGTCCTGGGCGGCCTCGCCCGGCATGGCGCCAAAGACGTTGTTCCAGTAGGTGGATGCCACCACGGGCATCTGGTTGATGGTGAAGTATTTGTTGAGCACATCGAAGGTGGTCGACGTGCCACCGCGACGGGCAACGGCGACAGCGGCGCCCGGCTTGTGCGCAAAGGCCTTGCTGCCAGCATAGAATGCACGGTCGAGGGCAGAGAGGATGCGTCCGCTGGGATGCGCGTAGTAGACGGGCGAACCAAAGACAAAGCCGTCTGCCTGCTCGGCAGCGGCAATCAGCTCGTTGACCATATCGTCGTCAAAGGTGCAGCGGCAATCGAGCTTGCCGCACTGGCCGCACCCGATGCAATCGCGAATAGGCTTGGCGCCCAGCTGAAACACCTGCGTCTCAATGCCCTCTGCGTTGAGCTGCTCGGCAATCTCGGCGAGTGCGCGGTCGGTGTTGCCGTTTGCCTTGGGGCTGCCATTGACCAAAAGAACCTTCATCACAAACTCCCTCTGCTGTCGGTGACTTCTGCGGAGGATTATCGCACGAGCGGGCAGATGGCGTGGGGCGCGATTCCAGCGACCGCCCATCATGCGCCCCGTCTCGATCGGTAGCTTCATCCGAGTGTTTCTCGGGGCCGGGAAGCCGGCCCCGAGGGCCAACGGCGGGCTCGCTCACCAGGTACGAGAGGGACACGGTCCAGAGTATGTTGGAGCTCGGGGCCTCATGCAAGCCGATTGTGAGGAGTCTGGGCAGGTCGCCTTCGATGGCGAACTCTGAGGTCTTAGAAGGCGGGCTGCTGCGGCGGCTATGGTTTATACTAAGGCGGTTGCTATCGAGTAATTCATACTTGGTTTGATTCGATTGTGAATGCGTAACTAGGATGGAAAGCAAAGGAAACTCTATGGAAACAGAGGATGCTGTTTGCTTGATGACTTCGATTGCCTTGATTGTCCTTTCAATCCAATACCGAAGAGGAAGATGGCTCTGCTCAATTGCTGGATATGATGTCACAAAAAGGGAGAGCGAGATTGATATACGCCCCTACGCAAAGCTGATTTCTTCTGTGACGTTATGGATGGGGCTGCTGTTTTTCTTGTGGGCGGTAGAGGGCTGGGTACGCGATTGGAATACCAGCGTTTTTGAAGTTTTGGTTCTACTTCTGTTCAGCTTGGCCTCTTTGTCGTTCGTGCGGCTCGTTAGGTTTGTGTTTATGAGGCGATAGCCAGCGGAAGTGGCTGGACGACAAAATGGACCAATGCAGCCAATTGTCAATAGAATTTGATAGGCTTGGCTTAACAGATTTACTCGAGGGCATATCCGTGGCGGGGGATAGGTTCTATCTTGTTGAGCACTTATTTGCATCAGGCAAAGTAAACCAAGAGTATCGAAACGGTGCCCCCGGGCCCGCTAGGGACTGCGGGGGGGCGTTCGGCTAACTGCGGGTACGGCCTATTTGCCCAATGTGTTCGCCCGAGATCGGAAATTAACCATCATGCGCCCCATAACGCTAGTCCAGCTTGGTGCCCGGTACCTGTGGCGCCTCTTTAATCAGCGCATTAAGTTCGTTCAAAATGGAAACGGGCTGTCGGTCGACGGTGTCCAGATGAAGCGTGGCCACGCGAAGGGGCGGCTGATATTCAAATGAGCCCAAGAGCACGGGCGATCCCAAGAACCGTTCGATTTCGTCTGCAACCGCGTCGGTCTCTTCGGGATCAAGCTCGTCAAAGAGCGCCACGAACATCGGTCCGGTCGAGCGGAACAGACGACCCTTGCCGCGCGAGCAATCCATGAGGCAGGCGGCGCTTTCTGCCAAAACGCGGTCGCCTGCATCAAAGCCAAAGCGGGCATTGACCTGTGCGATTTCGTCGATTTTAATGGCGATCAAGCCCGCGTTTCGTGCCACGCGACGCATCTCGCCAATGGCGTTGACCAGGGCGTGGATATCGCCCAGGCCGGTCACGGAATCGGTCGTATCTGCCAAGCTTCGGTTGGTGACAATGCCCACATACATGTTGGGCTCGGTATCGGTGCCGTCCAGGCGGTAACCTGTGCAGTCGCAAAGCGCGTATTTTCCGGCGGTATTCATGACGCGATACTGCATGCAGTGGAAGTGCCACGTGCCGTTTACCACCATATCGAGCTCGGCACGTACGTTGTCGCGGTCCTCGGGGTGAACACGGGCAAGCCATATATCGAGCGAGTTGTAGGGATGCTGGGAGGGTAGGTCAAAATCGCGCACGGCATTAACCGACCATTGCGATTCGCCGGTGTCGAGGTTAATGATGAACGGATAGCGTGTCTCGGAGCTCATGGAGATCGCTTGAAACACTCGGTCGTTGCAGGGGGGGGGTTGTTCGGTGATCGGGCGTTGCAGCGCATCGCCTTCTTCCGGTTGTTGCACACGGTACATGAGCTTGTAGCGATACATTTTGCGGTCGGCGTCCTTTGTCATCTGGCGACGCGTATCGCCTGCAAGCGGGTCGACGCGCGAGCAGCCAAAGCTAAAGCTGGCGATCATGGGCGCCTTGCCGTCCGATGTTGCCTCGATAAGATTGGCACGCGTCCACTCCAGGCGCTGCTCGAGCTCGGCTTCGTTTGTCGTGGGGGATATAAGTACAAATTCGTCTCCACCGATACGGAACAGCAACTCATCGTGCTCCATTGTCTCGGTGAGTGCGCGGCAGATGCTCAGAATGTAGCGATTGCCCTCGGCGTGGCCAAACTTATCGTTGCAATGCTTGAGGCGATCGATGTCAATATAGGCACAGGTGAAGGGGGTGCCTTTGCGCCAGAGCTGATCGACATGGCGGTCGAGTCCGCCACGGTTGCCAAGATTGGTGAGCGAGTCGATATAGGCGCCGTGCTCAAGCAACTCACGTTCTTGTTGCAGGATGGCGAGCGTTTTCTGCAGTTGCTCACCGATGGCACGCAGCTCCGGGGGCAGCGCGGCAACATCGAGCTCGGTGGTTGAGGCCCCGTTCGCAAGTCGCTGAAGATGAGCGATGATTGATTGCTCGCCCAGGCGATACGACTCGTTCATGATGGATTGCCTCCTTGGATGGAACAATGGTTTGTATCTTACTCCCAATTCGGTTTAGATTGGAGTATTAGTTAGCTCATGGGAACAAACGCTCCCCTCGACGGTGGCGTTTTGCGTGCGAGCGTATTAGTTGTCGTTGCCACCATCGAGCAATGCCTCAAAATCCTCCGCCTGCATGGGGCGGTAGTAGAGGAATCCCTGAGCGTAGCGGGCGCCCATGTGGCGCAGCATGTTTGCCTGCTTGTCCGTCTCGACGCCTTCGATCACAACGGGCAGATGGAGTGACTGCGCCATCTCGAGCATTGATGAGATGATTTGCACGCTGCGGCCCTCATCGCCGTTATCGGGCACAAACGTGCGATCGAGCTTGATGACGTCGACGTTGACGTTCTTGAGCATCGCGAGCGTGGACTGGCCGGTGCCAAAATCGTCCATATAGGTCGAGAAGCCGCGGGTGTGCAGGTCGGCCGTTAGTTTATCCACGGCCTCGGACTCTCCCGTATAAGCTGTCTCGGTGATCTCGATGCGCATGAGCTCGGGCGGCAGGTTGTATTGGGCGGCGAGCGCTCCCATATGCTCGGCAACGTTGCAGGCGAGGATATCCACGCGCGACACATTAAGCGAGATCGGAACCACGCGAAGCCCCCGATTGATGCGCTCGCGCAGCCACAAGGCAACGCCCTGCCAAACGTATTTGTCGAGCGTCACCACAAAACCGCTTTCTTCGAGAGCGGGGATAAAGGTGGCGGGCGAAATGAGGGAGCCATCCTTGTCGATCCAGCGCGTGAGCGCTTCGGCGCCAATGATCTCGCCGGTTTCCATGTCGACCTGGGGCTGCAGGTAGTAGGTAATACGGCCGTTGGAGAGCGCGTACTGGAATTCGGTCAGCGTGCGGTGGAACGCGATTTCGCGCTCGTACTCCTCGGGGCGGAAAATGGCAATGCGCTCCTTAAAGTCGTTTTTTGCGCGCCGATTGGTAAACATGGCCTTGGCCTGCGCATCGATGGTGATTTTCTCGTTGGAGTCGATGGGGTAGACGCCCATGGACGGCCAGAATCCCACGCCGTCATCATACTTGGCCACGGCCTGGCGAACGCGGCTATAGATCTGATGGACGGTGTCGTGTTCAAAGGGGATGAGTATGCAAAAGTCGTCTTGGCCCCAGTACCCTGCGACGCCCATGGCGGCATTCTCGATGTCCTTGAGGACCGTGCCCACATCGGCGAGCATGCGGTCGCCCTCGGCCTGTCCGTGCCATTCGTTGAACAGTCGCATGTGTCCCATATCGACGGTGGCGATACACCAGGCGCCGTTGCGCCTTGTCTCGAGAAATTCGTTGGCGCGGCGCATAAACTCGCTGGGTCGATAGAGACCCGTGAGCGAATCGATGCGTTCGGCGATGGCGCTTTTGCGCTCCACCTCGGGTATGGGGAGGCTGTCGTTGGGAACAAGCCCGCCGGCCGTGCGAATGCGACGGTCGAGTTCGCCTAAAACGGCGGCCGTTTGATTGGTCAGGTGCTCGTAAAAGGCCGGAACGACAAGACAGACGGGGGTAATGGTGTCGTCCGCGATTCGAACGGGAGCGAAAACGGCCTCTTTGAGATGTTGGATCAGTTGCTCGAATGCTTCGTGATCCAAATTGTTGCTAAGCACGACGAACTGGGCGTTGCGTGAGCGGAAGACGCGACTCCTGCCGCGAGTAATCGACAGCATGCGGCCTGCGTATTCGGCGAGCATGTTGTCGACGGCCTCGGCCCCGTAGAGCTCGTTGAGCTTTGCCGTGCCGCGAACGCGCACTGCTATAAGCCCCGTCTTGCAATGGTCGCGACGGCAGGCATCGATAGCGTTGATCAGCGTGCGCTGCATTCCGAGGCCCGTGGCGGCGTCGACGGTCTCGGCAAGCGAGTGGTTGACGAGCTCGCCGACATAGAGCGAGGGGACATTTCCGTCGCCGTCGATACGAAACCCGCGAGCACGGCCGAGGATGTAGTCGCCGGCGGCATTGCGCACGCGGTACTGCATGACGTGGCGATGTTTGGAGCCGTCATAGATTTGGTCGATGTCGTTGGTATAGGCCTCAAGGTCATCGGGATGGACACGCGTTTTCCAGTAATCGTGGCAGTTGTCTATATGCTCCGAAGGAAGACCAAGATCGCGCAAGGCGCCTTGTGACCAAAGGGTTCGATGTTTGTCCAAGTTCTCGATAAAGAAATATCGGCCTTCGTTGAGCATCGAAAGGGCGTCGAAAATGCGATCGCTTATTTCGAAGTCGTCGGTGTGGGCTTGTGCGATATTGCGTCGATCAAGGTGCACGGCATGACGTAGCTTGTAGTCGTACATGCGATGGTCGGCATCGTTCGTCAAGCGATTGGGGGCTTCGCCCAGGGCGGGGTCGGCGTGTGCCACTCCGTAGCTAAACGAGTGAGGCATCTTGGAAGCGTTGTTTTCGAGCAGTACCGTTCGGCAGTGTTCCAGACGTTCGGCAAGGTCGTCCTCGGTCGCAATCGTAGATAGGATGGCGAACTCGTCGCCCCCCAGACGAAATGCCGCCTCGTCCACCTTCATATACAGTTTGAGATAGAGGCTCACCTGCAAGATATAGCGGTTGCCCTCGTCATGTCCAAAGATGTCGTTGCAGTGCTTAAGGTTATCGATGTCGATAAACGCCATGGTCACGGGCAGTTCCTGCTCCCAGAGTTCCTCTAAGGAACGGGTAAAGCCGCCGCGGTTGCCAAGTCCGGTGAGCTCGTCGGTAAAGGCGGTCCTGATCAGATCGTCCTGACGCTCCAGAAGGTCACGGATGGTCTTTTCGAGCGTTTCGGTATTATTGCTGGCGTTATCCATACTGTAAGCGGCTTTCTGAGGTCGGGGCGGATTGCGTCGGGCGAGCTCGTTGTGCACATGCGTTGCTGCTCAACGCCTTGCGTGTTTCCAAGCCCCCGCCTTGCTGCGTCGTTGGGTTTATTTGTCGGTTCGTGCTCTCGGCTGATAACTACTGAGTAGTATAAACAAGTGTATGGAATTATGTAGGGGTGCCCATGTTGCGGGCGGCCATTATTCGCCAAACGGTAACGCGACGATGTTCGATGAAAATGCGACTGAGACGATATTTGTTGATGGGTATACTTGTTCCGTTTTAAAACGCAGGAACGGAGATGGTCGCATGGCACAGTCAAATATGACGAGCACGGTGGGGCTGGCGCTCGAGGGAGGCGGCTACCGCGGTATGTATACGGCGGGCGTGCTCGACGTTTGGATGGAGCACGGTTTGACCTGCGACCATATGGTGGGCGTCTCGGCGGGCGCGGCATTTGGCTACAACTTTAAATCGCGCCAGATCGGCCGCGCCATTCGCTATAACAAGGTCTATTGCACCGACAAACGCTATGCGAGCGTGACCAGCTGGCTGCGAACCGGCGATATGTTCAATGCCGATTTTGCCTATCACGAGGTGCCCATCGAGCGCGATCCCATCGACCTGGAGGCGTATCGCGCCTGCCCCATGCGGTTTACGTGCGTGTGTACCGATATCGAGACGGGCAAGGCCGTCTACCACGACCTGCCCTATGGCGACGAGCGGGATATCGAGTGGATCCGGGCATCGTCGGCGATTCCCGTGGCGACGCGTCCCGTTGCTATTGACGGGCATAAGTATCTGGATGGTGGCGTGGCCGATTCCATTCCCAGTGCATGGCTGTTTGCGCAGGGGTATGACCGCAATATCGTGGTGCTCACGCAGCCGGCGGGCTTTGTAAAGCAGCCCAATAGCGTGATGCCTATGCTGCGTCGCGTGTATCGTCACTATCCGGAGTTTGTTGCGGCGCTTGAGCACCGGCACGAGGTATATAACGCCACGCTCGACGACCTGGCGCGTCGCGAGGCCGCTGGCGAGATCTTTGTGGTGCGGCCGAGCGAATCGGTGAAGGTGCCGTCGCTGTGCCGCGAGCCCGAGGAACTCGAACGCATCTATCAGATCGGCCGTCGCGATGCGGAGGCGACGTTGCCCGCGCTGGAAGCGTATCTGGCGGGGTAAGGGCTGCTACGGAAAGCGCATCCCGGAATATGCGCTCAGACTGGGATGCGGTTTCCGCGAGGGGGCGGTCGCGGAAACCGCATCCCAAAATTTGCGCTTGGAATGGGATGCGTTTTCCGCTGGCCCTCTATATGGAAAGCGCATCCCAGAATGGACGTCCAAACTGGGATGCGCTTTCCGCTGTCGAAGGTATGAGGCTGCGGAGCAGCTGCTCGGCATAGGCCTATGCCTGCTGCCAGGTGTCGACGAGTTCCTTGGCAGCGGCGTAGGGGTCGTCGGCGCTGCAGACGGCGCTCACCACAAAGAAGCCGTCGACGCCGGTGGACTTGAGTTGCGGCAGATCGGCCGTCTTGACGCCGCCGCCCACCACAATGGGGACGGGGCTTGCCGCATGGAGGGCGGCCAGGTCCTCAAAGCTCTTGGTGATGATGGAGCCGTCGGCCGCACGTCCGCAGTCGCGCTTGGTTTCGGTCTCGTGGAGCGGGCCGATGCCAAGGTAGTCGACCAAACTCATGTCGGCGGTCTTGACGTACTCGAGCATCTCCTCGCAGCGGGCCGAAAGACCCACGATGGCATCGGGGCCCAGCAGCTTGCGGCAGACCTCGACGGGAATATCGCTCTGGCCAACATGCACGCCGTCGACGGCAATACCCTGCTCGCGTGCGGCAAGTACGCAGTCAAGGCGGTCGTCGATCAGCAGCGCGACCTGCCCGGTTTTGCCGGCCTGAGCGATGGCCTGCGCGGTATCGCCCGTCAGTGCGATGATCTCGCGGGCGCTTGCCACCTTGGAACGCACCTGAATGCAGGTAAAGCCGGCGTCGAGCGCCTGGGCCACCACATCGCCCACGGGGCGTCCGAGGGTGTTTTCGGGGCCGAGTACCAGATAGGCCGAGATATCAAGGTTGTCGCGGATGCTCACTGTGCTTCCTCCTGCTTTTTGATCTGCGCTTCCATGCGCTCGAGCTTGCCAGTCATGGTGTCGGTAAATCCGGGTCGAATATCGGCCTTGAGCACGACTTCGGTGCGGATGCCCTTGCTCGCCAACACAAAGGTTGCGTCGCGCACGACCTGCATGACTTCGTCCCAGTCACCCTCGATCTCGGTGAACATCGAGGTGGTGCGGTTGGGAAGGCCGCTCTCGCGAATGACGCGTACGACCTCGGCGACCTCGGCGGACAGCTCGTCGCCGGTGCCGCACGGGGCGATGGCTACGGCGACGAGCGTGTTCATACCGGCATTGGTTGCGGGCTCGGACATGCCTTATGCCTCCTCGAGCTCGAGTTGGTTATCGGCGATGTCCTGGGCGGTTGCGCGATAGAGCTCGTCGATAAAGGCGACCTTAAAGCTTGCCGGGGCATCGGCGACAGCGGCGGCACGCGTGCCGGCAACGTTGTAGACGGCGGTGCCACAGATGGCTGCCGTAAACGGATCGGCAGCGCAGGCGTACACAGCCAGCACACCGCCCTGCGAGCAACCGCAGCCGGTGATTTTGGACATGAGTGGGCTGCCGCCGTGGGACTTGGCCACGGTCGTGCCGTCGGTAATCAGGTCGACTTCGCCCGAGACCACAACGGCGCCGCCGGTGTAGCGGGCGAGCGCCACGGCGGCGCCGCGGGCGGCGTCTACCGTGTCGGTGGTATCGACACCGCGCACGCGACTCAGATCGGCCGCTTCGCCCTCAAGGCCCCACAGGCCGGCGAGCGCGATAATCTCGGAGGCATTGCCGCGCACGATGGCGGGTTTGTACTGCTTGAGTTCGTTTACCAGTTGGGTGCGCAGGCTGCCGATGCCCAGGCCCACCGGATCGAGCACCCAGGGCTTGCCGGCGTCGTGTGCCGCCTTGGCCGCGCGGGGAATCGTCTGCTCGTAGATGGGGAAGAGTGTGCCCATATTGAGATAGATGGCGCCGCCGCCGGCAACGAGCGCCTCGCCCTCGTCGGGCAGATAGACCATGGCGGCCGATCCGCCCACGGCGAGCTGCGCGTTGGCGACAAAGTCAATCGTCACCGTGTTGGTGATGGAGCCCGCCATGGGATTGGTGGCGCGAATCTTCTCCACGGCCTTGACCACATTTTGCTTAAGCTGTTCCGAATCGATCACTGCACATGCCTCCTTGGCATAGAAAAGGGGCGCTGTGCATAGACAGCGCCCCTGTAAAGGCGGCATGCTCCCTACGCCAGCATTAACTGACAGGTTCAAAGGATTGGGCCCTATGCCCTCTCAGCCTTGTGGTTTGCACCGCCGGCACTCCCGCATCGAATCTGTTGTTCCCTATACTAGCGCACCTGCCAATAAGGGACAGGTTTATTTTGGCAGGTAACAACTGGGGCTTTGCGTTTTCCCAGATAAAACCTGCCAATATAAACCTGTCTCTTTTTGGCAGGTCGGTACAATAGACGGGATTAAGAATGACCGAGGGGGCCTTATGATTAAACTTGTGCTGACCGATATGGACGATACGCTGATTCCAGCCGGGCATGACGGCGCCAGCGACTACGCCATCGAGGGCATTCATGCCATGCAGGCGGCGGGTCTGCACTTTGGCCCGGTTTCGGGTCGCCAGCCCTCCGCGATGGGCTGGATGTTCCGCAATCGCGCCGAGTGCTTCTCGACCGGCGCGTTCTGCAACGGCCAGGTCATGTTTGTGGACGGCGAGGTGGTAGCCTCGCATGCGACCGATAGCGACGCACTCATGCGTTTGGCCGCCTATCTGGAAGAAGAAACCGACGATACCTATCTGAAGGTCTACAGCTTAGGCGATGACTTTTGGAATAACGATGCCTATTGTGTGACGAGCGACCCCGAGCGTGTGCGCCGCGCCATGGAGTCGGGCGGCAACGCATGGCTCAAGGGCGAAGAGGCCCCGTGCCGTCCTGTCGTCGATGACGCGTCGGTGTTCAAGGCGAATATCTGGAGTGCTCGTTCGCGTGAGGAGCTCGCGGAGCTCCGCGAGCGCGTTGCCGCTGAGGTGCCGGAACTCTCGCTTGTGTTTCCCAACAATCGTGTGCGCCTGTTCGACATTCTTCCAGCAGGTTGGGACAAGGGTTGCGCTGCGCTGGAGCTGGCGCGCGCTTTGGACCTGACGTCCGACGAGGTGGCCGTATTTGGCGATTCCGATAACGACCTGCCCATGATCGGTGCCGTCCCCAACTCCGTTGCAGTCGCCAATGCCAACGAGGCCGTCACGGCTGCCGCGCGCTGGCATATCGGCGCTGCGGCAGACGATGCGGTTGCCGGGGCTCTGCATCAGATTGCCGCCTGCGCCGCGACGGGGGAGATGCCGTCGTTTATGCGTCAGGCAGATGCGGCGGGTTCGGGTTTCGCGGACGTCTAGGGAGGCCATCATGAAGCTTCAACAGCTCAGGTATGTCGTCAAAGTTGCCGAATGCGGCAGCATCACCGAGGCCTCGCGCCGGCTCTTTGTGTCGCAGCCTTCGATTACCGCGTCGATCCGCGATCTCGAAAACGAGATGGGTGTGCACATCTTTGAGCGCACCAACAAGGGTGTCATTGTGTCCGAGGAGGGCGAGACCTTCTTGGGCTACGCGCGCCAGGTGCTCGATCAGGCGGATCTGCTCGAAGGCAAGTACAAGGGCGCGTCCGAGCAGGTGCCGCACTTTAGTGTGAGCTGCCAGCATTATTCCTTTGCCGTCAACGCGTTTGTCGATGTGATCCGTGAGTTCGATGCCGCGCGCTATGACTTTACCCTACGCGAGGAGCAGACCCACGAGATTATCGAGGATGTCGCGCACATGAAAAGCGAGCTGGGCATCCTGTATCTGTCCGAGCACAACCGCGAGGTTATCGAGCGCATGCTGGCGGCCAACGAGCTCGTGTTCGAAGGGCTCTTCTGTGCCACGCCGCATATCTTCGTCTGTGCCGACCATCCGCTGGCGGACCGCTCCAGCGTGACGCTCGAGGATCTGGAAGACTACCCGTTCCTGTCCTACGAGCAGGGCAGCTACAACTCGTTTTACTATTCCGAGGAGCTGACCTCGACGTTTGAGCGTCGCAAGAATATCCGCGTGCGCGACCGTGCGACGTTGTTCAATTTGGCCATGGGCCTCAACGGCTACACGGTGTGCTCGGGCGTGATTAGCCACGAACTCAACGGCCCCGGCATTATCTCGATTCCGCTCGATGTGGATGAGTACATGGAGATCGGCATCATCACGCGCAAGAACACGACGCTTACGCGCTACGGTCAAGCCTATATCGACGCGATCCGTCAGCATATCTAGACTGCTGCGTCCTGTACAGGTCAAATCTCTTCATGGCAGTCCCAACTGATATAGGAAGCATCTATATCAAACTGTTATAAACGTATATTTTACGATGGCTATATGAGCGCTCATACTCTGTCCCAGTAAAGCAACCAATGCAAAGGGAGATATCTATGAGCACTTCGATTCAACCGAACGCGCCGTTTCGTGCCGATATCGTCGGCAGTTTTCTTCGTCCGCAGGCCGTAAAGGATGCCCGCGCTGCCTATGCGGCAGGCACGCTTGATGCCGAGGGGCTTAAGGCCGTCGAGGATGAGGCTATTCGCGACCTGGTGGACAAGCAAAAGGCCGCTGGCCTGCAGGTGATTACCGATGGCGAGTTTCGTCGCAGTTACTGGCACCTCGACTTTATGTGGGGGCTCAACGGCATTGAACGCCGCACCTCGCGTACGGGCTATATGTTCCACGACGAGGAGACCACGGCTGACACCGCCGTGGTGACCGGCCCCATTGGCGGCAAGAATCATCCGTTCGTCGAGCATTTTAAGTTCGTCAAGGCGCTTGAGGGGGAGGGCCAGGTCGCGCGTCAGACCATTCCGGCGCCGATCCAGACGTTCTCGGAGGTTACGCTCGACCGCTGCGATGGCCAGCAGGAGAGTCTGCACGCCGTCTACAAGACCGACGAAGAGCTCGTCGATGCCATTGCCGCAGCATACCGCACCGTGATTGCTGACCTGTATGCCGCGGGCTGCCGCAACATCCAGTTTGATGACTGCACCTGGGGCATCTACTGCGATACCGATTTTGTTGCCAAAACCGGCATGAGCCCGGTCGACCTGCAAAAGGTAAGCGAGCTGGGCGTGGCGCTCAACAATGCCGCCATCGAGGGCAAGCCCGACGATCTGGTTATCAACACGCATGTATGCCGCGGCAACTACCACTCCACCTACGCTTTTGAGGGCGGCTACGACCCCATCGCGCCGTACCTGTTTGCGCATGAGGACGTTGACGCGTTCTATCTGGAGTTCGACACGCCCCGCGCCGGTGGTTTTGAGCCGCTCAAGTACGTTGCTCCCGGCAAGAAGGTCGTGCTGGGCTTGGTGACCACCAAGGCGGCAGAGCTCGAGAACGAGGATGCTATCGTCGAGCGCATCCGCGAGGCGGCAAAGTACGTGCCGCTCGAGAACCTGTATCTGTCTCCGCAGTGTGGCTTTGCCAGCTGCGAGATTGGCAATAAGCTGACCGAGGACGAGCAGTGGGCAAAGATTGCGCTGGTCAGGCGTATTGCCGAGCGCGTTTGGAAATAGCGCTAGCGTTTGCAGGTGGCGGCGCGTGCGAGGTACTGCATATCGCGTACAATGGTTCGGATCGTATCGTTCGGGCAGGTTATCCGATATGCCTGATCGCCCTTCCATTCGAAAGGACTTCCATGTCCCAGTCTTCGACGCCCGCCGTCACCGATGCCATCTACGATGCATCGTCGCTCGGCCGCCCGCGCATGTTTGTGTTGGGTTTGCAACACATGTTTGCGATGTTCGGAGCCACGGTGCTCGTGCCCGTGCTCACCGGCCTTTCCGTTTCGGCGACGCTTCTGTTCGCCGGCATCGGCACGCTGCTGTTTCATTTTCTATCGCGCGGTAAGGTGCCCGCGTTCCTGGGCTCCTCGTTTGCCTTTATCGCGGGTTATGCCGCCATTGCGCCCAACGGCGAGGCTGAGCTTTTGCCCTACGCTTGCCTGGGCGTAGCTTGTGCCGGCCTGCTCTATCCGGTGCTTGCGGCCCTGTTCCGCGCCTTTGGCGCCAAGCGTGTCATGCGTTTCTTCCCGCCGGTGGTGACTGGCCCCATCGTCATTTCCATCGGCTTGATCCTGGCAAGCTCTGCCATTGCTAACTGCCAGACCAGCTGGTTTGTTGCTGCTATTGCCGTTGCCGTGATCATCATCTGCAACATTTGGGGCCGCGGCATGGTCAAGATCGTGCCGATTCTGCTGGGCGTTGTGGTGAGCTATGCCGTTGCGGCCGCGCTGGGCGAGGTCGACTTCTCTGGCGTCGCAGCCGCCCCCTGGGTTGGCTTGCCCGTCGTGTGGGACAACACCGTGTTTGCGCTCTTTGGACCGCAGTTCGATAGCAGTCTTGCCACGACGGCCATTATCACCATCATGCCACTGGCCTTTGCGACCATGATCGAGCATATCGGTGATATCTCGGCTATCGGCTCCACCTGCGAGCGTAACTACATCGCCGATCCTGGCCTGCATCGCACGCTGCTTGGCGACGGCCTGGCGACCATTCTCGCATCGCTCTTTGGCGCTCCGGCTAACACCACCTATGGCGAGAACACCGGCGTGCTTGCCTTGACGCGTGTGTTCGACCCGCGTGTGATTCGCATTGCCGCCTGCTGCGCCATCGTGCTTTCGTTCTGCCCCAAGTTTGCTGCGGTGATTGCCGCCATGCCGGCATGCGTTATCGGCGGTGTGTCGCTCGTGCTCTACGGCATGATCAGCGCCGTTGGTGTACGTAACCTCATCGAGAACCAGGTTGATTTCCAGAACAACCGCAACGTGCTGGTGGCGGCTCTGGTGCTCGTGCTTTCGCTCGGCATTGCCTACAGTACCGCCGGTGCCATCGTGCTGGAGCTGGGCGGCGTGACGATTTCGCTTTCGGGCCTTGCCGTGGGCTCGCTGGTGGGCATTGTGCTCAACGCCATCCTGCCCGGTAACGACTTTGAGTTCGATACTTCCGAGCTTGAGGAGACTGCTGAATAGCAGCTGCGTTCAGCCAAATTAAAAATGGCGTCCATGCGTATGTACGCGTGGATGCCATTTTTAATGCGTCAGTATCCAGTGGATGCCGCGTGCCATGCGCAGGTCAGTTTGGGTAAAGTGATTGCCGGGGTTGAGCTCCAGCGTTGTTGGAATGTCACGCTCGATAAACAGCTCTTCCATCGCGCGCGTATCGTCGAGTACGTGCCGCATCATGCGGTTGGGCGTCTTGGTTTCCTTTTTGCCGAGTGACAGATAGACGGCGTCGGGCGTAGCTGTCATCGTGCGCTCGCGCGCGTAGTCGATAAAGCCGGGGAACCACAGCGACCCCGATGCACTCGCCGCGCGCTCAAAGACATCTGTTTGCCAAAGTGCCCACAGTGCAAAAAGACCCGCCAACGAGTAGCCGGCAACGCCGCGCCAGGTGGGCGGTTGCGGGAGCGATGATTCGGCCTCTGGGATTATCTGCTTCAACAACTCGTCAAGAAAACCAGCGGCCTGTCCACCAAAGGGCTCGGCATCGCGCACGGTACCGTCGCATACCCAGGGGCTCAGCTCGCGATTCCAGTTGAGGCTGCCAATGCCGACAAGCGTGAAGGGCGGGCAGTTGAGCTCTCGGCAGCGTTCATAAACCTCCGTGCCGTCGCCCATGACCACGGGAAGATAGATGACTGGTGCGCTTTCGGCATGCTGTGCATGAACGGTTATCTGCTTTTGATGCGCTTCCATGACGGGCTTCTCTCGGCGTTGTGATATCGACGGCCCCCATTGTCGCACGCCGGCTCATGCAGGTTGGGCTAGACCAAAGACAATCTCGTGCATACCCTGCGGACGCATATGGAAAACGCCACCGCCGGAGGGGAGCTCGGCGGTGGCGTTGTTAAACGGTGCTGGGACTCGGGGCCTTCGCGGGAGCTGCCATGTGCGCAGAGGCGTCTAAGAGCGCTTGCGGCTCGCCATGGTGCCTGCGGCGATAGCGGCTGTTCCCGCAAGGACGGTTGCCACGATGGCCGCACCCGAGGTGTCGCCGGTTGCCGCGAGCACGCCGGTAGTCTTGGCTTTCGTGATTGAAGCCGCAACGGCCTTGGTCGGCTTTGAGCACTCAGGCTTGGGGTTCTGCTTGGACTCCGCGGGCTTGCTTTCTGCGGGCTTGGTCTCGTCGGGCTTGGGGTCTTCCGGCTTGGCTACCTCGGGAGGTGCGATGACCATGCTCTTGGCGACAGCTTCGTTATAGGGGGAGTCGATCACAGCGTCGCCCGTGCCGATGGCTTGGCCTGCCTCGTAGATGCCGTCACGGAGCTTGCGATAGTCAATGACCTTGCCGCCTTCGGGCGTCTGGATGGCGGCGTTCTCAATCTTGATGGTGCCGATTGTCTTGCCGTCAGCGCTCATGGCACGGGCAAAGATTGCCGCTGTATCTCCTTCGGCCGTTACCTTGCTGCGGATGATCGAGATGACTGCGGGTGTGACGCCCTCGCTGGTCTGGGCGATGATGCCGATGTTCTCGCCTTGGGGCTCGGGGCTCGTCTCGCCATCTTGGTTTTCGCTGTAGGGGATGGGGCCGTCGCCGTTCTCGACATAGCGGGCTATGGCCTTGACAACGGAGTCGCTGATGTAGATGTGGCCACCCTCCTCGTTGGGTCGATCGCTTCTGGTGGAGAATGCAGCCGAAACCTCGCCTTCCGCAAACGCGTCCACGGTGGAGCCGTTCTTGACGACGATGTCGTCCTGGTAGGTGAAGAGGGCGTTGGCGCCACCGTATCTGCCTTTACTTGCACGGACCGTCACGTTTGCATGATCGAGGGTGATGCCCTTGTGGGCATAGACGCCATATTCAACACCGTTTACGTTGAGGGAGGCGTTTGTGGCTGCGAGGCTGCCCTTGGCCTCGACGGCAGCGTCTTTCTCGGAGCTTGCCTTGACCTGGCTGCCGTCCGAGATGTTGATATTGCCGCCGCTCCAAAGGGCCTCACCATCGGCTGAGCTTGCCTCGACCGTCCCGCCACCCTTGATGGTGAGGTTCTTGTCGGCTCCAATACCCTTGTCCTTGGTAGCCCTGGCGGCGACGACTCCGCTGTCGTCAATCGTGATATTGCCGTTTGCCCTGATGCCATCCGATGCACCCGTGGCGTTGACGTTGCCCGAACCTTTGATAGCGAGATCACCTCCGGCATTGATGGCATCAAACCCAGTGCTCGTGGCGTTGACGGATCCGGCTCCGTCGATGTTGATATTACCCGTGGAGAGGATAGCGTCCTCAGTAGATGTCACGCTGAACGTGCCGCCCTCGTCGCCTTGGATATTGAGCTCGGCATTCTCGTTAGTGCCATGAGAAACGTTGATGCTTTCGATCCATTCGGCAGTGACGATGTTGGTTCCCGAGTAATTCACGTTGAGCTTGCCTGCGGCCTGGATCTCGCCGCCGTTATAGTTGTTGAGCTTCAAGTCGTCGGCGCCGTCCCACGACCAGGTACCGGCCTCGTCGCTCGCCGCGGTGTTGTACTTGTTGCCGCCGACCTTGACCCATTCCGCCGCGAGCGAGACGCTCGGCATGAGCAGCGAGCTCACCGTGAGCGCGCACACGGCGCCTACGACGATGCGGCGCGTCACGCGGCGCCAGCTGCCGTGCGCGAGTCCTATGCGACGGCGAACGTCGGGTTCGGCAACATGGGTTCCGGCGGTAGTGTCATTGCGTTTGGGGGTCGTGAACAAGGCTGCCATGGTTGCTCCCGTTCTCATAGGGCCTATACGGCTAGATTCAGCGTATCTGCTGGATGTTGCCGGCGGTAGTGCCGTTTGGAGGGCAAAATGTCCAAAATCCGGAAGAGGAATAAGCTGCGCACCTACGCGTTGTCGGGCATTAATCACAAAGCGCGGAGCCGCTTGTTGCGACTCCGCTCGCGTGTGCGCCATACGAGTGCAAACAGGAAACGCCACCGCCGGAGGGGAGCTTGGCGGTGGCGTTGCTAAACGGCGTGCGGACTAGGCGTATTCGGGGGTGCCGCCCCGTGCGTTAAAGATCGAGGCGTCTATGCACGCTTGCGACTCACCGCGGCGCCGGCGGCGATGGCGGCTGTTCCCGCAAGGGCGGCTGCCACGATGGCTACGCTCGAGGCGTCGCCGGTTGCCGCGAGCTTGCCGGTGGTCTTGGCTCCCGTGGCTGCAACTGCAACGGTCTTGGTTGTCTTCGTGCCCTCGGACTTGGAACCCTCGGGCTTGGTCTCGCCTGGCTTCTCCTCGGGTTTGATCTCCTCGGGAGGCACGATGACCGTGCTCTTGGCGACAGCTTCGTTATAGGGGGAGTCGATCACAGCGTCGCCCGTGCCGATGGTTTGACCCGCTTCGTAGATGTCGCCGTTGCTGAGCTCTTCTTTGTTGCGATAGTCAATGACCTTGCCGCCTTCAGGCGTCAGGATGGTGGAGCCTTCGATTTCGATGGTGCCGATTGCCTTGCCGTCCGCGCTCATGGCAAGGGCGAAGATCGCCGCCGTGTCTCCTTCGGCAGTGACCTTGCTGCGGACGATCGAAATAGTCGCGGGCGTGATGCCCTCGCTGGTCTGGGCGAAGATACCGATGTTCAGACCCCTAGGCTCAGGGATGACCTCGCCGCTTTGGTCGTTGCTGTAGTGGTCAGGGCCGTCGCTACCGGACTCGACATAGCGGGCTATAGCCTTAACAACGGAGTCGCTGATGTAGATGTGTCCGCCCGCGTCGTTGAGCTGGTGGTTTCTGGTAGAGATTGCAACCGAGAATTCGCCTTCCGCGAACGCGTCCACGATGGAACCATTCTTGATGACGATGTCGTCCCCGTCAGTGATGAGGGCGATGGCCTGGCCGCCGCTCGCGCTTGTGCGGACCGTTACGGTCGCGTGATCGAGTATAGCGCCCTTGCAAGCATAGACGCCATATTTAACACCACTTGCGTCAAGGGAGGCGTTCGTGACCGCGAGACTGCCCTCAGCGTTGACGGCAAGATCTCCCTCGGAGTTCGCCTTGACCTGGCTGCCGCCCGAGATGTCGATGTTGTCGTCAGCCCAAATCGCCGCTTCTTCTATCGAGCTTGCTTCTACCTTGCCACCGCCTTTGATGATCAGGTCACTGCCCGCGGCGACGCCGTAACCTTCGCCTCCTTTAGCGATCACTGTACCAGAGGAATCGATGGTGGTCTTGCCCTTGGATTGGATGCCTTCGGTACCGCCCGTTGCATTCACGGTGCCCGAGCCTGTGATAGAGAGATCGCCCTTTGCCTCAATTCCGTCGGAATTAGTGCTTGTGGTGTTCACAGTGCCTGGGCCAGAAATGGAAAGGTCACCTGTTGATTTAATTGCATCGGCCTCGGCTGTCACATTGAGCTCATCCGTGCTATTCGAGCTCGTTATGTTCAACTCTGCTTTCTGGCTAGTGCAATCCTGCGCCTTGATGGCGGCCCCGGTGTAATCGGGCTCGGTTTTCACGGTGTTCTTGCCCTCGTAGGCAATGTTGAGCTTGCCCGCAGCCTTGATCGCACCGCCGTCATAGCCGTTGAGCTTCATATCGTCGGCGCCGTCCCAGCTCCAGGTGCCGGCGGCGTCTCCCGTGGGCCCCGCGGCCGCTTCATGGCGGACGCCGCCAACGTCCACCCACTCCGCCGCGAGCGAGACGCTCGGCATGAGCAGCGAACTTACCGTGAGCGCGCAGGCCAGGCCGCAGACGATGCGGCGCGTCACGCGGCGCCAGCTGCCGTGCGCGAGCAGCGTGCGACGGTGCACGTCGGGCTCGACAAAATGGGCTCCTGAGGTTTTATCATTGCGCTTGGGGGTCGTGAACAAGGTGGCCATGGTTACTCCCATCCTCATAGGGCCTATGCGATTACGCCCAGCATATCTGCAGGATGTAGCCGGCGGTAGTGCCGTTTGGAGGGCAAAATGTCCAAAACTTGGGAGGCAATACATCGCGCGTCCGTGCGGTGCCTGGCTTTAAAAGAAAAGCGCGGAGCCGCTCGATGCGACTCCGCGCTTTGGTGTTCTGCTTTGGCAGCTTTGCCGTTACGCTACAAAGAAGTAGACGAGGAAGGCAAGGGCTGCGATCCACATGAGCGGCTTGATCTTGGATGCCTCGCCCTTAAAGAGCGCGACGACCACGTAGGCGATAAAGCCCAGACCAATGCCGGCAGAGATGGAGTAGGTGAAGGGCACGCCGGCGACAATCATGAACGCCGGGAAGCCCTGCGACACGTCGGACCAGTCGATCTCGGAGGCCTCGCTCATCATGAGGTAGCCGACGTAGACCAGAGCACCGCAGGTGGCGGCGCTGGAAACGATGGTGACGATGGGGGAGAAGAACGCGGCGAGAATGAACAGCACGCCGGTGGTGACGGAGGTGAGGCCCGTGCGGCCACCGTCGGCAGCGCCAGAGGTGGACTCGACGAAGGTGGTGATGGAGGAGACGCCCATAAAGCCACCGGCAGCAGCGGCCACGGAGTCGACGACCAGGATGGGACGGATGTCCTCGACATTGCCGTCCTCGGTCAAGAACTCGCCCTGCTTGGCGACGGCCATCGCGGTGCCCATGGTGTCGAAGAAGTCGCTCATGAGCAGCGAGAAGGCAACGACGAGCAGCATCGGGTCGGTCAGGACCTTCACGATGGCAAGGTTGCCGTCGGCAGTGCTGGCAAACGGGGCGCCGAAGGTCGAGAAGTCGAGCGGTGCGATGAGGCCCTCGGGCGCATGGGTGACGCCCAGCGGGATTCCGGCGATAACGGCGACGATGATGCCGATGAGCAGCGAGCCCGGCACGTTGCGGGAAGCCAGGGCAACCGTCACGACGATGGAGATGATGCCGACGATAAAGGTGGGGGAGGCGATGTCGCCCAGGCCGACGAGCGTACCGGCGCCAGCGGTGATGATGCCGGCGTCGCACAGGCCGATCATGGCGATAAACAGGCCCAGACCCACCGAGATGGCGTGGCGCAGGACCACGGGGATGGCGTCCATGATGGCCTCGCGCAGGCCGCAAAGGACGAGCAGCAAGATGACGATACCCTCGAGGAAGATAACGCTCATGGCGACGTGCCAGTCACCGCCGCACATGGTGGTGGTGATGCCCGCGATCATGGCGTTGATGCCCAGGCCTGAAGCGCAGGCGAGCGGGCGGTTTGCGAAGATGCCCATGCAGATGGTCATGATGCCGGCGCCCAGGCAGGTGGCGCAGGCGAGCGCTCCCGCATCAATGCCAGCGCCCGAGAGCACTGCGGGGTTGACGGCGATGATGTAGGCCATCGCCAGGAATGTTGTCAGTCCAGCGCGAAGTTCGGTCCCGATTGTGGACTTGCGCTCACTGACGTGAAAAAGTTCGTCCATGCATACCCTTTCCTTGTTCGGCCCCGAGTTTAGGCCGATTGACACGAACTCACTTACTATATCGTCTTTACAACCTTGCTGTTCCTCGCATGTTGATGTTCGGCGCTTTGTAACAGACGGACGGTATTTATCGCATGAAAATGTGTGGGTACCGTATACTTAAGCGGTTACAACAACCCCTATGGAGGAACGTATGATTAAAGAGCTTTGCCACGACGAGGCTATCCTGTCCCAGCGTTGCGAGGTTGCGACCGTCGAGGACGAGTCGGTTGCTCAGGACCTGATCGATACCATCAAGTCGCTCGACGATGCCGGCTGCCTTGCCGCTAACCAGATTGGCGTTACCAAGAAGGTCTGCGTCTACCTGGACGACGCCGGCGAGCCCCACGTGCTCTACAACCCCCGTCTGGTGTTTGGCCTGGGCGCCAGCAAGATGGAGGAGAGCTGCCTGACGCACGAGGGGGTCACCAAGTCCACGCGCTATATCAAGTGCAAGGTTGCCTTTGACCAGATCGTCGATGGCAAGATGCGCGAGCGCAAGCAGGACTTTGTGGGCTTCGAGGCGCAGATGATCCAGCATATGATCGATCACTGTCTTGGCAAGCTTGTCTAGGGCGACCACAGCACCGCACTTCGTCGTTTTTGTCCCGGGCGTGACATTGTTGTCATGTCCGGGCTTTTGTGTTTAGCGCCTTTTTGTTTGGTGACAATAACCTTAGCAGGAACGTAAAACTAGGAGGCGCTATGTGTACGAGCATTCGATTTACCGATAATTCCGGCCACATGTATCTAGGCCGCAACCTCGACTGGAGCTTTGACTACGGCCAACAGGTTCGTGTGATGCCGCGCGGATTTCACATTCCGTATTCGTTTATCGACGACGCAACAGCGGCACACGCGGTGATCGGTATGTGCATCGATTACAAGAACTACCCTATGTTCTTCGACTGTGGCAACGATGCGGGCCTCGCCGTGGCGGGACTCAACTTTCCCGGCTATGCCGAGTATGCCGAGGGTCCGGTTGACGGCAAGACCAATATCGCGGCCTATGAGTTTCCCCTGTGGGTGGCAGCGACGTTCTCGACGGTCGACGAGGTCGAGGCTGCGCTGCGCGATACGGTGATTGTCGCCAAATCTGCAGGAGAGGGGCTGGGCGTGTCGCTGCTCCATTGGATTATCGGCGACAGCCAGCGTAGCATCGTGGTCGAGATGATGGCTGACGGCCTGCATGTATACGACGATCCGGTCGACACCCTTGCCAATCAGCCCACCTTCCCGTGGCACATGGAAAACCTGCGCACCTATATCACGGCCACAAGCGATTTTCCGCAGACGGCGACATGGCGTGGCGCCGAGCTTAAGCCCTATGGAGCCGGTGCCGGCATGCGCGGCATTCCGGGCGATTGCTATTCGCCGAGCCGTTTTGTAAAGGCGGCGTACCTCAATGCCAATTATCCGCAAAAGGAGAGCGAGGTCGAAAACGTCGTCCGCATGTTCCGCTCGCTCGAGGGCGTGGTGATGATTGAGGGGGCGTCCAGGATGGGCGATGGCAAGTTCGAGAAGACTATCTACACCGGATGCTTTAGCGCGCGCACGGGCAATTATTACTACGCGATGTATGGGGATCCGTCGATTCGCTACGTGAGCCTGATGGATGCCGAGGGCGCGAGCCCCGATAGGCTCGTGGTTCCCGAGCCGCGCCGTTCGTAGCCGCTAGCTTTACTGCAATACAAGACGGCCCTGCACCTCTCGCGAGGTGCAGGGCCGCTGTCGTTGATTTGTGACGTCACTAGAAGTTGGCGTCGTTGAGTTGTTCGTTCTCGAGGCCGTCGAGCTGTTGCTGTTCGGGCGTATCGGCGACGCTCTCGAGCAACTCGGTGGGATCGACGTTCATGTCCTTACCGGCTTCGTTGCCGTTGACCAAGTCGTCCGAGAAGATGTCGACTTCCATTTCCTCGGCCTCTTCGATCTGAACCTCGAGCGGCACCTGGGTGCGCACGAGCTTAACGGCCGGCCGCATGCGGGCAAACAGCGGTACGTACTCAATGATGATGGCCGAGTTCTCAAGACCGTACCAGCGTGCCGGGCTTCCGCAGGCGCGGCGGACGGCGTACTTGATGGCCATCACGCGGTGGTCATTGCGGTTGATGTCCGTTTCGGGGGCAAGCATCTTGCGCAGCATGCAAAAGCGGAAGTCACCCACGTTGCCGCGCGTCTCGTAGATGGAGTAGGTGTGATGTTGCGGCGGCAGCTCGCCCGATGCCATCAAGTCGCCGACGATCTGACGCAGATAGGCGTTGACGCGCTGGTTGACCTTAAAGCCCAGGTCCAGGCGCACGCGGAAGAGGAAGTCCGTGCCAAAGGTCTCGACGGAATACTCGTGCGTATAGGGTTCGTCGGTAACGTGCACGTTAATGAACCAATATGCCTTGGCGCGCTTGGGGTGCTTGTCCAGGATGGAATAGAGCACGTCGCGGTCGAGCGTGAGCGGATCGGGGCTGTTGGTGAGGAACACCAGGTTGTCGGCGAGCACGGGGTAGGTCTCGTCGTTGCGCAGGCGGTTGAGCTGATCGATGTACTTGGAGACGGGCAGCAGGATCGTCTGCGTGCGCTCGATGGCGGTGCCGCGGCGCCACACGTACATAAGGCCAAACAGCAGTGCGGCCAAGAAGATCATCACATAGCCGCCGTCAAAGAACATGGTGAGGCACGAGGCGAAGAAGCACAGCTCGATGGCACCAAAGAGCAGGGCGAAGACGCAGGCACCCAGCCTGTGCTTGAGGATGCCGGCGATGTAGCTCGTCAAAAGCGTCGTGGTCATGAGCATGGTCACGGTAATGGCGAGGCCGTAGGCGCTCTCCATGCGCTCGGAGTTTTGGAACAGCAGCACGATGAAGATGCAGCCGACCCACATGATGTTGTTGACGAGCGGAATATAGAGCTGCCCCTTGGTGTCGCTGGGGTAGTGGATGCGCAGGTGCGGCATAAGGTTGAGACGGGTTGCCTCGGATACCAGCGAGAACGAGCCGGTGATGAGCGCCTGCGAGGCGATGATGGCCGCTACGGCCGAAAGCACGATGGCAAAGGGGCGCAGGGGCTCGGGAAGCATCATATAGAACGGGTTGACGATATCCATCGCGAGCATTTGGGGATTGGAGTTGTTGGCGAGCAGCCAAGCGCCCTGACCCAGATAGTTAAGGATGAGGGCCGCCTTTACGAACGGCCAGGATGCGCAAATGTTGGCCTTGCCCACGTGACCCATGTCCGAATAGAGCGCCTCGGCGCCGGTCGTCGACAGGAAGACGAAGCCGAGCACCATGATGCCCGAGTGGTTGATGGGCGAGAACAGGAACATGACGCCGCGGATGGGGTTGAGTGCGCGCAGGATGGACAGGTTGCCGAGCATGTTGAACAGGCCGGCGCCCGCCAGAAACAGGAACCATAGCGTCATAAGCGGGCCGAAGAGCTTGCCGATTGACGAGGTGCCGGCGCGCTGCATGGCAAACAGCCCGCAGATAATGATGATGGTGATGATGATGACGTTGGTCTGGCCGTCGCCCAGCAGCGCATGGCCCCATTCGATGGTGCGCAGACCCTCGATGGCTGTGGTGACCGTGACGGCGGGGGTGAGGATGCCGTCGGCAAGCAGTGCCGCACCGCCGATCATGGCGGGCAGAATCAGCCATGGTGCCACCTTGCGTACGAGGCTGAACAGGGCGAAGATGCCGCCTTCGTTGTGGTTGTCGGCCTTCATGGCGATTACCACGTACTTGACCGTGGTCACGAGCGTCATGGTCCAGATGACGAGCGAAAGCGCGCCCAGGATCATGTCCTCGCTGACGGTACCGATGCCGCCGTTGTTGGCGACGATTGATTTCATGGTGTACATGGGGCTCGTGCCGATGTCGCCATAGACGACGCCGAGCGTTACGAGCAGCATGCCAGCGGAGAGGGGGATGGCTCCGTGCCCGCCTTGCCCGCGCTGGTCTTGGAGGTTTGCCTCCAGTTTATTGTGTGCCACGAGGACTCCCTTAGACATCCGGTTATCTGTCTAGGACAAAAAACTTTATGCCGTCTTTATACATACAAGAGCAGTTTGGCACATCGGGTTATTTTAGACAATAATCCTCAGCTGGGGATTATTTATCTACGCAGGTAGCATTTCAAAGCAGAGACTTTTAAGCACGTACTGTCTGGGCGATGCCAGCCTTGGCGTTTGCGCGTTTGCCGGCGAGTTCGCAAAAAATCGCGCCGCCGATGATAAGCGCGGCGCCCATCAGGCGGACCGGTGTTATGGCTTCGCCCAAAAGGACGGCCGAGAACACGACCGCCGAAAGCGGCTCGAGGTAGCCGACGACGGCGACGGTCTGGACGGGCAGCTTGGCGACGGCGCTAAAGTAGAGCAGGCAACCAATGCCGGTGTTGACGACGCCGAGCATAGCGACGGCGCGCCAATCAATACTGGCGGCGACGCCGGCGGACAGGAACGAGGGAGCGCCCTGCGTGATGAGCGTGAGGACCAACGCGGTCACAAAGGCGGCGCTCACCTGGAGCGCGGAGTTCTCGAGACCTTCGATGTGTGGCGCACCCTTGCTAGCGATGACCATCAGCGCATAGCAAAATGCCGAGGCGATGCCGCAGGCGATACCCGCAATGGGCATATTGCCGCCTAGACCTTGCGCTGCAATGAGAAAAGCGCCGCAGGCGACGGCGATAAACCCGGCGATTTTGCCGCCGGTCAGCTTTTCGCCAAAGATGAGCGGGGAGAGCGCCATGACAATGATGGGGCCGCAGTAGTACAGCAGCGAGGATACGCCGACGCCGATTGTCTGATAAGCGCGGAACAGAAAAATCCAGCTGGCGCCCAGCGCGGCTCCCGAAAGGAGGAGGGCTGCGGCTTCACGGGGGCGAGATGGCGCCTGCAACTTATGGTGTTGGGTAGTGGCGAGGATGGTTACAAGCGAGAGGGCTCCCAGAAACGTGCGCAGGAGCACGATATCGGAGCTGGGCAGCGCGATGGCAGCGGCGATGATGCCGTTGGAGCCAAACAATAGCAATGCTGCTAAGTACGTAAACAGTCCGTTGTTCATGCGCTGACATCCCCTCTATATCCGAGCATGTTCACTATGGGTGAACTGGCTTTAGAAGAAAAGCGAATATAATGCATGGATAACATGACAAAAACTCATGCAAAGGTGGGGACGTGCCGTGGAGACCAATATTCAAAAGATGCAGGTGCTGCTCGAGACCGTGCGCGCCGGCAGTTTTACGCGCGCCGCCGAGCGGTTGAGCTATTCGCAGTCGGGCGTGAGCCGTATGGTGGGCGACCTTGAGGCAGACTGGGGTTTTAAGGTGCTTGATCGCAGCCGCGAGGGCGTGGTGCTTTCTGCCGACGGGCGGCAGGTCATGCCGGCAGTCGAGGCGTTATGCGAGGAATTCACTCGCTTGCAGCGACGGGTGGATGAGATGCGTGGGCTTATGCGCGGCAAAATCTGCATCGGTACGTTTTCGAGCGTGGCGACCCACGTGCTGCCGCCGGTGATCGCGCGCTTTCGCGCCGATCACCCGGACGTCGATTATGAGCTGCTGATGGGTGATTACTCAGAGATTGAGCAATGGGTGGCGGAAGGCCGCTGCGACCTGGGCTTTATTCCGCGCGAGCCACGCGACGCCGGCGTGGCGTCGCGGCCGTTGGTGCGCGACGAGTTGATGGCGGTAGTGCCGGCAGGCTCTTTGCTTGCCACGGCGAAGGTCGTTTCTCTTGCCGATTTAGCCAACGAGCAGTTTATTCTGCTAGAACGCGGTACCGATGACGAGATTACGCCGCTGTTCCGTCGGGCGGGGCTGACGGTGTGCTCCAAGCTGTCGACCTGGGATGATTATGCGATTATGGCCATGGTCGAGGACGGTCTGGGCGTGAGCATTCTTCCGGCGCTCATCTTGCGCCGCTGCCAGTTCGATGTTGTCGTGCGCCCGCTCGAGGGACATCCTCATCGGCAGATCAATGCCATATACCGCACCGCTGACGTTTCGCTTGCGGCGGCTCGTTTCCTCGAATATCTCTAAAAGCGCGTACCCGTTGCCTACTTTGGGACAATTCTCGAGGCTCGGTACATTTTCTTGTGAAATTGAACTTTCGGATAATGTGCCGCGTTATACTGCTTGCTAAATTGAACCATGGTTCAATTCGTGTTCTATAAATTGAACTTTGCCAGCAAGGAGGTTCTAGTGGCCCAAGAGACGTTTAGCGATCGCCTGCGACAGGCTATGTCCGATCGCGACGTTCGCCAGTCGGACGTGATCCGCGCATCGGAGATGCTCGGCAAAAAACTCGGCAAGAGTCAGATGAGCCAATATGTGAGCGGCAAGACGATCCCGCGGCGCGATGTGGCTGAGCTGCTCGCCCGTATTTTGGAGGTCGATGTTACCTGGCTGCTTGCCGGCGACGCCGATCAAGGCGAGGCATCATCACCCCGCAACGATTCCAAGCCCGAACCCCATCCCTCAGCTCAAATTGCAAGGAGCGCCACCATGCGTACTTTTTCTAAATCCACCAAGCTCGATAACGTCCTGTATGACGTGCGCGGTCCCGTCGTCGACGAGGCTGCCCGTATGGAGGACGAGGGCGAGCGCATCCTCAAGCTCAATATCGGCAACCCGGCGCCCTTCGGTTTCCGCACGCCCGATGAGGTCATCAAGGACATGCGCCAGCAGCTGCCCGACTGCGAAGGCTATTCCAACTCGCGTGGCCTGTTCTCCGCGCGCAAGGCGATCATGCAGTATTCGCAGATCAAGGGCCTGCCCAACGTTCAGATGGAGCATATCTACACGGGCAACGGCGTGTCCGAGCTCATTCAGCTTTCGATGAACGCGCTGCTCGACAATGGCGACGAGATTCTGATCCCCAGCCCCGACTATCCGCTCTGGACGGCGTGCGCAACCCTTGCCGGCGGTCATCCCGTGCACTATCTGTGCGATGAGCAGGCGGATTGGTATCCCGACCTGGAGGATATGGAGTCCAAGATCACGAGCGCGACCAAGGCTCTCGTCATCATCAACCCCAACAACCCCACGGGTTCCGTCTATCCGCGCGAGGTGCTCGAGGGCATCGTTGAGGTTGCGCGCAGGCACCAGCTCATGATCTTTGCCGATGAGATCTACGACCGCCTATGCATGGACGGCTACGAGCACGTCTCGATTGCCTCGCTCGCTCCCGATCTGCCCTGCGTCACCTTTAGCGGTCTTTCCAAGTCGCACATGATCGCGGGCTATCGTATTGGCTGGATGGTGCTTTCGGGCAACCAGCGCTGCATGAGCGACTTCATCATGGGCATCAACATGCTCTCCAACATGCGCCTGTGCTCTAACGTGCCGGCTCAGTCGATCGTTCAGACGGCACTCGGTGGCCATCAGTCCGTTAACGACTACATCCGTCCCGGCGGCCGTGTCTACGAGCAGCGCAACTTTGTGTATGAGGCGCTCAACAAGATTGACGGCATCTCGGTGGTTAAGCCGCGCGCGGCGTTCTACATCTTCCCCAAGATGGATGTGAAGAAGTTCAACATCACCGATGACGAGCAGTTCGCCCTCGACCTGCTGCACGAGAAGAAGATCCTGATCACGCGCGGCGGCGGCTTCAACTGGGCTGAGCCCGACCACTTCCGCATCGTGTACCTGCCGCGCATGGAAGTACTCAAAGAGTCCCTCGAAGACCTCGCCGACTTCTTTGACCATTACCGCCAGAGCTAGTGGGATAGAAGTTCCGCACTATGAAAAGCTCCCTGCAGTTGTTTTGCTGCAGGGAGCTTTTTTGAATCGGCGGAACTAGATCACGATCCCGTTGCAGTGGTCGATTTCGTGTTGGATGATCTCGGCGGTGTAGCCCGAGAAGTTCTTGATGCGGTGGACAAAGCTCTCGTCCAGATATTCCACCTTAATGCGGCGATAACGAGTGCAGGGACGCTCGCCGACGAGCGAAAGACATCCTTCGCTCGTCTGATAGGCATTGACCTGCTCAAGAATTTGAGGGTTGTACATCAGGAGTGTCCTGTTGCCGTCCTTTACGCAGATGATGCGTTTGCGCACGCCGATCATGTTGGCGGCGAGGCCCACGCACTCGCGCTCATGCTCGTGGAGCGTATCCAGGAGATCCTGCCCGGTCGCGGCGTCTTCGGGGCCGGCGTCTTCGGAGGGCAGGCGTAAAAAGAACTCGGACTTCATGATGGGTTTAATCATGGCGGGCTCCTTAAGGTGGACATGTTTGGTTCAGGCCATGATACCGCGACATGTTGCATTAATGTGTGCACATAGATTCTGCAGCTAGATTGGAAGGCGACACCATAAACTAATGGGCGTTTTGCCGAGAGGCATGAATGTTTAAAGCGCAAAGAGTGCGCGACGGGCCCCGCGAATGGGGCGATGATGCCCGAGAGGGCCAAGAAGGAGTCTCATGTCTGAGAACGAAGAGATTATGAACGAGACCGAGAACGAGACCATGGCTGCCGAGGTCGAGGCAGTCGAGATCGTGGAGACCGAAGCTGCCGAGGTTGAGGCTGCTGACGAGGTTTCCGCCGAGGAGGAGGCCGAGGTTGTCGAGGCCGCCGTTGATTACGATGACGAAGAGCTGATGGACAAGATGCAGAAGGCCGCCCGCCTGCTGCGTAGCCGTCGCTTTGCTATTTCCAAAGAGGAGGAGGCCAAGGCCGAGCGCATGGCGAACATCGAGCGCGCCATCAAGCTCCTTGACCTCAAGCCCAAGATGGAGCAGAAGGAAATGTCCGACCTGTTGGGCATGCGCCTTCGTGAGCTCGATGGCCTGATGGCCGAGGCCGAGGCTGCCGATCTGGTTGGCCGCATCGACGACGCCGAGGGCGATATGCGCAAGATCGTTGTCTTCGCTGCCGAGGATGCCGCTGAGGGCCTGGTCGAGCTTGCCAACAAGAAGGAGAAGCTCCTGCCCGAGCTTTCTTACGAGGAGGCCACCGAGCTGATGGCCGCTCTCGATAAGGTCATCGCTCCGCTCGTCGCCATGGGCCTGGACGAGGACCGCGGTCCTCGCGGCGGTCGTGACGATCGCGGTGGCCGTGGCGGCGATCGCGGTGGCCGCGGTGGCTTTGGCGATCGCGGTGGCCGCGGTGGCGACCGTGGCGGTCGCGGTGGCGATCGTGGCGGCCGTGGCGGATTTGGTGACCGTGGCGGCGACCGTGGCGGTCGCGGCGGCTTTGGCGGCAACCGTGGTGGCTATGGCGACCGCGGTGGCAACCGTGGCGGCTTCGGCGGCAACCGTGGTAACGACCGCGGCGGTCGCGGTGGCGATCGTGGCGGCCGCAACGGCGGCGGCTTCCGCGGCAACCGCTTCTAATTGGGTTACGCGGTTTTACCAAACCGCGTAACTAGTTGACGCTGCGCGACGCCCAGGGCGACAATTTGTCATTCAAAAGGCAAGGCATGACCAGAAGGTCTATGCCTTGCCTTTTTCATGCCAACTTGTTCGCCCTGGGCGTCGCTCGCTGGCGTTGCCAAAACATCGGCGTAATTTCTGTTGCCAAAAATGATTCGTTGCAAGTAGTCATTGGAGACGTTCTTAAATGACTACATAGCATGAGAGTGGATAATCTCCCGGTTTGAGCCTGCATTCAAGCTCAGAGTGGGAGATTATCCACTCTCATTTGTTATGTGTCCGAAAATCCACGCTCGCTTCTGCTCTTCCTACATCTGAAGGAAGAGTTCGTGGAGGCGGGTATCGTCGTCGAGCTCGGGGTGGAAGGTTACGCCGAGCTGGTTGCCTTGGCGGGCGGCGACGATACGGCCGTCGACTTTCGCTAAGGCCTTGGCGTCGCCGTGGACCTCGACGATGCGGGGTGCACGGATAAATGTTAATGGCACTTCACCGTCGATGCCGGACACCTGGCCCTTGGTGCGAAAACTGCCGAGCTGTCTGCCATAAGCGTTGCGCTCAACGAGTACGTTCATGGTTGCTAGGCGCGGCGTTCCCTTATCGTCGTGTGCGGCAAGATCGCGCGCCAATAGAATCAAGCCGGCGCAGGTGCCAAGGACGGGCATGCCTTCAACAATGTGGGTGCGAAGCTCCTCGAGCATGCCCAGCTCATCAAGCAGCTTCCCTTGAACGGTAGACTCGCCGCCGGGAAGTACCAGACGGTCAAAGTCCTGCTTCAAATCAGCCACCTGCCTCAGCTCAATACAACGTGCGCCCAGCTCGGACAGTCTTGCCTCGTGCTCGGCAAAAGCACCTTGGACCGCCAGCACGGCGACCGTCTGGTCTGCGTAATCGCTCATGTGCGATCCTTTCCACCGGACTAGCGTCCGCGCTCCTCCATGATGATCTCGATCTCGTCGGCGTTGATGCCGACCATGGCCTCGCCAAGATCCTCCGAAAGCTCAGCGATGAGCTTGGCGTCGGTGAAGTTGGCCACGGCCTTGACGATGGCGGCGGCGCGCTTGGCCGGGTCGCCGCTCTTAAAGATGCCCGATCCGACAAAGACGCCTTCGGCGCCCAACTGCATCATCAGCGCGGCGTCGGCGGGGGTCGCGACGCCGCCGGCAGCAAAGTTCACGACGGGGAGCTTGCCCGTCGCATGGACCTCGCGCACCAGCTCGACCGGAACCTGCAGCTGCTTAGCGGCCTCAAAGAGCTCATCGTCGCGCAGGGCAACAACGTCGCGGATCTGCTTTTGGATCTTGCGCATGTGACGCACGGCCTGGACCACGTCGCCCGTGCCCGGCTCGCCCTTGGTGCGGATTATCGTGGCGCCCTCGGCAACACGGCGCAGCGCCTCGCCCAGATCGCGGGCGCCGCAGACAAACGGCACGTCAAACTGGGTCTTGTCGATGTGGTAGACATCGTCGGCGGGGGAGAGAACCTCGGACTCATCGATGTAATCGATCTCGATGGCCTGAAGGACCTGCGCCTCGACGATGTGACCGATGCGGCACTTTGCCATGACGGGGATGGAGACGGCCTCCTGAATGCCCTTGATCATCTTGGGGTCACTCATGCGCGACACGCCGCCGGCGGCGCGGATGTCGGCCGGGATGCGCTCGAGAGCCATGACGGCGCAGGCGCCTGCCTCCTCGGCGATGCGTGCCTGCTCGGGCGTGGTGACGTCCATGATGACGCCGCCCTTGAGCATCTGCGCGAGCTCGCGGTTGAGTTTGACGCGATCGGCCTTGCTGGTCTGTTCTGCCATGGTTGCTCCCTTGGCTGGCATGTGCATTGCTTGACGGAACATCCTATCGGGGAGCTGGGTATGGCGAAATACTCAGTTTTCGAGATAATAACAAGGTCAGACTAATACCAGATTGAATGACTCGATAAGGTCAGGTGACAAACTCATGCTCGACTACAATTTGGAACAACGCGGCGAAGCATCGCTCTATGAGTATGTTTACCAGCAAATTCGAGATGATATCGTTGCTGGACGCATTGCGGCGGGAGAGCATCTGCCGTCTAAGCGCGCCTTTGCCAGCCATCTGGGAATCAGTGTCATTACCATCGAGAATGCATATAGTCAGCTGCTCGCCGAGGGTTATATTTGCTCAAAGCCGCGTCGCGGCTACTATGCGTGTGAGCTTCCGGATGCACCGGTTTTGGCTTTGGTTACAGGGGATATCGACCGGGATACTGTCTCTATGGACCCCGGGGCGCATGACGTCGATGGACAGATCGAGCGATTCGATGCGCTTTCTCCTTCCGCTTTGGAGGCGGCTAGGCTTTGGCAAGGCGCGCTACGGGCAACGCTGACATCCGAAGACGAACGCGAGATATTTTCGCCCGCACCAGCGCAGGGCACCGCTCGGCTACGACGCGCAATCGCTCGCCATCTGCGCGGGACACGGGGCATGAATGTTAATCCCGACAACATTGTTATCGGTGCGGGCGCCCAGCTGCTCGATACCATGTTGGTTCAGTTGCTTGGCGCGGACAAGGTGTATGCCGTCGAGGATCCGGGCTATTTGCGCCTGACGCGCATTTATCAGGCTATGGGTTGCGAAGTTCGCCATATCCCGCTGGATGGTGAGGGCGTGGACTTGAGCGCTTTGCAGAAAACCGGAACAGATGTCCTTCACCTGATGCCGTCCCATCAATATCCGACCGGCCTTGTGACGAGCATTGCGCGGCGCTATGCGCTTCTGAGCTGGGCCGCCGAGCGACCAGGTCGGTATCTCATCGAAGATGACTTTGATTGTGAGTTTCGCCTTGCCGGGAAGCCGATTCCCGCGCTCGCGTCGATCGATGCCGCCCAGTCGGTTATCTACACCAACACGTTTTCGAAGAGCCTTTCATCGGCGTTGCGTTTGGCGTACATGGTGTTGCCCGATGAGCTAATGGAGCGGTTTAGGCGCAACCTTGGTTTCTACGCCTCGTCGGTGAGCTCTGTTGACCAGGTCGCTTTGGCGCGTTTGCTGGAATCGGGTGATTACGAGCGACATGTGAACCGCGTGCGCGTTCGTGCTCGCGAGGCGCGTGATGGCCTGATGGCGCTTGTGCGGAAGGTATTTCCGGCAGGAGAGGTCTCGATTGAGCATGCGGATGCGGGTCTTTACTGCATCGTGGTTGCGGAGCGTGGCGCGGGCGGAAGCTCTTTTACGCTGGCCCTCACGCGCTCGAGTATCCCTTTTATCGATATCAGTGACTGCTTTTGGTGTGCCGATGGCGCGTCTGCCCCGGAAGACTCAACTAAAATTCTTGTCCAGTATGACGATCTGAGTCCAAAAGTGCTTAACACCCTGGAATTGCGGCTAATGGGGCCACTTTGTAATCTAAGTGAGTAGACTTTTAGCACTTTGGCGACCAGGCAGTTTTGTAACAAGCTATCTACCTGCGGTTTTGAAAAGCAGGATGACTGGCCTGATCGGGATGTTCAAAAAAGTCTACTCACTTGCCGCGCAAAGCTCCTGCATGAGAAAAAAATGGGGTTTTCAACAGGGCTTCGTCCAGCTCTTGGCAAGCTTTTGGCCAGTTGGGGAGGGCTGTTGAAAACTCGGCAGTCCGTTCGGCGCCATTTTTGGTGCGTTCGCGCCAATGCGTGACTGACTGGGTTGAAATTCGTGTTTTCCTGTGCCTATGAAAGATCTACTTTGTGATATATCGGCTTTTAGGTACTGGCGTTTGCCTCCTCAAGTCCGCGCTTTGTGTCCGCCTCTTCCACGACCGGAAGAAGACCGGCAGCGATATGATCTCGCCCGCAACCCGACGGCTAAGGTTGCGCTCGGCTTTCCGTTGTATACGTTGGTTCGAACGAGAAACAAGCGGACTTGCCCTGCCGGCATGAGGCAGCGGCTGTTTCTTGGTGAGCTTCCCGGGGAATCCGTGCTGGAAACGGAGCATGGGTTTTTGGTTACGTCTCCTCTACTGACGGCATTCATTATGTCGCGGCATCTGACGGATCTTCAGCTTCTTTTGGTATTGGCGGAGATGTGTGGCTCGTTTGCGGTGTGCGCTCTGCCGGCGGCACTTGAGGCGGAGCTTACGCGTGCAATTGATTCGGGCGCGATTTCGACAACGTTCGGTTGGGTGCGATGTCCGTCCGAGGACGGTACCGCTTCGAATTTATGGCGTCGAGATGCTTTGGTTTTGGGCAGAGACCTTGACCGTTTTTGTTCAGATGTTTGCGGGATGCGTTATGGCAATAGATTTATGGCGGTATCGCAACTCGTTCCATTGGGTGCCGCGTCGCCTTTTGAGGTCGAGGCGTATTTGTTGCTTGGGCTGCCGCGAGCCCTGGGAGGCGAAGGGTTTTGTGGCATAGAGCTCAATGTCGAAGTGACGCTAAGCACAAGTGCTCGAGCGATTGTGGGAAAGTCCCGTGTATATATCGACCTACTTCTGTCTTCGCCGGACGGCAGGCGACAGGTGGCCATTGAATGTCAGGGAAAGGCCTCGCACGGACGCGCAGGGGATGGCTTGCGTGACGCTGACCGCATGACGGCCCTTCAGGCCATGGGCTACGATGTGCTTCTCCTGACACACAGACAGATATCCGATGAGGGTAGATTCCACGCGATCGTTAAGGCCGTATGCAGGATGCTCGATGCTGAATATCGTGATAAAAGCTCAGATGAGCAAAGGGCTGAGACATTACTCCGGTCTGAACTATTCGTTGACTGGTCAAAACTGGGAGAAATCGACAAAAAGATGCCCGTTAGACACAAAAAGGCCCGATCATGGACGGTTGCAAATCTAAGTGAGTAGACTTTTAGCGTGATGGCGACCAGATTGTTTTGCGGCAAGCTATCTACCTGCGGTTTTATAAAGCAATACGGGTGGTCTGCTCGACAAGTTCCCAAAAGGCTACTCACTTAGTTTTTGACGCGAAGCCGATGTCAAAGGTGGTCCTATTTTTGGGGCGTTAACTGGTTTGCAAGACACGAAAAAGGCCCGAACCATGCGGTCCGGGCCTTATAAAGCTAGAGAATGTCTCTCAGGCGTTTGGCTTAGCCGAAGTAGCGCTTTAGCAGGCCGGCGAAAGCCTTGCCGTGGCGAGCCTCGTCGCGAGCCATCTCGTGCACGGTGTCGTGGATGGCATCGAGACCAGCGGCCTTGGCGCGCTTGGCAAGATCGGTCTTGCCGGCGGTGGCGCCATTCTCGGCCTCAACGCGCATCTCGAGGTTCTTCTTGGTGGAGTCGGTCACGACCTCGCCCAGGAGCTCGGCGAACTTGGCGGCGTGCTCGGCCTCCTCGTGGGCAGCCTTCTCCCAGTACAGGCCGATCTCGGGATAACCCTCGCGATGAGCAACGCGAGCCATGGCCAGGTACATACCGACCTCGGAGCACTCGCCCTCAAAGTTGGCGCGCAGGTCAGCAACGATGTCCTCGGAGACGCCCTCCATCTTGGCGACGCCCACAACGTGCTCGGCAGCCCACTCGAGCTGGCCCTCCTCCTGCTTTAGGAAGCGAGAGCCGGGAACGCCGCACTGGGGGCACTTGAAATCCTCGGGCAGCTGGTCGCCGTCGAACTCTTCCACATAACCGCAAACGGGGCAAACAAACTTCATAATTCGATCCTTTCGATCGATGGCGATGGCGCGCTCGTCCGGTCCCGTAAGGGCCCTCTCCGGACGTGCGTCTTGACGAGTTCTATTATCCATAAATGCAACCGAATGTGAAGCCTATTAGGAATGATTTTTAATAAAAAATTTTAGGCATGTGAAGATGTTGATTGATTAACGATTTGCAAGCCATATGCGGACGCCGATGAGTACAATCGGTCGAACAAATGTTGACCTATCAACAAATGAAGGAGTTTCCTTTATGCATCTAGCCCGCCGCGCCTGGTGCCGAACATATCAGACGGTTTTTCGCATCGCATTGCCGATCCTGCCCTATACCGAGCCGCGCATTTTGGAGCATGCCGAGGATGTGCCCGCAGTGCTTCAAAAGCGCTCGATCCAGAAGGTCCTTATCGTGACAGACCCTGGTATTGCTCGTTTGGGACTCACGGCATCACTCGAGCGTGCGCTTACGGCTCAGGGGATTGGCGTTACGGTCTATGCCGAAACGCGTGCGAATCCCACGGTCTCAAACGTGGAGGAAGCGGCGTCCCTGTATCGCGAGAGCGCCTGCCAGGCCATTATCGGCTTTGGTGGCGGTTCGGCCATGGACTGCGCCAAGGGTGTGGGCGCACGCATCGCACAGCCAAATAAGCCCATCAACAAGATGCGTGGCCTGTTGCGCGTCCACCGTCTCCTGCCGCTGCTTATTGCGGTTCCCACTACCGCCGGTACGGGAAGCGAAGTCACACTCGCGGCGGTTATCACCGATGACGAGACGCACTACAAGTACCCCATTAACGACTTTGTGCTGATCCCGCGCTTTGCGGTGCACGACCCCGAGTTTACGCGCGGCCTGCCCGCCTCCATTACGGGGCAAACGGGCATGGACGCCCTGACGCATGCCGTCGAGGCCTTTATCGGGCGCAGCACCACGCCCTATACGCGCAAGATGGCGCGCCAGGCGGTGCAGCTCATCCACGACAATTTGCTCGAGGCCTATGAGTGCGGTGGCAACATGTGTGCGCGCCGCAATATGCTTTCGGCGGCGTATAAAGCGGGCGTTGCCTTTACGCGCTCTTATGTTGGATACGTCCATGCCATCGCGCACAGCCTGGGCGGGCGTTACGGGATTCCCCACGGCTTGGCCAACGCCATCATCCTGCCGCACATGCTTCGCGCCTATGGCGAAGCTGCTGCTCCCAAGCTCGCCGATCTCGCCCGCATGGCCGGCATTGCGCCGGCTAATGCGCTGGACAACGTGGCTGCTGAGGCCTTTATCGATTGGGTCGACCGCATGAATGCCGCCTTGGGCATTCCCAAATATGTGACGGGCATTCGCCGCTCCGATATTCCGCAAATGGCGGCCCATGCCGATGCCGAGGCCAATCCGCTATACCCCGTTCCACTTTTGATGGACCGTTTGGAGCTCGAGCGTATGTACGAGGTCGTCGCGGGTGGTATGTTTGAGGATGAGAACTAGGAGGGCCCATGAACACCGGGGAAATCGCGCGCATTGTCGGCGAACAGCGCGCCTACTTTAAGACGCGCGCCACGTTTGATGTCGATGCTCGACGTCGCGCCCTCGTGCGCCTGCGCGAGGCGGTGCGGGCACACGAGACCGATATTGCCCATGCGCTCAAGACCGATTTGGGAAAGTCGCATGACGAGGCCTATATGTGTGAGATCGGCACCTCGCTTTCCGAGATTCGTCATCAGATTGCGCGTGTGGCTCGATGGAGCCGTCCGCGCCTGCGTCCGTGTGACCTCGCCAACGCCGTGAGTGTGTGCAAAACGCAAGCCGTGCCCTATGGCGTCACGCTCATTATGGCGCCCTGGAACTACCCGTTTTTGCTAACGCTCGAGCCGCTTGCCGGCGCCCTTGCCGCGGGCAATACCGTGGTCATCAAGCCGAGTGCCTATGCTCCGGCATCGAGCGCGGTGCTCAGGCAGATTTGCGAGGAAGCATTTGATCCGCGCCTGGTGACGGTCGTCGAAGGCGGGCGTGCCGAGAATGAGGCGCTGCTCGACGAGAGCTGGGACAAGATTTTCTTTACCGGTAGCGTTCCGGTCGGCAAGCTCGTCATGGAGCGCGCAAGTAAAAACCTGACGCCCGTGACGCTTGAGCTGGGCGGAAAGAGCCCCTGCATTGTGGATGCCACGGCAAACTTAAAAGTCGCGGCACGGCGCATCGCCTTTGGTAAATGGCTCAACGTGGGGCAGACCTGCGTGGCGCCCGACTACCTGCTGGTCGATACGCGCGTACACGATGAGCTGTTGGGCCTCATCAGGGAGGAGACCCGTCGCATGTTTGGCGAGCATCCGCTCGACAACGAGGATTACGGTCATATCGTCAACGCCAAGCATTTTGCGCGCGTGCGCGGACTGATCGATCCCGGTAAGGTCGTGCTTGGAGGCGCCGCGCGCGAGGCTTCTCTCAAGATTGAGCCGACGATTTTGGACGGCGTGGCGCCCGATGATGCCGTGATGCAGGAGGAGATTTTCGGCCCCATCCTGCCGGTGCTGACGTATGAGAGCTTAGACAGGGTCGAGACGTTTATTACCGATCGCCCGACGCCGCTGGCCCTGTATATCTTTAGCCAGGACCGCGCGGTTCAGCAGCGCTTTGTGCGTTATGTGCCCTTTGGCGGCGGCTGCGTCAACGACACGATTATGCACTTGGCTACGAGCCATATGGGCTTTGGTGGCATGGGCGCGAGCGGTATGGGGCAATACCATGGACGCGAGAGCTTCGATACGTTTAGCCACAAGAAGAGCATCGTGAACAAGGCAACGTGGCTGGACGTGCCATTCCGCTATGCTCCGTATGAAAGCTGGAGGCACAAGTTCGTGCGCATGTTTGTGCATTAAAATCAGATGGTGTAGCGACAAACGGTCGAAAAGGCGCGGGTGGGGCGAATTTGTGTCCGCACGGACCCGTAGACTTCTCAATAAGGTTAAACGCCGGTTTATCCGGCCGTTAGGGGAGTTGCTATGTACGAGCCTTCACGTGTTCTTCTGTCGTTTCACATCGCAGGATTTCAATATGCCGACGGCGCTTTGGTCCTAGGCGATCTTAAAGCGGGCGATAAACTGACGCTGTGTGCCGAGCGCGATAATCCCCATGACCCCGAGGCGGTTGCGATCTATTACGGCAACACCAAGCTTGGCTATGTTCCGGGAAACGAGGTCGGCCCGCTGTCCTTGATGATGTATTACGGCCACGAAGACGTATTTGAGGCCCTCGTGCAACAGGTTGCCCCCGAGCGCAGCCCGTGGCATCAGCTGCGCGTTGGGCTCTATGTGGTGGATGCTCGCTAGTCGGCGATGGAGGCGGTCATGTTTGATGACGATGACCTGTTAGATCTGACAGATGATCCGTTTGAGTGGGATATGCTGCTCGATGACGATGAGTTGGAGCAGGACCGCAAGAAACGGCAGGGTAAGAAAACTCAGGGCGACGCTTCGAAAAAGCAAGACAAGCGCCGACGCGGTCTGTTCGGCGGGCTCTTTGGCTAACCGCCGCATCGCTGTGTCTGTATACTTAGCACGAGTTTGATGCGTTGCGAAATGAGGACAGAGACGATGATGTGGTTTACCGCCGACCTGCACTTGGGCGATACGAATATCTTGCACGACATGGACCGGCCGTTTGGCTCGGTCGAGGAGATGAATCGCAAGGTCATCGATGCCATCAATGAGTGCGTGGCTGCGGATGATCGCCTCCATATTCTGGGTGACTTTACCTATCGTTTGCCCCTGGCGGATGCTGTGCGCCTGCGCGAGCGTATCGAATGCAAGAATGTGACGCTTATCCGTGGCAACCATGACGGCGACTGGGAAGATCCCGACGCACCGCAGATTTGGGAAGACGTGCGCGATTACCTGGAGATTGCTCCCGGCTATGCCAAGGGTCATCGCCTGGTGATGAGCCATTACCCCATGCTCAGTTGGAATGGCAAGGCGCGCGGCGCCATCATGCTGCACGGGCATATCCACAGCAGAGGAGACCGCACCAACGCGCGCAATCGCGACCGCGAGCGCCCCATCTTTCGTTACGATGTCGGCCTCGACGCCAACGATTACAAGCCCGTAAGCCGTGACCAGATTCTCGGTTTTTTTGGACTGTAATTCTCGAACCACCGCACAAACCACCACAAAGGTGCCTGTCCCCTTTGTGGTGGTTCTGGCGCCGTTGCCATTATGGCGGCGGCGTCTTTTTTGTCCGTGCGGCGCGGTAGAGTGTAGGCGGTTGAAATTTGCGTCCATCGAGGAGCTGCCATGAACGAGATCAAGTGCCCGCATTGCGGCGAAGTTTTTAAGGTCGATGCGTCCGGTTATGCGGATATCGTCAAGCAGGTGCGCGATGCCGAGTTCTCGCGCGACCTGGATGAGCGCGTGAAGGCGGTCCAGCGCGAGGGCGAGCAGGCACTGGAGCTTGAGCGCTCGCGCTCGACGGCTGCTTTGCAAAAGGCAGAGTCTCAGCGCGACGCTCAGCTTGTCGAGCAGAAGAATGCTGCAGCTCAGCAGCTGGCGCAAGAGGTTGCCAAGCGCGACGCTGAGCTTGCCGAGCTGCGCGCCAAGCTCGAAGGCGCTGCCGCAGAGCGCGAGAGTGCAAGTCAGCGCGCGGCGGTTGAGGCCCGTTCCGATGCTCAAAAGGAGAATGCCGAGCTTCAGCGCGAGATCGACAATTTACGTGCGCAGTTGGAGCGCAAAGATGATGAAGCCAGGCTTGCCGAGGCGGCGGCACGCAATGCTGCTCAAAACGACCTGTCCGCGCGCGACGCTCAGATTGCCGAGCTGCAGGCCAGGCTCGCCGCGGCGGACAAGGCCCAGGAGATGGCGCTTGCCGCTGCCGCGGCAGAGTCGCAGCGTGAGCTCGATGCCGCTCGCAGCGAGGCCGAGCGCGCGCTTACTGACTATCGCGCGAAGGTGCAAGAGAAGTTTTCCGCCGCAAGGGCTCAGTCTGAGCAGGAGGCCGAGGGTCTGCGTGCGAAGCTGCGCGAGCAGGAGCTGATGGCAAAAATGAGCCTGTCTGAGGCGGTCGCCGCGGCGGAGCGTGAGCGTGATGAGGCGCGTGCCAAACTGACGAGCGAGCTGGCAGTGCGCGATTCGCGCGAGGAACAGGCCAAGGCGGCACACGAGCTCGAGCTTGCGCAGGCCAAACGTGCGAGCGATGATCTGATTCGCTACAAGGATGAAGAGATCGAGCGCCTTAAGGATATGAAGGTTCGCCTGTCCACCAAGATGGTGGGCGAGTCGCTCGAGCAGCACTGCGAGACCGAGTTCAACCGTCTGCGCATGACGGCGTTTCCCAATGCGTACTTCGAGAAAGATAACGATGCGTCCGAGGGCACCAAGGGCGACTTTATCTTCCGCGAGTGCGACGCGAGCGGCAACGAGGTCATCTCAATTATGTTCGAGATGAAAAACGAGAATGACGAGACCGCGACCAAGCATAAAAACGAGGACTTCTTTAAGAAACTCGATCACGATCGTCGCCAGAAAAGCTGTGAGTACGCGGTGCTCTGCACGCTGCTCGAGCCCGAGAGCGAGCTCTATAACGCGGGAATCGTGGACGTGAGCTATCGCTACGAGAAGATGTATGTGATTCGCCCGCAGTTCTTCATTCCCATCATTACGCTGCTGCGCAATGCCGCCATGGGTTCGCTTCGCTATAAGCAGGAGCTGGCGGAGTACAAGCAGCAGAATATCGATGTCACGAACTTCGAAGCCAAGATGGAGAAGTTCAAGAACGATTTCGGCCGCAACTACGAGATCGCGAGCCGCAAGTTCCAAACGGCAATCGATGAGATCGACAAGACGATTAGCCATCTGCAGAAAACCAAGGAGGCGTTGCTGTCCTCCGAGAACAATCTGCGCCTTGCCAACAAGAAAGCCGACGATCTTACCATTCGCAAGCTCACGTGGGGCAACAAGACCATGAAAGCAGCGTTTGACGAGGCACGCGGGGCTGCGGCAGAGACAAACGATGAGCCAGCCGAGGCGGATTCGTATGAGGTCGAGGATGCCGAGTAGGGGATAGCGTATCGCGCAAAAAGCGGGGCCGCTGGCGATGTTGCCAGCGGCCCCGCTTTGTTTCGTCCCATTGCGCCCGGCTAGTCCTCGAGCAGGTCCTCGATAAAGCCGACACGGTAGTTCTTGAAGATTACCTCGCCGCCGTCTTGCGTGGCGTCCAGATCGACATCGCCCATGATGCCAAAATCGTGGTCGCCATCCTCGTCAGCAAAGATCTGGTGCACGTGCCATACGTGCGCGGTCTTCTCGTCGGACTCGTCGATGGAAAACATCGCGGCGCTGCGGGCATCTCCGTCGGTGAGGATTTCCTCGTGCTGCTCGTGGTAAGCGTCGAGTGCTTTTTGCCAGCGGATCTCGCTCATGCCCCAGTCGTCGTCGAGCTCGCCCAGGTCGCGAACGTGCTCGCGGGCGGCAAGGGTCACGCGGCGGAAGAGCGCGTTGCGCACCAACAGCGTGCAGCCGCGGCGGTCCGCCACGACCTCGTCGATGCCCTGCGGCGGCGCAGCATCGAGGGCTGCCGGGTTGCCGGCGTTCTCCCACTCGTCCACCAGGCTCGAGTCCACCGAGCGCACCACAAAGCCGAGCCACGAGATAATGTCGCGCAGACGCTCGTCGCGCTTCTCGATGGGCACGGTGCGGTCGAGCGAACGGTAGGCCTCTGCCAGGTAACGCAGCAAAATGCCCTCGGAGCGGGCGATGCCGAGCTTTTGAATGTAACCCTTAAAATCGCTCGCGCTTTCCAGCATATCGCGCAGGACGCTTTTAGGAGAGAGCTGGTAGTCGTTTGCCCAGGGCACTTCCTGGCAGTACTTGTCGAAGGCGGCGTCGAGCAAGTCCTCGAGCGGTTTTTCGTAGGTGACATCCTGGATGCGCTCCAGGCGTTCCTCATATTCGACGCCGTCAGCCTTCATTTCGGCCATCGCGCGGTCGCGCGCTGCGCGCTCCTGAGCGCGCAGCACCTGCTTGGGATCCTCGAGCGTTGCCTCGACCATCGAGATCAGGTCCATGGTATAGGTCTCGCTCTCGGGATCGAGCAGCTCCAACGCGGCAAGCAAAAACGGCGAGAGCGGCTGGTCGAGCGCAAAGTCCTCGGGCAGGTCGACCGTCAGTGCGTAGTCGATGTCCGGTGCGGCGTCAGCCGGAGCGTCGGGTGCGGGCGGCACCTCGGTGCGCACGACGACGCCGGAATCGATGAGCGTGGCGAAGATCTCGTCGGCACGAACCTCGAGCTTCGCCTTTTCCTCGGGCGTTTGCAGGCTTGTCTCTATGAGGTCGTGCACGCGGGCGCGAGCGTCGCCACCCTGCTCGACCACGCTAATCACCATGGAGTGCGTGATGCACAGGCGCGGCTTGAGTGTCTCGGGCTGCGTCTCGATCAGGCGCTCGAACGTCTGCTTGTTCCAGGTGACAAAGCCCTCGGGGGCCTTCTTCTTTTTAATCTTGCGGAGCTTTTTGGGGTCGTCGCCCGCCTTGGCCATAAGCTTGGCATTCTCGATCTCGTGCTCGGGTGCCTCAGCGATGACCATGCCCTCGGTATCGAAGCCCGAGCGGCCGGCACGACCGGCAATCTGATGGAACTCGCGGGCGCGCAGACGACGCATCTTATAGCCATCGAACTTGGTGAGCGCGGTGAGCACCACGGTGTGGATGGGCACGTTGATACCGACGCCGAGCGTATCGGTGCCGCAGATGACGGGTAGCAGGCCCTGCTGCGCCAAGCGCTCGACCAGCAGGCGGTAGCGCGGCAACATGCCAGCATGGTGCACGCCGACGCCGCATCCGAGCAAGCGCTTGAGGATTTTGCCGAAGGCCGTCGAGAAGCTCGTGCCCTTGGCCGCCTCCTTGATGGCCTCGCGCTGCTCCTTGTTGGCAATGCCAAAATTGGCGAGCGACTGTGCCGTCGCAAGGGCGGCATCCTGGCTAAAGTGCACGATATAGAGTGGGGCCTCGTCGCGGCGCATGGCGAGCTCGACCGTGCCCTCGAGGGAGGTCGTCACATAGTCGTAACTCAGCGGAACAGGACGCGGGGCGTCGACGACCAGGTCGCAGGCAGCGCCGGTGTGCTCCTCGAGTGAGGCGGCGATGGCGGTGACATCGCCGAGCGTGGCGCTCATGAGCATAAACTGCGTATGGGGCAGAGTGAGCAGCGGCACCTGCCAGGCCCAGCCGCGGTCGGGGTCTGCAAAGTAGTGGAACTCGTCCATGGCGACGCAGCCAACATCGGCGTCCTCGCCCTCGCGCAGTGCGTCGTTGGCAAGAATCTCGGCCGTGCAGCAGATGACGGGTGCCTTGGTGTTCATATGCGTGTCGCCGGTGATCATGCCGACGTTATCGCGGCCGAGCACCTGCACCAAGTCGAAAAACTTTTCGCTGACCAAGGCCTTGATGGGGGCCGTGTAATAGCAGCGCTTGCCCTGCGCCATGCCCATAAAGAGCATGCCCAGTGCGACGAGCGATTTGCCCGATCCGGTCGGCGTGCCCAGAATGACGTGATCGCCGGCTGCCAGGTCCATGAGGGCCTCTTCCTGGTGGTCCCACAGTTCAATGCCGCGGTCGCTCGTCCATTCAAAGAAGCGCTCGAAGGCCTGGTCGGGCGTGAGCCACGGTTCGGGCTCGCTGCCGTCCTCGGGCTCCCACCAGGTGGGGGAGAGCGCACCGAGCGAGCCGAATTCGGCTTCGGTTCCCGTGCCGCCCGAGAATGAACTGGCGGCTCCGGCACCGGAGACGGTGCTGGCGGCGATATCTGTCGTGGTCTGTGCCATGTGTTTGCTTTCTCTCGCGATTGTCCGCCAACTATTATGGCGTAGCGTCGCATCGATGCGTTCGCAGGCAAGAAAATGCAGGAAATGGGCGTTCTGCCCAGCCGTTTAGTGTAGTCGCTAGCCAAGTGAGTAGACTTTTTGCGATATTGCGAGCACATGACTTTTGCGCAAGGGTTCTACCTGCGGTTTTATGTTTCGCTATGCGGGCTGTGCCTGGCTATTGCAAAAAAGTCTACTCACTTAGGTTTGAGGGCCGTTCGCTGGCGCCAATTTGCGCTTGTTTGCCGACGCCGCGACCATCAGAAGCCCCTAGGACTCTTGCGGCAGGCGCTTCTTGCCTTTGCGGGCGCGGTTTCTAAAGTTCTCGACGGCCTCTTCCATGCCCAGAGGTACATAGGTGAGCTCATCGAGGTTTTCGGGCAGGTAGCAGGCAAGGCTTTGCTCCTGCGCGCGGCCCGCCGCGAGCTGTTCATTGCTGGGCTGCGCGCCGGGTGTGGCGCAAATGCCATAGACGACGGCACCCATCTCGCGCGTGCGGCATTCGTACTCGGTCTCGGGATGCTCGGGATGGTCGCGGCGGACGTCGTCGCTTACCCAAAGCGTGTCGTAGCCGGCCGCGGCAAACTGCCCCAGGGCGTAGTCGCGCAATGGCTTACTGTCGGTTCGCAGTGTGACGGTGGCGCCGGCTGAAAAGAGCGGGCGGTAGAGCATCAGATGGTCGACATGGACGAGTCGTTTTTTGGCGTACTTGGCCTTGGGCTGCGGCGTGGGAAAGTTAATGGTAATGGCATCGAGCTCGCCTGCGGCAAACAGCTGCGGCAGCGATGCGGCGCCTCGGGGCAGGACGAGTGCGTTGGACAGCTCCTGCTCGCAGATTTTCTGTGCGGCATAGGCGATGCAGATGGGCTCCTGGTCCATACCGATAAAGAGGGTGTTTGGCTCGTGGGCCGCGCGCTCTACAAGGTACGTTCCCTTGCCACAGCCAAGATCCAGGTGAAGGTGTTCGAAGGGCTTGCTGCCAACTGGCGCGCAAGCCTCGCGCCAATCTCCGGCATAGGCCTCGGGGTTCGTCTCAATCGCATCGGCGTAGCGCTCCAGGCGCTCTTCGAGCACAAAGTTCTTAGGCGTGCGAACGTGGACGGCTCCCATGAGGCTCCTTGATCATGAGTATGGAACGCATGGCAGCACGTTCCATCAATGGGTTGAAAAGGGTGGGGCATAGCTTGCCCGAAAGTTGCGGTGCGGCTCGGCGGCAAGTCGCCGATGCCTACAGGCGCTTGAGAATCACGTAACGGTTGAGCTCGCCGCTGCGACCGTCGGCATGGAAGCGCTCAAGCTCGCGCACGGGGACCTCGCCGCTCTTGTAGAATGTGCGCACGCCGCGCACCAGGTCGGTGATCTGCTGATCGTCAAAGTGATGGCAATAGCGGTAGGCGTGGCGGTCGTTTTGCCAGCCAATGAGGTGGTCGCCGGCTTCAAACTGCGCGGAATCGTAACTTTCAAACGGCGGGGTGAGCTCGGCGCGGGCTTCGGCGCGAACGGCCTTGCGCGCCATGCGCTCGTCGTTCATAAACTCCCAAAAGCTGATGGCGATGATGCCGCCTGGGCGCGTCTGGCGCACCAGGGCGTCGAGCACGCGTACGCGGTACTCGCATGACGGCACGTGGTGCATAAAGCCAAAGCAGACCGAGATGTCGGCGAGCGGGGCGTCGAAAAGCACGTCGGGTGTCTCGGCGGGGTTGAGCTTCATGAGGGCATCGAGTACGTCGAGTTCCTGGAAGTGCAGGTTGGGAATGCGCAGGGCGTGACCGTGCGCATCGATAGCCAAATCCTGACACGAGTCAACACCATAGAACTCAAACGGGCAACTGGCATCTGCCGAGGGGTTTGCGCCGTCGACGCCCTTGGCGGCAAGTGCGCCGCCGGCGGCAAAGTTCTCGAATCGCATGTTGCCGCAGGCAAGATCGAAGACGCGGACGGGATGCTCGATCGTGGCGACGTCGAGCTGCTCGAGCGCTATGTCCATGGTGCGTACCCAGCCGGGCCACGGTGCCTGGCGCGTATCGGAGAAGGAGGCGGAGTGCTCGCGATAGAACGTATTGTTGAGCTGAATGAGCGATGAGGCGAAATCGCGGTTCACGGCGCGGAACTCCCTCCGTTGGCGGTGCGGAATAAACAGTACGACCATACTACCGTTAACGCCGCAACGGGGACAACCGAGCTGCGGGTCATTGCTTTGTTTGGACACATTTCCGCAGCTCATATATGCCCGCAACCGCCGGTTGTCAAAAATCTCACTAGAATAGGTGGCATGCTTTTGGCGGTGGCGGATAGATTTTTAACTGTGCAAGGCGCCTTAAGAACAAAAACGGTCCGGCGGCACGGCTGGCATCGCATAGGAGGAACCATGAATGTAGAAACTGCGCAGCGGCTCGCCGACCTTCGTCGCAGCAAGGGTTTTAGCCAAGAAGGGCTTGCACGAAAGCTGGGACTGTCGCGCCAGGCGGTCAGTAAATGGGAGCGCGCGGAGAGCTCGCCCGATACCGAGAACCTGATCTCGCTCGCCAAGCTCTACGGTGTGAGTCTGGACGAGCTGCTCAATCCGAGCGATGAGATCGAGGACGATATCGAGTTTGAGAACGAGGACCGCGCCCGTCAGCGCGAGGCCGAGGCGGCAGAGCGCGCCCGCACCCATGAGGCCGCGGCACGCGCCACCGAGGCGGCAACGCAGGCAAGTGACGCGGCAGCCAAGGCGGCGCAGGCGGCAAGCTGGAGTGCACAGGCCGCCAATGCCGCTACGGCGCAGGTGACGGGTGCCGGTGCGGCCGGCCCGACTCCAGTGAAGGGTCCGTTCCAGTCGTTCCCGTACTGGGCCGTGTGCTGGCTGCTGTTCTTTTTGCTGATGTTCCTGTTTGGCGCCGGCCCCTTTGCCGCGCTGATTTTCTTTACGATCCCCATCTATCACTGGGTGGCACGTGCGCTCGATGGCGATTGGGCGCGCGGGGATATTCAGGTTGGTCCGGCGCCGGCGGTCGCTAGGACTAAGGGGGAGGACGTTTCCACAGCGGTTGACGCTGACATGGCTGCCGCGACCACCGCTGAGTCGAGTGCCAAAGAAGGTGATGAATGATGAAGCTCTCGCATGAGTCTAAGAGGCGCTTGGGCATTGGCATCGGAGCGTTTGTGCTCATCATCGGGCTTGTCTTTGGCATTTCGCGGACTTTGATTCATTTTGATGGACCGTGGGATTTCGACGATGTTGTATCCGGCTTGTCTGGTATGGGCGATGCGTTTGACGAGGACGATTCCTTGAATAGCGGTAACTATTCCGCTCGGCCTCAACAGCTTTCGAGTGAAACGTTTGATGCCGACGCGTTCACATCGCTTGACTTGGACGTGACGTCGGGCACGGTCGAGGTCAAACACGTCTCCGGCGGGCCGGTGCGCGTAATTGAAAGCGGTCGCGTGGCAACGGGGACCGTCGCCTTCGATGCGGCAACCCAAAATCTGGCCGAGGTTAAGGGTTCTACGCTCAAGATTCGCCAGTTCGATTGCGATGACGAGCGCGCCATTGACCGCACGGTTACCGTCGAACTGCCGCGCGAAGTTGCCGATAACATGGTGGGCATTACAGCGAATGTAGGAGCGGGCGATCTGACGGTCACGGACATTGCGTGTCATGACCTCAACCTGACGTTGGACTCGGGAGACGTTGAGTTTGCGGGCACTGTAACCGACACCCTGAATGCCAAGGTCGGTTCGGGTGATGTGACGTTCGAGCTCTACCAGGCCCCCGCGAGGTCGATGGACGTAAGCGTGGACTCGGGCGATGTGGAGATAGCGGTTCCGAATTCTGCGGGCTTTAAGGCGAGTCTCACTGTGGGCAGCGGTGACTTCGAGAGCGATTTCCTTCCGCTTGGCTACGATGGCGAGACCATATTGAATCTTGAATTCGACAACGGTGATAAGTCTGCCACGTATCGTTTTAAGGTCGGTTCGGGTGACATGTCGTTTGATCCGGAGTGACATGCGGTTTTCGGAGATCGGTACATATAGGCATGCTCTTTGATGGAGGCGCCGGGGCCGTGACTGGCTCCGGCGCCTTTGCCTTTACAATGGGGGCATGGAACAGATTATCTTGAACATACTCGAGGCTCTGCGTCGCGGCGAGACCGTGGACGACAAGGCACTCGTCAAACTGATACATGCCGAGGCGCGCCGTGAGGGTGCCGACAAACGCGATTTGGCCAAGCGCCGTCTGCTGCCGTTCTACCAACGGGTTAAACGTGAGGAGCCGGCTCGGTGGGCTGCGTGGAATGTCGATGCCGAGTTGGAGCGTCAACTGCTGCAAGTGCTGCGCATGAAGCCTCGTCGCACGGCCTCGGGCGTGGCGACCATTACCGTCATCACCAAGCCCTGGCCATGCTCGGGCGATTGCCTGTTTTGCCCCAACGATCTGCGCATGCCCAAAAGCTATCTGCATGCCGAGCCGGCGTGCGCCCGTGCGGAGCAAAATTGCTTTGACCCGTATCTGCAGGTGAGTGCCCGTTTGACGGCGCTTTCGCAAATGGGGCATGCGACCGATAAGATTGAGCTCATTGTGCTCGGCGGTACCTGGAGCGACTATCCGCAAGGGTATCAGACGTGGTTTATGTCGGAGCTCTTCCGCGCGCTCAATGACGATGCCGTGGCTGGTGTGGCGGCTAACCCCATGTTGGCGCGTCCGGGCATCAGTCGTGCCGAGGCGGGGCGTCTGCTCGATGACGCTCCCGCCGATGCCCTGCCGCCTGTGGTAGCAGAGCGCCGCGAGCGCTATCGGGCCGCCGGCATTGCGACAGACGAGGTCGAGCTTGCTGCCGGCGTTGCCGACGAGCAGGGGCGTGTGGATGCTGCCGTGGGCGGCTATAACCGTGCGGTGCGTTGTCTGTACGGCCCCGGCACGCCGTGGGGCGAGGTCACTGAGTGGCAGACGGCAACGATGGAGGAGCTCGAGCGCCAGCAGCGCATCAACGAGACGGCGAAGCATCGCGTGGTGGGACTCGTTATCGAGACGCGCCCCGATGCTGTAACGCCGCAGGCGCTTACGCTCATCCGCCGCCTGGGCTGCACCAAGATCCAGATGGGTATCCAGAGCCTCGACCAGCACCTACTCGATATCAACGAGCGTCGCATTTCGGTGGCGCAGATCGAGCGGGCGTTTTCGCTTGCGCGCCTGTTTGGCTTTAAGATCCACGCGCATTTTATGCTTAACTTGCTGGGCGCCACGCCCGAGGGGGACAAGCGCGACTACGAACGCTTTATGACCGAAGGGGCCTTTATGCCTGACGAGGTCAAGGTCTACCCGTGTGCGCTCATCGAGGGCTCGCGTCTGGTGGGCTGTTACGAGCGTGGCGAGTGGCGCCCCTATACCGAGGACGAGTTGCTCGATGTGCTTGCCGACGACATCGTGGTGACGCCGGCGTTCTGCCGCATCAGCCGCATGATTCGCGACTTTAGCTCTGACGACATCATGGTGGGCAACAAGAAGCCCAACCTGCGTCAACTCGTCGAAAACCGCTTGGCGGCTCGTGGGGAAGGCGCGACGGTGCGCGAGATCCGCTATCGCGAGATCAGCACGGCGGGTGCCGACCTGAACGAGTTGGCCCTTGACGAGGACGTGACGTACGAGACGCCGGTGACGCGTGAGCGCTTTTTGCAGTGGGTGACGCCGCAGGGCAAGATCGCAGGCTTTTTGCGGTTGTCGCTGCCCGATCGCGCCTTTGTCACCGCACATGCGGACGAGTTGCCGACCAGGCCGGAGGAAGCGATGATTCGCGAGGTGCACGTCTATGGTATGGCGGCGCGTGTGGGCGATCAGGGCCAGGCGGCTCAGCATCACGGTCTGGGGCGTCTGCTCGTGGAGCGTGCGTGTCAGATAGCTCGGGATGCCGGCTATGCGCGCATCAACGTGATCAGCGCGATTGGCACGCGCGAGTACTATCGCCATCTTGGATTTTATGACCATGGCCTTTATCTGCAAAAGGAGCTCTAGATGAACAAGCCGAGTGTTTCTGCCGGCGTCGTCGCCGGCGTTGCCCTGGGAGCTGCGGCGCTCGGTGCGGCCGCCGTCGCTGTTCGCGCTGCCTGTCTGCAGGTCGCGAGGACCCGCAATGGGTTGGCGCGCGTGAAGCGCGTGCACGATGAGGGCGGCGACGAAGTTCGCGTGTTGGTGCAAGGCGGCGTCTACCAGAGCGCGACCTACGTTGGCGAGCGTTGGGCGGAGCCCGTCTTTGCATACTATCGTGCGTTTGACGACGCATTTGAGGCCGAGGATGCGATGCGCGACGTTTATGGTCACGGCGTCGACCGCATGCTTATGCTGGGCGGCGGTGGGTTTGCCTATCCCAAATTTGCGCTGATGTCGCACGAGAGTTTGCGCATGGACGTCATTGAGTACGATGCCGAGATTACGCGTCTGGCGCGTCGTTGGTTCTATCTGGACGAGCTGGAGCGCACGGTGGGTGACCGCTTGCGGGTGATTACCGCTGAGGCTCGCTCGTATCTGGGCGTGACGAGCGTTGGGCATCGTCGCTACGATGTCGTCGTGAGCGATTGCTTTGGCGGTGCCGAGCCCGTGCGCGAGCTGGCGACGATTGAGGCGCTGCGCTTGGTGCGGGGCAGCCTGAACCCCGGCGGTATCTATGCCGCCAATATCGTGAGTGCAAACGAGGGGAGCGATGTGACGTTCCTGCGCGATTGCGTTACCACGGCGCTCGAGGTGTTTGCGCATGCCTGGGTGGTTCCCTGCGGCGACGCGGAATTTGGCGGCGAAGAGAACTACCTGCTCATCGCCAGCGACGGTGACTACACCTTTGCCGAAGCCGTGCCCTTCGACGCTGACTTCCTCGGCACCGTCCTTCACGACAAGTAAGTCTCCCCGTCCCAAAAAAGACTGGTCTTAGGCGTGGTCGCGCCAGCTGAGGACGCGCTGCTTCATACCCTCGATGTCGAGCACGCCTTCGGCAAAGCCCTTGCGCACGAGCTCTTCGGGAACGAACTCATCGTAACGATCAAAGTAAGGCACCTCGCCGGGATAGACGAGCTCGATGGGATCGAAGTCCTTCTCGGCCTCGGCGGCGAGCACCTCAAAGAACGTCTCCTCGTCGGCCTTCATCTTAAACTGCATAAAGTACGGACGTGACGGGTCGAGTCCGCGAAGGCCCAGCTCCGCGGCACACTTAATCTTGAGGATGCGCTCGAGTGCCAAAAAGGCGTAGCTGCCCAACCAGGGGAAGAGCACCCAGGTGTCGCCACCCAGGTTGATGAGCGGCTTAGTTCCCGCACCCGAAATCTCGGCGGTATGACGAGCCTGTGCAAGACGTGCCCGTGCGTTGCCCATGAGATACGGATATGCCGCATGCTCGTTGAGCGCCTTGCGCATGCGTTCGAGTACGTGTGTATTGATGTCACCGGGGCAGTCGCCAAAGTAGGCCGGCGCACGGCCCTTGACCTGCGTGGCAAAGACGGTATGACGCTTCCAGTCCACTTCCTCGACAATCCAGCAATGGCCTGCGATGGCGATGCGCTCACCGGGCGGTGGGGGATTGACGATCGTGCCCAACTCGGCCGACTCGCTGCGAACGGTGAACTCCTCGTTTTCCTGGAATACGGCGTAGAACTTAAAGTTGTTAATGATGCGCTCACCCGCGAGACCCACGATGAGCCCACCGCCCTCGGTGACTTGGATATGGTCGATCTTAATGAGGTGACGCAGCAGTACGCGATAGTCATCGGCCGAGATGCGATGGAAATAGCTGAGCGTGAGCACGCGCTGGGCAAGCTCTGCCGGCGTGAGCTCGCCGGTGCTGGTAAGCGTCGACATAGTCTGGTGGTAGAGCAGGCTGTAGGGGAGTCGATCGAGCTCGGGCGGCTCGACCCACTTTTCCTCGCGATAGAGTTGTACGAGCGCGATTCCCTGCAGGAGCTTCCACGGAATGGTCTCGGGCATCATCGTGCGCGGCTCGGGCTCTTCCTCGCGCATGACAAACCACATCTCGGGCGGAAGGTCGCGGCGTCCCGTGCGGCCCATTCGCTGCAAAAAGGAACTGACGGTAAATGGCGCATCGATCTGAAACGCACGCTCCAGACGGCCGATATCGATACCGAGCTCCAGCGTAGAGGTGGTGACGGTCGTTTGTGCCTGCTCCTCATCGCGCATGAGTTCCTCGGCCGTCTCGCGCAACGATGCCGAAAGATTGCCATGATGGATGAGGAAACGGTCGGGCTCGTGTCGACTCTCGCAGTAGCTGCGCAGCATGGAGCATACGGCCTCTGCCTCCTCGCGCGAGTTGGCAAAGACCAGGCACTTGCGGCCGCGCGTATGCTCAAAGATATAGCCCATACCGGGGTCGGCGTTGTCGGGCGCCGTGTCGGTGGGGTTGAGGAGCGCCTGCTCGGTGGCCTGGGGGATATCGACTTCGCCCTCGGGGACCGAAGAAGTGCGACGGTCTTTGGGAGCGGCCTTGCCCCGCGCCTGCTCGCGACGTTGACGGCGCTCCTCTTGTGTGAGCTGTCCGCTGTGACGCATGTCTTGGGCGCCGGCGGGCAGTGCCGCGGGTGCCGCCGTCTCAATGCGCTCGCATGCAAGCACTTCGGCCTCTTGAGGACTTGTGCCCACGAATCCCCGCTGCTGTGCCTGGGGGCCCGAGTTGTAGAAGTGCTCCATGGAGATACGCCACACGCGGCGCGGTTCCTCAAAGCGGGGGATAACGCAGTCGCGCCCCGTTCCCTGTGAGAGAAAGGCGCCCGTGCGCTCGGGGTCGCCGATGGTGGCAGAAAGGCCGATGCGGCGGGGCTGCACGCCTGCCATGCGCGAGAGGCGCTCGATAAGGCACAGCGTCTGACCGCCGCGGTCGCCGCGCATGAGCGAGTGGACCTCATCGATGACCACATAGCGCAGGTCGCAAAACATGCGCGGGGTCGCCATGTGCTTATGGATTAAGAGCGCTTCGAGTGACTCAGGCGTAATCTGCAAGATGCCGCTTGGTTTTTTGATGAGCTTAGCCTTGTGCGACTGCGAGACATCGCCATGCCAGTGCCAGACAGGGATATCGGCCTCTTCGCAGAGGTCGTTGAGGCGGACGAACTGATCATTGATGAGCGCTTTGAGGGGGCCGATGTAGAGGGCGCCCACGCTTGCGGGCGGGTTCTCCCAAAACTCGGTCAGGATGGGAAAGAAGGCTGCCTCGGTTTTGCCGGAAGCCGTGGACGCCGTCAAGAGCACATTATCTTGCATGTTAAAGATGGCATCTGCCGCCGCAACCTGGATAGAGCGCAGGCTCTCCCAATCGTGGGAATAGATGAAGTCTTGGATAAACGGGGCGTAGCGGTCAAAGGCGTTCACGGGGCCTCCTCTCAAAAACGAATCTCTCAACGCGGCTGGCAATGGTTTGCTGCATTGCTGTCTCAACGTTTGTGCAGATAAAACCTGCCAAAATAAACCTGTCCCTTTTTGACAGGTTAGATGGTGAATTCGGCGAAGTTGCGGTCGCCGTCTGCGGTGCCGGTGTCGCCTGTTACGGCTGCCGGCACCAGCGTGTCGTCGCCGACGCTTTGCAGCAACTCAGCCACGTTTGCATCGGGATTCTGGCATAGGATATCGAGCAGCTCGATAAAGTCACGGATGACCTCACGCGGCGTCAGATGCGTGTCTGCTCCCACACGACCGAACTCGATCTTGAGGAAGTCTACCAAGTCGTTCTCGGTAAGCGTGGGCGTCCAGCCAAAGTAGCCAGCATGGATCTGCATGAGTTTTTCGATCAGCACCAGCAACTCCTCGTAGGTGAGTGGCTGCAGGCGGATGATGGGCGCGAGCATGTCCTTAAGATCCTCGCGTGCAAAGCGGCCTTGAGCGAGTCGGCTGCGCAGGGCCTCGTAGGAGAACACGCCACGGCGGCGGTCTTCGATGGAGGTTGGCGTGCCGCCCATGATCATGCCCAAGTACTGCGCCTTGCCCTGGAGCGTGTCGTTGTACATGGTCAGGATCTTCTCGTAGTTGTATTGGCGTGTGATGGCGTTGGGAATCTTATACAGATTCACGAGCTCGTCGATGAGCACCAGCATGCCCTTGTAGCCGCTGCAGACCAAAAAGCGCGCAATGAGTTTGACGTAGTCGTACCAGTCATCGTCGCTGATGATGGTTGAGGACCCCAGCTCGGCGCGAGCCTCGCTCTTGGTGCGGTATTCGCCGCGGATCCATTTGGTCACGCGGCTCATAGCTTCTTCGTCGCCCTCGGATACGGCCGCGCGGTAGCGGCGGAGCATGCGGGTGAAGTCAAAGCCGTGGACCATTTCCTCGAGCGGCGCCAGTTGGGCATTGACGGCAGGCTCGTCGGCATCGGCACACGAGGCGACCCAGCGATCCAGGATAAGGTTGAGCGCACCGCCCTCGGGGCGCGTCTTGGTCGATATATTGCGGATGAGCTCGCGGTAGGTGGCAAGGCCCTGTCCCTGACCGCCCTGCAGGCGGCGCTCGGGCGACAGGTCGGCATCAGCGACGACGAATCCCTCGCCCATGGCGTGCGTGCGGATGGTCTGGAGCAAAAAGCTCTTGCCGGCGCCGTAACGACCGACCAGAAAGCGGAAGCTCGCGCCACCGTCGGCGATGAGACTCAGATCGGTGAGCAGGGCGCGGATCTCGACCTCGCGCCCTACGGTGATGTAAGGAAGGCCGATGCGCGGGACCACGCCGCCCTTGAGCGAGTTGAGAATGACGGCAGCGACGCGCTTGGGCACGCGGGGTGCTGCGGATGCGGTATCACTCATGGTCTAGGTATCCTCTCACGTCTGCTTCGTAGTCCTCGATAATCTGCGGCCCTGTCGCGCCGAATTCGATAACGGTGTCTCCCACCAGGTCAAAGAGCGCCTCGTTGATGGTATCGACAAGCATGTCCTCACTCTGCCCCGAGTGCGCCACTGCCGATGTCACTTGCGCTACGTTTTGCTCGAGCAGTGCGCGAAGGAAGGCATCTGCGGCGGGCGCGAGTTTGTTCGCAGCTTCGATGGGCGCGGACGTTACGGGTGCGGGCGCAGACACGAGGAGCGGTGCCACGACGCCAAACTCTTCGGTGGAGACGGTCGGCTCGTCGGGTTCGTCTTGCCGTATGGTCATCTCGCCAGGTTCGGCAGTCATGTCGGGCGCAGACTCGGTGTTCGGTTGCTCGATAAGCGTCGCCTCGACTTCCACAGGCGCGCCGTCCTCGCGTTCCTCGTCAATCAAAAGCGCCTCGCGCGTTTGTGCGGCGGCGCTCCGAATATGCCCCAGCTGACTCAGATCGATATCGATCTTGACGGGCTGGTGTGCGGCGTCCCACGAAAGCCATGCCACAATCTCGTCATCGATAATCTTGGCCAGATATTTGGGGACCTTTTCTTCCTTAAGGGGATGGGCAGGGTCCAGCGCCAGGCGCAGGCGTTGGTCGCAGGCGCGCATCATTTCACCGAGCTTGCTGCTCTTTTGCCTACTACCGTGGATACGCATGCATTCCCAAAAGCCGTTTTGGCAACGGTAGATATGGATGGGGTCCAGACGGTATTCGCAGTCCTCGTGGCGCTCGGGCGCAAAGAATACGGCCGAGGCAAACATGGTGTAGGGCATGGCCGTCTCCTCCCCAAATAAACTTGCCACGATGCCGGTCTTTCGGTGCGTGTCATAGTAGCGCACCATGCGGACATACACGGCGCACGCCACGTGGCGCAGATCACGGTGGTGGCTGCGGTCGAGCCGCGAGCTACTTAGGTTGTACGTGGAGAGGGCGTTGATGGCGGCCATGAGTCGCTCCTCGCGCACCTCATCGGGCGGAAGGGGGAGCGTGGGCTCGGAGGTTTTGCGACGCTTAGGGGTCTGGCCGGACGGTGCCGGTACAAGGTCTCGTGCCGCGCGCCGCAGTTCGATAAGGGCGTTATCGAACATGACGGTTTTAGAGTCGCGAAGCAGCTTGGGGTCGAGCCCGTGGAACACGGCGTAATCTTGCAGCCACACGCGCGCAAACCGGTCGATGCCGGGCTCGAAGGCGCGATAGACATCCCAAAAAGCCTTGATCTTGTTAAAACCATCGAGTGGATTATCTACGCCAATGCCGCAGATCAGCTCATAGAGATACAGAAAGGCAAAGGACGTAGACGTTTCCTCGACGGTTCCGCGGCGCACTTGGGCACGCCAGGTAAAGTAGCCGCGCAGTTGCCGGTCGCTCATGGCGTTGTAGGTGGGAAAGTACGACTTAAAGGTGCCGTTGTAGGGACAGTCGTCCTCAAAGCCGGCCATCAGCAGGCCCTGGCGGTAAAAAAGCTCGGCTTCCGAAAGCCAGCGGCCCGCACCGCCCTTGGGGTCATCCTGCCAGCGCGATATCTCGCGCATTTTACGGTACTGGTCGGGGAGGAAATTCTGCATCTGTCGGCCGGTTTTGAGAATCGGCTCGTCTGCGTAGGTTTCGTTTGAGAAGCGGGCGGACTGATGGGTCCGGGCCTCGGCCATAATGCGCTCGATGAGCATCTTGATGTCCTGGTCGGCCACCGCTCCTCCTCTCGAACGCAGCTACGGTGACCTCATATCATAGCACAGCATCAAACAGATGTTCGAGATACCGCTGCGTTGATAGATTTAGAACAGGAGGGCGTATATGACGGCGATGACGACGGAGGGAAGCATATTGGCCGTGCGGAAGGTCTGAGGACGGATGAGGTTGACGCCGACGCAGAAGATGAGCATGGAGCCTACGAGCGAAAGGCTGTTGAGGGCTGCTGTGGTCATGATGGGGGAGAGCGCGCCGGCAAACAACGTGATCGTCCCCTGGAACACGGCGACGGGCAGGGCGGAGAAGATGCAGCCGCGGCCAAGCGAGGCCGTCATGGTGCAGACGATGATGCAGTCCAGTGCGCCCTTGAGGGCAAGCGTTGACCAGTCGCCGAGCAGGCCGTCCTGGATCGATCCCACAATGGCCATGGCGCCGATGCACACGGTGAGTGAAGTCGAGACAAAAGCGTTGGTGAACTCGTTATCGCCCTCACTGCCAGTCTTGCGCTTGAGCCATTCGCCAAGGTTCTCGATGGAGGCCTCCAAGTTGATGGCCTCGCCGATGAGCGAACCGAGCGCAAATGAGACGATGAGCATGGTGGTACCGGTGGTCGCTAGCGCCTTTCCATCGATGATGAGCATCTTTTGCATGGTGCCGCCCAGGCCGATAAACAGGACGCACAGCCCCGATGCTTTCACGAGCGTGTCTTGGATGCGCGGTGTAATGAAGCGGCCGCCCGCTAATCCCAAAAGACCGCCCGCAACTAAAAGCGCAACGTTGATGATTGTTCCCAAGCCCGGCATGAGCCCTCCTGTATTGATGCCAACGTGGCAATCGTAGCAGAACGAAATGCGAGGCACATCGCGACTCATCTAATACGTTATATAAGTGGTATTAGGAATGATGCGCAGCATTTAAGCCTCAGGTGGTTGTCGGGACATAGGGGTAGTAGTCAAAGCGCAGTGTCATAAGCCGCTGCGGGGATTCAATAGCCGCGGCGATGATATTGGCATCGCGGGCACGATCAAACCCTTCGAGTTCGATCTGATACGAGACGTCTTGCATAATGTCCAGACGTCGCCAGGCTAGAAGTGTGTCGCCATCGAATTCCAAGGTCTTGCCTCCGTCTGGGGCAACGGCGTATAGACGCAGTTTAGCGGTGGTTGCAGGGTCGACAACCGTGACCTTTTTAATTTCGTTTCGAGTATTCTTGGCGCCCAACAAGGTGAGCAGTGTTGGGGCCACGACCTCGCCCGATGGCAAAAAGACGACTTCGATGGATTCGGGAAATGCGATGATGGCCGACTTGCGGACGGGCTGATTGGCGGCGGCAACTTCGATGTTTGCAGCATCGATGACCTCTGTGTGGTCGAGGGCGGCAAGCACGCAGCAGTTACCTTCATCGATCTCCTGAGGATCAGCAAGCCCCAGACTGTCCGCGAGCTCGGGATCGTTTGGACCGGTAGCGGGCTCATTCGGTGCTTCGAAAGAAGCTGGGACGCTGTTTGTCGGCGACGGCGTGTCGCCCGCACCTGCTTCTTTGTCCGTGCTCTCTTCTTGTATGGTTGCGTTGATGGGTTCGTCGTTTGAGGGGAGCGTCTTGGCGTCAAGCGCGGAGGGGACAATCCCGACGGCTCCGGATCCGTTCCACTCCATCTCGAGAAGCGCCGGGTCGGCAAGAATGCGTTGCCTGCCTAGCGTGTGGGTATCGATCGCAATAGGGCCTGCCTCCGTCCCGCGCGTAAGGCTGAGCGATCCGGCCGGCTTCTCGAAATGAATGTCTGTGTCTTCGGTGCTGGCGGCGTAGAACAGCAGGGATGCTTCTCCCGCCGCGATGGCATCGGTGCCCGCCTTGGTCAGCCGCAGCGATGCCGTGAATGAGAGGGTGGGCTGCACATCGTCTGCATTCGCGGCGGCGCAGCCCAGACATATACCGCCTCCTTTCTCGAAAAACGCACCGTCGAAGGCGACCTTCGCTCCGTTCGCCGAGTCATCGACCGAAGCGATATCGATGCGCAACCCCAAATCGCACGGATCGCCATCTGCATCGAGCACAATCGAGCGCCACGTGCAGACGGCGCACCCCGCCTGGGAGCCGTTTGCCTTGTTCGAACGATTGATATCCACGACTATCGAGCCGTCCGTATTACGACGAAGGCATCCCGAGGTTGAGATTGCGGCCTGTGCGAACGAAAAACGCTTGCACGCAATGGCGCTCGACGGATTTGGTGCGGAGCTTAGGGCTGCTGGTAAGGAGTCTGCCATGACGGGAGTCGCCCAAGCGGCGACAGGCGTTCCGGTTGCGAGCGCGCCGCAGAGTGCGACGACGGGCAAAAGGTTCTTCGATGCCATGGGGTCTCCTTAGCTAATTTAGTGCGGCCTGTCCGTGTTTCGTTTCTGGCTGCGTTTGATGTGCAGACCGAGGCCGGCGGTTCCCGCGCCTGCTGCCGTGGCGCCTGCTGCCAAGAGCCATCGTCTGTCGTCTGTCTGTGCCAACGGTTCCTTGCAGTTGCCGCGGTCGAGCTCCGAGAGGTCGACCGTCACCTGCGTGGCGGCCTGCGCCTGTTCTTGCTGGGCAAAGGCCATGGCTGGCCCAAACGCTAGGATACTGACGGCGGTGGCCAGGGCGACGGCCTTATGCCGTGTGCGCACCGGGCTCGACCGTCCAGGTGATCGTTGCAACTTGATCGCCTTCGCCGGTTACGCGGAAGATGTCGCGCGTGACGCGGGCGACGTTTCCGCTTGTCTTGAGCTTAATTTTGTCCGTGCCGCCGGCAATGCCCTGGTAGCCCATGTCGAAGGCTGCATTCTTGGAAAGATCGAGGCCCGTCTCCTGCATTGCGGCGCTGGCGTTCTGGAGTGCGCCGTCGGGGCCGACCTTAAAGTCGATGGAATTCTGCGCGGTTCCGGCCTTGGCGTCGGCGGCAATGGTCCAGGTGTTCATGGCGTCGATCTTCATGTTGGTGACATGGATGCCGTAGGCCGAATGATTGTCGATGGTGGTCGCGTCTTCTGAGGGGCCCTGAAGCGTGCCGTCGGCCTTGGCGACGAAGGGAATAACCGTCGGAACTTTGAACTCTACGTTGTCGATCTCGGTCCTGACCATTACTTTCGTGGTTCCAACGCGCCCGGCTGCCAGAGCTGGCGTCGGGGCGGCGCCCATTGCGAGCGCGAGCGCGAGCCCTGCGCCCACGACGAGCGCTCTGGCTCCGTTCATGTTCCTGGTGATGTCCATGGTCGTTCCTTTCTATTCGCCGCGGGCCGTCCCCGCGATGATTGGACGAATGCTGGTGAATTGCGTGCGGTGCCGCGTCGGCCGAAAAAGCTAGTTCTCGGCTTGCTCAACCCGTACCTTGACACGTGTCGGATTGCCGTGGCTGTCGAGGGTCTTGGCATCGAGTGCCTGGATCTCGATGTATGCCTCGCCTTCTTTGATGTCGCCGGCGGGGCACGTCTCGATTGTCTTGCCGGTCTCGACCACACCGGATTCGTACATGGTCTCGTCGTTTTGGATGACGCGGAATCGCTGGGGAAATTTATTGTCTTGGACGTTTTGCACGTTGACGCGCAGCTTGCCGTCCTCCTGTAGCTGAGCGACCGGCGCGACCGAAATCGTCATCATGTTGTCGCGGACGATGGCATCGAGCTCATCTTGGATTTCTTGTCGCGATTTACCCTCTGCCGTCGTGACTGAGGCGCCCGCTTCGGGCACGGGCTGCGACTGCCAGGCGTATAGCCCTACGGCGATGAGGGCGCAGACGATAGTCAGACAGACAACGACGAGTTTCTTGCGACGCCCCAGTCCTGCGAGGCGGGGCGGCTTCTTCGCACTCATGCGGCGTCCTTGGTGGTGTAGACACGTGCGAACGTGGACGGGTCCGCTCCAAAGAGCATGTGAAGCATCAGGCGGCGCGAGTAGATGAGCTCGTCAAAGTCGTGAGGGAGCTCGATGTCGTGGATACGCGCGATGTGGTGGGCGAGCGCCGAGAACGACTCGGGGTCGCAGATAACATCGGTGGTGACGTGGTAGACCGCCGTATCGGGGAACGCCTCTTCGTCGAAAGGCAGGAGATAGGGATCGTCGTCGACCTCGATGGCGACGCCGTACTGGGGCCAGTAATATGCCATGGGAACCTCCCTGCTTCTGGGGCCAAAACTTCTATCGGTTTTGGCTGTCGACGCCGACCGTATCAGCCGCTACTTGACCAATTTCTGACCAAATGCTTGACGGATCGACATCTCCGCAGGTAAAAGGTGGAAAAAATTACTTCAACTTTTTTCGAGCGACAATCGAGCGGTCGGCGACGGCGGGGCGATATGTGTCAAAAGCATCGTCTGCCGAGGAAGCCTTGCCGTTCGCCGAATTGCACAAACGTAAAAATCGCCAATTATGGAGACGGTCTCGAACACGTCGACGAAACGATGCGGTAACATCTCCCTGCAAACACTGTAGTTAGCTAAAGGGGGAGTTCGCGTGTCTGCAACCATTAAACCCTTCACCGATGAGTTCGAAGAGTATGGCCGCGATGAATCTCGTGCATCGGGCGAAGCATCGAGCATCTCGTTTCCGACAACGGAAGACGAGGTCCGTGCCATTTTGGAAACGCTCCATGCCGAGCGTGTCCCGGTAACGGTTCAGGGCGCCCGAACCGGCCTTGCCGCCGGTGCCGTGCCCCACGGTGGGCATATCCTCAATACTTCCCGTATGAATCGCTACTTGGGCCTTCGCCGCGATGAACAAGGCCAATTTCTGCTGCGCGTGGAGCCGGGCGTTGTGCTCTCGGAGCTGCGTAAGCAGCTGAGCAAGAAGGTACTGCCGACCGCTGGTTGGGACCAGGCATCGCTTGAGGCCTACGAGGAGTTCCAAGAGTCCCCCGAGCAGTTCTTTCCCACCGATCCCACTGAGGCATCTGCCTGTCTGGGCGGCATGGCGGCATGCAACGCCTCCGGCGCCCGCAGCTACGCTTACGGCCCCATGCGCCCGCATATCACGGGACTCCACGTCGCGCTGGCTGATGGCGATTTGCTTGAGCTTCAGCGCGGCGAGGCTTTTGCCCAGGGCCGCCACCTGTCGCTCGTGACGGCAGAGGGTCATACATTCGAGCTTGTTCTTCCTGACTACACCATGCCCAAGACCAAAAATGCCTCGGGGTATTTTGTTGCGGACGATATGGACGCCATCGATCTTTTTATCGGTGCGTGCGGCACGCTCGGCGTCATTACCGAGCTCGAGATCGCCCTGCAGGCGGCACCTTCGGTCGTATGGGGTGTGAGTTGCTTTTTCGATAGCGAAGACAAGGCCGTGTCCTTTACCGATTCCGTGCGTCCCGTGCTGTCCCATGCCGCCGCTATTGAGTATTTCGATGCTGGCGCCCTGGATATCCTGCGTCGCCAGCGCGAGCAGTCGACAGCGTTTGCCTCGCTGCCGGCGCTCGACGACGAGGCAAAGGTCTGTGTCTACGTGGAGCTCGACTGCGATGACGAGGCGCAGGCGACCGAGGAGCTGTACCACCTGGGATGGGTGCTGGAGTTTGCGGGCGGCCGCGACGATGCGACATGGGTCGCCCGCACCGAAGTCGATCGCGAGTGCCAGCGGTTCTTCCGCCACGCGGTGCCCGAGAGCGTCAACATGCTCATTGACGAGCGTCGCCGCACCGACCCCACCATTACCAAGCTGGGATCGGATATGTCGGTGCCCAATGCACGCCTTGCCGATGTCGTGGCCCTCTATCGCCGCACGCTGGCCGAAAGCGGGCTTGAGTCTGCTGCCTGGGGACACATCGGGAACAACCATCTGCATGTGAACATCCTGCCGCGCGATGCGCAAGACTACCGTCGTGGTGGAGAGCTCTTTGCCCAGTGGGCTTCCGAGGTCACGGCCATGGGCGGTGCCGTTTCTGCCGAACACGGCGTCGGCAAGATCAAGGCGGGCTTCTTGGAGACGATGTACGGCCACGAGGCCATGGTCGAGTCGGCGCGCCTCAAACTCCAGCTCGATCCTGCCGGCCAGCTGGGTCGCGGCAACCTGTTTACGGAGAAGCTCTTGGATGAACTCGTCCAGAAAGGGGGCGCGTGAAGATGAGTGATTTCCATATGGTGGTGTGCGTCAAGGCGGTGCCCGGAAGCACCGAGGTCAAGATGGACCCCAAGACCAATACTATCGTGCGTGATGGCAAGCAGGCGGTCATTAATCCCTTCGATGCAAGTGCCCTCGAATGTGCGCTAGCGCTGAAGGACGACTTTATCGGCTTTGGCATGGACGTGCGTGTGACGGTGGTGTCGATGGGCATCCCCGCGACCGAATCGCTGCTGCGCGACTGCATCGCCCGCGGTGCCGACGACGCGCTGCTGCTGACCGATCGCGCCTTTGCGGGTGCCGATACCCTAGCCACCACCTATGCCCTCAAATGCGGCATCGAGGCACTCGATGAGGACTTTGACCTGCTCATCTGCGGCAAGATGGCAGTGGACGGCGATACGGCCCAGATCGGCCCCGAGCTGGCCGGCGCCTTTGGGGTCCCCTGCGTGACCGACGTGAGCTGTGTGCAGAGCGCGGGATTTACGACGTGTGGCTCGCTGGCGCTCGTTCACGGCTGCGATGCCGGCGAGGAGACGGTGTACCTGGAGATGCCGTGTGCGATGACGACTGCCAAGGAGATTGGCCAGCTGCGCATGCCGAGTATTGCCGGTATTCGCGCGGCCGAGGATGCAGGCGTGCGCGTGGCCAGCGCTGCCGACGTAAACGCCGACCCCTCGCGTTGCGGCCTTGCCGGATCACCGACGCAGGTCGTGCGCTCGTTTGTGCCCGACCGTGACCAAACGTGCGAGGCCGTCGAGGGAACGGCGTCCGAGCAGGCGGTAAAACTCGCCAAGATTATCGAGGAGATGGCATAGATGAGCGGACTGATGATCGATAGCGAAGCCTGCATTGGCTGCGGTCGCTGCGTTCGCACCTGCGCCTCGGGCGGTATTGTGGTGGAGGGCGAGCGCCCCAATCGCTGTGCCCGCGTAACCGACGGCTGCATCCTGTGCGGCGGGTGCATCGACGCCTGCCCCGTCAACGCCATCTCGATCGAGCGCGATGAGGCCACCGGTGCGGTAGACCTTGACGCATATCGAGACATTTGGGTCTTCGTGCAAACTGACGAGCACGATGCCGTGGCATCCGTGGCCTTCGAGCTCATGGGCAAGGGCCGCGAGCTTGCCGATGCACGCGGCTGTCGCCTAGTGGCGCTGGTCGGCATGGGCCCCGAGGGTTCGCTCGGGGCCCTGGAACATCTGGTTTGCGCCGGTGCGGATGAAGTTCTGGTCTGTCGTGACGAGCGCCTGCGTCAGAACGACGCGGAGGTCTATGCTCGCCTCATCTGCGATTTGGTAGCCGAGCGCAAGCCCGAAGCCATTCTGTACGGCGCGACCGCCTTTGGCCGCGAGCTGGCGCCTGGCGTTGCCGTGCGCCTGCAGACGGGCCTTACGGCCGACTGCACCGTGCTTTCGATGGATACGGAAACGGGCCTGCTGCAGCAGACGCGCCCGGCGTTTGGCGGCAACTTGATGGCCACCATCATTTGCCCCAACCACCGTCCTCAGATGGCAACGGTGCGCCCCGGCATCTTTAAGGCGCCTGACTTCGACTATAGCCGCTCCGGAACGATTACACAGGTATTCCTTGCGGAAGACGCCAAGGCTCGTGTCGAGATTTCGATTCCCGCCGAGGAATGGGGCCAGCAGGCTTCGATTGCCGATGCCAAGCGTCTAGTTGTTGTAGGTCGCGGTATTGGCTCCAAGAAAAACCTGCCCTTGATGCGAAAGCTCGCCGAGGCCCTGGGTGCCGAGCTCGGCTGCACGCGACCCGTCGTGGAGGCGGGCTGGCTCGAGTATCGCCACCAGATTGGCCAGACGGGCGTGTCGGTCTCACCCAAGCTCCTCGTGAGCATTGGCGTCTCGGGTGCCATCCAGCATCTTGCCGGCATCGGTGGGGCGGAGTGCATTGTCGCCATCAATGAGGACCCGGATGCCCCCATCTTTGCCGCCGCCCAGTACAAGGTCGTCGGCGACGCCGTCGAGGTCGTTGAGGAGCTGCTGGCCCAACTTGGGCACTAGGCGCTTGCCAGCCAGCTGCGCAGCTCGTCCTTAAGGCGACTCCAGGTCGCTTGCGTGGCGGGATCGGTAAAGGGGCGCGTAATGCCAAAGGGCGCGTCGAGCAGGCGGTAGATATCGCCCTGCTTGCGCGCCAGCGCGCGGCTTGCCGGATAGACGAGCTCAAACATAAAGCAGATAAGCCCCACCAAGTAGTCGGCCGGCTCATCGCGCTCGTCGCGTGCAACGCAGCGGCGTTCGTCAAAGGCGGTGAGCGCCGGTGTCGAGAACCGGCTGGCAAGAAACGCGTTCTCATCCATTTTGAGGATGGTATCGACGGTGCTGTCGGCGATGGTGCGCATAATGTCGATCTTGTCGCCATCGCGCACGATATCGCAGAAGCGCCGCGTGCGGGTGTCGAGTTCCGCGGGCAGGCGAAAATCGCTGTGGTGGGCGATGCTTGCACGGATGAGCTCGTCTTCTACCGGATCGTCGATAAAGTCGCGGATACTTGTTGTCGCGGGCGCGTCTGCAGGGTTTTCGCCAAAGAGAACCTCGACGCCCAACGCCGCATGGCTCATGCTCTCGGCATCCTTAAACGTGTCCCAGCGTCGCAGCTGTTCAAAGCGACCCATATCGTGCAGCAGGCCGCAAAGCCACGCTAGGTCAATGTCCTGAGGTGACCAGCCCTGTTCGCGTGCCACGGCATCGCATGCCTCGGCAACGTGGTACGTATGCTCGATTTTAAGCGCGATACGCGGATTGACGGCATCGTAGGCATCGGTGTAGGCCTTGAAGGCCGCGGCAGCCCGCGTTCGATCGATAGCTGTCATAATGACTTCCTAAAAAGTTGTGTCTTTCTGTGTCTTTCGATCCGGGGGGCAATTGTAGGTGAACTCGGTTGCCATCGGGCGATGATTCTGCCGCGTCGTTGAATGTGGCTCGGAAATCTTGTCGGGACGAGGAACACTATGGTGCTCAAAATCGTTAAAACCGTCTGGCCGGTGATGCTTACCTATGTTGCGATAGGCGCGCCGTGCGGAATGATTATGGCGCAGACGGGGATGGAACCCTGGATGGTTTTTGCCTTGAGCAGCACGTTCGTGACGGGCAGCGGGCAGTTTATGATCTGCAATCTGTGGCTGGCAGGTGTGCCTGCAGCATCGATCGTTGCGAGCGTCGCCGCAATCTCCTCGCGCTTTGCGCTTTACTCGGCATCAATCGCACCGCATTTGAGGGGTGCCTCGAAGCGCCAGACGCTGGCTGTTGCCGCGACACTTACCGAGGAGGCATACGGCATCTCGCTTGCCAAGTTGGTTAAAGGGGAGGATTGGGGCCCGCTCGAGTCCTTTGTGCTCAACGCGATCCTCATTGCAACATGGGGCGTTTCGTGTACGACGGGCGCCATCGTCGGCGCCGTTGTCGATGTTCCCACCGCTATTGCGGGCTTTGTCTGCACCTCGCTTTTTATCTGCCTACTCTTTTCGCAGCGATTGTCGCGAGGCAATATCGTTGCTGCCGTTTTGGCCGCGGTGTCCGTCGCCATATGCAAGTTCTTGGGGTGGACGAATATCGCCGTGCCGGCAAGCGTGCTCGTCGGCGTTGTCGCGGCGCTTGCGTGCGATGCTCTCGCCGAAGGAAGGGGTGATCGCGATGCCCGTTAATGAGTTTTTGGTCCTGTGGCTGTCGTCGTGGGCAGCCATCGCGTTTTTCCGCATTGCCCCGGCGTTTGCCTTGCGCGGGAGAACACTGTCGCCCCGCGTTACCGAGGCCTTGGGCTATATTCCGCCCGCCGCCTTCGCGGCACTGGTCGCCAACGATTTGATAAGCCCTGGCGCTTTTGACGCCGGCTTGTGGCAGGGCTTGATGCCCTGGATTGCGGCTGCCGGTGTCGCGGCGGTGGCAATCAAGACAAAGTCGATGCTATGGTGCTGTGTCTCGGGCATCGTGCTCTATATCGTTTTGAGCCTCGTATAAGAGCAGGACGCGTTATCATCCCGGCCAACGAATCGAATTTCTCACCGAGCTGGTCTGCCTCTTCTGGTACCATGGTCAAACTTTACTGTAGCAAAGCGTGACGTGGGCATCCTGTTCTTTACGGCCGGCCCCGCCGTCACCATGATCATCCTGGGCGTCTCGGGCCTTGCTAACATCCCGCTGGGCACTATCGTCGGCCCCATCACCTTTGCGTTCGAGCGCCTGTGCGGTGGTAACGGCAAGGCTGCCGTGGCTTGTTCCACCATCGCCGGCACGGCTATGACCACGCCGGTTGCCCTTGCCGAGGTCGCGCCGCGCTACGCCGAGCTTGCACCCACTGCGTACGCTCAGATCGCCACCGCCGTTATCATCACGGCGATCAAGGCTCCGATTCTGACCGGCTGGGTCGACAAGAAGTTCTGCCGGGGCAAGGAAGACCTGTCGGTTGCGGGTGTTGAGGCTATCGAGGAGGCCGTCGCAACCGATATAGACGGAGAGTAACGACCGTTACCGATACATGATTCCGGCGTGCAATTCGCGCCGTCCGAGCGCCCGATCGGAAGCTGTCTTGCAGCAACGTTCGGGCGCTCTGCTATTATTCCCTTTACCCCCGTGGAGTAAGGGGTGTTTATTGCCCAGATCCTAATTGGCGATTCTGACCACTTGGATATTGAAGGGATGGCGTCTAGTGGTTAAGGCACTCAAGATCGAGATATTCCTGCTATGCATGATTGTTCTTATCGGGCTTGCCGCGCGAAGTCGCCACTCCTTGTTCTCGAGTACCCAGCAGTTATTGTTTAGTACGCTCGGCTACACCTCTGCCGCGTACATGTTATTCGATATAATCTGGACGCTTTCGGACGGTGTGGGCGGCACGCTGGGCATTGCTGCCAACTGGATTTCCAACGCGGTTTCGTTTTCGCTCTTTGCCGCCGCGTGCCTTATTTGGTTTATCTATTCCGAGACGGTGCAGGGTTCTCGCCTTTTGACCGCGCGTTATAGGGTGGCGCTCGTAACGTTGCCTGCGGCGCTGGTGGTCGTACTGGCGTTTACTAGCTACTGGACGCATGCCCTGTTCTATATCGATGCGCAGGGCGCGTATCGTCGCGGTTTTGTCTATATGATCCAGCCCATCGTCAGCTACTGCTACGTTATATATACGTCCCTGCATGCGTTTATACAATCTTGCAAGGTCGAGAGCCTACAAAAGAAGGCCATCTATCAAACCTTGGCATTTTTCGCCATTCCGGCCTTGGTGGCCGGTGTCTTTCAGGTCTTTTATTCGGGTCCCTGCCTTAGTGTCGGCATCATGTTAAGTATGTTGCAGCTTTACATTGTTTGTCAGGAGCAGCTGATCTCGACCGACCCGTTGACCGGTCTCAACAATCGCAACCGCTTTGAGACCTATATGCTGTCGCTCTTTTCAAATGTGGATCAGGCCGAAGATGTATATCTGCTTATGATGGATGCCGACGGCTTTAAGCAGATTAACGACCGGTATGGACATGTTGAGGGCGACCATGCTCTTCAGGTCATCTCCGCTGCGCTCAAAGAAGTCTGTTCGGCGTCTGGTGGCTTTATCGCACGCTATGGCGGCGATGAGTTTGTAGTGCTCCAAAAGGCGACTACGGAGCAGGACATCATATGTCTGTGTGCGGCAATCAACGACGAGCTCGTGCGCGCCGAGGTGCCGTATCTGTTGCGGATGTCCATCGGCTATGCGCGGGTTGGTGATGGTGTCGATACCTGGCAAGACTTGCTTCGCGCTGCCGATGCGGAACTCTACCGCGTAAAGAACGAGAAGAAGAAAGCCGGCGCTTAGATACGCTAGAAAAAAGCGACCACGCGAACGTCCGCTGCAAGTGCGGCATACGCAAGGGTCTGGTTTGTTAGGCCTTTTTAGGTTTGTTGACAATGATGATGCCGCCGCAGACCAACAGCAGGGCAACGATGACGGTAACGGGGCTCGTGCCAGCGCCCTCGCCGAGCAGCAGCGCGCTCAGCAGCACACCAAAGACGGGGTTCATAAATCCAAAGACCGAGACGCGGCTGACGGGGTTGACGGCAAGCAGGCGCGACCACAGCGAGTAGGCGACCGCGGAGATAAGCGCCATGTAGATGATGAGCACGATGGCGGGGGCAATCGCCGTGGGCGAGAGCGCACCGCCCATCAAAAAGCCGATGGCGGTGAGGACCAGGCCGCCGACCAAGAACTGCCACCCGGCAAGCAGAACGCCGTCATGCTCGCGCGAGAAGATGCCAATGAGGCAGGTTGACAGGGCGCCCGCAACAGTGGAGGCCAAGATAAGGCCCTCGCCGTCGAGCGTAAAGCCAAAGGTGCCGTCCGCGCCCGAAAGGTTGACGAGCGCGACACCGGCAAAGCCCAGTACGCAGCCGAGCACCTTGGCCGCATCGAGCTTTTCGGTGCGAAACGCCAGGGCGGCAAAGAGGATAGCTAGGAAGTTTGCGCTGGCCTCGATGATGGAGCTCGACATAGCGCTTGCACGGGAGAGACCAAGGTAGAAAAAGAAGTACTGCCCGATCGTCTGGAAAAGCGACAAGACAAAGATGGGTTTGATATCGCGTGCCTGTGGGACGAGCGGACGGCGCTGGGCCACGCTCATGCCAACAATGACCAGCATGCCGGCAAGGGTGAAGCGCAGACCCGCGAAGAGCAGCTGCGAGGCACTATCGTGTGCGGGGATGCCAAAGAGCTCGTAACCGATCTTGATGCAGGGGAAAGCCGATCCCCAGAGCGCGCAGCAAACGAGACAGCCCAGGATGAGTCCGGGCAGGGTGGCGAGATACGGCTTGCGGCTTTCCATGATGTCCTTCCTACATGCGCGAAGCAAAAAAGAACCCGCCACCGGATGTGTCGGTGGCGGGTGTTGTTACCCGAGGGGATTGTACCCGATGGGAAAGGTTTAGGCGAAGTAGGCTACGCCGCTCTCAAAGATCGGCATGAACTTGTCGCCGGGGACATGCTCGGGCACGTTGCGGTACAGGTTGTCGCCGCGGCGCTCGGCATGGCCCATCTTGCCCAGGACGCGGCCGTCGGGGCTCGTGATGCCCTCGATGGCAAGTGCGGAGCCGTTGGGGTTGACGGAAAGGTCCATGCTGGGCTTGCCGTCCTCGCCCACGTACTGCGTGGCGACCTGGCCGTTGGCGATTAGCTGGGCGAGCACCTCGTCGTTGGCGACAAAGCGGCCCTCGCCGTGGCTGATGGCGACGGTGTAGGGGTCGTCGAGGTTGCACTGCGACAGCCACGGGGACAGATTGGACGAGATGCGAGTGCGCACCAGACGGCTCTGGTGACGACCGATGGTGTTAAAAGTCAGCGTGGGCGCATCGGGCGTGGCGTCGACGATGTCGCCGTAGGGCACCAGACCGAGCTTGATCAGGGCCTGGAAGCCGTTGCAGATGCCAAGCATCAGGCCGTCGCGGGCCTTGAGCAGGTCGCGGACTGCCTCGGTGACCTCGGGAGCGCGGAAGAACGCCGTGATGAACTTGGCGGAGCCGTCGGGCTCGTCGCCGCCCGAGAAGCCGCCGGGGATCATGACGATCTGGCTCTCGCGGATGCGGCGGGCAAGCTCGTGGGTGCTCTCGGCGACGGCCTCGGGCGTGAGATTGTTGATCACGAAGGTGTCGGCCTCGGCGCCGGCTGCGCGGAAGGCACGGGCGCTATCGTACTCGCAGTTGTTGCCGGGGAACACGGGGATGATCACGCGCGGGCGGGCGATCTTGGCGCCGCCGTACACGTGGATGTCCTTGGCGCGGAAGTCGATGGTCTCGACCTCGGGGGTCTCGCCGGCGCTGCGGTAGGCGAAGACGCCCTCGATGCCGCTCTCCCAGGCCTCCTGGAGCTCGGAGAGCTCGATGACCTCGGAGCCGGTGTCGATGACATAGCCCTCGACGGTGGTACCCAGAGGCTCGACGACAACGCCGTCGGCGACCTCGGGCAGCTCGGCGTCCTCGGCGAGCTCGACGATAAAACTGCCGTAGAGCGGGGTGAAGAGGCTCTCCACGTCCACGTCCTCGGCAAGCTCGATGCCGATCTGGTTGCCGACGCACATCTTAAAGAGGCTCTCGGCGCCGCAGCCGTAGCCGGGCGTAGAGACGGCCAGGGCGTCACCGGTGGCGGTGAGCGCCTCGACGGCGTCAAACGCGGCGAGCAGCTGCTGGGCGTCGGGGCGGTAGTCCTCGCCATAGGTGGCGGGGGCGATGCGCACGACGCGGTGCGTCAGGCCCTTGAACTCGGGGGAGACGGCGCGGGCGGCGCGGCCCACGGCCACGGCGAAGCTGATCAGGGTCGGCGGAACGTTGAGCTCGCCGGCCTCGTCCTCAAACGAGCCGCTCATGGAGTCCTTGCCGCCGATGGCGCCGGCACCCAGGTCTACCTGGGCCATAAGGGCGCCCAGGACGGCTGCCATGGGCTTGCCCCAACGCTCGGCCTCGGTGCGCAGGCGCTCGAAGTACTCCTGGAAGGAGAGGTAGGCGCGCTTGTGCTCAAAGCCGGCGGCCACGAGCTTGGCGATGGATTCGACCACGGACAGGTAGGCGCCCGCAAACTGGTCGGCCTCCATCAGGTAGGGGTTGAAGCCCCATGCCATAGCGCTTGCCGTGGTGGTCTCGCCGTCCACGGGGAACTTGGCGACCATAGCCGAGCTGGGGGTGAGTTGCGTCTTGCCGCCAAAGGGCATGAGCACGGTCGCGGCGCCGATGGTGGAGTCGAAGCGCTCGGAAAGGCCCTTGTTGGAGGCGACGTTGAGGTCGGTGACCAGCGAGGTCATGCGCTCGGCAAGCGTGGCGCCGGCCCAGCTGGGCTGCCACACGCTGCGGGCGCAGACGTGGGCGACCTGGTGCTTGGGCGCACCGTTGGAGTTGAGGAACTCGCGGGATAGATCGACGATGGCGACGCCGTTCCATGCCATGCGCATGCGCGGCTCGGCGGTAACCTCGGCGATAACGGTTGCCTCCAGGTTCTCCTCGGCGGCGTAGCCCATGAACTCCTCGACGTCACTGTCGGCGACGGCGCAGGCCATACGCTCCTGGGACTCGGAGATAGCGAGTTCGGTGCCGTCAAGACCGTCGTACTTCTTGGTCACGGTGTCCAGGTCCACGTACAGGCCGTCGGCAAGCTCGCCCACGGCGACCGAGACGCCGCCAGCGCCAAAGTCGTTGCAGCGCTTGATCAGACGACAGGCGTCGCCGCGGCGGAACAGACGCTGCAGCTTGCGCTCGACCGGGGCGTTGCCCTTCTGGACCTCGGCGCCCGAGGTCTCGATGGACTCGGTGTTCTGGGTCTTGGAGGAGCCGGTGGCACCACCGATGCCGTCACGGCCGGTGCGGCCGCCCAGCAGGATGATCTTGTCGGTGGGGGCGGGGCACTCGCGGCGCACGTGGTTTGCCGGGGTAGCGCCCACGACGGCGCCGACCTCCATGCGCTTGGCCACGTAGCCGGGGTGATAGAGCTCGTTGACCTGGCCGGTGGCAAGGCCGATCTGGTTGCCGTAGCTGGAGTAGCCGGCGGCAGCGGTGGTTACGAGCTTGCGCTGCGGCAGCTTGCCCTCGAGCGTCTCGGAAACCGGGACGGTGGGGTCGCCGGCGCCGGTGACACGCATGGCCTGGTACACGTAGCTGCGGCCCGAGAGCGGGTCGCGGATGGCGCCGCCCACGCAGGTGGCGGCACCGCCAAAGGGCTCGATCTCGGTTGGGTGGTTGTGGGTCTCGTTTTTAAACAGGAACAGCCAGTCCTGGTCCTCGCCGTCGACATCGACCTTCACCTTGACGGTGCAGGCGTTGATCTCCTCGGACGTGTCGACATCGGTCATGACGCCGGTCTTCTTAAGGTACTTGGCGCCGATGGTGCCCATGTCCATGAGGCAGACGGGCTTGGCGTCGCGACCGAGTTCGTGGCGCATCTCCATGTAGCGGTCGAAGGCCTGCTGCACCACGGCGTCGTCGATCGTCACGTCGTCCAGGACGGTGCCGAAGGTGGTGTGGCGGCAGTGGTCGGACCAGTACGTGTCGATCACGCGGATCTCGGTGATGGTGGGGTCGCGATCCTCATCGCGGAAGTACTGCTGGCAGAAAGCGATGTCCGCCTCGTCCATGGCAAGACCGCGTTCGGAAATAAAGGCGGCAAGGCCTGCCTCGTCAAGCTCGCGGAAGCCGTCGAGCACCTCGACGGGTTGGGGCTCGGGGGTCTCCACATGTAGCGTCTCGGGCAGGTCGAGCGAGGAGATGCGCGCCTCGACGGGGTTCACCACGTAGTGCTTGATGGCCTCGATGGCGGCTTCGTCCAGGGCGCCCGAGATCATATAGACCTTGGCGGAGCGCACGGCGGGGCGCTCGCCCTGGCTGATGAGCTGCACGCACTCGCTGGCGGAGTCGGCGCGCTGGTCAAACTGGCCAGGCAGGAATTCGACGGCAAAGACGGCGCCATCGCTTGCGGGGAGCTCGTCGTAGGTCACATCGACCTGGGGCTCGCTAAAGACGGTCGGCACGCAGGAGCGGAAAAGCTCCTCGTCGATGCCCTCGACGTCGTAGCGGTTGATGATCCTCAGGGCCTCGATGCCCTTGATGCCGAGAATCTCGGTCAGCTCGCCCTTGAGCTGCTGAGCCTCGACGTCGAACCCGGGTTTCTTCTCCACGTAGATACGAGAGACCATTGGTTCCTGCCTTCCTGATCGGTTGGGCGTACGGTACGGTATGCGGCAGCGGTCGGTTTGCGGGGCGGGCCTCGCGGTCGCCTTGAGCCACATGTTTGTAAACCTCACTATGATACGACAGCTCGCGGCGCGTTGAGGACGGCGAGGGTGCTACAGTGAAGTGCAAACAAGAGAAAGGCATCACATGGCATTCGTTTCGCTCGCCATCATTGCACTCGTGGCCTTTGCAAGCCCCTTCATCGCCTCGGCGATTCCCGGAAAACCCGTTCCCGAGACGGTCTTTTTGCTCGTGTTCGGCGCGGTGTTGGGACCTCATATGCTCGGCATTATCCATGTAGATGCCGAGGTCTCGCTGGTGTCCGAGCTCGGCCTGGCCTTTTTGTTCCTGCTTGCCGGCTTTGAGATCGATCCCAAGAACATCACGGGCATCGAGGGGCGTTACGGCATGGCGACGTGGGTCGTCACGTTTGGCATCGCCTGGCTTGCCGTGCGCTTTACCCCGTGGTTTTCGGTCAGTCATTTTGATGGCATCGCCGTGACGCTGGCGTTGACCTCGACGGCGCTTGGGGCGCTCATGCCCATCTTGCGTGAGCGGTCGCTTGCGGGTACGCGCGTGGGAGATTCCATCCTTGCCTACGGTACGTGGGGCGAGCTTGGCCCCGTGCTCGCCATGTCGGTGCTGCTGTCTGCCCGTACGGGTATCGAGACGCTGCTGATCTTGGGACTGTTCGCCGCGGTGTGCGTGCTGCTTGCCGTGGTCCCCAGCCGCTCCAAGCGTATCGGTAGCCGCTTCTTTGCGTTTATTCAGGAGCGTGCCGACACGACCTCTCAGACGTTCGTGCGTCTCACGGTGCTCATCCTGGTCACGCTCGTGGCATTTTCCGCCATCTTTAGCCTCGATATCGTGCTGGGAGCTTTTGCCGCGGGCTTTGTCCTGCGCTATATCATTCCCGAGGGCAACCATACGCTCGAGCTTAAACTCGATGGCCTTGCCTATGGCTTTTTGATTCCGGTGTTCTTTACTGTTTCGGGCGCCAAGATCGACCTGACAGCCGTGGCGTCGCGCCCTGGCCTGCTCGTGGGCTTTATCGTGGCGTTGCTGGTTATCCGCGCCGTGCCCATTGTCGTCTCCATGAGCATCTGCCCTAAGACGCGCGATGTTTCTGCCCACGGCCGCATTACCGTAGCGCTCTACTGCACCACGGCGCTGCCGATTATCGTCGCCGTGACGAGCGTCGCTGTCAACGCCGGCGCATTATCGCAGGGCGTCGCTTCGGTTATGGTGGCAGCCGGCGCCATCACGGTGTTCCTGATGCCACTGCTCGCGCAGCTCTTCTACCGCGTGGTCGATGCCGCGCCGGTCGCCGCCGTGGCGGAGGTTGCCGAGCATCCTGCCGAGGCACTCGATATCCTGCGTGCCCATCACGATTTGGCGAGTCTGCTCGCACGAGAGCACGAGCTGCTGACCTCGCATGGCCATGGTCGCTCGCTCGACGGTATGCCCACGATTGATTCCATTGCTGACCGCCTTTCGGCCGAAGCGGCGAGCGAACGCATCGATGCCCGTATTGTCGATGCCGCCCATTTGCTGGCCGAGAAAACCTATGGCGATGAGATCGACCCGTCCAAGCTGACTGCGCGCGAGCGTCGCCGCCTAGAGCGCGCCAAGCTCGCCGTTCATGAGTACCGCCGTCGCATGCTGGAGCTTTATGCGCATGAAGAAGCCGACGAGGACGACGGCAAATAGCCGACGCTGGTGCGGAGGTGACATTCCCGTTTGAGGACGGACGCGAAACGGGACGCAGTTTCCCTTCAAACAGAAGAAGACGCGCTGCCCGCAGTTGATGCGGGCAGCGCGCCTTTTTTGGTTGAGCTACGTTGGGGCCAGGGGCCAAAGCTTGTGGCCTCTTAGGAGCGGGCGGCTCCGTCGACGGGGAGCACGGCACCCGTAACATAGGAGGACATGTCGCTCGCCAGGAAAACAAAGGCGTTGGCGACATCCTCGGGCTCGCCCATGCGACCCAGCGGAATGGTGGCGATGATGGGCTTGATGACCTCTTCGGGCAGGTTGGCGACCATATCGGTCTTGGTCACACCGGGCGCGACGGCGTTGACGCGAATACCCATGGGGGCGAGCTCGCGTGAAAGCGACTGGACCATGCCGTTGACGGCAAACTTGGACGTGGGATAGCCGACGCCGGAGGGCTGGCCATACTTGGCGACCATCGAGCTCGTGGTGGTGATGGTGCCGCCGTGGCCGGCCTCGGTCATGATCTTGGCGGCAGCCTGGTGGCCGTTAAAGACGGCGACGACGTTGAGGTCCATGACCTTTGCAAACTCCTCGGCCGTGTAGTCCAAAAGGGGAGAGCGCTGGGAGATGCCGGCATTGTTGACGACCGTGTCCAGGCCGCCCATATCGGCGGCAGCCTGGGTAAAGGCCTCGGTTACGGCCTCGAGCGAGGTGAGGTCGCAGGAGCGGCCCCAGACCTTGGCCTCGGGATAAGCGGCCGCCAGCTTCTCAACGGCAGCGTCGGCAGTCTCCTGGCGCGAGCCAAAGACGGTGACGGCAGCACCTTCCTCGATAAAACGGCAGGCGATGGCATAGCCGATACCGCGCGTGCCTCCGGTGATGATTGCTTTCTTGCCCTCGAGCAACATGGTGTTTCCTCTCTTTGCGGGCGGATATACGCAGCACAGCATAGCGGCGGTCATAATCGGTTTCGGTTACACGTCGGCGAACGGTACCCCCGGCTGTCAGGAGCGGCCAAGTCGTTCAAATGCGGATTGCGCCAATACGCCCCGTGTGCGCAAGCAAAGGGGCTCTCGTCCACTGCCGGACGAGAGCCCCTCACACATATATGTCGTATGGCGAAGATCGAGTTAGTTGGCCATGACGCCTTCGGTCCAGGCCTCGACGTCCTCGATGCGCAGGACGTTGGCGACCTCGGCCACGCAGTCGACGCTGGCAAGCTCGGCGGCGGCAGCCTGGACGTCCTTCTCGAGCGCGCGGTGCGTCAGGAAGATGACCGAGCAGGCATCGCTGACGCCCGACTTGCCGTCCTCGACCTGGTTGATGAGCGAGATCGAGATGTTGTGCTTGGCAAAGATGTCGACCGTCTCGGACAGGGCGCCCACGCGGTCGGCGACCTTCAGGCGCACATAGTACTTGGTCTGGAGCTCGTCCATGGGCTTAAAGGCGAGGTTGTGGCCATAGGGCTCAATCTCGGGCAGCGGAGCCACGCCGCGGCTGATCTGCTCGGAGAGCGACAGGATATCGCCCACGACGGCGCTCGCGGTGGGGAAGGAGCCTGCGCCGGCACCGTAGAACATGGTCTCGCCCACGGCGTCGCCTACCACGTAGACGGCGTTCATGGCGCCGTTGACCTTGGCAAGCATGTGGTCGGCGGGGATCAGCGTGGGATGCACGCGGACGTCGACGCCGGCGTCGGTGTTGCGGGCGATGCCCAGCAGCTTAATGGTGTAGCCGAGCTCGCGGGCCTGAGTGATGTCCTCGGCGCCGATGGTGCGGATACCCTGCTGGTACACATCGTCGGTGGTCACGCGGGTGCCAAAGCCGATGGAGGCAAGGATGGCCGTCTTGCTGGCGGCGTCGAAGCCGTCGACGTCTGCGGACGGGTCGGCCTCGGCATAGCCCTTGGCCTGCGCGTCGGCAAGCACGTCGGCGTAATCGGCGCCCTCGGCGTCCATGCGCGACAGGATATAGTTGGTGGTGCCGTTGAGGATGCCGGCGATGGTCAGGATCTTGTTGCCCACTAGGTCGTGCTCGAGCGTGCTGACAATGGGGATGCCACCGCCGCAGCTGGCCTCGCACTTAATCTGCACGCCGCACGCGCGCGCCTTTTCGGCGAGCGTCTCGACGTGACGGCCCAGCAGGGCCTTGTTGGCAGAGACGACGTGCTTGCCGTTCTCGAAGGCGGTGGTGAAGATCTCGGTTGCGGGATGCTCGCCGCCGATCAGCTCGACGACGATGTCGACGGCGGGGTCGGTGACGACGTCGTGCCAGTCACTCGTGAAGGCCTCGCGCTCAATGCCTGCCGCCTCGGCCTGCTCCCAGGCAAGCGCGCAGGCGCGGGTCAGCTTAAGGTCGATGCCGTAGGCTGCCAGGTACTCATCGTGGTGGCTCTTGATCAGACGGGCCACGCCGCCGCCGACGGTTCCCAGGCCGATCAGACCGACGTTCACGGTGCGCAGGGGTTCGCTCATAGATAGCTCCTTCGTGCATCTTATGGATGGATTAACCGCTTAAAGGTTGAGTGCATTCTAGCGTGAACCGAGGGCGCATGCTCGCCAGGCAACAGGAGTCGCACAAAACGGCACCCCCGAAACGCTGCGGAAACATTGGAAACATGCTCGCTACAAATGAACTTCCGTAACAAACTGTCAACGTTTGCGCCATAAGGTTTGCCCCGTACCGCAAAACAGCCGCACCGCGGCCAGCGAAAAGGGGGACACCATGTTTAGTATCAACAACGCACTGAGCCGTAGGAGTTTCTTGGCAGGAGCCGCGGCGCTCGGCAGCACCGCCGCGCTCGCTGGCTGCTCTTCGAGTGGCTCTGACGGCGGCTCCGCCGATGACGGTAAGACCTTCAAGATCGGTGTTATCGGCCCTCTGACCGGCGCCGCGGCAACCTATGGCGTTTCGGCCGAGAAGGGTGCCAAGCTCGCCGCCGAGGATTTCTCGACCAAGGACCTCAAACTCTCGCTTAAGTCCGAGGACGACGTCACCGACGGCGAGAAGGCCATCAACGCCTTCAATACCTTGTGCGACTGGGGCATGCAGGCGCTTGTCGGCCCCGTTACCACCGGCGCCGCCGTCGCCGTCTCGGGCGAGATCGCCGACGATATGCTCATGGTCACGCCTTCGGCCTCGTCGCTCGATGTCACCAAGGGAAAGACCACGGTCTTTCAGGTTTGCTTCACCGACCCCACCATGGGCGCCAGCGCCGCGAAGTTCTTGGCCGAGAAGTACGCGGACGCCAAGATCGCCCTGTTCTACAACTCCGGCGATACGTACAGCTCGGGCGTTGCCGACGCCTTTGCCGAGCAGGCCAAGGCATCCAAGCTCGATGTCGTCGATACCGAGACCTTTAAGGACGACTCTTCCACGAGCTTTACCAACCAGCTCACCAAGGCCAAGGAGGCCGGCGCCACGCTTATCTTTGCTCCGATCTATTACACGCCGGCGTCCGTCCTGCTCAAGAACGCCAAGGACATGGGATACGACATGACGCTTATGGGCACCGACGGCATGGACGGCCTGCTCTCCGTTGAGGGCTTCGATACCTCTCTTGCCGAGGGCGTGCTGCTCATGACCCCGTTCTCTACTGACGATGAGAAGAACGCCGACTTCGTCAAGGCCTATAAGGACGCCTACGACGAGACGCCCAATCAGTTTGCCGCCGATGCCTATGACTGCGTCCATGCGATTGCCGAGGCTATCGATAAAGCGGGCATCGACATTACGGCTGACGGTGCCGACATTGCCGACGACCTTGCCCGCGCCATGCGCAAGATCAAGATCGAGGGCCTGACGGGCGAGCTGACGTGGAATGACGAGGGCCAGGTCGAAAAGCCCGCTACGGCCTATGTGATCCAGGACGGCAAGTACATCGCCGCCTAAGTGCGCATAAAAGGCTACCGGTGAGGCTGTTTTATTCAGGGCGGGGACGCCTGTAACAGAATGGAAACATTACTTTTACACAATAAAGTGGCATTACTGCATAAAATAATAGAAATACGCAGAAATATGGATAAAAGAACAAATCCAAAGAAAAGTTGAAATAATCGCCACTTTTCCTAACTAAAGCGTCTACTATTTTGCGAACGCCGAACACGGCGAAGGATGGCCTGTCGGGCAACCAAAACCCGACGAGATTTGAGAGGAGAGCCGCATGTCGAGCCTCACCGGTAAGTCATTGAACCCTGTTATGAATCGCAGGAGCGTTATCGCGAGCGCAGCAGGTCTGGGGGCGATGTCCATTCTAGCTGGCTGCTCCTCCAACGGCGGCGACAGCGGTTCCGCGTCGGGCGACGCTTCGTTTAAGATCGGCACCATCGGCCCGCTGACCGGCGCCAACGCGTCCTACGGCAAGTCCGTTACACAGGCTGTCGAGCTTGGCTGCAAGGATTTCTCGACCAAGGAGCTGCCGCTTGTCAGCAAGGCCGAGGACGACCAGGCTGACGGCGAGAAGGCCGTCAACGCCTTCAACACCCTGCTCGACTGGGGCATGCAGGCCCTCGTCGGTCCGACCACCACGGGTGCGTCGGTCGCCGTTGCCGCCGAGTGCGGCAACGACCCCGAGACGTTCATGATCACCCCGTCCGCGTCCTCCGAGGACGTTACCAAGGGCAAGGATTGCGTCTTCCAGGTTTGCTTTACCGACCCCAACCAAGGTGTCAACGCTGCCAAGTTCCTGGCAGAGAAGTATGCGAACGAGAAGTTCGTGCTGTTCTATAACTCCGGCGATGCCTATTCTTCGGGCATCGCAGATTCCTTTAAGGCCCAGGCCGCTAAGTCTAAGCTTGAGATTGTCGACGAGGAGACCTTTAAGGACGACTCCGCCACGAGCTTTACCAACCAGCTGACCAAGGCCAAGCAGGCAGGCGCCACCATGATCTTTGCGCCGATCTACTACACGCCGGCGTCCGTCCTGCTCAAGAACGCCAAGGACATGGGCTACGACGTCAAGATGATGGGCTGCGACGGCATGGACGGCATTCTGGGCGTTGAGGGCTTCGACACCTCTCTTGCCGAGGGTCTGCTGCTCATGACCCCGTTCTCCGCCGACGACGAGAAGAACGCCGACTTCGTCAACGCTTACAAGGATAAGTACGGCGATACCCCCGACCAGTTTGCCGCCGACGCCTACGACGGCGTGCATGCTGTGGTCGAGGCTCTCAAGGAGGCCGGCCTGGGCGTCGACGCCGACCCCACCGAGGTTGCCGAGAAGCTTCCCGAGGCTATGCTCAAGATTACTGTTGACGGCCTGACTGGCAAGCTCTCCTGGAACGACAAGGGTCAGGTCCAGAAGGACCCGACGGCGTACGTCATTACCGACGGCAAGTACGTACAGGCCTAATAGGCCGCCTTACATAGAGCGGTTTTGATCCCAAGCAGGGGAGGTTTTGGCCTTCCCTGCTTGCTTGGTATCTAGGGACAACGTAACGTCCCTGTTTCATACATCAACTGGAAACCTATTCGAAAGGGGGATGTGGAACATGACGGTCTTTATCCAATACCTGGTCAACGGCCTGTCCATGGGCAGCGTCTACGCCATCATCGCGTTGGGCTACACCATGGTCTACGGTATCGCCAAGATGCTCAACTTCGCTCACGGCGACGTCATCATGGTCGGTGCCTATGTCTCGTTCTGCGCCACATCGTATCTCGGCCTCCCGGGCTGGGCATCTGTAGTTCTCTCTTGTGTGGTCTGCACGGTTCTCGGTGTTCTCATCGAGGGTCTGGCATACAAGCCGCTGCGCCAGGCGGGCCCTCTGGCCGTTCTGATCACGGCCATCGGCGTGTCTTACTTCCTGCAGAACGCCGCGCAGCTTCTGTGGGGCGCCACGCCCAAGAACTTCACTTCGCTCGTCACCTTCCAGGTGCCGGAGTTCTTGGCCAAGTTCAACGTAAGCGCCGTCTCGCTCGTCACCATCGTCGCCTGCCTGGTTATCATGGCCGGTCTGATGTTCTTTACAGGTAAGACCAAGATGGGCAAAGCCATGCGCGCCGTGTCCGAGGACAAGGCCGCCGCTCAGCTCATGGGCATCAACGTCAACCGCACCATCTCGATGACGTTTGCCATCGGCTCTGCGCTTGCCGCCATCGCCGGCGTGCTCCTGTGCTCCTACTCGCCGGTGCTGCAGCCCACGACGGGTGCCATGCCTGGCATCAAGGCCTTCGACGCCGCCGTCTTCGGCGGCATCGGCTCCATCCCCGGTGCCTTTGTCGGCGGCATTCTCATCGGCATCATCGAGGCGATGGCTCAGGCCTACATTTCCACGAGCCTTGCCAACTCCATCGTCTTTGGTGTTCTGATTATCGTCCTGCTCGTCAAGCCTGCCGGCCTCTTGGGCAAGTACGTCCCCGAGAAGGTGTAGGTGAGCGCTATGAAGTTCCTTAAAGACAAGCAGACGCGTCACGACTTTGTCACGTACGCCATGTGCATCGTGGCATTCGCCATCGTGTTCTTTATGCAGTCCAACCATATGATCCCGCGCATGATCGCCGGTCAGCTGGTTCCCATCACGGCTTACATCGTTATGGCCATCTCGCTCAACCTCGTTGTCGGCATCGCGGGCGACTTGTCGCTGGGTCACGCGGGCTTTATGAGTGTCGGCGCCTATACGGGCATCGTTACCGCGGTTGCCCTCGAGAGCGCCGTTCCATCCGACCCCATTCGTCTTGTCATCAGCATTGTGGTCGGCGCTATCGCTGCTGCCATCTTGGGCTTCCTGATTGGCATCCCGGTTCTGCGCCTGAGCGGTGACTACCTGGCCATCGTGACCCTGGCTTTTGGCGAGATCATCAAAGAGATCGTCACCTGCCTTATCGTGGGCGTCGACTCCCGCGGCCTGCATGTTATCTTTAACATCACGGGTAACTCCACGATCGACGACCTGCACCTGCTCGAGGACGGCACCGCCATCATCAAGGGTGCCCAGGGCGCATCGGGCGTGTCGACCTATTCGACCTTCCTTGCCGGCGCCATCCTGGTTATGGTCGCGCTCGTGATTGTACTCAACCTGGTTCGCAGCCGTACCGGCCGTGCCATCATGGCCGTGCGCGATAACAAGATTGCAGCCGAGTCCGTAGGCATCTCCGTCACCGAGTACCGCATGATCGCCTTCGTGGTTTCCGCTGCCCTCGCCGGTGCTGCCGGAGCTCTCTTCGGCGGTAACTTCTCGCAGCTCTCCGCCACCAAGTTCGACTTCAACACGTCGATCCTCATCCTGGTGTTCGTGGTCCTGGGCGGTCTGGGCAACATGCGCGGTTCCGTCATCGCGGCCGCACTGCTTACGGTGCTCCCCGAGCTGCTCCGTCAGTTCTCGGACTACCGCATGCTCATCTACGCCATCGTGCTGATCCTGGTCATGATCTTTACTAACAACCCGCAGCTTAAGGCGTTCTTCGGTCGCGTCAAGGACCGTTTTGCTTCCAAGAAGGAGGTGGCAGCCGATGCCCAGTAAATTTGAGTTCAACAAGGGCAAGATGGTCCCGTATCCTTCTGGCGCCATCGTTCCCGATCGCGATCTGGGCCAGCGCCCGGCGCTCGAGTGCATCCACCTGGGCATTGAGTTCGGTGGTCTTAAGGCAGTCGACGACTTTAGCCTGACTATCGGCAAGACCGAGATCGCCGGCCTGATTGGCCCCAATGGTGCCGGTAAGACCACGGTCTTCAACCTGCTTACCAAGGTGTACCAGCCCACGCACGGCACCATCCTGCTCGACGGTGAGGACACCTCGGGCAAGTCGGTCTATCAGGTCAACCGCATGGGCATCGCCCGTACTTTCCAAAACATCCGCCTGTTCAACACTATGACGGTGGAGGACAACGTTAAGGTCGGTCTGCACAACCAGGAGCGCTACTCCGGTTTTGAGGGCGTGCTGCGTCTGCCGACGTATTGGAAGCACGAGAAGGCCGCCCATGAGCGCGCCATGGAGCTGCTCTCCATCTTTGATATGGAGCATCTGGCAAATGAGCAGGCCGGTTCGCTGCCTTATGGCGCCCAGCGTCGTCTGGAGATTGTTCGTGCGCTTGCCACCAACCCTAAGTTGCTGCTGCTTGACGAGCCTGCCGCCGGCATGAATCCGTCCGAGACCGCGGAGCTCATGGCGAACATCGTAAAGATTCGCGACACCTTTGGCATTGCCATCATGCTTATCGAGCACGACATGTCGCTCGTCATGAACATCTGCGAGGGCATCTGCGTGCTCAACTTTGGTAAGGTCATCGCCAAGGGCACGGCAGAGGAAATCCAGAACAACGACGCTGTTATCGAGGCATATCTGGGCAAGCAGGATAAGGGGGAGAACTAAATGGCAGAGCCGATGCTTTCCGTCTACAACATCAACGTCTGGTACGGCGCCATACACGCCATCAAGGACATCTCCTTTAACGTCAACGAGGGTGAGATCGTGGCCTTGATCGGCGCGAACGGTGCCGGCAAGTCTACAACGCTTAAGACTGTCTCGGGCCTGCTGCGTTCCAAGACCGGCTCCATCAAGTTTATGGGTGAGGACATTACCCATACGCCTGCCGACAAGCTGGTTGGCAAGGGCCTGGCCCAGGTGCCCGAGGGTCGTCGCGCCTTTTTGCAGATGACGGTCGAGGAGAACCTGGAGATGGGCGCCTACACGCAGCCCAAGTCCACGGTTGCTCCGGGCCTTGAGCGCGTCTACGAGCAGTTCCCTCGCCTTAAGGAGCGCCGTCGCCAGGTCGCCGGCACCCTTTCGGGCGGCGAGCAGCAGATGCTCGTTATGGGGCGCGCCCTTATGAGTAACCCCAAGCTGCTCATGCTCGACGAGCCTTCCATGGGCCTGGCGCCGATTCTGATTGAGCAGATCTTCCAGATCGTCGAGGACCTGCATAAAGCCGGTACCACGGTGCTCCTGGTCGAGCAGAACGCGCAGATGGCGCTCTCGATCGCCACGCGCGGCTACGTGCTCGAGACCGGCAAGATCACCATGACCGGCACCGGCCAAGAGCTGCTCCACGACGATAACGTGCGTAAAGCCTACCTGGGCGGTTAATTTTTCCAGCAAAGGGGCGCTGACTATCCCGGTCAGCGCCCCTTTTTAAATGATCCCTTGGGGACGGAGGAAAACGGATCGCCAGGTCAAATCGACTCACTGGGTGATCCGTTTTCCTCCGTCCCCAAGGGATCATTGTGCGGGTTGGTATTTAAAGTGCGACAATGCCGTGTGGAAATAGAAGCATCATCTGGGGGTCTATCTATGCTGTACGAGTTTTGTGCCGAGAACTTTGAGCGGGTGCCGGCGGCCATTAAGGCTGGTGCGAGTCGTATTGAGCTGTGCGACAACCTTGCCGTTGGCGGTACCACGCCTTCCGCCGGCGTTATCAGCGCCACGGTCAACTACGTTCACGGGCACGATGCGCGAGTGATGTGCATGATTCGTCCGCGTGGTGGCGACTTTCATTACAACCAGGACGAGCTACGCATGATGGAGATGGACCTGGGCCTTGCCGTAAGTGCCGGCGTCGACGGTCTGGTCTTTGGCTGCTGCAAGCCCTGTGCCGGCGGCTGGGCGCTCGACGAACTCACCCTCGGCGCCCTCGTTATGGCTGCGGGCTGCGCGACCGAGGAATGCAAGCGTGAGTCCATCGACATCACCTTCCATATGGCATTTGACCAGCTCTCGCCCGAGGCTCAGCTCGATGCGATTGATACACTTGCCGACTGCGGCGTTACGCGCATCCTCACGCATGGTGGCGCTGCCGGAACGCCGATCGAGGACAACCTGGAGCACCTATCGCGTCTTGTCGAGTATGCGGGCGACCGCCTGGCCATCCTTCCCGGCGGCGGCATTTCCACGGCCAACCGCGATACCGTGGCTGCGGCACTGGGCGTCTCCGAGCTCCATGGCACCAAGATCGTGCCGCTGGAGGTATAACTCGTGGCGCTGGTGTTTGACGTTCAGCAGGCGAACGGTAAGCCCGACGACAACCGTCGTCCCGGCACCGCGTGTCCCTTTTGCAGTACCGAGGAACTCGCCAATATCATCCGGCGCGACGGCGACTGCATCTGGCTCGAGAACAAGTTCAAAACCCTGCGCGCCACCCGTCAAACCGTGCTGATCGAGTCGGCCGACCACGACGCAGACCTGGTGACCTATGAGTCGGATGAACTCCACCATGTAATGAGGTTTGCCCTGGGTTGCTGGCAGCAGATGATCGATTCACAGCAGTATCGAAGCGTGCTGATGTACAAGAACAAAGGTCCGCTCTCGGGCGGTAGTCTCGTTCATCCGCACATGCAGATTGTGGGTCTAGAGCAGGAGGACGGTTATGCTTCGCTGACTTCCGCCAATTTCGAAGGCATCAATGTCTGGCAACAGGGGAGAATCGCGGTCAACATCTCAATCGAACCGATCATGGGGTTCTTTGAGATTAACGTTTCAGCCCCGCAGGGAATCGCCGCCAGCAATGACACTAGAGACCAAGCCGAGGCGGATCTTTTCGCCGATGCGATCCAGGTAGCTCTGCGCTATATCCTGAACGAGCACCACGGTGGTCGCGCAGAGTCGTACAACTTGTTCTTCTATCACCTGGGCGGTCGGACCATTGCCAAGGCGCTGCCGCGTTGGGTGGTTTCGCCCTACTTTGTCGGCTATCGTTTGGCCCAGGTCAATGCCGAGACAACGCTCGATATCGATGCCGAGCGCCTGCGTGCATATCTGGAAACGCTCGTATAGCAAGACTAACACCCGCGTAATGCGGACAGCCTAGCGTGCCATGGCGTCGCGGCCGGCCTCGACCTGCTTGCGCTGGGCGGCGCGCTCCTCGCCGGTCAGACGCTCAAAGAGATGCCCGATAAGCGAGGCGAGTATCTGCTGAAACAGCGTTCCGCACATGACGGGAAACACGACCTCGCCGGGAAAATACTGTGTAGCGATGACGGCGCCCGAAGAGATGCTACGCATGCCGCAGGTAAAGCACATGGTAGTCGTCTCGCTATATGGCAGATGCAGCGCACGGGCGACCAGAAAACCGACGATAAAGCCGCTGATGGCGAAGGTCAAAATAAAGAGGGCGACTTCCAGGCGCATCGCGTTCATGTGCAGAACGTACTCGCTCATGGCGGTGGAGTTGGAGGCGATAACGCCCATCATCATGAACTTGCAGGCGGGCGAGAGCGCGGGAGAGAGTTTCTCGTGGCCCCAGCCGCGCGTGAGTTCATTGATGACAATACCGAGCACAGCGGGGATGGCGATCATAAAGGCCATGTTCTGCATCATGCTCGGCACGTCGATCGAGACGGTGGCGCCCAGCAGGAGCTTGAGCGTAAGCGGAATCGTCACAGGTGAGATGACCGAGGACGTCAGGATGATGGTGAGCGCGAGCGGGCCGTTGCCGCCGAACATGCTGATCCACATAAAAGCGGTGACGGCCACGGGCACGCTGTATTCGAGCACAATGCCGCAGACAAGGTTGGGGTTGGAGCCAAAGAAGAGTGACCCCATGGCATACGCCGCGATGGGAATAAGCACCGCCGAGACGAGCAGCGCCAAGACTAGGTGCAACGGACGGCGGAACACCTCGGTTACCTGGTGAAAGGTGTTGCTGAGCGCACCCTGAAACGTCATAAAGGCAAACAAGGTGGGAACGATGGGCTTGAGTACGCCAATCTGTTGGGGAAAGAGCACGCCGAGTGCCACGCAAATCGGAACGATGACCTGCATGTGCCCCGCGAGAAACTTGCCCAGTCCAACCCATTGCTTCATATGCGCTTGTGACTCCCTTTGCCCGTGAACCCGTTTTGAATGGATATGCTAGACGCTCGCATGCGTCCGTGCGTCAGAAACGCTCGAATATTTCGGGGCTATTACCGGCATCGTTTACCGAAACCGCGGCGTGCTGCGGCGATTTGCGTCTGCTCTGCACGGTATAATAAATCCGTTCAACAGATCTGCCTGCCGAAGCGGGCATACACAGAGGACTCATCGCTATGAACCGTGAGAGGTATCGCGGCGACCTGCCCCTATCGGGGGTGGGCGCCTATGTCATCGCTTAAGACGACGCATCGCTGGGCGGTCGCTCAGCAAAACCCCGAGCTCGAAAAGGAGCTTTCGGCTGGCCTGGGCATTCCCGGGCTGGTGGCGCGTATTATGGTCGCGCACGGCATTACATCCATCGAAGAAGGTCAGCTGTTTTTGACGCCTTCGCTCGATCGCGACTGGGCCGAGCCACTCATTATCCCGGGCATGTCGGTCGTTGCCGACCGCGTCGAGTGTGCTATTTGCAACCACGAGCACATTGCGGTCTTTGGCGATTTTGACGTTGACGGTATTACGTCGACCTGCCTGTTGACCGAGGCACTACGCACGTTTGGCGCCGATGTCACGCCGTTTATTCCGCATCGCTTTGACGAGGGCTACGGTCTTTCGCGCGCGGCGCTCGACCGCGTTAACGAGCTCGCTCGCCCCCAGCTGATCGTGACCGTCGATAACGGTATCGCGGCCAAGGAAGAGGTTTCCTATCTGGAGAGCCTGGGGATCGATTTGGTGGTCACGGACCATCACGAGCCCTCCGATCAGGTGCCGCAGGGTGTGCCCCTTACCGACCCCAAGCTCGAGGACGAGGGCCCCTCGCGCGAGCTTGCCGGTGCTGGTGTGGCGCTCAAGCTGGTGCAAGTCCTGGGTGAGCGCTTGGGCAAGCCGTCGTATTGGCGTTCGCTAATCGAGGTCGCGGCGCTGGGCACCGTGTCCGACATGATGCCGCTCACGCCCGAGAACCGCGCGCTGGTTGCCGAGGGCATCCAGCAGATGCGCGTAACCGCTCGTCCCGGCTATATCGCGCTTGCCGCGCTCGCCAAGGCGGACCTTTCGAGCATTACGGCGGATGGCCTATCGTTCTCGCTCATTCCCCGCTTAAACGCTGCCGGTCGCATGGCCGATCCCAAGCTGGCGCTCGACCTGCTGCTTGCCCGCGATCCCATCGAAGCAAGTGCACTGGCGGCTGAGCTCGAGGAAATCAACCGCCAGCGCCGTGAGATCGAGGCGGAGCTCACGCGCGATGCCATGGCAAAGGTCGAGAAGACCTATGACGGCGGACGCGCAATCGTCGTGGGTGGCGAGGGCTGGCACGAGGGCGTCAAGGGCATCGTGGCAAGCCGTCTGACCAACCGCTATCACGTGCCGGCGCTGCTGTTCTCGATCGAGGACGGTATCGCGCGCGGCTCTGGTCGCTCGGTGGGCAAAGTTAACCTGTTTGACGCCGTCGAGCGCTGTTCCGACCTGCTGATTCGTCGCGGCGGACATGCCGGTGCGGTGGGTGTGACCATCGAGGCATCCAAGCTCGATGAGTTCCGCCGCCGCCTTTCCGCCGTGCTATCGGAGCTTCCCGCCGAGGACTTTGAAGACACCGACGAGGTCGCCGCCACCGTCGACCTTTCCGAGCTGAATATCGAGACCATCGAGCAGATCTCCCGTCTTGAGCCGTTTGGCCAGGGCAACAAGGTGCCGCTGCTGGCTGCCGAGGGCGTGACGATGTGCGACCGCGCCGTGGTGGGCAAAACCGGCGAGCACATGCGCTTTGTGGCGACCGATGGCGCCGCGAGTGTGCCGGCCATTATGTTCCGCGTGCCGCAAATCGATAAGCTCATCAACTGCGATAGCGCTGTCGACTTGGTGTTCGAGGCCGTTGCCGAGCATTGGCAGGGGCGTGTGAAGCCCAAGCTCATGATCAAGGATGTCTTGGTCCGCGATACCACGCTGCCCAGCGTCGACGATCCGGCATGCGAGCTTCGTCGTGGCGTGCAGCCGGCGGATTCCGGCCTGCGCCTGGAGTCGCGTAAGCGCGAGACGCTCGCCCAGCTTTCCTATACCGAGCTCACGCGCTCGCTTATCCATAGCTTTATCGGATCGAACCAGCCGCACCGCGCGCAGGTTGAGGCGCTCGATGCCTTGGCCGACCACCAGAGCGTCTTGGCCGTTATGGGAACGGGCCGCGGCAAGTCTCTCATCTTCCATGTACATGCTGCGCGCGAGGCTGTCCTTCGCGGACGTGCGAGCATCTTTGTCTATCCGCTGCGTGCGCTTGTTGCCGACCAGGCCTATCACCTCTCGTCGACGATGGCAGCGCTTGGCATTGGCGTTGGCGTGCTGACCGGCGAGACCGTGGAGGCCGCACGCGATGATGTGTTCGCCGGCCTAGCTTCGGGCCGCACCGGTATCGTGCTCACGACGCCCGAGTTCCTATCTATCCACCGTGACCGCTTCGCGCGTTCGGGCCGCATCGGCTTTGTCGTTATCGATGAGGCGCACCACGCCGGCCTTGCCAAGGGCGGCGACCGCAGCGCCTATCTCGACATGCCCGATATCCTCAAAGCCCTGGGCGACCCGGTTGTTATGGCTGCGACGGCCACCGCGACGGCTCCGGTCGTGGCCGAGCTTGCCCGCATGCTGCCGATTACTCGCACGGTGGTCGACGAGACGGTGCGCGAGAACCTGCAGCTCGAGGACGACCGCGACCTTGCGAGCCGCGAGAACCGTTTGGTGTCGATCGTGGCGACGGGGGAGAAGACCGTCATTTACGTCAATTCGCGCGACCAGTCCGTGGCGCTCGCCAAGACGTTGCGCAAGCGTGTGCCCGATTGCGCAACCCATATCGCGTTCTATAACGCGGGGCTTGCGCGCTCCGATCGCCGCCGCGTGGAGGAAGCATTCCGAGACGGAAGCCTCAGCTGCATCGTTTCGACCTCCGCCTTTGGCGAGGGTGTCAATCTGCCCGATATCCGCCATGTCGTGCTGTACCACATGCCGTTTGGCGCCATTGAGTTCAACCAGATGAGCGGGCGTGCCGGTCGTGACGGACAGCCCGCCGTGATCCACCTGCTCTATTCGTCGCGCGACGCCCGCATTAACGAGCGCCTACTCGACTGCTATGCGCCCGAGCGCGACGAGCTCGTCACGCTCTATCGCGCGCTGCAAACCATGTGGCGCTCCAACCGCGGCAAGACCGGGGACGATTCCTTTAGCGCGAGCGATATCGACATCGCGCAGATGTGCCTTGCCATCGATGCTCGCACGCCGGTCGACGAGCGCTCGGTGGAGAGTGGCCTGGGAATCTTCGAAGAGCTTGGTTTCTGTCGCGTTTCGGGGTTTGACGACACCCGTCGCATCGCGATGGCCGAAAACCCCGGCCGTGTGCAATTGAGCAGGTCAATTCGCTATTTGGAGGGGTTGCGTTCGCGCATGGAGTTCTCGGCTTTCCGGAGTTGGGCGCTCGATTCGTGCGCTTCTGATATGCTAGCCAAAGTTAACCGCCCGATCGTACCGCGGGCCTAGGGGAAGGGGACCTCGATGGATGCCGCAGCCCGTACCGCCCATGATTCCACCCTCCAGCCGTTCTCGGAGATGGAGCACTATAAGCATGCCGATGAGCTGCCGCCCGAGATTATGGCGGACAGCTACGACAAGCTGGAGCGCCTGTGCCTCAAATATATGAATGAGGACGACTTTTCTAAGGTGGAGCAGGCCTATTGCTTTGCTGCCGAGAAGCACTGCAACCAAAAGCGCCGCTCGGGTGAGATGTACATCAACCATCCCGTCGAGGTGGCCATCATTTTGGCCGATCTCAAGATGGACTGCGATGTGGTGTGCGCCGCGCTGCTGCACGATACCGTCGAGGATACCGAGACCTCGCTTGCTGATGTTTCCGGCCTGTTTGGCGATACGGTGGCCGAGCTCGTCGATGGCGTGACCAAGCTCACCAACATCGAAGTCGACAGCATGGACGAGAAACAGGCGCTCACGCTGCGCAAGATGTTCCTCGCCATGTCCAAGGACATCCGCGTTATCATCGTCAAACTCGCCGACCGCCTGCATAATATGCGCACGCTCGCCGCCCTGCGCGAGGACCGTCGCCTGTTTAAGGCACGCGAGACTATGGACGTGTACGCGCCCCTGGCCGACCGTCTGGGCATGAGCTCCATTAAATGGGAACTCGAGGACCTGTCCTTCTTCTACCTTGAACCCGACGCCTACCAGCGCATCGCACGCATGGTGGCGGAGTCGCGCGAGGTCCGTGAGCGCTATCTGGCCGAGACCATCAAGACGCTCACCGACGAGCTCAACCGCATTGGCCTGGAGGACTTCCAGATCAACGGCCGTTCCAAGCACTATTGGTCCATCTACCAAAAGATGAAGCGCAAGGGCAAGGAATTCTCCGAGATCTACGACCTGGTGGCACTGCGCGTCATCACGCATTCGGTGCGCGATTGCTACTCCACGCTCGGCGCGGTGCATACGCTGTGGCACCCCATGCCCGGGCGCTTTAAAGACTATATTGCCATGCCCAAGGTCAATAACTACCAGTCGCTCCATACGACGGTTATCGGCCCCACGGCTCGTCCGCTCGAGATTCAGATTCGTACCTACGAGATGCACGAGCAGGCCGAGTACGGTATTGCCGCCCACTGGCTCTATAAGAAGTCGGGCGGATCGTCTGCGTCTAAGACTAATGATGCCCAGCGTCTGGACGACCAGATTAACTGGCTCAAGCATTCGCTCGATTGGGCGGCGTCTGACGAAATCACCGATGCCAAGGAATACCTGCACTCGCTGAAGGTCGACTTGTTTGACCAGGAGATTTTTGTCTTTACGCCCAAGGGCGAGGTCATGGCGCTTCGTGCCGGCTCTACACCGCTCGACTTTGCCTACGCCGTCCATACCGAGGTCGGCAACCACTGCGTCGGTGCCAAGATCAACGGTGCGGTGGCGCCGCTTACGCACGAGATCAAGACGGGTGACCGTGTCGAGATTTTGACCAACAAGAGCTCTAAGCCGTCGCGCGATTGGCTCAAGATCGTCAAGACACCTTCGGCCAAGTCAAAGATTCGCCGTTACTTCGCCGCCGCGACCAAAGACGATGACGCTGCTGCCGGCCGCGATATACTGGCCAAGGACCTGCGCAAGCGCGGGTATGGCATCTCTACGCCGCGCTCGACGCGTGCGCTCAACGCCGTGGCGGAGCAGTTTAACTACAAGCAGCTCGAGGACCTGTTTGCCGCCGTTGGTGCGGGTAAAGTCGCCCCGCGTGCCGTGGGCAACAAAGTCGAGCAGATTTTGGACCCCAAGCCTGAGGAGCAGCTCACCAAGGCCGAGGCCATTGCCGAGGTCGTGAAGCAGCCTGCGCGCGGATCAAACCGCAAGCCGCAAAAGCGCGGCAAGAGCGCCAGCAACGGTATCATCGTCAAAGGCGAGAGCAACAGCGGCCTGCTGGTCCGTCTGGCGCATTGCTGCAATCCGGTGACGGGCGACGACATCGTCGGTTTCATCACGCGCGGTCGCGGCGTTTCGGTTCATCGCGCCAACTGCCCCAACGTCAAGGGTCTTATGGAGCATCCCGAGCGCATGATCGAAGTGGAGTGGGACGGCGCTGCCGACACCCTCTTCCAGGTCGAGATCGTGGTCGAGTGCCTGGATCGTATGGGCTTGCTCAAGGACGTCACCATCGCCATTGGCGATGCGGGCGGCAATATCCTTTCTGCCGCCACGTCGACCAACCGCGAGGGTATTGCAACCCTGCGCTTTATGGTCGAGATTTCGGACGCGAGTGGTCTGGATCCGCTGCTGGCCTCCATCAGCAGCGTTGACTCGGTCTACGACGCGCGCCGCCTGATGCCCGGCGAGGGTGGAGCCCAGCTTAAGCGCCGCGTTTAGTCGCGACGAACGTGCCACATTATCGATATTCGCTACACTCGAGGTATCGTTTGATGCCTCGAGTTCTATAGAGAGGAGGGGGACATGAGTGCTGTGTCCTTGGATTTAACTCCCAAGGGATCGGTCGAGATTGAGACGCTCGTAAACGGTCCCATTCAGACCAATAGCTATGCTGTTATTTCGGACAATGAGTGCGTGATTATCGACCCTGCGTGGGAAGGCGAGCGCCTGGTGGAGCATATTCGAGCCGAGCATCCCGGCGTACGCGTGCTTGGCGCCGTATGCACTCATGGCCATGCCGATCATGTTGGTGGTGTTGCCGGCGTGCGAACCACCGTTGGCGAGGGCTGCCGGTATGAGCTGTGCGCTAAGGATGTGGCGGTGCCGCATGCGAACATCGAGGAACAGCGAGCTATGTGGGGCATTGAGACGCCCGACCCCGGGGAGCCGACGCGCCTGCTCGCCGAGGGCGATGCTATCGAGGTGGGCGATATCTGCCTGCAGGTGATCGAGACACCAGGGCATACGCCGGGCGGGATCGTCTTGTTCGCCGCCACCGAGCAGGGGAACATTGCCTTTGTGGGCGACACGCTATTCCCGGGCAGCCACGGCCGCACCGATCTTGCCGGTGGCGACGAGGCGGCGATTCTGCGCTCGCTCTCCAAGCTCGCCCGGCTTCTCCCGCCCGATACCGTTTGCCTAACCGGCCATGGCGATTCGACCACCATGGCGCGCGAACTCATGCAGAACCCGTTCATGCAGGTATAGCTTGATAGTCGGCTTTTAAAGCACGAGAAGCGTCCAAACGTCAAGCTATTTTTCCCCAACGGGTCGATTCCGTAGGGCAAACGGTCAAAAAAAGTCTGTTTGGACGATATTCGTGAACAAACGAACGTTTATGCCCGGGTGCGCCGTGGTAAAATCTCAGGCGTTATCGGAGCAACCTTACAGGAGGTTTCTTTTATGCTCGTCAACGCAGCAGACATGCTCAAGAAGGCCGAGGCCGGCAAGTACGGTCTCGGTGCCTTCAACACTAACAACCTCGAGTGGACCCTGGCTATTCTCCAGGCCGCCGAGGAGGCCAAGTCTCCGCTGATCCTTCAGTGCACCGCTGGTGCCGCTAAGTGGATGGGCGGTTTCAAGGTCTGCGCCGACATGGTCAAGGCTGCCGTCGAGGCCACGGGCGTTACCGTTCCCGTCGCCCTTCACCTCGATCACGGTTCTTACGAGGACTGCTTCAAGTGCATCGAGGCCGGCTTCACGTCCATCATGTATGACGGCTCTCACGAGGAGACCTTCCAGCTTAACCTCGACCGCACCAAGGAGCTCGTTGAGCTTGCCCACTCCAAGGGCATGTCCATCGAGGCCGAGGTCGGCGGCATCGGCGGCACCGAGGACGGCGTGACCTCCAGCGGCGAGCTCGCTGATCCTGCTGAGTGCAAGCAGATCGCTGACCTGGGCGTCGACTTCCTCGCCTGCGGCATCGGCAACATCCACGGCGTGTATCCCGCCGACTGGGCTGGCCTTTCCTTCGAGCGCCTGGGCGAGATCAAGGCCCAGACCGGCGATCTGCCCCTCGTCCTGCACGGTGGCACCGGCATCCCCGAGGATCAGATCACGAAGGCCATTTCCCTGGGCATCTCCAAGATCAACGTCAACACCGACCTGCAGCTCGTCTTCGCCAAGGGCGTCCGCGAGTACATCGAGGCTGGCAAGGATCAGCAGGGCAAGGGCTTTGATCCCCGCAAGCTCCTCAAGCCTGGTCGCGACAACATCGTTGCCCGCACCAAGGAGCTCATGGAGGAGTTTGGCTCCGTCAACAAGGCGTAAGTAGCGGTTTAACTTTCCCGCCGGAGGCCCCGTTTCCCCTACGCTGTTTCCCTCGCGCTCACCTGGCTTCGCCAGAAGTCGCGCGACGGAATCAGCTCCGGGGAAACGGGGCCTCCTTTGTTAACTCGCTACAGGGTTACTGGGCTGAATTAAAATGGCTACTGGCTTCGCCAGAAGTCGCGCCAAGGAAACAGTTCCGGGGGACGGGGCTTCCTTCGTTTAACGCCGCAGGGTTACGAGTCTGAATTAAGATGGCTACTGGCTTTGCCAGAAGTCGCGCAATGGGAAAAGCTTCGGGTGAACGGGGCCTCCTTCGTTAACTCGCTGCAGGGTTACTGGGCTGAATTCATTTTTTGACTACCGCTCGGCGGTGTTGATGGCTCCCTTGTTGGGGCTTTCTTTTTATCTCGCTACAATGTGCTTCAAGGGTTCTAATGACTTGGAGTTTGGTATGGCTGTTATTAATGTGCTGCCTTCGGATGGGAAGGTTATTGACGAGGGGCCTGTTGGTTGCTCTGTTGATGTTTGCTGTGATGACTTTCGTCATCTCGATGTTGGACTGCCGCCCGAGATTCTTCGTCTTAAGGATGCCGGGTATTTGACGCAGGCTGTTGCTGCCTGCGATCGCCTTTTGGAGCAGAACCCTGAGCCTTCGCTGGCTGCTTGTGTTCGTGCAGAGCGGTATCGCATGCTCGAGACGCCGCTTCATTTTTCGGTGTCGCGTGATCGGGCCATTGCGATGAATCGCGAGGAGTGGCCTGAGTTTACCGAGGAGCAGTTTGACGATCTGATTGACCGTAAGCGTATTGACTGGCGCTTTATCGATGGCGAGCTGTTCGTTCTCGACAACTTCCTCGATTCGCTTCGCGTATATCCCAAAGAGGTCCCCGGCATGCGTCCCGATCCTACGGACGGAATTGCACTGCGCAACGAGATGCTCAAGGAGATGGAGTCGCAAAACGGATTGGCTCGCGTCATTACGCTTAAAGCGTCTGTGTCTGTCCCCGGCGCTCTAGAGGGGGAGACCGTTCGCGCTTGGCTTCCCGTTGCCGCCACCTGCCGCCAGCAGTCTCGGGTCGAGATTCTCGACATGACGCCGGAGGGTGCTGTTGCTCCCGCGAACGCTTCGGCACGTACCGCCTCGTGGTCTTCTTCGAGTGAACGCTCATTCTCGGTGACCTATCGTTATCACATCGATGCTGCTTATTTTGATGTCTACGGTGGCACACTTCCGGTTCATCCGCGTATGGACGCGCCTCTGCCCGAGGATATTTCCGAGGACCGTCCGCACATTGCATTCACGCCGTATCTGCTGCAGCTGACGGCCGGTGTTGTTGACGGACTCGAGGATCCGCTCGATCGCGCCCGTGCTATCTATGATTACCTGACGCAGCATATCGACTATCGCTATCAGCCGCCGTACTTGCTTTTGGGATCTATTGCCGATGACTGCGCGCATTCGCTCCGCGGCGATTGCGGCGTTATGGCGCTCACGTTTATCACCATGTGCCGTATCGCGGGCGTGCCCGCCCGTTGGCAGAGCGGCCTGTACGTTGCGCCCGATTCGGTGGGGTCGCACGACTGGGCAGAGTTCTATACGCCGCAGACCGGTTGGCTCAACGCCGATGTGTCATTTGGATCTTCTGCTCGCAGGATGGGGGAGGAGTGGCGCCGCCGTCACTACTTTGGCAATCTCGACCCGTGGCGTATGGTGGCCAACAATCGATTCCAGGCAGAGTTTGAGCCCTCTTTCGACGGCATGCGCGAGGACCCTTACGATAACCAGATGGGTGAGGCTTCGGTCGGCGGTCGCGGATGCCGTCAGCGTGAGATGCTCCGCACGGTCGAACTCATCGAAATGCTCGAAGTTCCATTTTCGGACTAATCGGTAGAAAGCTGTGATAAACTAACTCACGCATTACGTGCCCGAGTGGCGGAATTGGCAGACGCAGTGGACTCAAAATCCACCGTTGGCAACAACGTGCGAGTTCGAGTCTCGCCTCGGGCACCATACATGCAAGTGAGCGTTCGAGGGGGTCAAGGCCCCTTTTTCGTGCCGAACTCGCGTGAGCGCGCGGAGCGTTAGGCAAACAGGCCTGTGGCCTGTTTGTAGCGGAGCGGGGCGAGGGCGCCGTGCGCCCGAAGCCCGGGGCTTCGCGAAGCGAAGGCCCTTCGAGTCTCGCCTCGGGCACCATACATGCAAGTGAGCGTT
>NZ_QRQC01000039.1 GCF_003475325.1 Collinsella sp. AF33-16 | reverse complement strand
GGCCGCGCGGCAAGGAGATATATTGCCAGACCGGAGGGGCGTCGGGGGCGGGAATCTGGGCGTACACATTTCCTACACAATTTGGGATCCGACTAACGTTTGCCAGCCGTTAACTACCCCTCGCCGAGCATCTCTTTATATAAGGCAGTCTCATGGTTAAAGCGGATACGTTCCCCTAGCTAAAGCACAGCCAGCATCGAGCAACTCATCACGCTCTTCCACTGAGAACCCCTCGGCGTAGACGCGCACCACTGGTTCGGTCCCGCTAGGACGGACCAGCAGCCACGTATCATCCTCGAATGCTAAACGCAAGCCATCCATATGACTAACGTTTTGCGGTACCTTGCCACAAATCGACTTGGGGTTTACGCCCGGCAGCAGGGTTCGCAACGTTTCGGCATCTTCGGCCTCAAGGCGCAAATCGCGTCGACCGTAACTCGTCTTACCAAATCTGTCCTCGAGTTGGTCGACCAGAACGCCCAAAGGCGCGTCCGTCTTTGCCATAAGCTCACACAGAATCAGACAGGCGAGGATTCCATCGCGCTCGGGCATATGCGCGGCGATGCCGATACCACCGGCTTCTTCGCCGCCTATGAGGACGCCACCCTTCTTCATCTCTGCCGCTATATATTTGAAACCGACTGGTTTGACGGTCACGCGGCAGCCAAGCGCCTCGGCAATGCGACGCACGAGCGTCGAGCACGAAAGATTGACGACGACGCGCCCCTCCAAATTACGAAATTGAACCAAGTCGCCCAAAACGAGCGCCATGATCTGATGCGGATGTATATATCTGCCGCGCTCGTCAACCGCGCCGATACGGTCGGCGTCGCCGTCGGTCACCAGGCCAGCGCAAGCTCCGTCCTCGATAACCGTATGCTCGCAAGCGTCCACCCACGGCTCAACGGGGTCGGGGCAGATATCTTCTTGGTCAGGCGCCTGCCCGGCGTGAATCTCGTGCACCTCAACGCCAAGCTCGCGCAGCAAGTCGGCTAGATAGCCCTGGGCTGCGCCGCCCATGGGGTCAACAACCACGCGCAGGTGCGCGGCGCGGATGGCTTCGGCATCGACAAACGATGCCACCGCTTGCATATAGTCAGGAATGATATCCGCGGTGCGATATTGCCCCTCGATCCCCATTGGCTCGGGAGCCATGGTCTCTTCGAGCTCTTCGATGACATCCTGGTTGGCGGTCGAGCCGTCACCCATGCGAATCTTGAGACACAGATAACCCTGCGGATGATGGGACCCCGTCACCATGAGCGCGCCGCACGCCTCACCGTCATAAGCCGCCGCCCACGTAAGGGCAGGGGTCGGAACAGGTCGCGAAGCGAGCACGGCGTCTAGCCCGTGCGCTGCTAGCACACCCGCCGCAAGCTCAGCGAACTCGCGCGCCAGGGGCCGAGTGTCGAACCCTATATATACCGTTTTGCCCGGATTGGTCTTTTGCCACAACTCGCCGACGGCATCGGCGATACGGGCAACGTTATCGGCAGTGAAGTCCTCATCGACGCGAGCGCGCCAACCGTCAGTTCCAAAATGAATTATCGCGCACACGCGCAGACACCTCACAGTGTTTGGATCATGGTACGCATGAGGTATACCCGCGATACACGCTCGGCAACCTGCCGGCACCAGCATTCACCATTTGGGCAAATGCTGCCGAGGACATGCAGGCAATAAAAAAACCGCCCCGTATGGAGCGGTTTTGCCCTTTATATATCGAGCGCCTCGGCCATCGCTGCCGTAGTGATTGCCGTGGTTCCACAGCAACTGCCCACCATTGCGGCACCGGCATGTCTCCATTCGATGCATGCGCGCGCGAAAGCTTCGGGGTTCTCGTGCCATACGGGGCCATCCTGAGTCTGGACCGGATCGCCCACGTTGGGACGCACCGTGACGGGAGTAGTCGCCGATGCAACCATCCTGGGCACCGCCGCGTTCGCGGCCGCAAGCGAACAGCAATTAACACCAACCGAGTTTGCGCCGTGTTTTTCGGCGTACAAAACGGCTGCCTCGATGTTGAGGCCATCGCCCAACAGGTCGCCCTTATCGTCAACGACAAAACTCACCAGAACAGGCATGCCGTCGGCGGCATCTCGGGCGCCGGCAAGCATGGGCTGCAAATTACGGATAGACGTCACCGTCTCGATCAGCAGACCGTCAACACCAGCATTGAGCAAGGCGTGCGCCTGTTCGCGCGCAATGCCTCGGATCTCACGAAACTCGGCCGAGTCCTCGGCAAACCACTCAATACCGATCGGACCCATCGAGCCCAGCAGCAGCTGAGGGTGCGCCTGGCGGGCATCGTCGACGGCCCCGCGATTGACCTCCGCCACGGACGGCGCAATCTGGTCGTGCTTGAGGGCATAGCTTGATGCCTGAAAGGTATTGGTAATGAGTACCTGCGCGCCGGCGGCGACATACAAGCGATGGATACGAGAAACGGTCTGCGGCTCTGCCAGATTCCAAAACGCCGGTGGAATATCGGCGGCGTCGTACTCACTCAACAGAACACTGCCCATGGGGCCCTGCGCCAACAAGGTCTCGCTCGACAAGCGGCGCGTAAGTTCCTCGGCACCAAAGCGATTGTAATAACTCGTATCCATATATATCCCGCTATTCCTCGACGCTGATTCCCTGCTTTTCGAGATAGGCGAGCCAGCGGTTCATCGTGTCCTCGGATAGCGCATGCTCCATCATGCAGGCCTCGGAATCGGCTCGCTCAAATTCGACACCGAGCTCCTGAACCAAAAACGTGCGGACGAGGCGATGACGGTACCAGATAGCCGTGCCAACCTCGCGGCCGCGATCGGTCAGGACTACCTTGCCGTAGTGCGATTGCTCGACAAGCTCGGATGCCTTGAGCGCCGAAACCGCTTTATTGACCGATGCCTTGGAGACGCCAAGGCGCTGCGCGATGTCGACCGATCGCACGCCGTTGGTTTCCCCCTCTTCGCTTTCAATGCGAACCATGCACTCCAAGTAGTCTTCGTTCGCCACCGTCAGATGTAGTTCGCGCGAGCTATTTGTCGTATCCATGATCTTCCGTCCCTTCTGCATTCAATGGCTGATTCTACCCCATCCAAGCGTCGCGGTATGCCGTGGCATACCGTGCTAGAGTTCTTGTTGCACACGACGACCAAGATTGGAGCGGTCTTTATGGAAAACACCACCACGAACCCCGATGTCCTCGAGCGCTTTTTGCGCTACGTCCAGATCAACACGCAGTCCGAGGATGCAAACTGCGACCAGGTACCCTCGAGCGTCGTTCAGTTTGACCTTGCCAACGTGCTGGCTGAAGAGCTGCGCGAGCTTGGTGCGGAAGATGCCCACGTGACCGAGCATGCCTATGTCTGCGCGCATATCCCCGCAAGTGCGGGCGCTGAGGACAAGCCCACCCTTGGCCTGATCGCCCATCTCGACACCACCGAAGTTGCACCGGGCGCCGGCGTGAAGCCGCACATCGTGCACTACGAAGGCGGCGACCTGGTCTGCGGCACGGTTGACGGTAAGCCCGTTGCCATGAGTACCGCCAAGCTTCCCGCCCTGAATGACCTCGCGGGTGAGGACCTGGTCTGCAGCGATGGCACCACGCTGCTGGGCGCGGACGACAAGGCAGGCGTCGCCGAGATCATGTCACTTGTCGCGCGTATCGCTCAGGACCCTTCTCTGCCCCATCCCGCACTCGGCATTTGCTTCTGCCCTGACGAGGAGATCGGCCACGGAGCCGAGCTGCTGGATATCGATACCTTTGGCTGCAAGTACGCCTACACGGTCGACGGCGGCCCCATCGGCGAGCTGGAGTGGGAGTGCTTTAACGCCGCCGAGGCGACTGTCTGCTTTGAGGGCCAGTCCATCCACCCGGGCGACGCTAAGGGCCGTATGGTCAACGCAGGCAATCTGTTCTGCGACTTCAACGCGTTGCTCCCCTACGTGCAGCGTCCGGAGTATACGGAAGGCTACGAGGGCTTTTATCACCTTGAGGGTGTATCTGCGACCGTCGATCACGCCACAGCGCGCTATATCGTCCGCGACCATGACGCCGCCAAGTTCCAGCAGAAACTCGACCTTATTGATGCCGCCGCCTCGATGCTCAACCAGCGTCTGGGTGAGGAGCGCGTGACAGTCGAGATTAAGCAGCAGTATCGAAATATGGCCGAGATCGTTTGTGACTTTCCCGAGCTTATTGATGTTGCCAAGGAAGCCTACCTTGCCTGCGGCGTTGAGCCCCAAGTGCTGCCGATTCGCGGCGGCACCGACGGCGCGCAGCTGTCGTTCCGCGGTCTGCCCTGCCCCAACCTTTCCACCGGCGGCTATTGCTACCACGGCGTCAACGAATTCGTCCCGGTCAGTTCGCTCGTCAAGATGACCGACGTGCTCCAGGAGCTCGTCGCCCGCTTTGCATAAGCCTGGCTGCACAAGTCAAAAAGACGAATCGCCCCGTCCTCAACCAAGAACGGGGCGATTTTTTGCTGCAATGAGAACAGGTTGACGCACGCCAGCCTCTTAACGCAAGGAGTGTCCCAAACTGCCGGCACAAAAGGAACGTCCATTGCCAAGTGCATCAAGAGTGTCCCCTTTGACCAGTCGTTTAAGAACGTCCATTACAGTCGAAATTGTCAGCCCGGGCCCGTCTCGGGCTACGATTGAGGCGCGCCCAGAACGGGCCGC
>NZ_QRQC01000038.1 GCF_003475325.1 Collinsella sp. AF33-16 | reverse complement strand
TGAGTCCTGAGGCTGTTGCAATGAAAATGAGAATCAAGGCACGGCCAAGCGTTTTAAAAAATGCCAACTTTTCTGTTTGCACTTTGCGATTCCTCGTGTATACTGACTTTCGCATTTAACGGAGAGTTGTCCGAGTGGCCGAAGGAGCACGATTGGAAATCGTGTAGGCGTCAAAAGCGTCTCCAGGGTTCAAATCCCTGACTCTCCGCCAGTTAATTCCAAAGCAGGCCTTCGAGCCTGCTTTGTTTTTACCCCACGCGGAGGGGTGGCAGAGTGGTTGAATGCGGCGGTCTCGAAAACCGTTTGGCCTGTATAAGGTCACGAGGGTTCGAATCCCTCCTCCTCCGCCATTTTGGTTGAGAAAGCTCCCGGCATTGGGGGCTTTTTTGTTTTGAGTCCCTAACAGGCAAATACGGCGGAGGAGGAGGGATTCGAACCCGCCAGGGCGCAAAGCGTAAAGAAAACGCGCCAGTGGCGCGTTTTTAGCGCAGCGCGGTCGGCGTAAGCCGACCGAATAAATTTTGAGCTCCGCTCAAAATTTGGACATCCCTCCTATTCAACCCGCGCCCGCATCGCATTCAACCCCAGCAATGGGGCTTTTTTGTTATCGGATCCCCTCTCGGCTGCACGCTTCCCCAAACATGTACATCACCCTCCAAAAACGACATTTTTCGGCATCTTTGGAGGCTGATGCACATGTTTGGTACCCATGACCGTTCCCAGTCCCTACCGTTTGCCGAGCAATAGGGTCTCAATCGCCGCCAACCATGTACTATGTACGGGCATTGTTCAAACCCGAGAATCAAAGGACCTCATCTTGCCCGTCGTCGCCGCTATGACTGTTACTTCACACGCCTCGGATGCCATGGTCGCTATCCCATTTTGGCTCGAGATGTTCGCCGTTGTCGCGGCATCGATCTCGGGCGTGCTGGTCGCTCGCGAGCACAAGCTCGACCTGGTGGGCGCGGTCGCGCTCGCGGTGGTCTGCGGTCTGGGCGGCGGTCTTTTGCGCGATATGACGCTCCAGGTCGGCAACGTCTACATCCTCAACCAGCCCATGGCACTACCGCTCTCCATCGCCACAGCCGCCATCATCTATATCTTCCCGGCAATCGTCGATAAGCCCGAAAAACTCATTCCCCTGCTCGACATCATCTCGGTCGGCATCTATGCAGCAACCGGCGCGGACAAGGCGTTGGTGTACGGATTTGCGCCCGCCGTATGTATCATGATGGGCTTCTTTACCGCCGTGGGCGGCGGCATGCTGCGCGACGGCTTTATGGGCGTGGTCCCGGGCATTTTCCAACGCACCAACTTCTATGCCATCGCGGCCATCGCCGGATCGGCAAGCTATGTAGCCCTCGTCATGAGCGGCCTCATGAGCAATGTTGCCGCACTGGTCGTATGCGTTGTGGTGACCATGGGGCTGCGTTGGCTATCACTGCGCTTTGACATTAAAAGCCCTACCGAGGAAGACATCGCGCGCTTTTTGCACCGTAAAAAGTAGGTAGCACAGCACAACCCCTCGAAATGCAACCGAGAGATTCTTTTAGAGCGCCCGCGCGTTGGGTACCCTGTTAGATACCTGTCGAGTATCTAACGAAGGATTCACTATGCCTTGCAACCAAGTACCGTCGATCCGGCGCCACAAAGCGCAGACCCGCATCACCATCCTATTCGCGCTGATTGCGCTCGCGCTCACCGCACTTCCCACGGTGTCGTTCGCCGGCACCGACACCGCGGGAAACGTGCTCGCAACCGAAGTTGACTCAACTCCGTCCGGTATCGAAGGCGACCTGTACTGGGCCGGCCAAAGTCTCAACCTAGACGACGCCTCCATCGGCCGCGATATTATCGCGGCGGGTGAGAACCTGTCGATTCGCGATTGCACCGTAGGCGGCGCCGTTCGTCTGGCGGCACGCACCATCGATATCGCCAAAACCGCAATCGATGGCAGCGTCACGGTGGCCGGCCAGCACGTCGTGCTCAACACCGGCAGCACCGCCAACTGTTTTTACGCGGCAGGCGAAACGGTCGCCCTGCGCGGCTCCGCCAAATCGGCGGCGCTTGCCGGCGACACCGTAACCATCGACGGCACCGTCGATGGCGATGTTGAGGTCTGGGCCGACAAGCTCATCCTGGGTAAAAACGCCCGCATCACCGGCACGGTGAACGCCCACGTCTCACAGGACCCCGAGCGGGCCGAGGGCGCCCAGGTCGGAGCTCTCAAGATCGACCGGACCGAGAACGAGAACACCTCTACGGCCAACGACATTATCGGCGGCATCGTTGCCGCGGCGCTTTCCACCTGCTTTGTCGCCATCCTGCTTGAGCTTGTCTTTCCACGCGCAACCGCCAGCGCTGCCGGCATGCTCCATCAGCGTCCCATGCCGCTGTGGGTAAGTGGTCTTCTGGGCACGGTCGCCGTCGCTCCCGCCGTGCTGCTGCTCATCATCTCGATTGCAGGCCTGTCGCTCGCCGCCGCCCTCATGTGCGGCGTCATCGGCATCGCTTTGGTCTCGGCGGCATTTACGGGCACCGCGGTCGCGCGCATGGTCGGACACAACCAAAACCGCTACGCCATGGCCGCCGTGGGCGGTATCGTCGCGGGCGCACTCACGGCACTTCCTCTTATGGGCAACTTTGTCAGCGGTGTAGCCTTCGTCTTCACGCTCGGCTACGCCATCCAGATCATCTGGCGCAACGCCCACCTCAAGCCGCAGCAGCCGGCTAACACGCCAGGACTCCCCACCGCCTAGCCGCCAACCACCACAAAAGGGCCAGGCACCTTTGTGGTGGCGCAAAGCAACCTGATCCCATTGCACCAAAAAGGGCGCCGACCATTGCGGTCGACGCCCTTTCTTATTGGCAGTTATAAGCCCCAGCGCTTATTTGTTGACCTGGCCGGCGCGGACGGCTGCCTTCTTACGGTCGGTGGCGTTGAGCAGACGCTTGCGCAGGCGGATGTTCTTGGGAGTAATCTCCACCAGCTCGTCGTCGGCGATGTACTCCAGCGCCTCCTCCAGAGAGAAGGTGCGAGGCGGCACCAGCTGCACGGAGATGTCGGAGGTCGAGGAACGCTGGTTACCCAGGTTCTTGGTGCGGGCGATGTTGACGACCATGTCGCCGGCCTTGCTGCGCTCGCCCACGATCATGCCCTCGTAGCACTCGGTACCCGGCTCAACAAACAGCTGACCGCGCTCCTGCAGCGTACCCAGGGCGTAGGCAACGGCCTTCTCGGTGGTCATGGAGATCATGGCGCCGTTCTGGCGGTTGCCGATCTCGCCGGCGTAGGGGCCATACTCCAGGAAGGTGTGGTAGAACACGCCCTCGCCGTGGGTGACGTTCATGATGCGGTTCTTAAGGCCCATGATGCCACGCGTCGGGATCTTAAACTCAAGGTGCGTCACGATGCCCGAGGTATCCATGCTCGTCATGATGCCACCGGAGGTGCCGAAGACCTCAACGACCTTGCCCGAGTACTCGTCCGGGCACTCGACGACGGCCTGCTCGACAGGCTCCATCTTGTTGCCGTTCTCGTCCTTCTTAAACAGAACGCGCGGACGACCGACCTGGAACTCAAAGCCCTCGCGGCGCATGGACTCCATCAGAACGGACAGGTGCAGAATGCCGCGGCCCGAGACCTCGACGCCGCTCTTGTCCTCGAGCTCCTCGATCTTCATGGTCACGTTGTTCTCGGCCTCGTTGAACAGGCGCTCCTTGAGCTGACGGGCGCCAACGATATCGCCGTCGCGGCCGACGAGCGGGGAGGTCGAAGCCTCAAAGACGATGGACAGGGTCGGCGGGTCGATCTCGATGGGCTCGAGCTCGACGGGATTCTCGGGATCGGTGTAGACATCGCCGATATCGGTGCGGTCGATGCCCACAACGGCGGCAATGTCGCCGGCGCCGACTTCCTGGCACTCGGTACGGCCCAGGTAGTCGAAGGTAAAGAGTTGCTTGACGGTAGCGGTGGCGCTGGAGCCGTCGTTCTTGACGACCAAGATCTGGTCGCCCTGGTGGATGGTGCCGGAGTACACGCGGCCGATGCCGATACGGCCGACGAAGTTGGAGTGATCGATGGTCACGCACTGCATGGCCAGCGGAGCGGTCTCGTCAACCTCGGGTGCGGGCATGTCGTCGATGATCATGTCGAGCAGCGGGTACATGTCCATGTTGCCGTCCTCGGGATCATGACGGGCAAAGCCGTTGACGCCGCTGGCGTAGATGACATGCTCCATGGCAAACTCAAGCTGGTCGTCGGTAGCGCCCAGGTCGGCCATAAGGTCCAGGCAGTCGTTGTAGGCCTTCTCGGGGTTGGCACCCGGACGGTCGATCTTGTTGATGACGATCATGATCTTAAGGCCGGTGTCGATAGCGTGACGCAGCACGAAACGGGTCTGGGGCATGGGGCCCTCAAAAGCGTCGACCAGCAGCAGGGCGCCGTCGGCCATACGCAGCACGCGCTCGACCTCACCGCCAAAGTCGGCGTGGCCCGGGGTGTCGATGACGTTGATCTTGACGTCCTTGTACTCGATAGAGATGTTCTTGGCGAGAATCGTAATGCCGCGCTCGCGCTCCTGGTCGTTAGAGTCCAGGACGCGGTCCTCGACCTGCTGGTTGGCACGGAAGGCGTCCGTGGCACGCAGGAGCTTGTCGACCATCGTCGTCTTGCCGTGGTCGACGTGGGCGATGATGGCGATGTTCCTCAGATTGTCTACGCGCATGTAGTTCCCCTATCTTCTATCCATATACAAACGGCACGCGTATGCGGCCCGCCCAGCGATACAACGCTCAGCGGGAATATTGAGCCTTTTACCGAAAACTCGTTTATTTTAGCGATTTTAGATAAGAGGGGTTTCCTCACCTGCAGGTTCAGGGTCGCTCCACATAAAACCATCGCCGGCACCCATGCCCTCATACAGCACGTATGCCGAAAAACCGCTCTCGAGCGTGGTTTCGAAGAAGCTCACGAGCAGGGCGTCGTGATAGCCGCCGTCAATTTCGACACAACCGGTGTAGCCGATGGCATAGCGGGCGATGCGGCCCAGGCCCTCGTCCTTAAGACCCATCTTGTGCTCGGAGATAAAGTTGGTGGCCGCCTCGAGGCATGCCTCTTCGCCGTCCTCGTCGAGCGCCGCCAGATATCGGTTGGAAGCAGCGTCCTCGATCGCCACAACTACGCCCGGGTTCTCGCCGGCGGCAAGGTCGTCCAAGAACGCACCAATCAGGTCACACACCATGGCGTCGAGCTCGGCGGAGACGTTACCGGCGTCCTGCATATCCTGTGCCATCTTTAGACCTTCCCATCGAGTCTGGCGTCGTTACAGTTCTTGTGCCTCGGCAGCGATCTTGGCGGCAGCGTCGCGGGCGCGCATCATATCCATCGCGCGCTTGTCGAGTACCTTGATCTGGTTGGTCAGCATTACTGCATCGACCACACCCCAGATTACCAAGCCTGTTGAAATCGAAAACCCAAGCGCACCAACTGTACCACGAAGGCGCGAGCAGATTGCCGCGACAAGGGCGGAGACGACAACCATCTTGATAAACGAGCCGCGGCGCTCGCGAAGCGTGCGGGCCTGCGTCACATAGGCAATGCGTGCCGCCTCGGATGCCTCCGAGCGCATCTGGGCCTCGCGCGCAATGGCCGCCGCCTCAGCCGACATACCGCTGGCCATCAGCGAACACTCCGCAACCCTGCCGCCCCGCATTTAGAAGTCATCGGGGGAGAGCGTATGGACGAACTCGTCGAACTTCTCGAACTCCTGCTCGTCGTCGACATCCTCGGCGTGGGTGGAAACAGTGCCCAGGCGATTCATGATGTCGTCCTCCACAAACATGGGAGCATTGCTGCGCACGGCAAGGGCAATGGCATCACTGGGGCGGGCGTCGATCTTGCGCTCCTCGCCATCGGCCAGTACGACGATCGTCGCGTAGAACACCGGCGGCTCGGCGCGAACGATCTCGATGCGCTCGAGCTTGGCGCCCAGGGCGTCAACGGTATCGAGCAACAGGTCATGGGTGATCGGGCGCTCGGCGCGGCCGCTATCGATGCCGCGGCTGATGGCAGCAGCTTCAAACGAACCAGTCTGAATGGAAAGGGAGCGCAGCGGCGCGGGCGAGTCCGATTTGCTGCTGCGCTCACGAAGCACGATAAGCGATGGCACGGGACCGGCGGCCATGACGATGGTCTCTATGTCGACACGAACCATGGAACACCTCCGGTACGTAGCGGTTAACACGCGGCAGCCCGCCGCATTGAATAGCTATACTACCCAATCTTTCGCACAGCACACAAAATCAAAGTAGTTAATTTGGGACGGGGCTTTTTTGACTACTTTCAGTAGGTAAGAAAAAAGCCCCGAGGCAACGCCCCAGGGCTCTTCACAGTTTTGATGGTGGACCTGACAAGATTCGAACTTGTGACCTCCCGGTTATCAGCCGGACGCTCTAACCAACTGAGCTACAGGTCCATCATGGTGGAGGTTAGGGGGATCGAACCCCTGACCTCAGGCTTGCAAAGCCCGCGCTCTCCCAGCTGAGCTAAACCCCCACGGAGACAGTAATAAACACCCCAGCGGCGACTCGGCTCTCGCTGGGGTGTTTATTGCGAAAGAAAGTGGTGGACCTGACAAGATTCGAACTTGTGACCTCCCGGTTATCAGCCGGACGCTCTAACCAACTGAGCTACAGGTCCATCGCGCAAGGGATATATTAGACGAGTCGTTACGCGCGCGTCAACAACTTTTTTGAAAATCTTTGAGGGGTGTCGGCCCCGGCTGCCCGGCGGCATGCGAAGTCGATCGCGAGTTCCGCACGAGCCGGAGAGCACTTAATGT
>NZ_QRQC01000037.1:1464-7087 GCF_003475325.1 Collinsella sp. AF33-16 | reverse complement strand
CCTCCCATTTCTCATGTCCAAGAAATGGGAGGCAGTTCACAATTTACTGCCGGGGCGTTTTTTAGAGCTCGATCTCCGCGATTATTTTTTTCATCTCGAGGGCCCATCCGAGCTGCTCCTCGATGTACCCCGGCCATGCGTCCTGGTGGCCCTTGATGGGGTGGCCCGCCTTGTAGAAGCGCAGCCCCGATGCCTTTTTCGCATCGAAGGGTGCCGCCGTCAGCCCGAGGTGCTCCTCGAAGACCCCGCTGTTGGCGATGGCGCGGTGCCCGATCTCCTTGTCGTCGTCCACGTACAGCTCGATGCCCGTGCGGCCCCTTTGCGTATCGATGAGCAGGGCGAGATGGTATGCCGAGACCCCCAGGCGAAGCGTCGACCAATGGTCCTTGCTGGGCTTCTGCGGGCTGAACTCCTTGAGGAACTCCGGATGGCCGCCCGCCACATCGCGGTAGGCCGTCCAGTACGCCAGCTTGACCTTTTCGGTCTCGCTGAGCCCCTCGGAGAGCTTCACGGTCTTGGTCCACTCGTTCGGCTGCTCGACCACGCCGAAGCGCGGGGCGGGCAAGGAGTCCCCGATCTTCCAGAGCTCGACCTCGACCAGGAAGAACCCGAAGTCGCTGTCGGTGTGCTGGTTGAGCCACTCGATGGCCTGGCGGTGCTCGTCGCGGGCGCGCGCCACGACCCAGATGACGACCTCGGCGCCCTTGCCGGCGGCGTACGTGATCACCTTGCCGAGATGGTCGTGGTTGGTGTCCTCGAGCTGGTTCTCGATGATCACCTTGCGGCCCGTACCGGACTCCTGCGCGTAGATGTCCACGTTGAACGATCCGACCGAGGACTCCGTCTCTATGAGCTCGAGCTCGATTCCGACCGCCGTCCCGAGGGTTGCGAGGTTCTGCTCCTCGGCCAGCCACTTGGTGAAGTCGTGGGCCTCATGCGGCCACACCTCGCGCAGGGGGACCTTATGGATGGTGTCCAGGTTATAGGTCTTCATCCGCCGCCCTCTCGACCGATAATCCAGTGCCGTTGTAGAGCCTCTCGCCGTCAAACGAACGCAGCAGGAGCCCACGACGTTCGTCGACGTCCTTCAGCTCGCACGGATACACGAATAGCAAAATGTTTTGTCGGTACTTGTAGTCAGCGTAGACATCCGGATCGCCCAATCGCGTAGGTATGGACGCGATATCGTCCGCCATACGCTCACTTGACCCCACGTATATTCCGAGATAGTCGCTGAAGTTCTTATCGTGGTCATGCCTGCGGTATGTCGCGATGAGATAGCAGCCGGGCATATCGTAGCCGTTGAACGCAGCTTCGGAGGCTTTGACCTGCTGGCAGATGAACTCGTGCAGGGGCATCACCGTCGACGCGCCTTCAAATATTGATTGCCTGGCGGCATCGATCTTCTTGCGAGCCTCCGCGGCGGCCCTTGAGTCCTGGAACGCCTTCGTGGCATCCCCCAACGCGCCGGCTGCCGCGCCGACGCCTTCCGCCGCCGCACCAAATCCCTTGCCGATGCCGTCGGCAACAGCACGCGCGCCGTTGGTTGCCCCGTCGGCAGCGCTTTTCACGGCTCCATCGACATCGAAACCGAGCTGCTTTGCCCCATCGACAACCCCGGCGGCGGCGGCTAAAACCCCCGCTGCAAGATTCACCGTGTCTTTTACGGTTTTCAAATTGACGGCCATATCGAGCCTTCCCTTCTATTCCGCCTTGCCAAATCGGTTCATGACCTCAAGCAACTCGCCCGTCGTGACGATTTTTGCCTGCGAGTTGCCGCTGAAAACTGCGTCGAGCTTGCTTCGTCCCACGTTGTCGCCTATTGCGAGGTACTTCGTGCTCTGCGCGGGCTTGCCATCGGTCGCTTTCATCCCGCATTCCTTAAGTGCGGCAAGGATCTCATCGCGATTGTAGCCCGGAGTAACGCCGGATACCTTCACCTTGAGTCCGACCGGATCAGTGATTTCGCCCGGATCGCCCCTGTGGCCCGCCTCCTCGGCTTTCGCCAAAACCTCTTCGATGGCTCCTGCGACCCGTTCACCAGTCCCAAGCCCGTGAAAACACGCTTGCGGCCATGATGGGAGGAGGCATTCGGAGCCCAAACGGCGGGCTCGAGCGCACCGAACTCGCCGGCCAGCCCACGGAAAACCCCAAGGCACGCCTCGGCGTCGCTCATGGCATCGTGGTGGCTATCAAGATGCACGCCGTAATGCTCGCAGAGGTCGACAAGCGCTCCGGGCAGACCCTTCTGCTTCGCCACCAGCATCGTATCGATTACTTCGATCTCGGGCATTTCGATGTCGTAGGCAGCCAGACTCTTCTTGATGTGGTGGATGTCGGCGCCGTTGGCGTTATGCGCGACCAGGATGTAGTCTCGCAGCAAATCCGCCAGACCGGCATCCTCCCAGAAGCGGACAAAGGTCGGCATGTCGTCCAGTGAGTCCCAATCGATTTCCAGATGAGACCTACTCCACCAACCAATCTCGCTCTCAGGATTGATCACCCGGCAAACCGGGTCGCCCAGGCAGTTTCCCTCAAGATCCGTGAGGATATAAGCGACCTGGCATATCCTCTGCTGGGGATTCGCCGTCTCGCTGTCCCAGAAGATATATCCCTTTTTCGCCATACGGCTTCCTTTCCCTTAAAACAAACTGTTATCCCATTCGGGTGCCTGGGTTATCGTCCCGACACGGGAAAGGAACAGCGCGTAGAAGGGGTCGTTCTTGAGATAGTAAACGCAGGCCGCCTCGTACTTGTCGCCCTTCTCCTTGGTCGTTGCCGACCCGTTGACGATAGGGTCAAGGGCATCGTAGACGGTCTTCATATAGCGACTCCCTTGTTGTTATTCAGACGTCACTATTTTAGCTAAGGACCGCCGGGACTCCTCCCAATTGGAGTTTATCGGTCGATAAGTCAAGCCGACCGGTCCGCGATTATCAATGGTTTATCTGCTTCACATAATAAATTGACTCAGGATTCACCCGCAATTCACCCGCAAGGTAAACCGATAAAGAAAAAGCTCGGAAGCAATTTTGCTTCCGAGCTGCAAGTTCTTGGTCGCGGGGGCAGGATTTGAACCTACGACCTCCGGGTTATGAGCCCGGCGAGCTACCAGACTGCTCCACCCCGCAATGTCTGGGCGCCTCATGTGCGCAAGAAAGAATATTACGCGGGGGTTCGGTAAACGGCAAGAAAAATCTCGTAGAGCATAATTCCTTCATATTTAAACCCCTCAGTCCATATCACCGTAAACGAATCGCAGCCGAGCGCCGTCGACGGCGCGTATACAATGGTGCGCGTCCTTTTATGCCAACACTGGGAGTAGACATGCTGCTCGCTATCGATATGGGAAACACGCAGACGGCCATGGGCCTGTTTGACGGAGACGAGCTGGTGCAGTCGTGGCGCATGCCCACCGACCGCTCCTATACCGCCGACGAGATCCATGTGCGCCTGATGGGCTTCTTTAAGATGTACGACCTCTCGCTCGGCGCGGTCGACGCGATCGCCTTTGCCGGCGTGGTGCCACAGCTCTCGCGCGAGTGGCACGCCGTGGCCGACCGCATCGCGGCAGACGCCATCGTTATCGGGCCGCAGACGGCCGCGGTGACCAAGCTGCGCGCGGCGCGTCCCCAGGCCGTAGGTGCCGACCGCGTCGCCAACGCCGTTGCGGCCGAGACTTTCTACGGCGCGCCGGCGATCGTGGTGGACTTTGGCACCGCGACCAATATCGACGTTATCGACGAGGACGGCTATTACATTGGCGGAGCGATCGCGCCGGGCATCCGCATCTCCATGGACGCGCTTGCCGCCCGAGCCGCCAAGCTCGCCAGCGTTCCGCTCGAGGCGCCCGAGCACGCCATCGGCCGCGATACCGAGGAGTGCATCAAAGTCGGCGCCGTGGTGGGTGCCGCTGCCATGGCCGAGGGCTTGGTCGCGCGCATGAAGCGCGAGCTGGGCCGCGAAGACGCCACCGTTATCGCCACGGGCGGTCTCGCCGGCATCGTCGCCGATTCGACCGATGCCTTCGACGTGGTCGACGGGCAGCTCACCATCAAGGGCATCTGCGAAATCTACCGCCGCATGCGGGAGCTGGGGTAAGACAGGGGCCTTAGCCGAGCGCGACACAAGCGCGAGCAGCGGACCAGGCAACGCGGCAGCCCTATTCCTCAAAATCGAAAATTTTCAGTTTTGAGGAATAGGGCTTTCTGCTACGCCTCGCCGCAAAGCCACCTCGCCAGGTCCACTATCTGCACCCCATCGCGATCCGTAGTCTCGTGATGCGTGCGGGCGAGAATCATCTTGGGATACGCGTCGGCAATGCTCAAGAGCGGCGAGATTTCCCGCTCAAACGTCTTGTCCGAGCTAATGTCATCGCTCACCTGGATATAGAGCTTCTCGCTTCGCCTGATAGCTACAAAGTCAATTTCCTTTTTATAAAGCACGCCGACGTACACTTCGTATCCGCGCCGCAGCAGCTCGATTGCCACCATGTTCTCGTATACGCGTCCCCAATCCATATCGCGCGTACCAAGCAGCGCATATTTAAACGCATGGTCCGCCAGATAGTACTTCTCGCCGCTCTTGAGGTATTTCTTGCCGCGAATGTCATACCGTCGAACCTTATAGAAGGCAAATGCGTCGCACAGATACCCCATATATGTGCCCACCGTCTTGTTCGTGATCTTTAGCCCATCTGCATTCAGGCTATCCGTTATATTGCGAGCCGACGTAATGTTGGAGACGTTGTCCATCATGTAGTCAGCAATACGCAGCAGCGCCGATTCGTTTCTGACGTTATGCCGCTGCACGATATCCCTCACGATCAACGTTTTAAAAACGTTGGAGAGATATTGATAGCGTTGCTCCTGCGTTCGGTAAGGATACGAACCGGACATGCCGCCGGCATGTGCGTATTCATCAAAATCATGGTCGACCTCGCCCTTACCGTCGTAAGAGCGATACTCCTCAAACGAGAACGGGAACACCTCGATTTCGAACGTGCGCCCCGTAAAGAGCGTCGATAGGTCGCTCGATAACAAAAATGCATTTGACCCCGTAATAAAGATGTCATACCGCTCGGATGCGTGAAGGCTGTTGATTGCGCGCTCAAAGCCGCTACACATCTGAACCTCATCGATAAGCAGAAAGTTTTGCGTGCCGGACACCCGACGCTCTTTTACATAAGCAAGCAAAGCGTGATATTCGAGCAGGTCCTCGAACTCATCGAGGTTGTAGTTGATATGAATGACATTTGAATCAGGCAGGTTGGTCTCCACGTAATCGCGGAGGGACTCGAGCAGCTTGGATTTTCCGCTGCGCCGGATGCCCGTGATGACCTTGATGTCGGGCACACCGATAAGACTCGTCAGCGTATCCATATACGACGTCCTATTGATGAGCTTCATTGGCATCCTCCCTACACCCGATGTTTGCTATTCCTCAAAATCGAAAAATTTTCAGTTTTGAGGAATAGCGCTTACATCGAATATACCTTGCCAAATAACAATCTGCTTTGGTCCTATTCCTCAAAACCGAAAATTTTTCGGTTTTGAGGAATAGGCTGCTGGCGGTTCATCCCCCAAACAGGCGAAAACCCTCCCCGGCGCGTGTGAACTGCCTC
>NZ_QRQC01000037.1:0-1454 GCF_003475325.1 Collinsella sp. AF33-16 | reverse complement strand
TGTGAACTGCCTCCCATTTCTTGGACATGAGAAATGGGAGGCTTTTTATGCGTGTCGACTTGAGGGTGAAGCACGGCATCGAGGCCAGGAAGGCGGCGATCGAGCTCTTCGAGCGAGGCCACGGCTACAAATCGGCGGCGAAGGCGCTGTCGGTCCCGCGCGACACCGTGAGACAATGGCTCTACGTATACCGGTCGTTCGGAAGCGAGGTGCTGCTATCCATGGACGGAAAGCAGGGCAGGTACACATACGAGCAGAAGGTCGCCGCCGCCTCCGCCGTCGTCGACGGCGGCATGACGAAGACCGAGGCGATGGCGGCGTTCGGCATAATGTCGATGTCGCCGCTCAAGAAGTGGTGCGCGCTATACCGCCGGGGCGGCGCGGAGGCCCTGCGCCCGAGGCCCAAGGGCCGGCCGAGCGGTTCCAAGGCGAGGCCGCGCACCCGCGAGCAGGAGCTCGAGGAGCGCTGCCGAAGGCTCGAGACCGAGGTGGCCTACCTAAAAAAATGCGTGCCCTGGTCGAGAGGGACGGGCTCTGACCAGGGCGAAGGTCGAGGCCGTGAGCGCCCTGCGCGAAGAGGGGTACGAGCTGGGGCGCCTGCTGGAGTGCGCCGGCCTGGCCCGGTCCAGCTACTACTACGCGCTGTCGCACCCGGGCAGGCCGACGCGCCCGGAGCTGCGGGGCGCGGTGGCGGAGATCTTCTCGCGCACGGCCAACGGGTGCGGCCACCGCCAGGTCGCCATGTGCCTGCGCGCCGAGCTGGGCGCGCGCATAGCCTACAAGACCGTGCTCAAGATGATGCGGGAGATGGGGGTCCGCTGCGGCATCCGCCGCGAGACCGACTACCATAGGTACAACTCGTACAGGGGCAAGGTCGGAAAGACCTTCGAGAACGTCATCGGCAGGGACTTCGCCGCCGACGGGCCGTGGGAGAAGATGGGCACCGACGTCACCGAGTTCAAGCAGCCCTGGGGCAAGGCCTACTTCGCGCCGGTGTACGACTTCGGCAGCAAGGAGATAGTCGCGTGGTCGACGTCGACCAGCCCGGGCATGGCGCAGCAGGCCGAGCTGCTCGACCGGCTGCTGGCGAAGATGCCCGAGGGCGCGAAACCGGTGCTCCACAGCGACATGGGCTGGCAGTACCAGCACGCCGCACGGTGCGGGAGGCTGAGGGACGCCGGGATCGTCCAGAGCATGTCCAGAAAGGGCAACTGCATCGACAACGGCGCCACCGAGCAGGTCTTCGGCCACATGAAGGACGAGTTCTTCCGTGGAAGGACGTGGCCGGACTTCGAGTCCTTCAAGGCGGACCTCGACGACTTCGTGGTCCATTGGAACACGAGGAGGCGCCAGGTTAAACTGAAGGGACTGACCCCGGAGGAGTTCCGGAGCCAGTCCCTTGCGGCGTAGTTCTTATTTAAGCCGTCCAAGTTTTGGGGTGCAGTTCAGTGCCG
>NZ_QRQC01000036.1:252-8520 GCF_003475325.1 Collinsella sp. AF33-16 | reverse complement strand
GCGCTGCATGAGCATGCCCTTCTGGCGCGAGGACCTCTAAGTCTTTCAGTTTCCGGTGCGGTCTCCCTACAACCGCACCGGTTTCGCCCGTCAAACGGGCGCTATTATGTAAGTAATTAAGGAATTCATTTCTTCGAAAGGATACGAACCATGGGTGTTAACCTCTCCGGCCGTAGCTTCCTCAAGCTTCTCGACCTCACCACCGAGGAGATCGAGTACCTGCTCAAGCTCTCCAAGAACTTCAAGGATATGAAGCGCGCTGGCGTTCCGCACCGTTATCTCGAGGGCAAGAACATCGTCCTGCTCTTCCAGAAGACCTCCACTCGTACCCGCTGCGCCTTCGAGGTCGGCGGTATGGATCTGGGCATGGGCGTCACCTACCTCGATCCGGGTTCGTCGCAGATGGGCAAGAAGGAGTCCATCGAGGACACCGCTCGCGTTCTCGGCCGCATGTATGACGGCATCGAGTTCCGTGGTTTCGCTCAGGACGACGTCGAGGAGCTCTCCGCTAAGGCTGGCGTTCCCGTCTGGAACGGCCTGACCACCGAGTGGCACCCCACCCAGATGCTCGCCGACATCCTGACCGTCCAGGAGAACTTCAACTACGACATCAAGGGCAAGACCCTTGTCTTCATGGGCGACTGCAAGAACAACGTCGCTCGCTCCCTCATGGTCGTCTGCTCCAAGCTCGGCATGAACTTCGTGGCCTGCGGCCCCGAGGAGTGCATGCCCGCTGACGACGTCATCGAGGCCTGCAAGCCCATCGCCGAGGCCAACGGCTGCACCATCAAGCTGACCACCGACGTCAAGGACGGCGTCACCGGTGCCGACGTCATCTACACCGACGTGTGGGTCTCCATGGGCGAGCCCGACGAGGTCTGGGCCGAGCGCATCGCTCAGCTCACCCCGTATCGTGTTACCTCCGAGGTCATGGCTATGGCCAACCCGGGTGCCATCTTCCTGCACTGCCTGCCCAGCTTCCACGACACCAACACCACGATTGGCGCCGAGAAGTGCGAGCAGTTCGGCATCACCGAGCAGGAGGTCACCGACGAGGTCTTCGAGAGCCCCGCTTCCAAGGTCTTCGACGAGGCCGAGAACCGCATGCACACCATCAAGGCTGTCATGTACGCTACGCTCAAGTAAGAGCATCTAGCATCTCGCTCGGGGTGCATTGCTGCGCACCCCGAGCGCTTTTGTCTGGTAAAAATCTCGCACCGAGCGACATGCACGGCACGGAAGAGCCGCTTTGGGCGAGATCAGTAAATGATTTATGAAGGGGGGATGAGAACTATGACTGAGACCGCTAAGAAAAAGCGCGGTATGCCTTCATCGTTCACCATTCTTCTTGCTCTGCTGGCAATTGTCGCGGTTGTTACCGTTATCGTCTCCGGTACGTCCGGTGGCGCGGTTACCGCTGCCCGCCTGAGCGATTTCTGCACCGCCCCGGTCAAGGGCTTCGCTGACGCTCTGCCCGTCTGCCTCTTCGTTATGATCCTCGGCGGCTTCCTCGGCATGATGACCGAGACCGGCGCCCTGGACAACGGCATTGCCGTTCTGGTGCAGAAGCTTAAGGGCAATGAGATCATGCTCATTCCCGTGCTGATGCTCATCTTCTCCCTCGGTGGTACCACCTATGGTATGTGCGAGGAGACCGTTCCCTTCTACGCCCTGCTCGCCGCTACCATGATGGCTGCTGGCTTCGACCCCATGGTCGGCGCCGCTACCGTCCTGCTCGGCGCTGGCTGCGGCTGCCTCGGCTCCACGGTTAACCCGTTCGCCGTCGGCGCTGCCGTCGACGCTCTGACCGGCGTTGGCATTGAGGTCAACCAGTCCATCATCATCGGCCTCGGTGCCGTCCTGTGGATTGTTACCACCGCCATGTCCATCTTCTTCGTCATGAGCTATGCCAAGAAGGTCAAGGCTGACAAGGGTTCCACCATCCTTTCGATGCAGGAGCTCAAGGACGCCGAAGAGGCTCACGGCAAGGCTGCTTCCGAGGTTAACAAGGAGGTCAAGCTCACCGGTCGTCAGAAGGGTGTTCTGATCGCCTTTGCCTTCACCTTCGTCGTCATGATCGTCGGCTTCATCCCGCTGGCCGACCTCAACGAGGGCGTCGCCAACTTCTTCGATGCTGGCGCTGTCTATGACGCCGACGGTAACGCCATCGTTCAGGGTTGGTCTGCCCTGATCACCGGCCTGCCCATTGGTCAGTGGTACTTCGACGAGGCTTCCACCTGGTTCTTCCTCATGGCTATCCTGATCGGTATCATCGGTGGCCTGTCCGAGAAGCAGATCGTCAACACCTTCATCACCGGCGCTGCCGACATGATGTCCGTTGTCCTCGTCATCGCTCTCGCCCGTGGCATCTCCGTCCTCATGGCTAGCACCGGCCTCGACGTCTACGTCCTCGACGCTGCCGCCAATGCTCTGGCTGGCCTGTCCGGCGTGATCTTCGCTCCCATGAGCTTCCTGGTCTACTTCGGCCTGTCCTTCCTGATCCCCTCGACCTCCGGTATGGCTACTGTCTCCATGCCCATCATGGGACCGCTGGCTGTTAAGCTCGGCTTCTCGCCCGAGGTCATGGTCATGATCTTCTCCGCCGCCATCGGCGTCGTGAACCTGTTCACCCCGACCTCCGGCGCCATCATGGGCGGTCTTGCCCTGGCCAAGATCGAGTGGACGACCTGGCTCAAGTTTGCGCTTAAGCTCATCGTCGCTCTCTCCGTCGTCTGCGCCGTCATCCTGACCATCGCTTGCGTGATGCTCTAAGTACCCCTTGGGTACCCCACGGAAACCATGACGATCCTGTAAAGGATCACCTGGTCATCGTCTGTCCGGTGGGGTAACCCCACCGGTAGACTCCTACCTTTAGCCTCCTCCCGTTCCGTGCGCGGGAGGGGGCGCTCTTGTGTTCCGGCGTTTTACCAAACGCCGGAATCACTCGACGCTGCAAGCCCGCCAGAGCGGCAATCTGACGTTCAATCGTCGGGCATGGCCAAAAGGCCTATGCCCTCCTCTTTCACGTCACCTTGCTCGCTCTGGCGGGCTTTCGCTGACTTATGCTCCACCTGCGGCGTTTCCATTATTGATACAAAGGCCAGGTTTGTTTGAACCAAAAAGGGGAAGTTGCGGTGGAATAGTTCCCGTTTGGCCGTCTTGAGGGGTTAAACAGGAACTATTTCACCGCAACTTATCGATGGCGTGTTTGGTTGGTGCCTGTTGATGGTTAGGGCATTGCGAGGGGCGGGCTCCGTTATAATCGCCTAGAACATTAAATGGAAACGGGACGGGAGCCATATATGCGCCAGGGTTTCGACAATGCGAAGTATATCGAGCTGCAGGCTGCTCACATTAAGGAGCGCATCTCGCAGTTTGGTGGCAAGCTCTATTTGGAGTTTGGCGGTAAGCTGTTCGATGACTATCATGCGAGCCGCGTGCTGCCGGGTTTTGAACCGGACAGCAAGTTCCGCATGCTCAAGAGCATCGCCGATGATGTCGAGGTTATCATCGCGATCAACGCGAACCACATCGAGAAAAACAAGGCTCGTGGTGACCTTGGTATTACCTATGACGAGGATGTGCTGCGCCTGGTTGACCTGTTCCGCGGCAACGGCTTTGCCGTCGCGGCTGTGGTCATCACCCAGTACGCTGGCCAGCCTGCTGCCGATGTGTTCCGCAACCGCCTGAACGCGCTCGGCATTCCCGCCAAGCTGCACTATCCCATCGAGGGGTATCCGCACGATGTCGATCTGATCGTGTCCGACGATGGCTACGGCAAGAACGAGTTTGTCGAGACCACGCGTCCGCTCGTTGTCGTGACGGCACCCGGCCCCGGCTCGGGCAAGCTTGCCACCTGCCTGTCTCAGCTCTATCACGAGCACAAGCATGGCACGGCCGCCGGCTATGCCAAATTCGAGACCTTCCCGGTTTGGAATCTGCCCCTTACGCATCCGGTCAATATTGCCTACGAGGCCGCCACGGCTGACCTCGACGACGCCAATATCATCGATTCGTTCCACCTTGAGGCCTACAACAAGACCACGGTCAACTACAACCGCGACGTCGAGGCCTTCCCGGTAGTTCGTGCCCTGATGGAAAAGATCCTGGGCAAGAGTCCCTACCAGAGCCCTACGGACATGGGCGTCAATATGGTTGGCTTTGCCATCACCGATGACGATGCCTGCCGCGACGCTTCCAAGATGGAGATCGTCCGCCGCTACTTTACCGCGGTCGAAAATGTGCGCCGTACCGGCGTGGGCGATGAACAAGTCGACCGTCTCAAGATTATTATGAAGAAAGCTGGCATCGATAAGAACTACTCACCGGCGCGCTCGGCGGCCCTCACCAGGGAGCAACTGACGGGTGGTCCCGTGGGTGCCATGGTCATGCCCGATGGCTCCGTGGTGACCGGTAAGACCTCCACGCGCCTGGGCGCCGCAAGTTCGCTCATTATGAACGCCCTCAAGCATGTCTCGGGCGTCGACCTTGAGCTCGAGGTCATTAGCGATGAGGCGATCGAGCCCATCAGCAAGCTCAAGACGCATTTCCTGGGCAGCAAAAACCCGCGCCTCCACACCGACGAGACGCTTATGGCGCTGTCGATCACCTCGGCCACGAGTGAGACGGCCGCTCGCGTCCTTTCAGGCCTGGAGCAGCTGCGCGGTTGCGATGCCTTCTTTAGCGTGATTATCTCGCCGACGGACGAGACGGTACTGCGCAAACTGGGTATCAACGTGTGCTGCGAGCCCAAGTTTGAGCGCCGCGGTTTCTTCCATCGCTAAGTTTGAAGCACCGCGGTAATTGCATTGCATTTTGGCCGTATCGGGTTAGCGCCCGGTACGGCTTTTTGATCAATAAAGCGCCTATTTCGGCGAAAAATAGCCGTTTACCTGCCTAGAAACAATTTGAGCGGTATACAATAACCGTAACTGTTTCATCCTTAGCGGGATGCCGCATGATGGATATTACCTGCCATCGTGAGGTGTGTCGGTCGCGCACGGCGCGTTAGATGCTCGTGCTCGGTTTGAGGAGGCTGCTATGGCGGGCAAGGGTCGTGCGAGTGTCAACGATATGAAGCGTGTCGAGGTGCTGGTGTTGATGGAGATCGACCAGCAAACCGAAGACAATGGCGGGCCGTATGGTTTCTCGCGCAAAACGCTTGCCGAGCGCGTGGGGGTTTCGCCGTATCGTGCCCGCGCCGCAATCGATCGCTTGGATTCCGAAGGCATGATTGATGTCGTCTCGCGTTATAGCGACGACGGCGGTCAGCTTGCAAATGGCATTTGCCTCACCGAACGTGGCGAGTGGTATCTTGAGGGCGTCCGTACCGGCATGCTCGTTCAAGAAATGCTTGAGGACGAGGTTGCTGATCGATAGCAGCGTGTAACCCTTGCCATAACAGCGCCGCCTGGGAAACCGGGCGGCGTTTTGTTTCAAGATTGAGAAATGCAATCGCACGCGAGAAAAATTGCGAACGGTCCGCGGCGCGAGTATTACAATGAAGACCCGTAAGATGTGGATAAACAACTTCTACGGGAAGCGCAGGTAACTCAATATGACCAAGCATGTGTTCGTGACCGGTGGCGTAGTTTCGTCCCTGGGCAAGGGTATTACCGCGGCCTCGCTGGGCCGTCTGCTCAAGTCGCGTGGCTACAAAGTAACGATGCAAAAGGCCGACCCGTATCTGAACGTCGACCCCGGCACCATGAGCCCGTTCCAGCATGGTGAGGTCTTCGTTACCGAGGATGGTTACGAGTCCGACCTGGACCTGGGTCATTACGAGCGCTTTATTGATGAGAACCTGACCCGCGATTCCAACTTTACGACTGGTGCCATCTACAAAAGCCTAATCGCCCGTGAGCGTCGCGGCGACTTTTTGGGCGGTACCGTGCAGGTGATTCCCCACGTCACCAATGCCATTAAGGACAAGTTCCGCCGCATCGAGGAGCAGACCGGCTCCGATGTAGTCATCACCGAGCTGGGCGGCACGATCGGCGACATCGAGTCCCAACCGTTTGTCGAGGCCATCCGTCAGTACCGCAAGGAGGCCGGCCCCGAGAACGTCTGCTACATCCACGTGTCGCTCGTTCCCTATATCGCCGCCGCCCACGAGGTCAAGACCAAGCCCACGCAGCATTCCGTCAAGGAGCTCCGCAGCTTTGGCATCCAGCCCGATATTATCGTGCTGCGCTCCGACCACCATATCGATGACGCTATCCGCGGAAAGATCGCAAGCTTCTGCGACGTCGACACCGATTGCGTCTTTACCAACGAGGACTGCGCGAGCATTTACGATGTTCCGCAGCTGCTTGCCGAGCAGGACTTTGACCTGCGCATTTGCGAGCGCCTGGGTCTGGATCCGCGTGAGCGCGACATGAGCGAGTGGAACGAGTTCCTGCGCAAACAGAATCACGCCAACCATCACGCCGACAAGGTGAAGATCGCCGTCGTGGGTAAGTACACGCAGCTGCCCGATGCGTACCTGTCGGTTATCGAGGCCCTGCACCATGCGGGCGTCTTCTACGATCGCCATGTGGACGTCCAGCTAGTCGACGGCGAGAGCCTCGATGGGCAGAATGTCTCCGAGGTTCTAGGCGACGCCTCGGGCATCCTGGTCCCCGGCGGCTTTGGCAAGCGCGCCCTGGAGGGCAAGATCCTCGCGGCCGAGTTTGCCCGTGAGCACAAGATTCCGTATCTGGGCATTTGCCTGGGTATGCAGGTGGCCGTGTGCGAGTTCGCCCGCAATGTCGTCGGCCTCGCCGGCGCCAGCTCCTCTGAGTTCGATCCGGATGGCCCGTATAGCGTCATCGACCTGATGAGCTCGCAGGAGGACGTGACCGAGAAGGGCGGCACCATGCGTCTGGGTGCCTATCCGTGCAAGCTTGCTGCCGATACCCTTGCTCGCGAGGCATATGGCGAGGAACTCGTCTACGAGCGTCACCGTCACCGCTTTGAGTTCAACAACGCCTTCCGCGACCAGCTCGAGGACGCCGGTTTGGTTATCTCGGGTCTGTCGCCCGACGAGCGCCTGGTCGAGATGGTCGAGCTGCCGCGCGACGTGCATCCGTGGTATGTGGCAACCCAGGCTCATCCCGAGTTCAAGAGCCGCCCGACCAACCCGCAGCCGCTGTTCCGAGAGTTCGTGCGTGCCTCGATCGGTCAGCACGAGGGTGTCGATCGCCTGCAGGTGACGCCCATGAACCTCGCTACGGACTAAGGGTGCCGGCGAACAAAGAACATGCCGAAGCTACTCCCTCGTCGCTCGCCGTGGCGGCGGGGGAGTATCTCGATTACCTCGCGGTCGAGCGGGGTTTGGCGCGCAACACGATTGCGGCCTATCGTCGTGACCTGACGACGTACTGCGCCTATCTGGAGCGGGCGGGTATTGTGTCTTTTGAAGAGGTGACCCGTCAGGTCGTGGAGGGCTTTGTCGCCGACCGTCGCGATGGGGGCTATTCCGATGCTTCGGTGGAGCGTGCGCTTGCGGCCGTGAAGGGCCTGCATGCCTTTTTGGTGCGCGATGGGGCTGTGGCCCAAAATCCAACGGCGGCGTTGCGCCTTCCTAAAAAGGCTGAGCGTTTGCCGGAGTATCTATCAGTGGAGGATGTCTCGGCGCTGCTCGATCAAGATTTCCCCGAGGGCGAGATGGGCTTGCGCGACCATGCCATCTTGGAAGTGCTCTACGGATGCGGTTTGCGTGTGAGCGAGTTGGTGGGGCTCGATGTGGGCGATATCCATATCGACGATGGCTTTGTGCTCGTTCGCGGTAAGGGCTCAAAGGAACGCCTGTCCCCGCTGGTGGGAAGCGCGGCGCGAGCTCTGACGCTCTATGTAACTGAGGGGCGTTCTCGCTTGGCGGCCCATGCCCGCGGAACCGAGACCTCGGCGGTTTTTTTAAATAAGAACGGCCGCCGTCTGTCACGCCAGGGCATCCATGCCATCTGTGAGCGCTACGGGCGCCAGGTGGGACTGGTGGGACTCCATCCCCATACGCTGCGTCACTCCTTTGCCACCCATATGCTTGCGGGCGGCGCAGACCTCCGTGTGCTGCAGGAGATCTTGGGACATGCCGATATATCGACCACGCAGGTCTACACGCATGTCGATCGTACGCAACTGACCGAGGTCTATCTGGCGGCGCACCCGCTGGCGCATCGTTAGCACATCGCTGACCTGCAAATTTATAGGTATTTGAGGACGGGCCCCAGATTGCCGCGGCGTGCTTTTGCGCGCGCATGGGCAATCTGGGGCCCGCCCCATTTTTCG
>NZ_QRQC01000036.1:0-242 GCF_003475325.1 Collinsella sp. AF33-16 | reverse complement strand
CGGGGCCCCGCCCCATTTTTCGCCAGACACCGACGCGGTGGTGGGCCGTGTGTACCGTGGGTGGGGGAGTTTGGGGGCGATGTGAACGGCGTGTAAAGGGACGTAAAAATCGCCTCAAGGTCAACTTGAAGGTTGAGGTTCGCGGGCGTGGTTCTACAGGTGGCATCCCGCCTTTGCTGCAAACACAACATATTGTGTTTTCGAACATATGCTCGGGGGTGTTTTGCAACATATTGGGGGTG
>NZ_QRQC01000035.1 GCF_003475325.1 Collinsella sp. AF33-16 | reverse complement strand
TTATTTAAGCCGTCCAAGTTTTGGGGTGCAGTTCAGTGCCGGGGCGTTTCTTATTGACGTGATTTAGCGCTGGCCGTTTCGGTCCGAATGCGCCGCTCGGTTTCTTCGAGGTCCCTGACGATCCTCCCCAGCGCCATGCAGTAATGCGCGAAGACCGGGTCCTCCTTACCGAATCGGTCCTCGCAGCAGAAAAGCATCGACTCATGAAGGCAAGTGAGCTCGTAAATGATGTCTTCGAGTTCCATGCGACTCCTTTCAAAAAGTAAATAGGGCCTTAAATGGTATCGATGTTGGACGCGGGCTGCCGGCGTCCGTCGTGAATCGGCCACGGCTCCGCGGCCGGGTGGCACCTCCGCTACGCCGCGTCAAGGGGGCCCATGAGACCCCGCACAAACCTCCGCTCCGCTCCGGTTGGTGGAGGTCGTCATGGACCTCCCTTGACCCGTCTTCACTCCGGTGCGGCTTTGCAGGGAGCAAAGCCGACGACGACGCGCGGCGTCGCCATTCGGCTTTGCCCGCAGGGGCGAGATGTTGAGGGCCACGTGCCCGGAACGGAGGAAGACATGCAGCAGCTGATGACCGTGGAAATCGCCAAGACGGTGCCGGGGCTCTATGGGCAGGACGGGGCGGAGGACCCCACGGTCTACGCCCACTACTTCTCGTGCGTGAACGGATGGGACTGGTGGCTGCTCGAGTTCGACGGCACGGACGAGGCGTTCGGCCTCGTCGAGGGCTACGACGACGAGCTCGGCTACTTCAGCATCAAGGAGATGGCCGAGCTGAACCGCCAGATGGGGTTCGCTGCCGTCGAGCGCGACGAGCACTTCTCCCCGAAGCCGCTCAGCGCCGTCAGGAGGAGGTAGCCGCATGGTCACGGTCGAGTTCGACTCCATGGGCGAGGCGGTCCGCCTCGCCCTCGTGGCCGGGGAGTACGTGGGCGGCGGCCTGGCCGTCCTGCTCCTCGACGCCACGGACCCGCGCTCCGAGGGCTACATGGCCGGGTGGGGCGTGCTCACGGCGAACGTGCCGTCGGCGGCCGAGTGGTGCCGCGGGCACGGCAACATCGCCATCGACGCCGCGGTCCCCGCGGCGCTCATCGAGGCGCTCGAGGCCGCCGGCTTGCTTCGCATGGCCGTCCGCTCGGCGGCGTCCGGGATGGCCCGCTACCCGCTGGCCACGGTCGCCGGGCACGCCCTCGACGGCATGGGCGGCCTGAGCGAGACCCTCGAGGAGGCTCTCGGCTCGACGGTCGTCGTCGAGTACGAGTCGGGCGGCGACGGCGGCGCGTTCGAGGTGGGGACCGCACCGGCGGGTTCGGCCGCGCTCGAGCGACTCATCGCCACCGCGAGGTCCGAGGCCGACGCGTTGGCGGGCGCCGGCGGATGGGCTGCCGTCCGGGTTGGGTTCGGGGATGCCGAGACCATCGACTGCGAGACGGGCCGGACGGTTTACGTCGCGGGGTGAAATGGGAGGAGGGCGCGGGCGCGGTCCGGACGGGCCGCGCTTTTCCTTTCCCGGGGATGCGGAGCTCCCACCGTCCAAGTGCCTTGGACGGTGGGAGCTGGATACGACGATATACTGCGCGTGCAACGGGGACACGCGCCTCCTTTTCGGTTGACTCCACCAGTTCGTACAGAGACTTCTCGATTTCCCGCTTTGATTTGGAGGTCTGTAATTCCATATTTCTGGAATACGGCACGAGGCTGAGCTTCGAAATCGCGTCTTGCGTCGGTAGATTGTTCCGCGTCCGCGACCAGTTTTTCAAGGGTGCTAAGCTGGGACTGTATTGAGAGTTCGTTTAGGTGGTTCACATTGTCCATAGCGGTGACCACCAATGTTGAATAGCTGTCTTGAAAGACTGTGTCACGCTAGTGTCGGTATCGATTTGATACTACGAACAAATTAGAACTAAATAGATATAGTTTCCATACTAATCAAAACAAATTTGCATTCAAGTTTTTATTTAAACTTGATTTAAGGCGGAGTGGAATGTGAGCGCGCAAGGAGATGCGGAATCGATGAGAGCCTCAAAGAAAACTACTGCAGTGTTATCATCCTTCATCCTCTCTATTCTTCCATTTCTGATTCTATGGGCGGCTTGGTCAGCCCTCCCTGATACAATTCCCGCTCATTGGAGTGGGGGCGTGGTTGATCGATGGGGTAATAAGCTTGAATTGCTGGTTGTTCCGCTGTTTTCTCTGATTGGTTCTATTGCAATTTCTGTGTACCTTATTGTTTCCACGCGACGAAGAGAGTTCGCGGATTTCTCTGCTCGAATGCGACGGGACTTTGTTGCGTGCTATATTTCTAGTCTTCTTTTATCGACAACCTGCTCAGTGATAATTGCCGTTTGGGTTCAGTTGATTCTTACGCAAAGCACTGCGGTTGATGGGGGACTTGGACTATCGATCCTGTATTCCCTTCCCGGGCTATATGTGACCTTGTGCGCTTTGCCGCCTTTTTATGCGAGCGGCGAGAGCAAAAAGGCAGAGCGCCTGATAACAGTTCTTATTGGCGGCGCGGAGATTGTTCTTTGTGGAATAGTGCTTGAAGGTTCGGCTTCCTCTTATGCGATGATTGGACTGATGATTCTGTTCTGTGCGTTTGAGATTGTGTCACAGGTAAGGGATAGCCGGTCCTTATGAGTTGAATTACGCGCGTGCGGATATAAAGGTTGGCATGTTAAGCTGGACGTTTTCTCGTTCTGGGACATTTGCAGTAGGATGAGTGGGACTAGGCGCGCTGCGGTGTGATGGTGACGGTTGAGACTTGTATCGCTGCAAATCCGCTGATGCACATTTTGCTATTGGGCTTGAAGGTGGGACCGACAGGCCTTTGTTTGGGATGTTCTGGTCGTCCAACGCGTGTTGCACGGCTTTATATTGTTACGCTCGTTCGGCGCTCCGTTGGAGCATTTCCGGGTTTGTCGGCATCATGACTTGGCCAAGTGACACGCTTGCCGGGACGGTTGTAACGCTGCGCCGGTTCCGTGTGCTCCTTCGTTGTTGGCCTGTCCAGCCGGGGGCGGATTCGGCCTCATGTTGTGGCGCACGGCCTTCAGGGGCTTCCCCTGGCGAGTTATGTTCGTCCGTATGGGTAAGGGTCGGGTTGAGCTGACAATCCCGTGTCGGAAGGGGCTTGCACCATGCGCGCGATGACAGAGATTGAGTGGCTGGACGGCCGTGTGACGAAGGTGCCGGAGCTCGCCCTGGGCGATGCGCTCGGCGAGAGCGCCCAGGCGGAGCTCGATTTCGGGTTCGACGACGTGTTGGAGGGCCTTTGGGTCGAGGTACGCCATCATGAGGAGCAGGATAAGGGCGCACTACGGGCGCCCGGGATTTTGCGGCGCAACTCGGCGTGCCGAGTTCGTTTCCGCTGGTAGCGTGGCCGATTAAACCGGAAGGCGGTCACGGCCCGCCGCCATACGGCGCGCGAGGCGCGTATGACGGCGGGCCGTTTTCGCAGGCAGGGCCGTACGACGCGTCAGAACCCGTCGGGCGCGGCGGACACCTTGCGCTTCCTGCCGCCGGACGGCGACCCCTTGGGCTTTTTCGGCTTCCCCGGGATGCGCCATACCGGTGCCGGGGAGGTGTTCCGGACCTCCCCCTCGAGCGCCCGCGCGAGCAGCGCGCCCTCGGCCTCCGGCGACGTCAGGCCCAGCAGCGGCCCCAGGAACGTCTCGGTGATGTCGCGGCTGGCGAGCGCCATCGGTCCCTCCGCGTCGATCACGAGCGCACCGTTCACGCGCGCGCTCCAGGCCATGAGTTCCGACGGGGTGATCAGCGGGCGGCGCGCCACGGAGAACGACTTGCCGGACGAGGAGCTCTGCGTCCCCTTGGTGGAGCTCTGACCGGTGGATTGGCTACGCTGGTGTGGACAGTTCCGGGAGGGGCGCAGGAGACGGGAGGGCCGTATATGAGGGACCCCAGGCACCCGAGGCATTTCACCGACGAGTTCAAGAGGCAGATAGTCGACCTCTACAACGCCGGCAAGCCCAAGCGCGAGGCCATGGACGAGTACGACCTCGGCAAGAGCACCGTGGAGAGGTGGATCAAGTCGATAAACGCGACCGGCTCGCCGCGCGCCGCGGACAACCGCACGCCCGAGCAGAACCGGATCCTGGAGCTCGAGCGCGAGAACCGCAGGCTCCGGATGGAGGTCGACGTCTTAAAACAAGCGGCGCCGATATGCGCTCGAAAGTGAGGGCCATAGCGGCCAACGAGGGCCGCTACCCCATATCAGCGCAGCGCGGGCTCCTCGGCGTCGCGAGGTCGACGTACCGCTCCATGCGCTCGCGGCCCGACCGGCCCGCCGCGCCGGACCCCGCCGCGCCGGCCGTGGTCGCGGCCCACGCCGCCAGCAAGGGCCGGTACGGCTCGCGCAAGATAGAGGCGTCGCTCGAGAGGTCGGGCGTCGCCGTCAGCCGGCGCCGGGTCTGCCGCATCATGAGGGAGAACGGCCCGGCCAGCGCGTACGGCGGGAAGAGGTTCAAGGTGCACCCCCGGGGCGGTCAACGAGGCCGACGTGCCGAACGTCGTCGCGCGCGGCTTCGGCGGCAGGGCGCCGCGCACCCATATATGCAGCGACCTGGCCTACGTGCGCGTCGGGGCCTCGTGGAACTACGTCTGCCTGCTCGTCGACCTCTACAACGGGGAGATCGTCGGCCACTCCGCCGGGCCCGGGAAGGACGCCCGGCCGGTCAAGCTGGCGTTCGCGACGCCCTCCTTCCCCATCTCGGACATCGAGGTCTTCCACACGGACCGCGGCAGCGAGTTCGACGACGCCGGGATCGACCCGATGCTCGAGGCCTTCGGCATAGAGAGGTCGCTGTCGGCCAAGGGCTGCCCCTACGACAACGCCGTCGACGAGTCGACCAACAGGATACTGAAGGCCGAGCTCGTCCACCGCGAGACGTTCGGCACGACGCGCGAGCTCCGGGCCAAGCTCCCGGACTACGTGCACCGGTACGGCAACTTCAGGATCCACTCGACGCTGGGCTACATGTCGCCGGTCGAGTTCAGAAAGGCGGGGCTGTCCCTCCCGGAATCGTCCAAATAGGTGTTGCCAATCCAGGCTAACACCTTCCGGCCTCCCGGCCCGTAGAATCTCCGCCTGCGGGCAAAGCGGAAGGCGCTTGCCCCGCGGCGCCTTGCGCTTTGCTCCCTGAAGCGCCGCGCCGAGACGAAGGGGGTCAGGGGTTGTTCGCGGCAACCTCCACCAATCGGAGCGGAGCGCAGATTTGTGCGAGGTTCCGTGAGCGCTCTTGACGCCGCGCAGCTGAGGCGCAACACGTGGGAATGGGGCGGATGGGAAGTTAAGGAAAGTTAGAGGCGACTTGAAGAGATACGTATCCGCAGCTCGAAGCCCCGCCCATCAAAAAAAGAGGGGCAATTCCCCTCTTTTGGAAAGTTACGGAAAGTCAGGCTGCCCCTTAGGCCCAGTATGGGACGTAGCGCATGTGACGCGGCGCCGTGTTGGGGCCGACGGGCTTGACTAAGCTTGCGGCAACGGTGGCTCGAATCAAGACGCCACCCGAAGGCCACCGCCGTATCTCGGGCATGGGCTGCCACGAAGTTGGGACTTAGGACGGCGTGGCTGGTTTACTACGACGTTGCTACGACATTTACTGCGACATGGGATGTCGTAGTATTTTCCACTCTCCACTTTTATCGGAGCCCGCTGGAGGTGGGGTCCTTGCGACGTGCAGATGAGCGCGGTAATGCGGTGGGTCGCTCCGGTGGAGAATCGCAACCGGTCAGGTTTATACTTATAAGGAGCTGTTTTTATATGCGAAAGGTAAGATTTATGGAAAAGAAGACGGTATTCGTTGCGTTTGCAATCGAGGACGAACGTCAACGCGATTTTCTGAAGGGTCAGTCGCTCAACACGAAGTCGCCCTTCGAGTACATCGATATGTCGGTCAAGGAGCCGTACGCAACCGCCTGGAAGGAGAAGGTCCGCACTCGCATTAAGCGCTCCGACGGTGTGATTGCGCTCGTAAGCAAGAACTCGTTGGGCTCAAGTGGGGAAAAGTGGGAAATCGGCTGCGCGCGCGAGGAGGGGAAGAAGGTGCTGGGAATCTGGGCGTATAGCGATGACCGAACTGATCTTCCCGGTGTATGCACAGTTTCATGGACCTGGAGCCATATCGAAGATTTCATCGACAGCCTGTAGGAGCTGGGCGATGGACAGGATGGCCCTAGTAGTTGGAGTTAACTACTATTCTGACAAGCGCATACCAAATCTTTCGGGTTGTGTGAACGATGCCAAGGAGGTCGCGCGCCTCCTCAAGCGCAACGGGGATTCCTCTCGGAGCAGAAACTTTGACTGCAAGGAGCTGTATGCAACCGGCCCAGACCATGCCGTGAATCGCGCTGCAATCAAAGATGAGGCGCGCAGGTTGTTTCAGTCAAAAGCCGAAATAGCGCTCTTCTACTTTTCTGGACACGGGTATATCGAGTCAACCGGCGGGTTTATCAATGGGTCTGATTCCACTCGGGGAGACGAGGGGCTCTCTCTGAGGGAACTCGTTGATCTGGCGAACGGCTCGAGCGCGCGCCACAGAATCGTTATCCTTGACAGCTGCTATTCGGGGGCGGCAGGGTCGGTCCCGGGCATGGAGAACCATGCCGCAATCTCGGAGGGCGTCACCATACTCACCGCCTCGCGAAGCGATCAGCCCTCGCTTGAGCGTAAGGGGCATGGCGTTTTTACAAGTCTCCTCATAAACGCTCTAGAGGGTGCTGCGGCGAACCTGACGGGCAGCATCACGCCGGGTAGCGTCTATGCGCACATCGATCAATCGCTTGGCATGTGGGACCAAAGACCCGTTTTCAAAACGAACACGGACAGCTTCGTGTCGCTGCGCGAGGTCGATCCCGCAATCTCACTCGATGATTTGCGGAAGCTGAAAAAGCTCTTCCCAACAGAGGACTATGAATACAGGCTGGATCCGTCGTATGAGCCAAGGGACGAGGGAAGAACAGACGCTATGCCTCCAGCAGAGCCCGGGAACAACCGGGTGTTCTCTCTGCTCCAGAAATACAACCGGCATGGTCTTCTGGTTCCAGTTGGCGCCGACCATATGTGGAACGCGGCGATGGAGAGCAAGTCCTGCCGGTTGACGCTCCTCGGCAAGCATTATCGAAGGCTTGCGGACCAGGGCCTGCTTTGACATGTTGACTAACGAGGCTTTCAGCGATCATGCTCAAACTTTAGGACTTGTGGCAAGAGGTCGGATAACGCTCAAGCCGTTTGATGCTCATCGAGGAGCTTTAGCTTCTCGATGAGCATCTTCGTCAGCTCCTAGTCTTGGATGAGGTCTATGCCGAAGCACTTCTTTCCTGCGTCCTTGAGGGATGCGCCGATGTGATACGCGGTCGCACTGTCGAGGATAAGAAAGCGGTCGTGGAACGTTCTGGTGCGGCGGACGGTAAGCTGCGGGTACCGTGCGTTGAACACGTCGACGTCGCCTTGCGTGAGCCGGTTGCCGGACGTGTAGACGGTCACCGCGACGCCCTTGCGCTTCTTTGCGAGGATGTTCAGGGTGTGGACATCTACGTAGCCATCCACGAGGGAGATTTCGCGCTCGGCGCGGCCTACGAGATCTGTCAGCAGGCTGAAGGCGTCGAACATCCGCCCGGCGAAGAAGATCCGCTGGGGTTTCTCGACCTCGCCTTCGAGCAAGCGGAACACCTGGTTGAAACGCTCGTCGGTCGATTGCTGAAACACCGCCTGACTCAACTCGACACCGCGCAGCCGCTCAAACAGGGTGGCATTTTCGGCGAGGAGGTGGTGCATGGCGACAAACGCCATCATGATACTGATACTGGTCTGCACCGCCACTTCGCTGCGTAGCACGCCGGACAGCATGGCTATGCCCTGCTCGGTATAGGCATAGGGGAGGTAACGCCGCCCGCCGCGGCCCTCCATGGTCTTTGAGGTTCCAATTTGGCACCTCAAAGACTCGTCCTCCTCCTTGGTCAGTTGAAAACGGAAGTCCTCGGGGGATCTGTCGGCGTTGCGTGCGGCGGCGCGGTTGAGATTCTTTGTCTCTACCTCGTACAACCGAGTGAGTTCGGTGTCGAGCATGATTTGCTGCCCACGGACGGTATGGATTAGGGGCTCTATGTTTGCGGAATCGGCCAGGGCTACGCGGTTTCGCGCGGTTGTGCGAGATTTATCGAGATTGACTAAAAGCCGCAGGTCATAGGTTTAAATCCTGCCCCCGCGACCAAGAACTTGCAGCTCGGAAACTTAACGGCTTCCGAGCTTTTTGTTCCTTTTCGACTATGGGCGATAGGTTCAGGGCGTCGTGATCGTTGGGGTGCACGATCGCTCCTAGCGAACTTGTGGCTACTATTTAGCCGTAAAATACGACTAAATAACAAAATTTAGGCAATTTTAGTCCAATCTAACGACTAAAAATAAAGATGACGGATCGTTTGAAGGGCTAAATACTGTGGGAGGCCCAACTTTAGTCCAATCGTTGCCTTGACGGTCTGCCATCCGGGGATGTTCGGGGTGTGGACGTCTGCGTAGCCGTCCACGAGGGCGACCTCGCGCTCGGCTCGGCCCATGAGGTCCGCCAGCAGGCTGAAGGCGTCAAACATCCGCCCGGCGGAGAAGATCCACTGGGGTTTCTCTGCCTCGCCTTCGAGCGGGCGGAATGTCCGGTCGAAGGCGCTCGTCGGTCGAATAGAGTGGTCGCTCTATGTCGCACTTTTGTCGCAGTAATGTCGCACCTTGGCCGCGGTGGCATCGATGACCCAAGGGGCTGCCCCTTTGTCACTTCCCCGCGGGTAACTAATGTCGGTGTGCACAGACATGGCGTGAACTAGGGAACTCTACTGTGGAACTGGGGGCTTTGCTGGGGAGCTGCCGTTGGCCAAATCTCATCCCGGACATGACGGTCCCGTTTCCGGACATTCGCGGATAATGTCCGGAAACGGGCTAAAAATGTCCGGAAAGAGGCTGAAATGTCCGGAATGGCGGGGTGTCCCGTGCTCGGGTTGCCGTGGCGTGGTCTTTGGTGTGGCGCTGGGACGATGTCGTCGATCCGGCCGCGTTTGTGTTTGGACTCCGGCCTCAACTTCTCAAACAAAATCTCAATCTGTAACACGTAGACGCGAATTGGGTGGCTAATCGTTACGGATCGAGACAAACCAGCGTGTCAGTTACCGTTTATCTAAAATCCGCAACACGAGGGACGGTTTTGCTGGGCAAGCGTTGCAGAATAAGATGCTCTGCAGTGGCGGCCTCCGTTTAGCCGAAGGGGTGTCCCACATGTTAAATCCGCCGCGTGCCGGTAAAGCAAGAACTAGGGGGGGGTTAACTGGGGGCTGGGGACCTTTTGCTGGGGAGCTGCTATTGGCCAAGTCCCATCTCGGACATGACGATCCTTTTCCGGACATTCGCGGACAATGTCCGGAAAAGGGCTAAAAATGTCCGTATACCGCTTAAAATGTCCTAAAAGAGCGAGACTGAAAGGCAGATAAATGACCTCGGATGACATTAAGGGAATCCTTGCTCAAGGAGAAGGCATCTCCATTGAGTTTAAGCGATGCGGAAACCTGCCGGAAATCGATACGTTTGAAACGATCTGCTCTTTTGCAAATCGACAAGGAGGCAATATCCTGCTTGGGATTGTTGATGCTGAAAAATCCGGTACAGGAAAGCCTGAGATTATTGGAGTCAATCCTTCTCATGTTGTCGAAATAGAACGAAATATAGCGAATCGGTTGAATGACCCCAACTTCTTTAATGCTCCGCCCTCTATTGAGCTCGAGAGAGTTGAATATGGGGACAAGTTGGTTTTACGTATTTGGGTGGTCGTCGGCGCTATCGTTCACAAATTGAAGGGCGTGGCGTATGACAGGATCGCCGATACGGATCGGAAGGTGACAACCGACACTCAGCTTGCGGCAATGTATATCCGTAAGCAAGATTACTATACCGAGCGAAGGGTCTATCCCTATCTCGAACTAAGCGACCTGCGCCTTGATCTGCTGGAGCGGGTTAGGAAAATGGCCGCGGCGAAGCGTGCGAACCATCCATGGTCAGAGATGAACGATGAAGATTTGCTCCGGAGCGCAAATCTGTATCTTAAAGACTATGAGACGGGTATTGAGGGCTACACGTTTGCGGCTGCGCTTTTGCTTGGCAAAGATAACGTGATTTCAAGCATTGCTCCGTCTTACAAAACTGATGCATACGTCCAGCGTGATGACATCGATCGCTATGATGACCGCATTGTCGTGAAGACTAATCTAATCGAGGCTTACGATATTCTCCTAGAGTTCGCCCAGAAACACTTGCCCGATAAGTTTTTTCTTGAGGGGACGCAGTCAATTAGCCTGAGAGACGTCATTTCGCGTGAGCTAATTGCCAACACGCTTATTCACCGCGAGTATGCCAATCCTTATCCGGCGAAAATGGTTATTGACGCCGAAGGTATTCATACGGAGAACGCAAGCCGGCCGCGATTTGTCGGTGAACTATCGCCGAGCCATTTTAACCCTCTGCCTAAAAATCCAATTATTGCGGAGTTCTTTAGCAATATAGGCAGAGCGGAATCGCTGGGAAGCGGTACGAGAAATATGTTCAAGTATTCGTGGGCGTATGGCGGCGGACAGCCCGAGCTCGTTGAAGGCGACGTATTCGACGCACGCGTCCCCGTAGCGTCGAACTTGGAGACGGTTCAGAAACTCGATGTTGATTGGGTTATTGAGCGCATGCTGGAGTCTTACGGATATGTAACGGTGACAGCGGTGGCGAATATTGCAAACGTTACTGAGAGGACGGTGCGAAGGCATATTTCCGATTTGGTCGACGCCGGGAAGCTCCTGGGGGCAGGAGAGACGCGTGCAAGAAAGTACATCAGGGTAAAATAGGAGCCGGACATGACGGTCCCGTTTCCGGACATTCGCGGACAATGTCCGGAAAAGGGCTAAAAATGTCCGGAAAAGGGATGGAATGTCCGGAATTGCGGGGTTGGCCCACGCCCGGGCTGCCGTGGCACGGCTCTCGGTATGACGGCGGGGCGATGCCGTCGGCCTGTCCGCTTTTCCGCTCGGGTCCTGCTCTCAGCCTTTCAAACAAAATCTTAATCTCTAACAGATGGACCCGATCTGGGCGGCTAGATGTTACAGATTGAGACAGACCAGCGTGCCGGTTTCCGTTTATCTAAATCTGTAACACGAGGGATGGATTTTGCCGGGTAACTGTTACAGATTTAGTTCTTTCGGCAACTCGGTTTGGTTTGTCTAAATCTGTAACACTTGGGGTCGTTTTTGGCCGATAGATGTTACGGATTGAGATGTTATGTTGGACGGTTCCTGTTGTCCAAATCTGTAACAGGTGGGGGCCAAAAGTGGGTCTAGATGTTACAGATTGAGATTTACTGGCAGGCGGGTTTGGTTTGTCTCGATTTGTAACAGGCAGGGGCCAACAGTGGGTCTAGATGTTACAGATCTAGATTGTTGAGGATGGGTTGAGAGGAATGTTGAGTAATCGCCCTCTTTGACACCGGCGATATTGAGCCCG
>NZ_QRQC01000034.1 GCF_003475325.1 Collinsella sp. AF33-16 | reverse complement strand
GGGCTCAATATCGCCGGTGTCAAAGAGGGCGATTACTCACTTCAATCACAATCGCTTTCGAAGACAATCGAATGGGTCGCAAAAAGGTCCTATTCAATCTATCTCCTACAATACGCAACGATAGAATTCGCAACTAATGTTATCTATGCTGGAGCATTAAACGGTGGGTATGCGGCAATCGCATGGCCTCTTAGGCTAGCGACTTGGATTTTAGCAACAGCCGTGGCCTACGGATTGGCATTAGTGGTAGCGTCGGTCGTGGACCCACTCATCATTAAGCCAATCCAGAAAAAGCTTCGATCCTGCGCGACTTTTATTTCAAACAATTGATATTTAAAGGTTCCATGATGATAGCACCATCATGGAACCTTTAATAGCTTTATTAATTATAGAAGTAGGCAAAGGAACGCAGTTAGTGCTTTCCGCGGAGCGCACGATAGACATAGCTTAAGCCACCAGCATTCCAATATGTCTTGAGTGTCTCCAGTTTGCCCGAACTATGCTCGCAGGCACGATGTGCAGCGTAGTAAGTGGGATCGTTGGCAATCCAATCAATCTCGTCAATCTCCCACGGTTCAAAGTATAGAAAGCCCTCGCCGGCGGGATCACAATAAATGGATCGATCAAAATAACGTCGATCAATATAACCCGATTCGATTTCCTGACGCATTTCAGTTGAAAAACGCTCAAGGAACTCAGGCTTAAGCTCATCGCCAAGACGATCATAATTCCAGCGGTAATTGAGGAACTTTGTGTGTGCTCGTACGGGCCCAAGCGTCGCCTTTAAATCGGGACGCTTCTCATCAATAAACCGAGAGATCTCATCATGCTCGTCGCAAACGCAATAAACCTTACCCGGAGAATTAACAGAAGACTTTTCATTATCTTGGCGATAGTGTAGAAACGCACGTCCTGAATAGGCAACGCGATGCGCGCACGAAAAAACTTTGAAGGTAAAACCTAAATCCTGATAAGAAGCGCCAGGGGTGGGATTAAAACGAATTTCATTTTCATCAAGGAATGACTTGAGATACAACGCGGACCAAATAGAAGCTTTAGCCCAAAAAATATCAGGATAATCCAACGGACGATGTGCACCCAAGGCAATCATCTCAGGAGTAGCAAGCTTGAATAGGAGATCCGTACGATACCCACGGGAAACGTCGGGCTTGGACCAATAAAGCCAGAAATTACATTTAAAGACCTCTAGCTGACGAGATTCGGCTTCGGTCAGCATATATTCAAGGGCATCAGCATCAAGAAAATCATCGGACTCGAGGATGGAGATGTACTTGCCCTTTGCAATCTCCAAACCGCGATTCATAGAGTCACCGTAGCCAGAATTTGGCTTATCGATAACAACGAAACGGGGGTCTTCAGAAGCGAATTTATTAATGATGTCTAGCGAAGAATCCGTAGAGCCATCATTAATGCAGATAATTTCAATATCCTTGAGAGTCTGTTTCTGCAGAGAAATAAGACACTTATCGAGATATTTCTCGACATTGCAAATGGGAACCAACACCGAAATTAAGGGAGTAAGAGAACTCAAAATTGGCCTTTCATGATTGACAAACAAAGAAGCGAGAGGTTGATAAAATTCAATTGGCTAGTATACGCGAAACATAAAGAATCTACTCAATCTCATATAATCGCATGCTGCCCTCAGACAACACTGTCTTAAATCCGGGCGTTTCATCATCAATGGTCTCTATACCTTCCCATTGATCGGGAAAATACGACCAGAAATGATGTGGATTATCTTGCTCATTTAAATCCAGAATCAAAACGTACTTAAGACCAAGTTTATCGCAGGCGCTACGAACATCACAGTTGTAACTGATTTCGGAAAGATGGTTCCTAATGAGCTGGCTCTCTTTTGTTTCAGAATCAGAAGAAGGAAGGTTGAACCTGCGATAGTACACATTCATTCCTGTAAGCGAAGCCAAAAATGCACTACCGTCGTTTGGCTCATTAATCACAGCAGCGGAAGCAGGTATTTTAGACAGTGCCTTACGGGAAAATGCAAGCTCTTCATTCGTAAGAACATGAGAATTGTCGATGCAGTTTTCTTGACTTACGATATTTGCATAGTTACCAAAACTTGTATTAAAGGTGAGCAGTCCTTTTAGCTCGAAACTGGGAAGATAAATTAAAGCAACATACGCACACAAAATGGCTAAAGCATAACGCTTGGCGACCTTAGTCGACCAATGTTTAACAATAAACGGGACAAGCTTCTGATATATACATTTGATACCAAAACAAGCTATAACGGTTGCCAAGATGGCAAGATTTACACCAAGTCTATGCGGATCAGTGTACCAAAAACCACCGAACAGGTGTTTCAGGAAACCCTCAGTAGAGACCGAAAGAAAATACCCAAAGCACACCAGACCGTAGGAAAATACCAGCCACCTTTTTACCTTGGAATTCCAAAGCTCTTTTAGACCAACCGCAACAAGCAATGCCACGCCAAGTTGAATCGTATGATCCGTGGTCGAAAGGAAAGCTATATCTATAGCCGCCTGAAACAGCGACTCGGTTTTTGGCCAGTCAAACGAAACTATAGACTGAAACGCAGGCAAACGAAAGCAGACAAACCAAAGTAAAAAGACAACGGCGGCGGCTCCGCTGGCAATAAAGAGGGCAACGCGATCGTCAACTTTATCCTTAGCTATAAAGTAGATTCGACTTACCAGATAGGGAGCAAGAGCAATCACCATGAAAAAAATGCCTGAGGGTTGTGCAAGCCCAATTGCAATCCCCGCTAATACAATGGCGCCAATTTTGCCCATGAGTCTGAAAATGTCATCACAATCAAAGCATACGACAAATAGGCCCATACAAGAGGGAACGAGTGCATAGGCATACAGCATTGGATATAACGGTCCAAACGAAACGAAATCCCACACAGAAGAACTGACTGCCAAAACGAGCACTGACGCCACAAGCGTTAAACGACGAGATTTGAAAATGCAGGAAATGAAATACGTCATCCCCAGCGGGAACACAACGGCAATTAAAGCGGTGTTAACGGCATTAATACCGACAGCGACATTTGCTCCCACGGCAGAACAGCACATAGCGACAAGGCCATGCCAAGCCGAGGGATAGAACGCCTCTGTTCCCAAATAAGGAGAGGGTACAGACCCAAGAGACGCGGTGTATTCAGTGAAGCCGATTGACGAATAATTGCCAGTAGCAATAAATGTAGCAATCTTATTAAGATGATGTCCATTATCAAATGCCTGAAAAATCGAACCGGCAGTATCGAGGTTCTTGGTAAAAAAGACGACAACCAATAGAACGCTTACCGCAAGCGTGGAAAATACAATAGCGACATCCCCTATTTCTATATCTTGCCTTTTATCGGGTCGATGCCTAGTCGCTATTAAGCTGGCAAAACTGAGCAAAATTGCCACGCCCAGCGCAGGTCCAAGAAGCGAAACGGTCGTACAGGGGATGCCATACAGCCCATACGCAATAGGAAGCACTCCGTAGCAAGCAGCACCCAAAAGAGGAGAAACCGCCATAAGAGTAATCAGATTCAGCCTGAGGGGCAAAAACGCAATGATACCCGGCAAATACAAAAAAGCAAGGCAGGCGCTGATGCTCACCGCATATTCAAACCACATTTACAGTTAACCTTTCAAGCTTATGAACATAAAAGCGCCGTTTGATTGCGCTAAATTTATCAATTATTTCACATTGTCATTAATGTTCAAGACAAGGCGAGGCAACCACAACATACTATTTGAAGCACAATGCAAAATATCAAAAGCAGACACAATTACCGAGTCCAAGACCCTTTCGGTACTGCCCTTAAATACTATCCCCACGCCCCGCTGCGCAGCCTACCTATACTTCATCACTCAGATGTTCCGCAACGTAGCGAGTAGGGCTGAATTGTGTGCAACGCGGTCCATGCTGTGGTATAGCTGCTCAAGCAATTAAATATCACAATTAATCGTCATTGGATGACCTAAAGTCGTTACTGTTCCAATTTAAAGCAGCAGCCTGCACCAGAGAATTCAATCGCTCTTCCTGCTTAGCAAGTCTCAAAGAAATAGTAAAATCGCGAACCACCAGAACGGCTATCACATATAGGAAAACAAAATTCGAGGCAGACATAAACCCTAAAAGGCCAGCAATGTGTACGGCAATCTCAGGAAAAATGCCGAGTAAAACAAAGCTTGTGCTGAACAAAAGCCAAAATAAGGAGTCCAAAACCTGCATTTGCGCCTTTTTCAGCTTCCGGATAACGAAATAGAAAACAATAACGGCAAATACAATAAGTAAAATGCGCAGTGTAAATGACATAATAATCACCTAAACCATTGAACTATCAGCAGCGTAGCGAAAACCCTAAGCATATACTGCATTGATTTGACCGGGTTTAAATAGCTCTCTCCACCCTGACGCTCGCGCATTGATACCTGGACTTCGGATACTGAGTATCCTTGTTTTAAAAACAAAGCAATCGATTCTGGCTCGGGATTTAAAGTGTTGTCGTAATAGTATCTTTCAAGCACAGGGCGACTAAACAGCCTGAAGCCAGATGTGGGATCACTAATGCGATGACCGGTCAGCATCTTAATCAATACGGTAATCATGCGTGAACCAACCATGCGCATCGATTTATCTTTGCGGACAGTCAGAAACCTAGAACCGATAACGATGTCGGAACCAGTATTTACCGCTTTCTCAACAAGAGCAGCCAAATACTCCGGACGATGTTGCCCATCTGCATCAAATTGGATCATATAGTCATATCCATGATCAACGGCATATCGAGCCGCGGTCTGAAAACCAACTGTAAGGCCACAGTTAATTGGCATGTCAATAACCTTGCAGTCTAGCGATTTACATATTTCACCCGTACGATCGTAAGAACCATCATTGATGATAATGAAGTCAAACCCTGGAGCAACCGAACGGAGTTCTTTTACTGTGCCTTCAATGCATTCCTCTTCGTTATATGCAGGAATCGCAATGAGCACATTCGATCTTAATGACAATCGAAACCCATTCTCTCGAGACAAATCAGTAGAACCTGAACAACCACTCAATATATCTTATGAGCGGATGAGTCATACGATAACTATATTATTATATATCCGTACGAGGAGAATGGCGCCGGTTAGAGCGCTACACGCGTACCGCAATCTCGTCCGGTGCGCAAGCGCAATGTCGGGAGTGCTGTTTTGTGGTATTCAGCAGCACTCAAACGTGTAAATACTCACTCACGCCCTTTATTAGCGTGTTCCATAGCAGACATTGCTTCTTTAGCGGTCTCACTCCAGCTGAAATTATTTTCAACCCGCCTTTTGACATTCTTGCCCATTTGTTTTAGTCCAATTTCCGAACGACAAGCTGCTTGAATGCCATTAGCAATATCCAGGGGCCGCATTGAGCTAATTAGGATTCCAAACTGGTTATTGGGTGCAATCTCTCGCATTCCGCCAACGTCCGTCGCAATAGGGGGGATACCACATGCTGCAGCTTCTAGCAAGACTGTGGAAAAGCCTTCAGACCGCGAAGGGAGGCAACATGCATCAGATTGCAACATTAAAGCTGCTAAATCTTTACGGGATAGCCCCCCAAGCAAAATCATATTATCGGGTTTAGTTTTATCTGCTTTCAAAAAAAGCGGACCATCGCCTGCGATTGCAATAATAAGCTTGCCTTCGCAACCCTCCGGGGTTTTTTCAAGTACCCTGGCAGCCTCAATGAGCTCAACAATGCCCTTTTCCGGAACGAGCCGTCCTGCAAATGAAATTAAAACCGAATCACTACGGATTCCAAGTTCTTCTCTAAAATTACGGTTACTTGATTCGCTGCAAAATTGGACATAATCTATCGCGTTATGTATTTCTCCTTCGGCTGTGATACCAAACTGAGAAAGCCACTCGCTCGCTTTTTTTGAAACGCCATAAAAGCAGGGATTGTATTTTTTAATCTGATTGATAAGTATAATTTCTACTCGATGAATAAACGGGTCCACAACATGGTTTCCGAGAGTTAAATATGCTGAACCATGTTCGATGACAATGGGTCGAACCCCTGCATTTGATGCAAATCGAGCAGCCTCAATACTTAGAGGATAAAATCGGGTGTTAATAATAACGCTCTCGATATTAAGGGACTTGAGCATTTTCCATGCTTTGCGGTAATCAGCGTTCTTTTTTGGAATTGGATATCTGCCTTTAAGCAAGTTATAGCAAGGGAGTCTTAGAACCTTAATAGAATCAATTGCATCCTCTGACGGAGCAGATTCGGTATTCATCGTAACTACGATGACTTTATTCCCCTTCTTTGTGAGCGCAGTTGCTAGACCTTTTGTGTAAGCTTCAACTCCACCGACATGCGGTTCAAAGAGTGCCGAGAAGATGCAAATGTAGGAATTGTCGCCCATATAATGAAACAGCTCCATAAACTGATTGTTCGGTTAGTTACCCCGAATATTAGTATAATCAGTGCAAAACAATCATTCGGAGGGAAATCTCTTGATCGTTAAAAGCATGGATCCTGTTAATTGCGATTGTCCTTGCAGGGTTCTTCATGTGATAGGCGCCATGGATAGAGGCGGTGCCGAAACGTTGATTATGAATGTGTATCGAAATATCGACAGATCCATTCTGCAATTTGATTTTCTTGTCCACGAAGCTAGAGAGTGTGATTTTGATCCTGAAATTCGTGCTTTGGGTGGGTCTATTTTTTCTATCGATCGCCTAAATGGGATTAACACCGTTTCGTATATAAAACAGTGCCGCGATTTTTTCCGCACGCATCATAACTACTGTGCGGTGCATGTGCATATTGGCTCATCTGCTTGCTTCGTAATTAAAGAAGCGAAGAAATATGGATTATTCTGTATCGCTCATAGCCATAATACAAACCCAAGCCTTTCGCTTCCTGAAATCGGTTTTCGCTTATTCTCATACCCCACACGTTATATTGCTGACTACTATTTAGCTTGCTCTCGCGAGGCGGGTGTGGATCGCTTTGGCAGGGCGGTTGTTACGAGCGATCGTTTCTCTGTATTAAATAACGGAATCGATGTTAAACACTACAAGTTTTCATCTAAAACAAGATCTTCCATGAGGCGTAATCTTGGCATAGCTCCTGAACAGAAAGCTATTTGCCATATTGGGCGTTTTTCAGATGAAAAAAATCACGAATTCTTGTTGAAGGCTTTTGCAAAGTGCGACGGCGGTGAATTTGATGGGCGTTTGTTTCTTATCGGCAGGGGTCCTCTTCGTAATGACATGGAACAACTTGCAGCTGAATTAAATATTCACGACAAAGTTGTATTTCTGGGTGTGCGTTCGGATATTCCTGATTTGTTGATGGCCATGGACCTGTTTGTTTTTCCTTCAAAGTGGGAAGGTCTTGGAATAGCTGCTATTGAGGCGCAAGCTTCTGGACTTCCTTGCATCCTGTCACCCGCTCTGCCCGATATGGCGGTTTGCAGTCCTTACGCTTATAAGATGGATGGTCTAAACAGTACGACAACGTGGGCCGAGAGAATGGTCGATGAGCCAATTCGTGCAGACATGGATCGAATCGATGGAGCTAATTATGTGAGGGAGTCCGGCTTTGATATTAAGTGCACCGTAGACTCTCTTATTTCTTTGTATTTAGATCATGTAGCGATTTAAATAAGCGTAAACACGCTTATTACTGTTCTTCATACCGGAGAACATGCGCGTGCGCTATCAGCGCATCGACCGCGTTCTCGTGGCCGCCATGGCCGAGATGTACGCCACCGGCACCCGCAGGCGCAGCGACTCGCCGAGAAAATCGACGCGTCCAGACTCTCCAAGGACCAAGTGGGCACCATCGGCTCGAGCTTGACGTAGATATGAGGAACTGTGTGAAAGCCCCCCGACCGCGCGCCGTTACCCTACGCCAGGCTCGATGCCACCTGCGATTAAATATGCTGTAGAAAATTAGCTGCGGATAACGCTACATACACAACTATCATCGCAACCCGCAAGTAATTTTTCTTAGCCTGCCTTACTTAACAATACGAAAGGTTTTTAAAAGAAGTCGATAAATAAAACCGCAGAAGGGAATGAACTTTGAGGATATCGGCGCGTTGCTGCCCATCAATTCTCGAACATAAAGTTTGTAGCCTTTCCAGTTGCTAATCAAATGATGATTAACGTTTTTGGTATAACCATCATTCAAATATTCGCAAACATAAATTGGATACGCAAAGCCCCTGACAAGATAGCCATCCATACTGAATCTATTAAAGACAACAGCTTCGGTTACAAACCGTTCTCCTTCAAAAACTGGAAACGGGTATTTTCGCAACCTCGAAGTGAAAAATATTTCAGCTAAGTCACCATCGATTCCTTCTGCTAGGCGGGTAATGGATGAATAGTCCTTATAAGGTTCATCCATCGTTAACAAATAGCCGCCAGTTTCTTTGTTCCCCGGAAAGACTCTTACACCGGAAAAAGCGATTAGCTTTTCGTCGTCTTTTGAAGCCTTCCACATTTTTACAACGGAGCCAAACGCACCGTCAACAAAATAATCATCACTATCAACAGGTAAAAACAGCTCACCATTCGCGTGGCTGAGTCCGTTATTCCAAGCTACATGTTTACCAGCATTTTCCTGATAAAAATAATGTATTTCGAAAGGTAGATCATCATCCGCAATCCAAGATTCAACGAGCTCCTTCGTATTGTCGGAGCTGCCGTCATCGACAATGATCCACTCAAAATCTGAGAACTTTTGCGCTTTTATGCTTTCAAATAAACGTGTGAGCGTATATGCACGGTTATAGCACGGGGTAAAAACACTTAAAAACATAACAATTCTCCGTTAAGAAATCGACTAACAGAACCGATTCGGATCGTCCACGAAAGGAACAAGTGCACGTTCAACGAAACCGCCTCAAGTAATTGTTCATACTGCTGCGGTCGATTAGAAATAGCATCCAAACTCATAGGCAAGTCAAACGTATTGCCCATATACATAACTCAAACTTTCTCGACACTACCGTTTCAAATAACCTGAACGATTAACCGTTGGGGTAAATATGCATATATAAGGCATAGAAGCTCTCTCAAACAAAATGACTTCTCAAAGCCACGAGAAGAAAAACAGCCATCCCCGCAATGCTCACCAAAGAAGATACAATGCAAACAAACGTAACGCCATTCATATCAAAAACCAAAATTAACGGGAATGCAATAACAGAGGCAATAATGGCAATGACGCTACCACAAAATGCACCTCTAAATACGCGAATCGAAATGAGTAAGTCATTCATAAACCACATGAAGCCTGTAAGGACCGCGAGAATAATTAAGGGATATAGCAAGTACACATAGCCATGCATTTGCGTTCCGTAAAGCAAGACCAACACCTTTTCGCCGAGGCAAGTAACTCCTAGCAGTGAAACGAAACAAACGCACGTCATTCCTGCAACACAACGAAACATAAGGTTTCTAAACATCTGATCGTTTTTGTCATTATAACTTTCAGCAAAATAAGACAACAAAGGATTGTAGATATATGAAGCTCCCATCTGAATTATCGCAACGGGAGCAGCAGCAGATGCGTAGATTCCTAAATACGAATCCCCAAAATGAGATGCCAAAATTTGGCGCGGCAGAGAAGCTGCGGAACTTGCTGCAACCGCGGCGATAACAATAGGGAAATAACGAATCAATAGATGGCGCACCTTTAACCACGAGATCCCAAACTTCAAACCTTCAAACGAAGTCGTGCGCGGATAATCAAATACTAAACCGATGACGGCCATCAAAAATGCCAAGAGTACGAATGTAATAACAAGATTATGGCTGAAATAATAAAAGGTTGAAAATCCGATTACAGAAAGAAGCCCCTGAAGAATTAGAGACTTTCCAATAAAATCCATTCGGTGATTTCTTTGATCACAAGCATGAAAAACATCTATCGTCAGAGCTAATAACCTGTAAATGGAATATGCAATCGTAATCAAAACCGCATAAGGTGATACGGTAACCACCGCATACACAATGAGTAAAACAAAAGCAATTGCATTAGTAAGAAGCCGAAATGACAGATATTCCCCGAGAGTATTTTCTCCGGTTATATCACTAATTTGTATCGTATACATACGATACTGACTAATAGGAGAAAACACACCGAATATAGCAACAGCCAGAGAGTAGAGGCCGGCATCATCGAAGCCCGTAGAAAGACGTACAACAAGAATGGATATTAACCACTGACATCCAAGATTAACTATAGATCCTGCAGCATTCCAAACCATGTTAGCGCGAATCGATAACGGTTCATACTTTGGCTGATAAATCACAAACGTAATCCTTGCTCATACAACTAATCAAAATATTTCAAATCAAGGTTGCTGATTGATCTATCCCAAAATCACAATCAACAACCTCTTAGGCGCAAAGCTCCCTTATTTTGGGGCAAGTTTCAAAAGACCAAGAGCAATATGTACCCATACTTTAGAATCCACAGAAACGAAAAGGCTTCGACAATAAGGCGTAGTCAACACCATTTGAAGAGAATTTTCAGTTATCACGTAAGAGAGCCCGGACGCCTTAACCTCCAGGGATGCCAAACCAAAGCCCTCGAAAAGCGACGAAGAGTAAATATTTTTTATATTAATACAATCCTTTTGTCTCAAGAGACTTATCTGAAAATATTACAGATTCTGACAATCCGAGCTCTCTTACGTAATCTTGTACAGATTTATGGCCTTTTCCATCACTGACCAATAGGAGTCTAGATTTCTGATTGCCCATTTCTTTATGAATCTCAGCGAAAACGCCAATCAAAAAACCATAATTCTTCTGTAGATGGAATCTCTCTACGTGGATAACGCGATTGCCTATATGCCAAGTAAGCATTGCGCCCGATGGCCACTTATCCACCGGGAGCAGCATATACCTTGACTCCGCCAACATAAGCTAAATTATATAAAACCCTTTAGAAGGAACCCCCGACACTCCTTACATTAAACAGAACGCCAGGCAATTCAAGGGAAGCGACTATTCCTATGGACGCGGAGGAGCCAGAAGCGCAGAGATACTGGCCTGTAGCCGCGTTTTGCAGAGCGATCTTACCGCCAGACAATGTACTGCGCCACCGCTGAGAATCCGCGCTGCTTGATATCATCTGAACAAGCTCTCCCCCATCAGTCAGAGAGAGCGCTTTTCCAGAGCCGATGCGCCCGATTATCGAGTTGCTGCTGCTCAGTTTTGGCAGGAGTTAGCACCCATCGCTGAGCGGCCGTGCCGTTTGCCTCATACAACTGTACTGCAGAGCCATTTGCGGCAGCTCCACCTGCCACGTCAATGGCAAACGACTGGTTGAGCGCCGAAATTAAGGTGTAGATGCCATTGGTTTCTTTAATTGCGACCCAGCGCTGCGCAAGGGTGCCGCTATCGGACCAAAGCTGAACGGGATTTCCATTGCTCGCGTTACCGCCGAGGCATCAAGCGCGCAACCCTTGACGGAAGTAACGACAACAAAGCCTTCTAATCGTGAGACACACGCCAGACCTGAGCATTCGTCTTGTTTCCACTGTACAGCTGCAGCTTTCTACCAGCAGATGCCGTACCACCAGGAACATCCAGTACAAAATTGCTGTTAACCGAAGAGCCAAAAGTGTACAACTCATCCGCAAGGTCATCAACGTGCCCGGAAGCAAGATCATAGACAGACTTGGGCTTTTTCCGGTTTCACAGCATCAGTCGAATCCGAAACATTCGAATCGGACGTGCTGTCCACGTACATAGCTTCGTTGGCAACGAGCTCGGATTCGTTCAACTGGTCTGCAGCGATGGAGGCATTTGCATCTTGACCGGTAGCCACGTTGTCTTCAGCAAATGCGGGAACGAGACAAATTCCCAACAGAAGCACGATAAACACCGAAGCAAACATAGCTTTTCGATTGCCCATGTCTGTCCCCTTTCATACGGTTGCTTACACTCTGTGCCAAGAAGTGAGTATTTGCCCGCATGAGCACCGCTGAATATTGCGAA
>NZ_QRQC01000033.1 GCF_003475325.1 Collinsella sp. AF33-16 | reverse complement strand
GGACCGCCCCGCGGTCCAACTTTCTGTCCGCACCCCCAAGCGTGTCATAGTAAATAACGTGTTTAGCGGATTGGTGACACTAAAGCCAAAATGAGTGTCGATTGTTGTGCCGGCATCCGATGCCCCATCCCAGCGAATTGTAGAGCGCAATCCCGAGTGGTGATTACAACAACCTGGCGAAGCAACAGCGATGATCGGGGTCTTGAGGACGTCGGTTACGAAAGGGGCTTGGGATAGAGCTCGCCAACCGTCTTCGGTGTTGGGCAGGCGCGGGTAGAGGTCGCGCACCTGCGGTGGGCAGCGCCAGTAGCGGAATGCGGTGTTTGCGCAGACGATTTCGTCCATTTGCGCCTCCCCTGGTTTCGGCCGCGGGCCGTGCGGATTGCGGACATCGCCGATTATCTACTGGGGCATCATGCGGGTAAGTACCGGAAGCTGACCAAACGCTGGCCAATAGCTTGACGAGTTCTGCCAAAAATCCCTCGTGTGATAGAAATCCGCTGGAAGGAGCTCTGGGCGTGTGGTCCCTGTCTCCACATTTGCGCTCGTATCATATGGGTAATTCAATGAAAATACGCATGCGTTATATACAAAACGTGCAATGACGTCAGCAAAAAGGGTGCGATATAAAATGACGCCTTAGATGACTACGATTTGATTTTGGTGTCAGTTTTGGTGTCAAGCTTGATGTCAAAAAGAAAAAGGCCAGAGGCTTAACTCCTCTGACCTGCGCTTTAGATGGTGGGCGATACAAGATTCGAACTTGTGACCCCATCCGTGTGAAGGATATGCTCTACCCCTGAGCCAATCGCCCGTCGCCTTTCGGCAAAAGAGATACTATCATAGCCTCGCGTTGTTTACCAAGAACTTTTTGCCCTCGAATTCAAATTCTTGGGCACATGCCGTTCCATCACAAACAAGGCGTCCAGCAAACCAGCAGCTAAACCACCATTTACCGCTTGATCCACGAGGTCTCGGGGTGGCAGCACAGGGCGCTGGGGATCTCCATGTGGTGTCCAATCAATTCAATAACCGGCGTGCAGATGCTTTGATTCTATACGTGCGACGGGTCGCCTATGCCCGCAATGCAACCGCGGCGCAGCTCCTCGGCGAGCCCGCTGGTCGTACGGTTTCCGGATACGAGGTCCTGGATCCAGGCATAGTACTGGTTGTCTTTGGGCTCGGGGCTGTCGGACAGCACGACCGGAGTGCCGGCGAACCTTAAGACGGACAATGCGTAGATAAGGCTGGTACGTTTGTTACCGTCCTCGAAGATGTGGTCCCTGACCATGTGCTCTGCCACGTAGGTGACCTGGTCAAAGATGTCTGCGAAGCGATCGGCCGGCGATTGACCGAATATTGTACAGAATGCACCCGCAAGTACGGACTCGACGCGTCCAAGCTCAAGCGCGGCCCGGTCGCCTGTGGCGTCGGTTGTATAGCAGCGCCCGACCGTCATCAGCGTCCTGTGTAGGCGCATCGCGGCCGCGGCCATAGCTTCGAGCGAACCGGTATCATCGAGCACGAGCGGCACGAACGGATGAGCGCTCCGCTGCATAGCCGCCATCATGAGTTCTCCAAGAGCTTGAGCGCGTTGGGCATGCCCGCTATGGTCTGCCGAATAGCTTCGTCGATTGACGTGACGCCGTCGAGCAAATTCGGAGATGCTGAATTTACCTCGAGCGCAGATGAATGATCTTCTTGAGCAACGCAATCAGCTCCGTCATCTTGTTGAACGTAGTTCCAAGGCATGTCTGCCTCCTCTATAGCCTTTCGGACGGAATAGCCCGCGAGTCGTACTCCAGGGCGATCGGTTGCCAGACGAGGTCTTCGATGGCGCAGCTTAGGGTGTTTGCGAGCGCCAATGCCGAAGAGACCGAGGCGCGGCGTAAATCCAGCTGATTCTGTTCGTAGAGCTGTATAGCGCGAAGTTTAACCCCCGATTGGGCGGCCAGCTGTTTTTGCGTTAGGCCGGCCGCCTTTCGTGCCGCCTTGAGGCCCTTTTTGTCTGCCTGGGCTTTGTTCCATTTATCGATGACAATCTGGGCGAATTTGTCTTCGGAAGCTTCGAGAAGCGGATGGCACGAACCGATTATCCAATCGAGTGGGGCGACTTCAAGTAGTTCGCTAAAGCCCAGGCTGCTTACCCATTGCGTATAGGCCAAAACCCAGCCCGCCCAATACTGAGGCGAACGGTCGAACGGATAGGTCTCCCTGCATTCGGCAGGCTTTAGCCCCGCCCGAGCGATAATTTCGCGCGCGAGCTCGTCGCCCGTCATGCCGCAGACGACACGAGGCATACCGCGCTCAAACTGTTTCATCTCAATAGTGTTCGACAGGATCGCCGTCAGCTCGGCTGGATTCAAACCTTGGTCGCAGAGGGCGAAATCGACTGCCTCGCCCAGCGTTCTCATGGCATCCTCGAGATACATCTCACTGTAGGCGTGGGTCATTTTCTGTCATCCCCTCTCGAACGATATCGACGATACGAATTCCCTCAAACGGGTTTTCGGTAAGCAATTCCCGATACTGCGCCCTTGCCAACTCATCTCGGTCCTTGGCCAATGGGCCATATAGAGCTTGTGGCGCACGTTCAAATCCAGCAAAACGAATGCTCTTAAACGCGCGCTCGCTTTTGAGCACAATCTGTTCTCCAGGGTTACCGAGCCTCATAGCTCGACCGAGCTGGTCAATGGTGATCGTATTGTTTACAAACGCCCTGGCATAGCTGAAGTACGAGTCATCCGCACGCCATCCTCTAATCACATCGTAAGCGTTAGCATCTGGCAAAAAATGATCGCGAAGGTATTCGCATGCCCCCACAGCGACGGCGGTGTCCTTTCGGAATGAACGATGCTCTACAAGCAACGCTATCCAATGCAGAACTGAATATTGCGGCGATAGCAGGTCGAGTACCTTGAGATCGGCCATGTCGAGTTCATATCGATTTGCAAAGCCGTCTGCGTCCCTAGAGCATGCCCATTCCCTTGCAAGGTTGAGGCTCTCTGTGCAATAGAATCCCTGTCCATAGTCGTTATGGACTTTCCCCAGGCCAATCTGGGGAGTCTCAATGATCTTCTGAGAACCATGCCACAGTTCCACGCGAGTCTCCTAACAGGTATCGCCCTAGCGATAGTATAGCACACTATCGCTAGGGCGATACCTGTATTCAGAGAGCAAAAGGGTGTATGGAATCGAGTTTGAGTTCAATACCGGCTTCTAAGACTCTCCGAGTCCGGAAGTATGCGGCAAAATTCAGACTTGTTGACCACGCTGGAGCACATCAACGCTTCTACCTGCGGCTTCTTTGCGCCAAAAGGGCGGTGTGGTCGGGGGTTCCGGAATTTGCCGCATACTTCCGTTTTGAGTATTCGGAAATGCGGGGAAAAACCGAGATCTGTCGACCAGACCCTGGTTTTATGCTTCCGTGACCTGCGGTTTTGTACGTAAAAATTTGGTTGCGCTCGGCGGGTTCCGATCCCCCCCCTCCACACACTTCCGGAAATGAGTCACAACAACAACGGCGTGCGATTGCGATGAATGCTTTCCTAGTGTGAACAGCACCAAGGCCATGGCAATTCAGTGGTTGTCGGCGGTCTTGGCGAGTGTGGAGAACACGCCACTTGCACTCGCTTTGGGTTTTGCCGGGTTTGAAACGGTAGCATACACAGGGCGTCTTTATATGTAACTTAATAGTTTGCCTTGTAACATCATTAATGTTACATTTCAAAATAGCATGTTACACAAGGAGGCGAGGCATGCGGGAATTCGTTGAGAAGATGCTGCATTCGAAAGTTGAGCGTGAGCCCGTTGACGTCTCGGGGCTTCCCCTGTATCTGAGGGGGTTGTACTCCCTTGAGCGGTGGACCGCCTTCGGTGTGCCGTTCGTGATGGCTTTCCCCATCGAGAACGCGACGGTGAAGACCATGGCGAAACACCGCAACACGCTGGAGACAGCTCTGGGGATTCCCGTGGCTTTCGCTCTCGAGAGCGCCACGGGCTATAGGGTCGAGCGAATGCTTGAGGCCGGCCTCGCCTTTGTAGCTACAGACAAGCAGGTGTACCTACCGTTCCTGGGAGTCGCTCTGAATGGCGGCAAGAGCCATGCGGGCGGCCGTAAGCAGGTGAGCATCGAGATGCTCTCGCCCCAGGCGCAGCGTCTCGCCATCATGGCGCTCTACGGTGAACTCGACGGAGCCAACGTAACTCAGGCGGCGAACGTTCTCGCCGTAGCAAAGATGACCGTCTCGCGCGCGTTCGATGAACTCGCTGCTGTCGACCCCTCGATCATCGTGTCCGAAGGGCGCCGACGGGTCCTACGCCCTGACCGGAATAAGATGGCGCTGTGGCGGCGGCTTGAGCCATACATGGCAAGTCCGGTCGCAAGGGAGCATCGCCTGACCCGCGTACCCGATGTGGGCCTTCCACCAGGAGGAGTTTCGGCGCTGAGTGAGATCTCGATGCTGCAGGACGACCCCTGGCCGACTTTCACCGCGACCAAAGCGCAAGAGCGCGTCCTAGGGCTGGCGACCGGTGCACGTAACGCTGGATTCGACGAACCAGAGGAGCCCGCGTGCGTAGTGCAGGTGCTACGCTACGAGCCCGAGCCAGCGCCCGGGTGTATTGTCGACCCGCTTTCCGCCATCCTATCCCTTCCCGACGATATGAGGGACGACCCACGCGTCGCGGGCGAGATCGAGTACGTCCTGAATCGAGTGCTTGGGGTTGATTATGAAGGGAATCGATAAATTCAGGGAACGCTTCGCGGGCCGCGAGGGCGAATATGTCCTAATCGGTGGCGGAGCCTGCGACCTGCTGTTCGGCGAGGTCGGGCAAGATTTCAGGGCAACGAAAGATCTCGATCTAGTCCTACTGGTGGAGGCGCTGACGCCTGAGTTCGGCCGCGTGTTCTGGGACTTTGTTCGGGAAGGCGGGTACGAGAACAAACAAAAGAGTAGCGGGAAGCCGCAGTTCTACCGGTTCTCTAAGCCGAAGGACCCGGCCTTCCCCGCCATGCTGGAGTTATTTGCACGCACCGACATCAACCTGCGCCACGGGGATTCCGGCCTTTTGCCGATACACATCGGGGAGGAGGTTTCTAGTCTTTCTGCGATTCTGCTGGACGAGGAGTACTACAAATTGCTCGTGGAGAACAGAGTATCGGCGGGCGGCGTCGCTGCCTTGTCGGTCGAGGGACTAATCCCCTTCAAAGCAAAGGCGTGGCTCGACCTGTCTGCCAAGCGTGCAGATGGAAAGGCAGTCGATGAGAAGAGCGTAAAGAAGCACCGTAACGACGTCTGCCGCCTCGCCACCTTGCTCGCGGGCAACGAGCGTCCCGCCATGAGCGAGGGTGTTCTTGCTGACATGAGGCGCTTCATGGAGGCCTACGAATCGGACCCCGTCGATCCCAAAACAATCAGGATCAAGGGTGTTGGGGCGCAACAGGTCGTTGAGGTGCTGAAGGACGTTTACTTGCGATAACACGTATACATGACGCGCCTTCAACCAGAACGATTGAAGGCGCCTTCTCCGCGAGCATTGTTTTGATTGCGCTGGTCGTGCTCTTCGACCAAGATCTTCTCGGTAGGCTTTCTTTTGATTCCGCTGGTCGCGCCTTACGACCAAATTCTGGGACAAGCATATAAATAAATGGAAAAAAATAAATGGAAAACGATGCAAGACGAGTCAAGAAGCCCCGCAATCGCGCTCGTTAACCCAAGGTGGCGAGCTGTTCTATCTAACCCAAATATTCGCAAGCTCCTCATCCTGCTTACTCCGCTTCATAGACACGCATCTCATCTTGCTCGATGCTTTTCCAGAAGGCCGCGCGCATGTGCTCTGGTGGGTTGGTGACGATATCAACCTTTCGCCCAAGTTCCTTCTCGAGCTCATGAGAGAGTTCGAGAAGCGCGCCGAACGTCATGGTGTTGCCGCAGACTAGGCGCAAGTCAATATCGCTATCGGGCGTTTGTTCGCCTCGCGCAAACGAGCCAAACAGATATGCCTCGCGGACGTCGTAGCGAGCCAGCACGCGGGAGACCGCAGTGGATATGTCGGTAGGCGAGATCATGGGTTATTTGCCGTTCAACAGTAGAACGTCAGGGGGCCAGCGCCGAAACCGCCGGTCCGGCTTTTTGGCGTTCGGCGAGCTCGAGGATAAACGGGGCGTTTGAGCTAACAAATTCTGTCAAAAAATTGAGGTCATCAGCAGTAAATCCTTCGACGTTGAACCATTTGACCGCAGGCAAGAAGCATTCCGCATGGTCAAAGCCAAAGTCAACCGGGCGCTCGACGGCCACGCGAACGGTTCCGTCTTCTCTTGTCTCTGAGTAGGCAAATTGGGTGCCATCATCAAGCTGAACATAGCTCCAAAGCACGGCTGCCTCCTTAGTGTTGATATCCAAGTATAAAGAGCAGACTAGATGTAACGCGGCGTGAATTGGATTATTCCTATAAGAGACGAACTCTGACAGCTGGCAATCTCCGAAAGTATGCGGCAAATCTCAGACTTGTTGACTACACCGAAAAGCGGCAACACTTCCACCTGCGGTTTCTTTACGTTAGAAGGGGGTTGTGGTCGGGGGTTCCGGAATTTGCCGCATACTTCTGTTATGCGATTCCGAAAGTGCGGGGAAACCGAGATCTGCCGCCCAGACCCCAGTTTCGAGCTTCCGCGATCTGCTGTTTTGTTGCTAAAAATCAGTTTGTGCTCGGCGGTTTTAAATTTTTACCCGCACTTCCGAAAATCGGGCCATTCAGCAACGATATGCGGTGCCCAAGAGTGCTATGCCAGGTAAGAAGAGCGTTAAGAAAAATGCGCCCGAGCCAGCCGACCCCCCGCCTTGCATCCATTATGGCAACCGATAACCACAACGCGTCTGCACCAAGGGATTGACGCTCAATTCCGTCGTCAATAATTTCCTAAAACAAGTGATTTACTTTTAGGCGGGTCGAATCTAAATTTTATACCTAGTTATCTTTTTCCATTCGGCTGGGAAACCCATGGCATCAAGGAGGCGCTCCTCGCCGATGCTCTCATCCAATGACAAGTATCCGTTAACGCACTTGACGAGCTTGGCCTTGAATGTCTTGAACTCGTCGTCGCGAAGGAGGTATCGAAGGGTGATCACTGCCGAGAAAACGTCTACCTTGCCGCAAGCGTAATCCGGCCCAATCTTTTCGATGCCGAGCTTGGCGTGCAAGGCCGTGTCAGGAATCTCGACGTGACACCTGTGGGAGAAGAGACGCTCTCCATGTGCGCAGACGTTCCTGTAGAGGGCGAGTACGCGGATAAACGACGAGAGTTCTTTCGGGTTTCCGACCCCGAACCTCTTAGCAATCTTGGCCTTCTCGCTGTCCCTGAGCGCCGTGAGCATTTTCGAAGTCTGTCCGAAGGTCATGGCGTTCACGGTGACCCATAGAGGCACGTTCTTATATGCCCTGCGGTAGTAGGCAAGGTATTCGTGGCTGGTATCCTTGTTGGCGATATAGTCAAGCATGTTCAGCAGCTTTGGGAGAACTCGCTTCGCGCCCTTCGACGTCGCGTAGCAGCGGGCGTCTAGATACTTGCTCTGGGACTCGCCATATGCAGCGCAGAACTCGTAGGCCAGCGCCGACCTGATCTTCGCCTCGACCTTGAGCAGCGCATCGAGCATTATCTCCCTAAGCTCGACGTCGAACTCGTAAAGCGCTAGGATGTCTCCAAAAGTGGCACCTTCGCGGTATACCCGGGTGCTCGGGTCGCGGAAAAACGACTGGTAGCCGTTCACGACCGGGAAATAGCCGATGTCCGCAAGCACCCTTCGGCAAACCTCTTCGTCCTCGATTCTGAGGCCGGAGCTTCTGAGCTTCTCCATCTGCTGCTGGTAGGTAAGGAATTCTTTGGGCATCGTCGCTCTTCCCGAAAATAAAAGGGGAACCCGCAGGCTCCCCTCCGGTTCCAGGCATCGAAAGTTTCTGGACCCTAATCACTTTAATGATAGTATTTTCAAACTTGCGCGCTGTCAAGCACATGCACTGAGTATCCACCGGCACACATTACCAGCACGTCCGGCATTTCTCGCATGAAAAAGGCAACACTCCTTCACTGAAAGCGTTGCCTCTAAAGCGTCTGCAGAACTCCTACATTTAAGCCAGATGTTCCTCACCACATCAGCAACAATGTGAGGTGGTGAGGAACGCTGTGCCAAGAAGAAATAGCGTTAGGGACACGACGATCCAATTTGTGTCGCTGGTTTTGGGAAGCGACGAGGAGGTCTTGGTGGTGACCTTGGGCCTAGAGGCCTTGGCGGCCGTGGTGTTGGTCACTGTGGTCGTGGTCGCCGACTTAGTCGCGGCCGCGGGCTTCAGCATGGGAATCGTCGACGGATCCGCAGCTGGCTCGACAGTAGCGGGGTCAGCGCCAGGGGCGGACAGACCATCCCCCGGCACATCGGGCCCACCGGTCTCCCCCGCCGACGCCGTGGCATCCACGGGCACGATTGTCACACGCGCTGCCACGGACCCGTCGGCATCCACCACGCCGCCCTCGCCAAAGGCCCCACCCGCAGGAGCCACAAAGCGCGCGGATGCAAACGATCCGCCCAGGCAGGCGACGCCGGCGTCGGCGCCCGACGCATCCAGCCAGGACGCATCGATGGTAAGCTGCCCGGCCGCGTCACCGCCAGCAGCCCCGCCCAGCAGACACACACCATAGGTGCGCACGCCCGCCCCGGAGCCCGCGCCCGCGGCGACAACGCGCCCATCGCCGCGAACGGCAAGACCATCCGCGATCACGCCGGCCACCCGCGCATCTGCGATGCCGGCGCCATCGGCACGCGCGTCAACCTTGCAGCCGTCCACCGCGAGCGTCCCCGACACGTAGATTCCGCACTGCGAGCCCGTAGCCACCAGCGACCCGGTGCCGCGGAGCGTCAGATCGCCCCACACCTCCATGCCGCACCGCGAGATGTCCACGTCGGGCGCGCTCGTCTCAACCACGGAGTTTTGCCCCACAAGCGTCACCACCAGGTCGTCGTCCGCGCCGATGGCCTCGCCCGCGTAGCCGGTAAGCTCCAGATGGCCGGCATCTGTCCAGGCCCACCCGGGACCCGATACACCCGGCTCGTAGTACGTGACGCCCGCAATGAACAGGCTTTCCGCGCCCGCGGCATAAGAAGGCCCGCCCAGCAAAACGCATAGGCAGGCCATGGCAGTAAACAGGATGTAGTGACGGCTGGTGTGGAACGCGGCAGCAAACATAACCGCTCCGATCTTCGCAAGAGCCAATGGAAACTGCGCCAGGAAACTACCTGGTAGCAGCAGTTATTAGTGTAGCGAGATCGGCGAGTGGCGAACGAATTGCCTGTAAACGAACCCCGAAATTAGGTGTAAATCGTTTTGCCAGTCGGTGAAAGGAGGGGCTGCATAACGTCCGCAATGGGCCGTCTGGGGGCTTCGCGAGTTTATTGACCCTCAATTGGGCTCTTACGGCAGTTGTCAGAATACGACCATTATCATTAGGTGCTGCATGTTAACGATTAAACTCTCCCTACCCTGTGAATGGATGTTACGTCATCTTCAGGTGAATGCATTTAATGCCGGTATTGAGATTGATTCCACAGCTAGCGAGCATTGTGACTCACTATAATTTTGATAGTTCATCGAACTTTCCTTATGGAGTTGTTGTAATGATGCCTGAACAAGCGATTAAACCTATACCGTTATCAAAACTACGCTTATGGACCGAGAATCCTAGAGACCCTGTGGATGAGAGCATGAGCGATTCTGAAATCATTAAAAGGGCGATTATTAATGATAGTGATAACTGGAATCTAGACTCATTAATCGTTGAAATGGGCAAACGTTACCATCTAAACGAGATACCTGTAGTTGTCGCAAATGCGGACGATACATTTACCGTCTATGACGGAAATCGTCGCGTAGCCCTATTGAAGTGTATTAAAGATCCAGATTTATATCAGGATGCCTTTAATAGGATCGGTGTCTTTGAAGTGGAACCGGAGTTACGCAATCTAACGGTCTTACCTTGTAATGTTTGCACAAAAGAAATTGCTTTAGAGATTGTCGAACGAATCCATCGATCTTCGAATAAGTGGGGCAAGCTTCAATACGAACAATTCTTGCATAACTTTAGGGGACAGCCCAAGGGCCCTCTTATGTTGCTTGATGAAGCTACAGGCGGAATTGTAGCGACGAATAAAAAATTAAACGAAGAATATGTCGAGAAAAGGTTGTTAACTGAATCGAATTTAAACAAAATTGGATTTTCAATTAAGAATAACGAGCTCGTAACTAATCATAATCTCGAGGAAGCCGTCGAAATTCTGAAAGATATCGCACGGATTAGAAATGAGGATCTGAGCTCAGCAAGGAAAAACGCCGGCAGGCTGAAGGATGCGCTAATTGAGCTAAATCCAGACAGGTACGCCAACATTTCTTCATTTAATGAAAGCAAGCCAATTACCAAGCTGGGTGGCAGCAACGCCCCAAACAATAGAAAAGAAATGTCCACCGCGAAGGCTTTGCCCCATAAGAGGAGAAAACCAGTAAAAACCAAAGAAGAGGTTCTGTTTGGCGGAATGCTTCGACCGAAAGGCAGCAGATCAAATGAGCTATATCGAGCCATCGACGACATTTACCATTTTTATTTAAAGAATGAACAGAAGAGATTCCATTATCTTCCAATAGTTGCGTTTTCAATGCGACTGCTACTAGAAATATGCGCACAAGAGTACTTTAAAGCAAGCGATCCTAATAATGATTGCAAGGATGGCGCTTTAAAGCCCTTTTTAAAAGAAGCCAAGAAGAAAATGACGGAGACCGCCAACTTTGAAGATATTAATGAGATTACATTGAATAGCGAATGGATAGATGGCAAATACAATTTTGAGGGAATTCTATCAAAATGGGCTCACGGCACGCTGTCTGCCGACAAAGAGAGCATTGTCCGTGTTTCTAGATTGGCCGGAAACATCATAAGGTTAATGTGGTCTAATTAGTATAACAACTTACCGGTGGCTAATGCCTGATCGGTCTTGAAGCCACCGGTAAGTCGATCGTTCTAAAAGAGCTATGATTTAAGACTAGCGGGCCAAATAAGTCCTGGCCCAAGTATTATCTTCTCTTTGCCAACAGTTTTTAGATTGGCAGAATATCCAATTTCAAGATTACTCTGTTCGTAATCGTTGTAAATGGATTTAATCAATACGTCTGCATCATAAGTTACAACCCATTTACTCTGTGCACTACCGATTTTACGGGCTAATGAGCGATGCTTCTCGTTAGTAAAAGAACTTCGATATAAACCGGGACCCTTTTGGACGTAAGGAGGATCAAGATATGCAAACAGTTCGGAATCTGTTAATCGCCGAGTTATAAACTCTTCAGCATCAAGGTTCGTAACTTCAATTCTGTCTTTATATTCTTCAATTCGTTGTATTTTAGCAATGAGCGTTTTGCGATTGAATCGAGCATCCATTTTATAAGTTCCAGTTTGGTCTAGACCGCCTATAACTCCGCCGCTCAAAATACCAGAGACATTGGTTCTATTAAGATAAAAGCATGCTTTACCTAACGCAAGGCTATCGCTGACATCCTTTGAACGATAAATCTCTCGCATCGATTTCCATGTATCTATATTAAGTTTTGCGTCATTGATAAATTCGCATAACTCCTCGCTGTGATTTACTATCACGTCCCACATGCAATACACAGCAGGATCAAAATCATTAATTACAATCGATTTAACGTCATTTTTTAGAAGCAACTTAATAGCGAGGCCTGCTCCTCCTGCAAATAACTCTGCATAAGCGTGCCCAAGCAGGTTGTTTGCTTCAAGTATCGATTTGATTTCAGGGTAAATCTTCGTCTTACCCCCTGGATATCGCACTGGCGTAAGTGTTGCCGGCACTAACTACACCTCCTTAGCTTGCGCAAATGCTAACAATTGACTATTTTTTAAATCAGAATATTTTACAGTCTATTCGTACTTAAAAGTATAAATACCGAAATCAACAGTTGATGGAATGAAAATACGGTGATAGTTGGCTGTTTTATGGTAAACGGCCTGGAGATTGAATCCAAATTTCCTTATATCCCTTGCATTTGCGGAATCAAGCATCCATGCCTTAAAGACATACGTGAAAAATAGTATATTCCTGTTAAAAACTGCCTTGGCTTTCTCCCGCTTTTGGCCACCGCCAACAACGTTGCGCGCCTCATCTATTTCAGGCTTGATCCATTGGTTAAAATTACTTATGGAAAAACCTTCACCTTGAATGCATTCGTCAGCCCAGAAGGGATTGTTACCATCAGTTGACAATTTAATTGCGTAGTCAAATAATAGCCATTCGGGCGACGATCCATCTCCGGGTAAGGCAATTGTGTTTTTGGAAAGATTCGAAGGCTTATCACCGTCGAGAATAGCGAACGACGCAATGGCGGATTGTCTTAATTGGGAATCTTTATGAGTAATCGCCCTCTTTGACACCGGCGATATTGAGCCCGG
>NZ_QRQC01000032.1 GCF_003475325.1 Collinsella sp. AF33-16 | reverse complement strand
AGCCTCCCATTTCTTGTGTCCAAGAAATGGGAGGCAGTTCACACTACGTGCGGCGGGGGTTCTTTCGTCCTGCGGAGTGTCCGCGAAGGTCAGCCCTCAGATCCTGCTACGACTACGTCCTCGGATTGTGGGGCTGAATGAAGGATGTGGCTGTGGGGGTGCCTTGTCCCGGTCGCTGTTTCGCGGCGTGGCCGCGAAACCACGCGCCACTTTGGGCATGGAGGGCTAGCTGATTGTGGCCTTCTGCTGCCCCAGTGCTGTTTCGCGCTTTGCGCGAAACATCGCAGCACTTTGGGCATAGTGGGGGAGTTGGTTGTCGCTGCCTTCTATCCCCTTGCTGTTTCGCGCCTTTGGCGCGAAAGGCGCAGTACTTTGGGCGTGGGGGCTGGCTTGCGGACTCAGATGACCTAGAGAGATATGGGTGCAAACGAGAAATCGTTGTTGGGGTCGTCCTTTTCCATAAACTCATCGAGACAGAATGTCATATAGATTGGAACGTAAAGGATCTTGCCCTCTTTGCAAAGGTTTTCGTGGCTCAGCACAACGGCCTCGGGAATTTTGTACTCGCCCACACTCATCAAACGGTCGAGGGCTGCATGTGCTCGAACTTTCTTGCCCGATTTGACTTCGATTGGGACAACATGCCCGCGGGCACCTTCGATTACAAAGTCGACTTCACCGACCTCACGCGTTTGGTAGTACCACGTATCTGCTCCGAGGGCAACGAGTTCCTGTGCGACCACGTTCTCATAGAGGCCGCCGAGGTTGGGGGTTTTCATGTCAAGGTAGACGGCGCGTGCCGTGCTGCCGGGATACCGCGATGCGAGCATACCTGTATCGGACTCGTATAGTTTAAAGGCCGTCGTTTTCTCCGTCCTCTTGAGAGGGCTTCGTGCCTCCGTCACCTGGGGGACCATCAATCCAACGCCTGCGTTCACCAGCCATAGGAAATCCTGCTCGTATTTTTGAAGACGAGCTCCCTCGCCTAGAGACGAGACGATAAAGCGATGGGACTCCGCCTCAAGCTGAACGGGAATTTGCTCGAAAATGGAGCGAACGTTAAACGCTCGAGTCGATGCATATTTAGAGATATCGCTTTTGTACTGATCGACTAGCTGAATTTGAAGCTCACGCGTTCTCACGAGCGAATAGCCCGAATCGATATAGTTCTGAACGACCTCCGGCATGCCGCCGCAAACGATATAGGCTCTAAAGTTTTTGAGCATCGCCTCATGAATATAGTTTTCGACGGGACGTCTCTCGACAAGGCGGCTGCGAATATCTGCAAGCACATTTTCGCTGACGCTGTTTGCCCAACAAAACTCTTCAAAATCCATCGGCCGCATAACAATGTGCTCGACATACCCTACCGGAAAAGAAGAGATCCCCTTAAACTCAGTCCCAAGCATAGACCCCGAGAAGACATAGCTAAAGCGTCCGTCCTCGACCAGCGCCTTCATAAGTGTAACGATCTGCGGATACTCCTGAATCTCATCGACGAAGATAAGCGTGTCTCCTTCAACAAGCGGTGCATCCGCAAGAAGGGCCACACGGTTGATGAAGTCAATGGAGTTCTTAGCGCCAACAAGTACGTCTCTTGCCTCGGCATCAAGTAGCAGATTGACCTCATAATACGAAGCGTAGTTGCTCTTTCCAAACGCGCGAATCGCATAGCTCTTGCCAATCTGACGCGCACCGGTAACAAGCAGGGCCTTATGGGAGTTATTCTTCCAGCTCAAAAGCCTATCAGTGACCTTGCGGCGTAGCATTAAAACACCTCATTGACAAAAATTGGCAAATAGATTTGCCCCTAATCATACAAAAATTGACAAATAGATTTGACCCAAATCATACAAAAATTGGCAAATAGCAAAGCTCACTTAGGCCTCAAAGCCAGCGAGCCAGCACGGTACTTTGCGAAAAGGCTGGCGGCGCCGTTGTTGAGGGTGGCCAGGTTGGCAGTGGCGCCGTTAGCGTTCTCGGCTGCTTGGGCGCGCAGGAGCGAAAGGGCGTCGGCAGCGTTCATGCAGAAGCCGACGGTAAAGTTCCATACTGCGAACTCGCAGTCGCTTGCCGCGGGGTGAAGCGCGATCGGCTATCCCTTATGTTGGATGAAAAGCCCCATGTTTTTGCAGGGGTGCATACTCGTCAAATTAATGTATAGAATCGCGTATAGTGCGAGTAAGATATTGCGCTGTCCGTTTTGTGTTTAGCAAAGATATAGTTTGCATAATCTGGTCTAATCCCTGCTCTATTTAAATAAAGTTGCACGTAAATGGCGTAGATATGCCTGAACTGGGCTTCTTTACGCTGAGCGGGTAAAATCGACCGTTCGCCGCTTAGGTATTTTCAAAATGAATAAAATGAGCGATAAAGAGAATATAAACCTTAATAAACTCGCGTATCGCACGGACGCGGGTTATTAATGGGTTGTAGGCCTTTTACAGAAAGGATTCCAGCAATGTCTAAGCCTCTTGGCAAGCCCGATCGTATTGTCGTCGCCCTCGGCGGCAACGCCCTCGGCAACAACCCCGTCGAGCAGATCGAGGCCGTGAGCAACACCGCCCACGCTCTCCTTGGTCTTATCGAGCAGGGCAACGAGATCATTATCACCCACGGCAACGGCCCGCAGGTCGGCATGATCCAGAACGCCTTCGCCGCTGCCCACGATGCCATCGGTACCCCCGAGATGCCGCTGCCCGAGTGCGGCGCCATGTCCCAGGGCTACATCGGCTACCACCTGCAGCAGGGCATCGGCCGCGAGATGCACAAGCGCTATAAGCGTTGGCACGCCGCCACCGTCGTCACCCAGATCGAGTGCGATCCCGACGATCCCGCGTTCAAGAATCCGACCAAGCCGATCGGCCCCTTCTACACCGAGGAGCAGGCCAAGGAGTTCATGGCCGAGGATCCCTCCAAGGTCTTCGTCGAGGATTCCGGCCGCGGCTGGCGTCGCGTCGTCGCTTCCCCCGATCCCAAGAAGATCGTCGAGGCTGACTCCATCCTCAACCTGCTCGACAACGAGTTCATCGTCATCGCCTGCGGTGGCGGCGGCATCCCCGTCGTCCGCGACTACGAGAACAAGGGCTGCTACAAGGGCGTTCCCGCCGTCATCGACAAGGACCTGGGCGGCGAGCTGCTGGCCGAGGACTGCGACGCCGACGTTCTGTTCCTGCTGACCGCCGTCGAGCATGTCGCCATCAACTTTGGCAAGCCCAACCAGGAGGAGCTCGAGGACCTCACCGCCGACGAGGCCGAGCGCCTGGCCGACGAGGGTCAGTTTGGCAAGGGTTCCATGGAGCCCAAGGTCCGCGCTGCCATCAAGTTCGCGCGTTCCCGCAAGGGCCGCACCTGCATCATCGGCGCACTGGACAAGGCCGCCGAGACCATGGCCGGCCTCTCCGGTACCCGCATCCACGAGTAGTCTCTGCTCTGTTGCCTCTCTCGTGGGCGCCAGGCAAAGCGCCTACAAACTAGCCTCTCTTCATGAGCCCCGCAGTCCGCTCCGACTGCGGGGCTTTTGCTATTCAGCTAGTCATTAGGGACGTTCTTAAATGACTAGTCAAACAAGAGCGTCCCCAATGACCACTCATTTAAGTCTGTCCCCAATGACTAGTAGTAGGCCCACATGGCTTCGATTTCGTTAAGGACCTCTACGACGCCCCAGCGACGGGCGCTGCGGCTGGCCGAGTTGGGGTCGTAGACGCCAATCTGGTTGGCATCGTCGATGCCGTAGAGCACGATGTAGTGGCCTACGTTGGTAAACGTACCGGGGCGCACTGCGGCGATAACGGGCGCACCCGAGCGAAGTGCTTGGGTAATCGATTCGCAATCGTTATAGAGCTGTGTTCCGTTGAGCCCCAGCTGCCACGCACCGCCTGTCATAAACGACCACTCGGTGGCACCAGTGGGGGCGTAGTTGCCGGCTTCGGCCAGTGCGCATATATCGACCGGCGTCTTATCGGTGTGGCCGGTCTTAAAGATATAGACCATGGTGAGGCAAGTGGGGCCGCAAGCGTTTTCGCGAATAGTGCCACCGGCATAGGGCAGCTCCGACCATGCGGGGTCAATTTGGTAGATGTGGGGCATGGTGCCGGCCTGCCATTGCGAGCGTGGGGTCGAGAACGCAAAGGAGTAACCGGGCGCGACGGGAGCTTTAAGCAGCTTGTCCTCGGCAGTGGGCTCAAGACCGGCTGATCCGTGCGAGATACAGGATCCCAAAAACACAAAGACGAGGCAGGCGGCAATGGAGCAAAGCGCAAGGCGTAGACGGCGGGCTGGAAGTGCGTGGCTTGTGGTGTGCGACGCGGGGCGAGGGGCGGAATTGCCGCGATTGCGTTGAGGTGGCGAAAAGGAGCGCTTAACGTAGTGGTCGGTCGTACGGCAATCGTAGCGGCGCGGCTGCGATGTGTCGGTCTGGCGTTGGCGTGTGCTCGTGCTCACGCGGTCTGACTGCTGCGCGGTACGGCTTTGTTGCCGAGAAGAAGCCCCGGGCTGCTCTTGGGGGCGCTGCTGGTTGCCGTTGTCGGAGGTGCTTCTGGGCGTTGGCGTGGTGCGGCCGGCAAGGCGCACGCTTTGTGGCCGTTGGTCGCCGTCATTGTATCCGTATGCCATTCGAATCACCTTGCCTCATGTGTAACTTGTCTATCCTACATAAAAAGAGGCGCGACACATGGGTATGTGCGCCAAAAGCCTGACAAATGGTATGAACGTTGCCGCGCCGCGCGCCAAGCGTCACGGCAACAGGTATTCAAAAGCAGACAAGATGAAAGCGTCCAAGACGGATGACGTCTTCCGCCGTTCGTCCCAAAAACGGCGCCGCTCGTTTTGCAGTTCTGCCTTCGGTCGAGCCACAAGCGGCGCTGCTGTGCCAAGGCCGTATCTTAAAGCCACGAAATAAAAGCGCGCGGCAAAACAGACCGCGCAAGGGGTGACGCCAAAGAGGCGTCAATAAGGAAAGGAGGGGAACAATGGCGGACAAGAACGCAGAAGTTGCAGTCGAAGGTAACGGCGGCATGAAGAAAACGCTTTCGCTCTGGAACTTCTTCACCATCGGTTTCGGTGCCATCATCGGAACTGGCTGGGTTCTGCAGGTCGGCGACTGGATGGTCGTGGGCGGCGGTCCCGTTCCCGCTATGATCGCATTCCTCTTGGGTGCAATCTTTCTCGTGCCCGTCGGAGCTGTTTTCGGTGAGCTCACGGCTGCTATCCCCATCTCGGGCGGCATCGTCGAGTATGTCGATCGTAGCTTTGGCCGTACGCTGAGCTATATCACCGGTTGGCTCCTGGCCCTGGGCAACGGCATCCTGTGCCCGTGGGAGGCAATCGCTATCTCGACCCTCGTGTCCGAGATGTTCGGCAGCCTGCCCGGTCTTGAGTGGCTGCGTGCTGTCAAGCTCTATACCATCCTGGGCGCCGACGTTTACCTGTTCCCGACGCTGATCGCGCTCGGCTTTGCAACCTACGTCATCTTCCTCAACTTCCGCGGTGCCAGCTCGGCCGCCAAGCTGCAGGCCTTCCTGACCAAGGCCCTGCTCTGCGGCATGCTGCTCGCCATGGGCGTCTCGCTGTTCACCGGCTCGCCGGACAACGCCATGCCCGTGTTCTCCCAGGTCACCGGTGCTGGCGGCGGCAAGCCTGCTACCGAGGGCACCAGCCTGTTCGCAGGCATCGTTTCGGTCCTGGTTCTGACCCCGTTCTTCTACGCCGGTTTCGACACCATTCCTCAGCAGGCTGAGGAAGCGGCCGAGGGCCTCAACTGGAACAAGTTCGGCAAGATCATCTCCCTGGCCCTGCTGGCCGCAGGCGGCTTCTACATGGTCTGCATCTACTCGTTCGGCACCATCCTCGACTGGCATGAGTTCGTTAAGAGCCCGGTTCCCGCGCTTGCCTGCCTCAAGGGCATCAACATGCTCCTGTACCTGGCCATGCTCGTCATCGCCACGCTTGGACCCATGGGCCCGATGAACTCCTTCTACGGCGCCACGAGCCGCATCATGCTCGCCATGGGCCGAAAGGGCCAGCTGCCCGAGAAGTTCGCCGAGGTCGATCCCAAGTCCGGCGCTCCCAAGCTCGCCTGCGTCGTTCTGGGCGTCATCACCGTCGTCGGTCCGTTCCTGGGCAAGAACATGCTCATCCCTCTGACCAACGTGTCGGCTCTCGCCTTCATCTTCTCCTGCGGCATGGTCGCCCTCGCTTGCCTGCGCATGCGCTTCACCGAGCCCGACCTGCCTCGTCCCTACGAGGTGCCCGGCGGCAAGTTTGGCATCAGCCTCGCTATCGTTGCCTGCGGCACCATCATTGGCCTGCTCGTGATTCCGTTCTCTCCCGCCTCCCTCAACATGGTGGAGTGGAGCATCGTGATCGGCTGGCTGGCCATTGGCCTGGCTCTTATGGCCTTCACCAATTCCCGCAAAAAGTAACGCCTAGCCGGGGCGGATCGGGTGCGCGGGATCCTCTCTTCCGCGCACCGAACCCGGCACCACTTGGGTAGTTTTGTGAGGCCTTAACCCAACACGGCCTCGCCCACTATATGGATCCATAAGGAGGAACCATGTCCACTAAGTATGCAATCGTTGGCGGCAAGCTCATCGACGGTACCGGTGCCGAGCCGGTCGAGAACTCCCTCGTTCTCGTCGACGACAGCGGCAAGATCGAGTATGCCGGTGCTATGCAGGACCTTCCCGAGGGCGTTGAGGTTATCGACGCCGCCGGCAAGACCGTCCTTCCCGGCCTGATCGACACCCACCTGCACTTCTCGGGCAACCTGACCGACGATGACACCGATTGGGTTATGCAGCCGCTCCTCGAGAAGCAGGCCGTCGCCGTCAAGCAGGCCTACGACTGCCTCACCCACGGCCTCACCACCGTCTGCGAGATCGGCCGCTTTGGTATCCAGATCCGTGACTGCATCGACAAGGGCGTCTTTAAGGGCCCGCGCGTTCTGGCCACCGGCCTGGGCTTCTGCCGCGTTGCCGGTCACGGCGACTCCCACCACTGCACCCAGGAGCTCAACAAGGAATCCCACCCCTGGGGCGACCAGGTCGATGGTCCTTGGGATCTGCGCAAGGCCGTTCGTCGTCGCCTGCGCGAGAACCCCGATGCCATCAAGATCTGGGCTACCGGTGGCGGCATCTGGCGCTGGGACTCCGGTCGCGACCAGCACTATTGCTCCGAGGAGATCCAGGCCGTGGTCGAAGAGGCAAAGATGGTCGGCATCCCCGTGTGGAGCCACTGCTACAACAACCACGCCGCTGCCTACGATTCCGTTCGCTTTGGCTGCGAGCAGCTGATTCACGGCTTCGATATCGATGAGCGCACCATGGACCTCATGGCCGAGCAGGGCACCTTCTTCACCCCGACGATCGCCTTCCTGCCCACCTGGTACGCCACCTATCCGCCCGTCTACGTCCCCGAGCTGCACGACAAGTACGAGGGCACCCTGGTCGAGAAGGAGCTGCAGCGCAACTACGACTGCCTGCGCGAGGCCAAGAAGCGCGGCGTCGTCATGACGATCGGCTCCGACTCCTTCTCCTTCGTCACCCCGTACGGCACCTGCTCCATCGAGGAGATGTACGAGTTTGTCGACAAGATCGGCTTCACCCCGGTCGAGACCATCACCTGCGCCACCCTCAACGGTGCCAAGATGTGCCACATCGAGGACGAGACCGGTTCCATCGAGGCCGGCAAGTGCGCCGACCTGCTGGTCGTCAACGGTGACGTCGCCGCCGACATCCACGTGCTCAACACCGACAACATGGACGTCATCATGAAGGACGGCTGGATCGTCGAGGCTGGCACCTTTGGCGAGGCCAACAAATACAGCGCCTAAGATACCGTTTGTCGATGGCTGGATGTAAAACACAGTTTTTGATTGCATAATGCAATGGAGAGGGTCGCTTGCGGCCCTCTTTATTGCTATGGGGTGCGTCAGTAAGAAGGAGATGACGGTGGATCTCAATAGGCTGATTCTGGGCAAGAGCTACAACTCTACCAAGGTCTTTCGTACCGCTCAGCATGTGGTTCAAGCCATCTTGCTCGGTATTGTCGTTCCGCTGCTTATCCTGCTGCTCATCTGGGATCTAACCGATAATCCCAATCCTGTTCCGGCCGTTGTCGTCATTGCCGGCTTGGTCATGCTGTGCTTCTTCTTCTCGTACGTCTTTGTCGTTCCCGATGACCTCACATCGAGCGCAACCGACCGCACGCTCGCCATCGCTTCAAAAATATTCGCCTACACGTCGCGCGGCCTTACGCCCGAAGCTGCCCTGGGCGCCTCTAAGATCATCCTGTCCGAAACTATCGCCTCTGCCATCTGCTTTACCGACGGCAAGCAGGTGTTGGCAAGCTGGGGCGAGGACTCGGCAAAATGCCCCGCGGGCACCCCGGTGGTACTGCGGACTACGCTCAACGTGATCAACAGCGGTGAGCAAAGCGTTTTCTCGCGCGATGCCTCGACCGAGACAGGTGGCTACTTTCCGCGCCTGCGCGCCGGTATCGTCGCACCACTCACCGTGCGCGGGCATTGCGTGGGCACGCTCGAGCTGTATTATCCCCGTCTGAGCAGCATCGATATGCGCCAGACGGCGCTTGCCTCGGGCTTTGCCGACCTCATTTCCACGCAGCTTGCAAGCTTTGAGCTCGAGCGCCAGGACGAGCTTACGGCCCGCGTGGAGCTGCGCGCCTTGCAATCGCAGGTCGATCCTCATTTTCTATTCAATACCATCAGCACCATCGTGTCGCTCGTACGTACCGAGCCGGACAAGGCCAGGTCGCTGCTGATCGACTTTTCCAATTACTACCGTCAGACGCTTTCTGATTCCGATACCCTCACAACGCTCGAGCACGAGGTGGAACAGGGCACTCGCTATATCAATCTTATGCAGGCTCGTTATGGCGACGGCCGTCTGCGCGTCTCGGTCGATATCGACTTTGAGGTGCGCGATTGCATGGTGCCGCCGTTTATCTTGCAGCCGTTGCTCGAAAACTGCATCAAGCACGCGCAGCGCGAGACCGAGCCGCTTTCTATTCATGTTAGGGCTTTCGAGACCGATGACGGTTTGGAGATCATCGTCGAGGACGACGGCATCGGTATGAGCGAAGAGGTCTGCGCGCATCTGTTTGAGCAACATCGCCGAGAGGAGCCCGAGAGCATTACCGCCGACGGCTCCGTCAAGCGAGGTTGCGGCCTGGCGCTCTTTAACGTGCTTCAGCGCATCCATTTCTTTTACGGAGAAGATTCCGGCATGCGCGTGAAGTCCCAGGAGGGCGTGGGAACGCAGGTCATCGTCGAGCTGAACGGCGAGCCGCATGAGCCGGCGCCGTTGACGGCGTAGCACGCGGTTGGATTGAGAGAAAAAGAGGGGAAGCACATATGTCCGAAGGCTGGAACATCTTGGTGGTTGATGACGAGCCCCCAATTAGGGCTGAGCTACGCTATCTGTTGGAAAAGGATACGCGTGTGGGCCAGATTGCCGAGGCGGGCAATGTCACCGAAGCCGTGGAGTCGATTCTGTCGAACAAGCCCGACGTGTTGTTTTTAGACATTACCATGCCCGGTCGCTCGGGAATTGAGCTTGCCGAGACGCTGCAGAACCTAAAGACGCCGCCGGTCGTGGTGTTTGTGACGGCATTTGCCGAGTATGCGGCTGATGCCTATAACCTCGATGCCGTCGATTATGTCGTCAAGCCGGTTGAGGACGCACGCCTGTCAAAGGCACTCGACAAGATCGAGGCGGCCTTGGGTGTCCGTCGTGTTATCCACGCTCCGCGCCAGCCTTTGCGTCTGACGGTGGACCGCGGGGGCAAAAAGGTGTTCATTCCCGTCGCAGACGTCTGCTACTTTGAGGCGCGCGCCGATTTTTGCAACGCCATCTGCGCCGAGGGAACGTACCTGATCAATGAGTCGATCTCTTCGCTCGAGCGTCGCTTGGACTCCGAGGGCTTTATTCGCGTTCATCGCAGCTACCTGGTCAATTTGGAAGACGTGCACAATGTTGAGATTGGCTCCACGGGGCTGATGGAGCTCAGGCTCGACCGCGCGAGTTCGACGGTGCCCGTGTCCCGCCGTCGCGCTGCCGAGGTTAAAGCACACTTGGGGCTTGCGTAGACGGTCTGCGTGCTGTCGTTTACCATCGCAGGTTTGGCATGGGCGCGCGGTGGGCATAATGGGTGGCATCGAATGAAATCGAAAGGATCATTATGCCCGCGCTTATCACCCATCATCTGTTTGGCGAGGAAAGCATCGACCGTCTTCCGCAGGGCGTCATCACGTCCGATGAAGAGCGCATTGCCTTTATCTTGGGCAACCAAGGCCCCGACCCGTTTTTCTTTCACATTCTGACACCGCGTGTTTCCGACTGCACGCTGCTGGCGCAGGTCATGCATCGCTCGCGCATGTCTCGCCAGTTCGCGTGCCTGCGCGACGGCGTGTCGCATCTGCTGCCGCGCGACGCCAGCTTGGGTCGCGCCTTTGCGCTGGGTCTGCTGTCTCATTACGTGCTCGACCGCAACGCCCACCCCTTTGTCTATGAGCAGCAGTTTGGCATCGTGGAGTCCGATTCAGAGCTTGAGGATTCGAGCAGTCAGGTCCATGCCGTGATCGAGAGCGACCTGGATGTACTGATGCTGCAGCTTAAGCGCGATGGCGCTACGGTCGACGATTACCCGCCGGCGGGCGAGATCGTCACCACCGATCGCATCAGTCGCGTGGCCGGCGTGCTGATGAGCTATGTTGCCGGACGCGTGTACGGCATTGACATTCCGGCGGGGGAGTACGGTGCTGCCGTTGCCAATATGCAGCGACTTTACCGTGCGATTGAGCCGGCCGGCTCCGTAAAGACGCGCGCGATCTCGCTGGTTGAGGGGTTGGTGCACGACTACTCGCTGCTCGACGGCCTTGCCCATCGCGTGACGACGGAGCTGCCCGAGCGCACCGGTAACCTGGGCCATCTGACATGGAAGAATCCCTTTACCGACGAGGTCTCGAACGAGAGTTTCCCCGAGGTCTTTGATCGCGCGCTGGTCGATTACGAGTGCACGGTCGCGCGTTTTATCGAGACCGGTGACATGGAGGCCGTGACCGGTCACGTCAACTACAGCGGCCGCGTGCTCGGCACCGACGAGGAGTTCGACCGCGAGGAGTAGGGTCCGCTCCTGTCTCTTTGCCGAATCCTTACCGGCGCCTCCGTGCAATTGGGGTACGATGAACTAGCTGCATATCGGGCGAATACGAAGGGTCCCTGTCCATGAAATACACCAAGCTCGAGCGTAACTGGGTCATGTACGATGTGGGAAACTCGGCCCTCGTGCTGCTCAATACCTCGGTGGTGCCCATCTACTTTAACGCCATCAATACCGGCGCTTCCTCGGCAGACCTGGTGGTCGCTTGGGGCAACGCGCAGACGATTGCCTCGCTGGTCATTGCCATGCTCATGCCCATTCTGGGCGCGCTTGCCGATTACGCCGGCAACAAGATCAAGTTCTTCTTGGGCTTCTTCCTCACGGGCCTGGTTCTTTGCCTGGCGCAGGCTATCCCAATGTCCGCCATGGCATTTTTGACTGTGTACGTGCTGTGCACCATCGGCCTCAACTCTTCTATGACGTTCTACGACGCCATGCTGCCCGACATTACCACCGACGAGCGCATGGACGTCGTGTCCAGCTCGGGCTATGCCTGGGGCTACATCGGTTCCACCGTGCCGTTCATCATCTGCCTGGCGCTTATCATGGGTGGTCCCGCTCTTGGTGTCCCCACCATGCTGGCAACGCGTCTGTCGTTTATCATCACTGGTGCCTGGTGGCTCATCTTTGCCCTGCCGCTCATTCGCACCTATAAGCAAAAGTACGGTCGCGAGCGTGGTCCCGAGGACACCATCGGCCACATCGTGGGCGGTGTGTTCTCCGAGGTCGGACACACCATGCGCGAGATCGCCCACAACAAGACCGTGCTGGTCTACATGATCGCGTTCTTCTTCTATATCGACGGTGTGCACACGGTCATTTCTATGGCCACCAGTTACGGATCGGCCTTGGGCATCGATTCGACGCAGCTGGTCCTGGCGCTGCTCGTCACGCAGTTTGTTGCTTTTCCGTCTGCCATCATTTACGGCAAGCTCGCCGGACGCGTGGGCACGCTCAACATGATCCTGGTGGCGGTCGCCGCCTACATGGGGATTGTGCTGTTCGCCGCGTTCTTCCTAAAGACCGCCTTTGAATTCTGGGTGCTTGCCATTATGGTCGGCCTGTTCCAGGGCGGTGTGCAGGCGCTCAGCCGTAGCTACTTTGGCCGCATTATCCCCAAGGAAAAGTCCAACGAGTACTACGGCTTCTTTGACATCTTTGGTCGTTATGCAAGCGTTATGGGCACCTTCCTGGTGTCGGTCGTCACCTCGCTGACCGGCAACCCCTCGCTGGGCGTCCTGTCTATCGGCGTGCTGCTGGTGGTGGGCTTTATGCTGCTGGTCCGCTTGTCCCGCATGACTCGGGCGGCAGGGCATGCCGCATAGGAGCGAGCGGCTATTGTGCCTGTCCACGGTACTCTTTTGGGGTTATCCGCAATAAACATTGCGACTTGCGAGCAATGATTTGTCCAAGTGGGTATGATGGAATCAGCTAGGTCGCGGGGCGTCGCCTGTGTTTGGCGGCGTCCCGTTTTTGTGTTGCAGGGAGGGTAAGGCATGAACGCCACGGTCGTGATTCCAACGTATTGGGCGGGCGATGACGCTTGCGCAAACGCCCCTGGCACCTATGACCATTCGACACGACTCAACGCCGACAATCCCGAACTCGACCGCTGCCTGGCCTCGCTTGAGCAGGTGCGCGACATCCCGCGCATCATCCTTTTGGTGGTCTGTCCTGTTTCTGCCACAGCCGATGTGTCGCTGCGCGTGCACGAGATTGTCGACGCGCATCCCACGCTCAAGGTCACCGTTGTCACCAACACCCAGGCCTCGCGCATCGCAGACCGGGTTGCTCAGATCGCGCCCAAGGGTTCGGGCGAGTGCGTGAGCCTGCGAGGCTACGGTGCCATCCGCAACATGGGGCTAGCCTGTGCCGCTGTGCTGGGGCATGACGCGGTTATCTTTTTGGATGACGATGAGGCTGTCATCGACGCCGACTTTATGAAGCGCGCGACCTATGCGTTGGGGCAGCAGACGCGTCAGGGCTTGCCGATCTTGGTCAAGAGCGGCTATTTCTACGATCGCGACGGCTCGCCGCTGGCTCCCACGGACAAGGCGGGCATCTGCCATCGTTGGTGGACCAAGCGCATCGAGTTCAACCGTTGGATGAAAAAGGCGCTCTCGGGCACCCGCATCTCGCGCTCCAACTACGTGTGCGGCGGCCTGATGGCCCTGCACGCCCGCGCCTTTACGCGTGTGGCCTTTGACCCGTTTATCACCCGCGGCGAGGACTTGGATTACCTCTTTAACATGCGTATGTTTGGCTACGACGTGTGGTTTGATAACGAGTGGACCGTGCGCCATCTGCCTCCGGAGTCCGAAAAGCGCTCACCGCGCTTTATGCAGGATGTATACCGTTGGTACTACGAACGGGCCAAGTTGACGTTCGCCGCGCATCAAAAGGAGCTCATCCCCGTTACGGCGGCATCGCTCATGCCCTACCCGGGCCCGTGGATTTCGCGCGAGCTCGACGACCGCGTGCGCAAGACCGCTATGGTCCGCAGCGTGTTTACCCGCGAGCATGAGGGCTACCTGCGCATCTGGCGCCATGGTATCGACGAGGCAAAGGCCTATGCGCGCCAAAACGCTGCAAGCTATCTGCGTTTCCAGAGCTTTTGGCCCAAGATCATGGACGGGCTTTGGCGTGACGCACAACTGATCAGTATCCTGGAGGGGGCCGAATGATCGACCGCCGCGCCCAGCGCGATAGTTCAATATCAATCTTTCGCATCATTGCCGTTGCCTGCGCCATTTGCGTGCTGGTGTACTTTATTTTTGCCTTGGTGACCGGTATCGAGCCGATCGCCACGGTGATTGCCTGCGCGCTGCTGTGCATCTTTCTGTGCATCTTTATCTTTTTGACGCTCAATCCCGATTCGGTGCGCTCCCAGTACACCGAGGAGACGCTCTCGGTGGCCTCGGCCATGCTCGAGGACATTAAGGGCGGTCTGACGCAGGAGTCGGCGCGTTTGGTGTGCCGGCGCATTTTGCCCGAGACGCGCGCCATGACGGTGGCCATCACCGACGAGGGCAACGTGCTTGCCTGCGCGGGCGAGTTTGAGGAAAAACTGCTGCCCGATACTCCCATCCACACGCTTGCCACACGCTACGTTATCGAACATGGCATCGTGCAGTCGTTCAACCGTATGGTGGATGTCGTGGGCTCGGACGGCTCGCACAACCAAGTCCCCGCCGGCATTATCGCCCCCATCAAGGTGGGCGATCGTACCGTCGGTACGCTCAAGTTCTACTACAAGACCCCGCGCGCCGTCGACCGTACCCAGTACGCGCTTGCCTCGGGCTTTGCCGAGATCTTGTCCACACAGCTCGCCATCCACGAGCTCGAGGTGCAAAAGGAGCTCACGGCGCGCGCCGAGGTGCGTGCGCTGCAGGCGCAGATTAACCCGCACTTCCTGTTCAACACGCTGAACACCATTGCATCGTTTACGCGCACCGACCCGCTGCGGGCTCGCGAACTGCTTCGTGAGTTCTCATCGTTCTATCGTGCCACGCTCGACAACTCGGGATCGCTTATTCCGGTCTCGCGCGAGGTCGCACAGACCAAGCGCTACCTTACCTTTGAGAAGGCCCGCTTTGGCGAGGACCGCGTGCTTGCGACGTTCGATGTGTCCGAGGACGTGGAAGATACGCTGGTGCCGGCGTTCGTGATCCAGCCGATTGTCGAGAACGCCGTACGTCATGGTATGGGCGATGACGACGCCCTGAGGATCGACGTGACCGTTCACCAAGACGGCGAGGATGCAATCTTGATTGCCGTGGCCGATAATGGCGTGGGCATGGATGAGGGTACCGCCGCCAGACTGTTTGACGAGCGCTCTGCCCGTCCCGACGCCAGCTCTCCCCAGGGTGGCGGCGCCGGTGTGGCCATGCACAATATTTCGGAGCGCATCCATCGCTTTTATGGGCCGCACTCCTATACGCGTGTCGAATCGGCGCCGGGCAAGGGCACCAAAGTGCTCCTTCATCTTGATTTGTCAGAGAGCATCTTTGACATTCAAGAGTAAAATAAAAGGCTACGGGCTCAACGTCATGCGACGGATGCCCGGCGTAGTTAGTTGACGAAAGGTTTTATCCCTATGCTGCGTGCGATGATTGTGGATGATGAGGCGCCGGCTCGCTCGGAGCTTCGCTTCCTGCTCGAGCAAACGGGCAAGATCGGCACGATCACGGAGGCGTCGAGCGTCCGCTCCGCCATCGAGATGCTTATGGAAAGTCGCGTGGATGTCGTGTTTCTCGATATCTCGATGCCCGGTGCCTCGGGCCTGCAACTTGCCGAGGCGCTGCATAAGCTCAAAAATCCGCCGGCGATCGTGTTTGTGACTGCGTATAGCGACCATGCGGTCGAGGCATTCGACGTGGATGCCGTCGATTATCTGATGAAGCCGGTCGAGGAAGCTCGCTTGGATCGCGCGATCGAGAAGGTCATGCAACGCGCCAAGCCGGTTACGGACAGCAAGGTGACCATCGAGCGTATCCCGGTGGAAAAGGGTGGCCGCAAGGTGCTCATTCCCGTGGACGACATTCGCTTTATCATGGCCAAGGACGATTACTCCTGCATCTATACCGTCGATGATCGCTTTTTGTCGACGACCTCGCTGGCGCAGTTTGAGGCCAAGCTCTGCGACTTTGGCTTCTTCCGTGTTCACCGCCGCTATATCGTCAACTTGGCGTGCGTCACGGACGTTGAGACGGTGCCCTCGGGCGCCATCCAGCTGGGCATTACGGGCGTCGACGAACGCGTGCCGGTTTCGCGCCGCCGCGTCGTGCCGCTCAAGAAGGCTCTGAGTCTCTAGCACACTGGCCCCGCAGCCCTGTAGACCCATCGTCTGCGGAGCCGTGGGGCCTTTTTTGTATGTATCTGCCGAATCGTTTTTTGCGGAAGGGATCCCATGAACAGTGCAAGCGCCAAGCGTATTGACATCATCTCGGACACCCACGGCTATCTTTCGCCTGCGCTCCTGGATGAGCTTGAAGGCGCAGACCTGATTATCCACGCCGGCGACCTCACGTCAGAGATGGACTACGAGCACCTATGCACCATCGCCCCCGTGCGGGCCGTACTGGGCAACAACGATTACTACCGCGACTACGGCCCCGATGTAGACCGTCTTGCGCTCTTTACTTACGAAGGCCTCAAATTCGCCGTAGCCCACTACCGCGAAGACCTTCCGGTGGGATCCGTAGACGTAGCCATCAACGGCCACACCCACGTAACCAAAGAAGCCCAAGTGGGCCGCTGCCTAGTCCTCAACCCGGGCAGCGCCAGCTACCCCAGAGGCACCCGAGGCCCCACCATGGCCAGAATGCTCGTCAAAGACGGCAAGATCCTAAGCACCAAGTTTATTGACTTGGACTAACCGCAACAAAAACGGGGGATGCAGATGCGTCCCCCGTTTCCATTTGAGCCAAAGGCAGAGCTTCAGCAAGATCCTTAGACAAACCCCGCCGCGGAGAACGGGGCCGCCGAGCCGCGAAGCGGCGAGGAACAACAACGACTCGAACAAAGTGACGACAGGGAGGGTCTCCGGGGCTGGGGGCGGGGGTTAAGTTTGTCGCGAGTTCCGCACGCAAAGGAAAGCACTTAAT
>NZ_QRQC01000031.1 GCF_003475325.1 Collinsella sp. AF33-16 | reverse complement strand
GGCTCAATATCGCCGGTGTCAAAGAGGGCGATTACTCAAAAATGTCTAGCTAAAGAGGACGAGCAGACGACAAACGGTCAAAACTGGTCGCGTCCGCCCGTCTCCAACGATCGAACGTCGAGACGCTGACGTTCAAAAGCGCAGCAGCCTCTCGCCTCGTAACCTCTCCCCCTTCGAATAATTTGATGACATCGCGATAGCTATCTGGGCGTTCGAATGCCGGCCTTCCAAATTTCACGCCACGCAAAAGCGCCGACGCGATGCCCTCCGCCTGGCGTTGCTTGATGTTTTCGCGCTCTAGCTGCGCCACATAGCTCAAGATTTGAAGAACCAGATCCGCCATGAACGTTCCCGTAATGCCATCAGGCTGCTCGCGCGTATCGAGCAATGGCATATCAAGCACCACGATGGCAGCATTCCTATCCACCGTGATGCGTCGCCACTCATCGAGGACTTCACGATAATTGCGGCCCAAACGATCGATACTTTTGATCACGAGAACGTCGCCTTCGCGCAGCCTGCGAAGAAGACGCTGGTACTGGGGACGCTTAAAGTCCTTACCGCTTGCCTTGTCAGCATAAATCTGGCTCCGTTGCACGGGAAACCTTGCCAGCGCGTCTAATTGGCGGCCCAGGTTCTGGTCTGCGGAAGAGACACGCGCATACCCAAAGATTCGATTGTCCATAATTGCCCCTATCGGCTGCCTCTTGGCAGCATCAGCTCAAGCGAGAGCCCACTCACTATAGGGCGTGCAAATTTCGCGAATGGGTTGAGGCCATTTTGACCCTCACGCGAAAACTGTTCAAGCGCCATGCCGACAGATGCTGGCTTTAACGGGAATGTGACAAAGGGACAGTCCCTTTGTCACATTCGGTTAGAGGTAGCGGCCGGTGATGCTTGCGGAGCAGGCAGCGATGTCGCCCGGCGTGCCGACACAGACGATTTGTCCGCCTGCGTCGCCGCCGCCCGGGCCCATGTCGATCACGTAATCGGCATTACGGATAAGATCGAGGTCGTGTTCGATCACGATAACCGTGGCGCCCTTGGCAACGAGACCGTCGAACACGCTCAGCAGCACCTGAACATCGAGCGGGTGCAGGCCGATCGTGGGCTCGTCGAACACAAACACGGCATCATCCTGCACGCGGCCCATCTCGCTCGCGAGCTTAAGACGCTGCGCCTCGCCGCCCGAAAGCGCCGGTGTGGGCTCGCCAAGTGTGAGATAACCCAAGCCCAGGTCGTGCAAGGTCTGCAAGCGCGCCTGAACCTTCTTGAGTCCCACCGTGGCGTCGAGGGCCTCGTCCACACTCATGTCCATAAGCTGTGGCAACGTCAGCAAGCTCCCGTCCTTGCCCTCGCGATGGATATGCGAAGCCGCATCTGCATAACGTGAGCCGCGACATGCCGGGCAGACGATCTCGACGTCGGGCAAAAACTGCACGTCGAGCGATATCGAACCCGTGCCATCGCACGTAGGGCAGCGCAAAGCGCCAGTGTTGTAGCTAAATGCGCCTGCCTTGTAGCCGGCTGCCTTGGCCTCGGGCGTGCGGGCGAAGGCGCGACGCAGTTCATCATGGATGTCGGCATAAGTCGCTACCGTCGAACGCACGTTGGCACCGATGGGCGTGGCGTCTATCAGGTTGGCACGTGCAATGCCCTCGGCATCGACCCAACGCACGTGTTTTGGCAGGCGCTCGCCGGCTGCCTGCGCCTTAAGTGCCGGGATGAGTGTCTCGAGCACCAACGTCGTCTTACCCGAACCCGAAACGCCCGTCACCGCGACAAGGCGACCGCGCGGGATATCGACTTCGAGCGGTTTGACGGTATGGATGGCATCGGTCGCCATGCGGATATGGCCCCGGTCAAACATTTCGTCGTCAGGCACCTGCGGACGCAAGCGCTCAGGCTCCGAGCGCAAAAATGGGGCGATGCGGCTGCCCTGCGATTCTTCGACCTCGCCTACCGCGCCCGCGGCGATCACATTGCCGCCGCCTGCTCCGGCAACGGGGCCCATCTCGACCAGATAGTCGGCTTCCGCCAGTACGCGCGTGTCGTGGTCGACAACGACCACGGTGTTGCCGTCATCCACCAAATCGCGCATCACGCCTACCAGGCCGTCGACATTGGCAGGATGCAAGCCAATCGAGGGCTCGTCCAGCACATAGAGCACGCCCGTCGATCGGTTACGCACCACGCGGGCGAGCTGCACGCGCTGACGCTCGCCCGTGGAGAGCGTGGCACCGGCGCGGTCGAGCGAAAGGTAATCGAGGCCCAGATCGACCAGTCGACGGGCCGTGCTCAAAAACGAATCGCAGATATCCGTCGCCATGGGCTGCATCTCGGCCGGCAAGGATGCGGGCACCCCGCGCACCCACTCAATCGCCTCACCCAGCGTCATAGCCGCGGCCTGCGCCAGATTGATACCGCGCACCTGGGGATGGCGTACGGCCTCGGAGAGACGCGTGCCGCCACAGTCACGGCATGGCCCCTCGCGCAAAAAGCGCGCCACGCGCTTGAGGCCCTTGTCGTCCTTAACCTTGGCGAGCGCATTCTCGACGGTATAGACAGCGTTGTAATAGGTAAAATCGAGCGGCGTGGCGCCCTCGCCGTTTTTGGGAACGTAGAGAATGTGCTTTTTAACCGCCGGACCGTGGAACACGATGTCGCGCTCTTGAGGCGTGAGCTGGTTAAACGGCACGTCGGTGCGCACGCCCATCTCGCCAGCCACCTGCTTCATCAGATCCCACATGAGTGTGCCCCAAGGAAGCACCGCGCCCTCGTTGATAGTCTTGGACTCGTCGGGCACCAGGCTCGCCTCGTCCACCTCGCGCATGACGCCGGTACCGCCACAGGTGGGACATGCACCGCCGCTATTGAAAGCCAAATCCTCGGCACTCGGCGCGTAGAACTCGCGGCCACATGTCGGACACGTGAGCGACAGGCCTGCAGCCACGTTAAGGCTCGGCTCCACGCGCGCCCCGCAATGTGGGCACACGTGATGGGCGCAACGGCTAAAGAGCAGACGCAGACTATTGTTGAGCTCGGTCATGGTACCAAAGGTCGAGCGCACGCCCGGCACGCTCGGACGCTGGTGCAGCGCGAGCGCCGCCGGCACGTGCAATACCTCATCCACCTGGGCGTGCTCGGCCTGTGTCAGACGACGTCGAGTATAGGTGCTGAGTGCTTCCAAGTAGCGACGCGAGCCCTCGGCATAAAGAACCCCCAGCGCCAGCGAGCTCTTGCCCGAGCCCGACACGCCGGCAATACCCACGAGCTTTCCCAGCGGAATATCGATATCGATGTCCTTAAGGTTATGGACGCGCGCACCACGCACCTCGATAGCCTGCGGGCTCATCTTCTGTTCCGTCACCTTTATCACCCTACTCATGCCATAAAATGCGATCGCGAATGTACTCGCCCAGCATGGGCACGGTAAACCGGACAAGGCCGTATCCGGCAGCCTCGACGACGCGCTCGCGAATCAGACTTGCACGATATTTACTCGCCCAGCTCTGGGTACGGTCACAGCGTTCAATGATATCCGCCGTGCGCGTCGGCTTGTCCTCGTCAACCGCCATAGCCTCGATAAAGAGGCGCTGAGGGCTGCGCAGACCGTAATACAGAGGTGCGTCAACCGCTTCGTAGAACTCGGAGACGGCATCCGCATGGCCATTCTCGACATCGCGCCTTTCGATGACCTGCGAGCCACGCCGGACAGCAGACCGCCACATGTAATAGCCCACCAGCTGAACCATATAGGGATGCCCCATGCTCTTGCGCGCCGCAAGGTCCGCCGTCTCCGCGTCAACGTAAAGACCAGCGTCTTTGACCGTCTGGATATACGAATCGCGCACTTTGGGCAAAGATATTGCCCCCAACGTACGCTGCTGGGCACGCCGCAAAAACGTCACGCTCGGCTCTTCGAGCAGATCGTCAACCATACTGGGCAAGCCGGCGAACGCCAGCGCAAGACCGCGCTGGTCGCTATCGGGCAAGCCCGTGGCATCCTGGTCTCCGAGCACCTGCTGATAGAGGACGGCAAGAGCCGCCAGTTCCTCGATAGACGCCGATTGTGCCTCGTCAATCGCAAACAAGACGCCCTTGCCCGGACCGAGCTTCTTGAGACGCTCGTTGACCAGCCCTCGCAATGTCTCGCCTTTTGCCCGCGCCGCCTCGACCGACATCCGGCCAAACGACGGCCCAAACTCCATTGACGTCACAACGGGTTTATTCGAGCGAAGCGCGTCGACCAAGCGGTCGCACAAACCAAGCGAAGCGGAATCGGAGACAACCGCCCATCCGCGCTCGCTGGCTAGACGTTGCAGCTCCCGCAGGAGAACCGTTTTGCCATAGCCGCGGTTTCCCGTAATGAGCATGAGCCTGCCCGGCGCTCCGGCGCCGTTGTCGAGCCCTTCCTCAAAATCTTCGATGACCGACTCGCGACCGATGAGTATCGGAGGCCGCTTACCAGCTGTGGGCTTAAAGGGATTTGGATTCATATCGGCCTCCTCGGATTGGCAAACCCTGGTAACAGTTATACCAACTTATACCGAGTTATACCAATAGCATGTGACAAAGGAACTGCCCCTTTGTCACATGTGGCCGAAAAACTCGGCGTCTGCTGCTCGCCAGGGGCGGAAGGTGGCGGGATCGACCTTTACGTGCGCCGCAGCGGGTGCGTCGTACCATTTGACCGTGTAGCCGGCGCCGTGGGCGCAAAAGACCGAGTCGGGCGTGTTGGGCAGATCGGCCTCGGGCTCGTAGGCGGCAGCCTCGATTACGCGCTCGCCATCATGGCAAGCCGCATAACCGGCGAACTCCAGGTACAGATGCCCGCGACCGCTCGTGTAGGCAGCCACCTCCAGCGCATAATCTTGCACCTCGGATGCCGGAACGCGACCCACAAGCTTCGCCCGGTCTCCCGCCATCGTCGGCGGCTCGTACTCGGCACTCATGCGCGTGGCATCCGAGAGCGCCCGGCCCACGCACTCCCCCGGCACCTCGAGCTCAAAGCGATACCACGGCTCCAACAACACCGCCGCGCCGGCCTCGCGCGCCTGCATCAAACCCTGGCGAATCGCGCGGTACGTGGCCTGGCGAAAATCGCCGCCCTCGGTGTGTTTGGCATGCGCGCGGCCGCCCGTGAGCGTAATGCGCACATCGGTGATGGGCGAGCCCGTCAGCACGCCCAGGTGGTCGCGCTCCATAGCGTTGGTGAGTGCCAAACGCTGCCAGTTAAGATCGAGCTCGTCGGTCGAGGTCACGGTGCCAAACTGCACACCCGAACCCGCCGGCAACGGCTCCAGGCGCAGATGCACCTCGGCATAGTGGCGCAGCGGCTCAAAGTGGCCCACGCCCTCGACCGGCCGCGAAATAGTCTCCTTATAGAGAATGCCGCCGGGCTCAAACGCAACCGAAAGGCCAAAGCGATCAGCCAACACCCGCTGCACGACCTCGAGTTGCACGGCGCCCATCAACTGCAAATGGATCTGCTCAAGATGCGTATTCCAGCTTACGCCGAGCATGGGATCTTCGTCCGCCAACTCACTCAGCGCTTTAAACACCGCATGAACGTCGTGTTCGCCCGGCAGCACCGTATAGGTGAGGACCGGAGCGATGACGGGCGCATCGCCCGCGGGCTCCGTGCCCAGGGCGTCCCCTGGGCGAACGTGCGCAAGACCCGTCACGGCGCAAATACCGCCAGCAGCAACTTCTTGGGCAAGCTCATACTTCTCGCCGTTATAGATGCGTACCTGATCGACCTTCTGTTCCCACGCCTCGGCACTGGAATGCCCGCTGATCATCTGTTTTGCGCGCAGCGTGCCGCCGGTCACTTTAACCCAAGCCAAGCGCTCGCCACGATCCCCGCGGCTGACACGATAGACGCGCGCGGCAAACTCCGGGAGCCACGCCTGTTCACGCATCAGCGCGCATATGCCATCCAGCAACTCGTCCACGCCTTGGTCCTTGAGCGCCGAGCCGGCAAAGCAGGGAAAGAGCTTGCGCTCGGCAACCATGCGCGACAGCGTTGCGACGGAAAGCTCACCCGCTTCAAGAAACTCCTCGAGTGCCGCCTCGTCCAACGCAGCAGCGTCCTCCTGAACGGCGCCGCCCGCCAGCAGTTCGCTGGCATCCAGGCAGCCTTCGGAAAGACGTTGCCCAAGTTGTGCCAGCAAAACCTCGCGGCCGGGATTCTCCAAATCGATTTTGTTGATATAGATGAACGTCGGGATGTCATAGCGCGCAAGCAGGCGCCACAGGGTTTCGGTGTGCCCTTGTACGCCGTCGTTGGCGCCCACAACCAAAATCGCGTAGTCGAGTGCGCGCAATGTGCGCTCCGCCTCGGCAGAAAAATCGACATGCCCCGGCGCATCAACGAGCATGACGTGGGTATCGCCATGGTCGAGCACGGCCTGCGACGAGAAGATCGTAATGCCGCGCTCGCGCTCGATCGCGTTAGTGTCCAGATGCGAATCGCCATCGTCCACGCGGCCGCGCTTGCGAATACGACCTGCGTTGAACAACATGGCCTCGGCCAGCGTGGTCTTGCCGGCATCGACATGCGCCAAGATTCCAACGACCGCTTGTTTCGACATGGCTCTCCTCTTATTGCAAGCCCATCGCACGCGGCAACGGGCGCTCTCGTTCCACACTGGATGATACAATTTACGGGCCGGCGGGCGAAGCGGGCCCTATCCCCCGACCGAGCTCATCGCCCCGCGTTGCCGCGCAGCGATTTTCGTAGGTTCGCGCCTTGCGAAAGCCGGCACCTCCCCTTTTTGTCTGCCCGGGTTCATCTGGAACGGCAGCGACGCGAGCCCCACAACAACGCGTTTTGCCAAAAAATGGCCCCACCCGGGGCCATTTTCATTTAGATGGAGTGTTGGTATGCGCCTGGGCGCTTATGCCTCGCGCAGCCAGTCAAACGCAACACGCGGTGTGCCGTCCGACACATACACGACGCCGGCGCGCTCGAACCCCGCCTTAACGATCGCACCCTGCATGGGAAGGTTGTCCTGATGCGTGTCGATGCGCAGGTGGTCGGCGCGCTCCTTGGCAAAGACAAACATCGCAGCCGCGATGCCGTGCACGGTGCCGTCGGATGCCACACGGTGCAGCACGGCGTATGGAGTGTCGCTACGCCATTGGCCGCCCTCAATCACGTCATAGCACTCGTCCGGACCCGGTAAAAAGGCAAACGTCGCCACCACGCGGCCGTCGACTTCGCACACGTAACTGCCACCAGCGGCAATATCGGCAGCCAGCTGCTCGGCCGAAGGCGTGCCCTCGGGCCACTGCATGGCGTTGCCATGCGCGCGCATAAAAGCGCGGGCCGCGTCATAGATAGCCATGACGGCGGGAATGTCGGTATCGAGGGTTTTTCTGATCATCACGCGGCGACCTCACGTTTATTGGTATCACTTTGATTGAGCAATGATACCAGCGTTTGAAGAGGGGCGCGAAGCAGATGGGGAGCAAAAAGCGAGCCGCCTGGTCAAAGGCAAAGAGCGAGTTTTTGGGCGCTGCCACCGGCGGCGATATGAGCGATCTGTTTGCGCGCGAAGACGAGCGCCGCGACGCCCTGGACGCCGAGCGCGATGAAGCCTGGCGCTACAAGTCGTGCGAACGCAAAAACCGTTACGACACGCGCGCCGAGGCCGAGGCAGTTATGGCCGACTGCGAAAACCGCGGGCGGCGCGGCCTTGCCTGCTACAAATGCGAATACTGCGGCGGATGGCATCTGACGTCGCACCCCTGGAAATAGGCCCCGCATCGGCACGGCGCTGGCGAAGCGCCGGCCATCGCACGCAAGCTACGGGCGCGGCGGCACCAAAACGTCGTAGCGAACGGCCTTGCCCGCGAGCTGATAGCTCGGCTTAACGCCGGCAAGCAGCGGCCCCTTCACCGGCCGTTTGATAACGACTTTGCGCGGATACACCGCAAGCGCTGCCTGGACCAGCGTCTCCTCGTCGGCGCACGGCTGCTCCAGATGATGCAAAAGCTGAAACTTCTTTTTAACCGCCGCACTCTTGGCGCGCTCGGGAAACATAGGGTCCAGATACACCACGTCGGGAGCGGCGAGCTCACCCTGCTCGATCAGCTCGGCCGTATGGCGAAGGCCGGCAATGCTGTCCTCGCCGGCATGTAAGCGCATTCGTGCCACGGCTGTCGCAAGCGCCGGATCATCTGTCGCGCGATCCAAGGCATCCTTGAGAAGCGCCGCGATCACGCAATCCTGTTCATACAGATCGACGGTAAAGCCCGCGGCCGCCAGCAGCAGCGAGTCCTCGCCAAAGCCTGCTGTGGCATCAATCGCCCATGGTTGTTCGATGCCTTTTGTGCGCGCAGCCTTTACCAACAGCTCTTGCTGCAGACGACCCTGCTTGAGCCGTGGGCGCATGCGGGCAAAATCGGCACGCAGCTCCATCGTGCCATCGGTGAGCGTGAGGCCCTCGAACGTCCGCACGAGCTCTAGCCCTGCGGCCCGAGCAACAGAAAAGGGATCGACGACGCCCATGGACACTCCTTAGCAAACAAAACGAATACATGGGCGCCATTCATGTCGGCACCCAACCGTCCGTTATTGTCCCACATGCGACATGGTCCACAGCATCCCAATGCAAAGCACAGCCATCAATACCGTGCACACGGCAGCGATCACAGAATCACTCATGCGCCTTCCCAGCGACCGCGGCTCATCCACTTGCTTGACTCCGTACATCATGGCTCCTCCTTCGGTCCAGCTCTTACCATGGCCTCATCATCGCAGCGCCGCGCATGCGCTGCCATCGATTTGACTTACGTCCAGCTTTCCTTTTTGAAAGGTTGAACCGTGCAGGCAAGAGACGCTTTCAGGCGCATGCATCGCCGCGTTGAACTACAATGTGCTTCACCATATGTGCAGCACATAGGGTGCGCCAGGTTGGCGTACTCGTATCGAAAGGACCAGCCATGAGCTTCACTCGCAAGACTCTCAAAATCCTTGCCCTGATTTATTTTGTTCTGGGCATCGCCAGTCTCGTCATTGGAATCGCCGGCATCGCGACCGGCAAGTTCGAGTCCACCTACGGATCGAACGCCATGCTCGCCGCGGCCGTGATTATCGCCAAGGGCCTCATCGATCTTGCCGCGGGCGTTGCGGGCATCAAGGGCGCCAACAAGCCTTCGCAGGTGGATGGTGCGTTTAAGCTCGGCATCGTCGCCGCAATCGCCACGATTGCGCAGGCCGTGCTCACGCTTCCCGCGTTTGGCGGCGACGCCATCAACTTTGGCGCCTTTGTCATCGTGGTGTACGACCTGTTCTTTATTCAGCAGGCACACGACATTAAGGCCGAGAACAAGGACCGCCTGTAGACTCCCTCCTTCCACTGCCCCCTACATCCAAGCAACCAACAAGGACCGATCGCGCAGCAACGCGGTCGGCCCTTTACATTTGCCCAGATAAAACCTGCCAAAATAAACCTGTCCCTTTTTGGTAGGTTAGTGGCGGTACTCGGCGATGATGAAGTCGATGTCGGTTTGAAGGGTGTCCAGGTTTGCCAGGCGCTCTTTGTCGGCGGGGCGCGTGCGGTAGTAGTACGGCGTCATCTGGAACACCGCCTCGATGTCGGCCTGGGTCTGGAGCGTAATGTTCGCAGACACCCGCTGCGTTCCGACCAACTCGAGCTCGGTAGTCTTCGGCAGCTTCTCGTCGTTGAGATATGGCGTGTCGTAGAGCACCTCCTTGAGCCCAAACAGATGACGGGCACCCGGCACCACGGTGTAGAGCGAGCCCCCGGGCGCCAGCACGCGAGAAAACTCACGCTCGTTAAAGGGAGCAAAGAGCTCGGTCACCATATCAAAGGCGCCATCAGCCACGGGGATATCCTTCATGTTGGCCACAAAATAGGTCGCATCGCCGCGCTTGGCGGCCAGGCGCACCATCTCTTTGCCCAAGTCGAACCCGTAAGCGTCCACGCCCGGCACCGCACCCATGGCGCTGGTGTAGTAGCCCTCGCCGCAGCAAATATCGAGCAAGGTCATGGGGCCGTTCGTAGACGCGGCACGTTCAGACACCCGCTCGCGCACCAGCTCGACCATCGCATCGCGCAACAGCGCATAGTATCCACGGTTCAGAAAGTCACGACGGCTGCGCGCCTGCGACTTGGGATCGCCCATGGAGTCGCCGCTCTTGGACGAGCGCAGCAGATACAGATAGCCCTCGCGCGCACGGTCAAACCGGTGTCCACCCGCACATGCAGCACCGCGCTCGTCGTCCACCAACGGCTCATGGCAAACGGGACACAACAACATGGCAACTCCTTAGCGCGAACAACACAACGCCCACCATTGTCGCACGCCTTCCCCACCTAGTCATAGAAGAGACAAGGAGTGTCCCCAGCTGCCGACAGAAAAGGAACGTCCCTAAGTGCCGGCTGGCTGCATTAGGAGTATCATCGTCTGCGCAAATAAGCACGAAAGAGCATATTAGAGATTGAGAGCGTATGGCAGGCACCGCATCTAAGCACATTGACATGACCACCGGCTCGCTATGGCGCAATATTCCCCTGTTCGCCTTCCCCGTGGCCGCCACGAGCATCTTGGAGCAGCTGTCGAACCTCATCGCCACGGTCATCATCGGTAACTTCTCGGGCGACCAGGGAACCCTCGCCATGGCGGCGGTCGGCTCCAATGTTCCGCTTACCAGTCTTATGCTCAACCTTTTTATTGGCATGTCGCTTGGCTCCAACGTGGTCATCGCCAACGCTATCGGCCGCAACGATCAGAACATGGTCAAACGCGCCGTCCATACCTCGATTTTAATGGCGCTCGTGGGCTTTGTCGTCATCGCACTGGGCGAGATCTTTGCCGAGCCCATGCTCGCTGCGCTCAACGTGCCTGCCGAGACCATGCCGCTCGCCTCGCTCTACCTGCGCGTCTTTTTGCTCAGCATGCCCTCGATCTTGCTCTACAACTTTGAGGCCGCGATCTTCCGCTCCGTCGGCATCACCCGCATGCCGCTGCAGGCGCTCGCCGTGTCCACCGTCCTCAACATTGGCCTGGACCTCATCTTTGTCCCCGTGCTCCACTGGGGCGTCACGGGCGTCGCCATCGCCACCGCCATCGCCTACACCGTCAGCGCCGCCACACTCTTTGTCCACCTGCTCAAGACCGACTCCGTCGTCCGCGTCACCCCACGCGACTTAGGCTTAGACCCCGTCGCCCTCAAGCGCATCGTCAAGATCGGCCTGCCCGCCGGCATCCAAAGCGCTGTCTTTGCCGTCGCCAACATCATCATCCAGTCCGCCATCAACAGCTTGGGCACCGAGGTCATGGCGGCATCAAGCGCCGCCATGAGCTTGGAGTACGTGTGCTACAACCTGCTCAACAGCTTTAGCCAGGCTTGCACCACCTTTGTGGGACAAAACCACGGCGCTCGCCAGATCGACCGCTGCACCAAGACGCTCAAGGTCTGCCTGATCGAAGGCGGTATCGTTGCACTCACCACGATTATCGTTATCGTCGGTCTGGGGCGCGAGATCCTATCGCTCTTTAACAGCGACCCCAACATCGTCTCGATCGGCTACATCCGCGTGTGTTCGATCTTCCCGGCATACGCCTTTAGCATGTTTTACGAAAACATGTCCGGCTACCTGCGCGGCTTTGGCATCTCGCTCATGCCCGCCCTCATCACCATGATCTGCGTCTGCGGCATTCGCTTCTATTGGGTATTCTGCGTGTTCCCGCACTTCCGTACCTTTGCGAACATCATGATGGTCTACCCCATCAGCCTGGGCACCACGGCATTCTTTATGGTCGTGGCGGTATTGCTCTGCCACCCGGCACGCACCTATCACACCGCCCAAGCCAAAGCGACAGCCCGCTAAACACCGCACTCAACGTCACGCCAGTCATTAATTGACAATATGCGAGCTCATATAGTCGATAAAACGCCTCGTGGCGATAGGCATGGTGTCCCAGCTGCGCCAAGCTGCCACCACGTCGCGCGAGGGAGCATGCACGATGGGACGTACGCGGATATCGGCCCGCATGCCCTCGACGGTACGGCGATACAGCATACTTACGCCTAGGCCCTCCTCCACCATCGCCATGATGGTGTAGTCGTCGGTGACCTCACTCGTCACGTGCGGCGACAGCCCGTGCGCCGCGAATGCATCGAGCACCAGGCTCTGCTCGCCCTCATCCAGTAACACAAACGGTTCGGACGCCAGGTCGGCGAGTGTCACCTTTTCCTTTGCCGTCAGCGGATGCGCGGCCGGCAACAATGCTACCAACTCGTCGTGATAGACCACGCGCTTCTCGAGCCCAGCGGTAAATCCGCGCGCCGTAAAACAAAAATCAACCACGCCATCGTGTACCCATTGAGCGTTGCGCGTGTAATCGCCCTGCTTGAGGGTAAAGCGTACGCCCGGGTGCAGCGCACCAAAGTCGCGGATCACGCGTGGCAACACGGTACGACTCACGTTGGTAAATGTCGCAATGCGAATATCAGTCGAGGAGAACCCCAGCAGCTCCTGGCGCTTGCCCTCGAGCTCGGCCTCAGCGGTCACAATCTGGCGCAGGAACGGCAGATATTGTTTACCGTCGCGCGTAAGCGAAACGCCCTGCTTACCGCGCTCGATAAGCGTGGTACCCAGCTCGCGCTCGAGCGCTTTGACGGCCTGGCTCACCGCACTTTGCGTATAGCCCAGTTCGTCGGCCGCGCCCTTAAGACTGCCGCAATCGACCACCATACAAACAATCTGATACCGCGATGCCATCGTGCCTCCACATCGATGTAGCCGTAAAACGTTTTGCCAGGGCTTTTTCTACTAGCATTAGTATTTCTTAATCATACTGAAGATACATTCGCTTTACTACATCCATATCTGGGAGCAGAATCCTTTTTGCGAAACCGTTCTGTAACAAAAGGAGTCCCATGGATCGCAAAAAAGCAATCGCGCTCTCATTTTCCGTTCCCGTCGCATGGGGCTTTTCGTACCCCCTCATGAAGATCGGCATGGACAGCATGAACGCCACGAGCATCGTTGCGCTGCGCTGCATCATCGCCTTTGCAGCTTGCCTTGTGCTCTTTCACAAGCACGCGCTGCGCATCAACCGTGACCTGATGGTTCGCGCCGCCATCATCGGCGCCATCATGGCAACCGAGCTCACCTGCATGTGCCTGGGCTCCAGCCTCACCTCCGCCTCCACCGCTGGCTTTTTGCAGAGCCTGACGGTCGTGATCGTGCCGTTTGCCAACGCCGCCCTGCTGCGTCGCGCCCCCGAGCGCAAGGTACTCATCGGCACCGCCATCGTCACCTGCGGTATGCTGCTGCTCTCGGGTGCCGACTTTACCAGCCTGAATCCCGGCGCGATCATCATGTTGCTCTCAGCCTTTATCTATGCCAGCCACATTATCGTAGCCAAGCGCTTTGTCGAAGAAGTCGACCCACTGGCCTTGGGTGTTTGGCAGCTGGGCTTTGGCGGCCTGTTCTCGGGCATCGCCGCGTGCACCTTTGGCGGCTTCACGCTTCCCAGCACGCCCAACGAAATCGTCGTGGTCGTCGCGCTCGCACTCATCTGCTCTGCCTACGGCTTTATCACCCAGACGCTCGTGCAGCCCCACGTGCCCGCCGAGACCACCGGCTTTGCCTTCTCGCTGAAGCCGGTCTGCTCCGCCGTCTTCTCGTTCTTCCTGGTCGGCGAGGTCCTGAGCCCCATCGCCTTCTTTGGCGCCGCCCTCATCCTCACCGGTGTGATGGTGGCAACCGTCGAGCTCCCGCGCCTTCGCTCGCAAGGACACGCTCACATGGCAGGAGCGCCCGAGCGCGTCTCGTAGACCCCACTCTTCATGCAGCCGCGGCATAAAGGCAACCGGTGCGCCTTTACAATAGATGCCAACAGAGCATCTGCCGTAAAGGAGCCCCATGGACACCGCAACTCGCGACCGCAACATAGCAACTTGGTTGGGCGATGCGCCGCAGCCGGTACGTGACACAACGAACCAGCTGCTCGAGCGCATCGCCCTTTTACGTGCCGAGCAGACTATCTACCCGGCACAAGACGACATCCTCAATGCCCTCGCCTATACGCCGGCCAACCAGGTCAAGGTTGTCATTTTGGGTCAAGATCCCTATCACGGACCCAACCAGGCCATGGGGTTATCGTTCTCGGTCCCCGCGTCGCAAACCAAGTTGCCGCCGAGCCTGCGCAACATCTATAAGGAACTCAACGCCGATCTGGGTTGTCCCATTCCCGCCACGGGAGACCTAACCCCATGGGCACAACAGGGCGTCCTGCTCCTCAACACGACGCTCACCGTGCGCGAGCATGCCGCCAACTCGCACGCCAAGCTGGGCTGGAGCACCCTGACCGATTACGTCATCGAACGCTGCTGTCAGCTGCCCCAGCCGGTCGTCTTTTTGGCATGGGGTCGCTTTGCCCAGCAGATGGTCGAAGGCAAGCTCGCCGCGACCGGCGCGGGAAAGGCAACCGGCAAGTTCTGTCTGGCCTCTACGCACCCCTCGCCGCTTTCGGCAAACCGTGCCACGGCAGAACTCCCCGCTTTTATGGGGTCGTGCCCCTTCTCCGCTGCCAATCGGCTACTCGAACAGCACGGCTCGACCCCCGTCAACTGGACTTGCCTCGGCTAAAAATCGATACATCAAAAAACGCGCCCGACGGCTTCCCATCGGGCGCGTTTCCTATTCGGGCCAAATAAATTGTGTGCGGCCGGCCTCGCCGCCATCGATCAGCAGGCTCTGCCCGGTCATAAACCGGTTGGTCACGCCCACAAAGTAGATCCACTCGGCGATCTCTTGGGCGGTGGCCCAGCGTTTAAGCGGCGTGAGCTCCATAATCTGGTTCCACAGGTGTTCGTCTTCCATCACGCAACGGTTGAGCGGCGTGATAACGCCGCCCGGGTCCACACTGTTGGCGATAGCCTGCGGCGCCAGACGGTTTGCAAGGTTCTTGGTGTAGGCGATAACGCCGCCCTTGCTGGCGGCATAGGCGGGAAACTCCGATCCCGTATGCCCGCTCGCCGACCCCACATTGACCACGGATGTAATGGCCGGCGCCGGCTTGGCGGCAAGCCCCTCCCCCACAAAGGCATAGCGCTCGGTCACGTTGATGGTGCCGCACAGGTTGGCGGCAATATCGTCGGCCGAATCCTGCGTGCCGGCAACGTTCACGATCACCTGGGGTTCAAGCTCGTCTGGAAACGAATCCGGCTCGCGGACATCGACGATCAGATGGCGATAGCGCTCGTGCTCGACTGCCGCCGGCAGCAGATCAAAGCCCACGACCTCGTGACCCTCGTCCAAAAAGCGCTGCACGCACGCGGCTCCAATACCACCCGAAGCACCCGTGATCAAAACCCGCATACTTGCTCCTTAGGCGATTGCGTGGCGCTCGAGGTACTCGGCACCCACATTCTCACGCTCCCAGCCACGCACGACCTTGTAGCCCACGGGGCTCAGGAAGACCTCGCACAGCAGCTCGGCAACAGCGCCGGTCAGCGAGCACATAAGGACCTGTACCCAGGTCCAACCAAAGAACGTGTGGCTCACCACAATGGCAAAGACCAGGTTGTCGATAAACTGGCCAACACCCGTGGACACATAGGAACGGAAGGCAAAGCTCGCAAAGTTATTCTTTTTGAGCATACGGCCGAGCGACTGGTTGAGCGTGGAGTTCACCACGGCAGAAACGAGCATTGCCAGCGAAGAGCCCAACACCACGTACCAGGTGCCGCCGATGGTGGCGTTAAGGGCGGTGTTGACCTCGATCATGCCCGTGTCATAGTAGGCGCCCCACATGCCGGGCGTGAGCGAGCACAGCCAAAAGCACAGGCTTACGGCCAGGTTGACCGCCAGCGCGAGGATAGAGATTTTGATGGATGCCTTGGCGCCAAAACGCTTGCAGATCATGTCCTGGCACAAAAACGAGACCCAGCTCACCACAAAGCCGCAGTCGAGCGCCAGATATGGCAGGCTGATAAGCTCTTTGTTGGCCAGCAGGTTCATCATGATGACACTCACGAAAAACAGCGAAACCGTTGCCGCGGGAATGCTCCGCAACAGGACCTTGTAGTCCTCCATGACCTTCTTGATCATTATGTACTCCTTTGGTTTTAGGTTTAACGAGCAGGATATCGGACCCGAACTGCTCGGACGTCACGGGCTTGAGACGACGATGGGTATAATAGCCGCTCACACGGCATCAGGCAAGCAAACGACGCGGCAGCCCCACAGGGCCACCGCGCCGGTGCGCTAAAACGTTACGTTGCCGAACTCCGACAGGACAAGGTCGGGGTTGTGGTCGGTAGCCCAGTCCACGTTCCACGGGCTCGTGAACAGCAGCAGTTTGCCGCCGCGCATGTCCTCGACGCGCAGGGTATCGCGCGTGAGCGAAAGGCCCGGGATATCGATGGTGTCGGGGTCGTTTTGGATCCAGCGGATGTCCGTATAGGGCAGCGGCTGGCGACGAACCTCAACACGGTACTCGGCCTTGAGGCGGCGCTCGAGTACCTCAAACTGCAGCACGCCGACCACGCCCACGATGACGCTCTCCATGCCGGCACCCAGCTCGCGGAAGATCTGGATGGCGCCCTCCTGGGCAAGCTCCTCCATGCCCTTCACAAACTGCTTGCGCTTGAGCGTGTCGACCTGCGTAATGCGGGCAAACATCTCGGGGGCAAACGTCGGGATCTGCGGATACTGCACGTGGCGCTTGCCGGAGCACACGGTGTCGCCGATGCTAAAGATACCGGGATCGAACAGGCCCACGATGTCGCCGGCGTACGCCTCGTCCACGATGGCGCGATCGTCGGCCATCATCGAGGTGCCCGTAGCCAGCTTGAGCTTGCGGTTGCCCTGCACATGGAAGGCATCCATGCCGCGCTCGAACTTGCCCGAGCAAATGCGCACAAAGGCAATGCGATCGCGATGGTTCTTGTCCATGTTGGCCTGGATCTTAAACACGAAGCCGCTAAAGTCGTTCTCGGCGGGCGCGACCGGCTCGCTGGTGAGTGTATCGGTATAGGCGCGCGGCGTCGGGGCCAGACGCAGGAACTCTTTAAGGAAGGGCTCCACACCAAAGTTGGTGAGTGCCGAGCCAAAGAACGCCGGGCTCAGCTTGCCGCAGGCCACGGCATCCAGGTCGAGCTCGTCACCGGCGCCATCGAGCAGCTCGATGTCGTCCATCAGGTTCTTGTGGTTCTCCTCGCCAATAAGCTCGTCCATGGCCGGATCGCCCAGCTCGGCCTCGACCTCGGCGACCTTCTTGGTGGCGTTGGCGTGGCCGTCGCCCTCAAAGGCAATGACGCGACGGGTCTGACGATCGAACACGCCGCGGAAGTTGCGCCCGCTGCCGATCGGCCAGTTCATGGGATACGTATTGATACCCAGGACGTTCTCGATCTCTTCCATGAGCTCAAACGGATCGCGAGCCTCGTGGTCGAGCTTGTTCACAAAGGTAAAGATGGGAATATGGCGCAGCGTACAGACCTTAAAGAGCTTTTTGGTCTGGGCCTCGACGCCCTTAGCGCCGTCGATGACCATGACTGCGGCGTCGGCGGCCATAAGGGTACGGTAGGTATCCTCCGAGAAGTCCTGGTGGCCGGGGGTATCGAGGATGTTGACGCAGGCGCCGTTGTAGGTGAACTGCAGCACCGAGGAGGTAACGGAAATACCGCGCTCCTTCTCGATGTCCATCCAGTCCGAGACGGCATGCTTGGCCGAGCTCTTGCCCTTGACCGAGCCGGCAGTCTGGATGCTGCCGGTATAGAGCAGCAGCTTCTCGGTAAGCGTGGTCTTACCGGCGTCCGGGTGGCTGATGATCGCGAATGTGCGGCGCGACGAGATTTCATCCGACAGGCTTGCCATGCGGATCCTTTCTTGCATTGAGTGCATTACGTCGATGTAACCGCACTATTGTAGCCGCGAAATCCCGCTCTAGGGCGCCTATCAGGACAAATTCATCAGTTGGGGCCTGGGTAGCCGGTTGATTTTCAATCTCAACGCAACAGCCTGAACGGGT
>NZ_QRQC01000030.1 GCF_003475325.1 Collinsella sp. AF33-16 | reverse complement strand
GTTTCGCAATATTCAGCGGTGCTCATGCGGGCAAATACTCATCTTTAAATAGGCTAGATATAACGTCACCGCCAAGATTTCCGTCTATCAAATGGATATGTCTGTTTAAGTGATTAAATCCATCTGCCTGTTTGCATAGATGGGATATCAACAGGCGAATGAGGCACCTTGCTTCTTCATCTTCGGTGAATACAGGTATTTTCTTTTCAGAGAATAGGTCCGCTCGGGATCTATTTGTGAGATACATCTCTATTTTTTCAATATCAGGGTTGTCCATTTTGGAAACAACACCTGCGCCGTCATACAGGTAAATTACATTCTGTTTTTCTTTAAACATTTGCTTTAACATAAAGATACTGTGAGTAGTAAAGACTATTTGAATATGGAATAGCGTCGAGTATTCAATAAGCAATTGAAGCAAAGCATATTGGAACGAAGGGTGCAGAGTTGCATCAAGCTCGTCAACAAGCAATAGGCTACAAACCGTTTCCGATTGAGAGCTCTCGTCCAAAGCCTCATAATATCTTTTTAATGAGAGCAAGGCGGTTAGAAGTATCAAGACATTCTCTTCGCCGCTAGATACTGTATTTGAATCTACGCCTTCAATATCCGTGCTAAATTCTTGTCTTTTCTTAATGTCTCTTAGACTTTGTGCTTGAAATGAGCTTGCGTGAATTCCGGTGATTCGAGCATAAAGATCGCTCAGCTCAGACTGGGCGTCCTCAGGGAGTATGAATGATGAGTTTTTCAGCGCACCGTCGTCTTGATATTCTCCCCAAGGAATTAGACGAGCCAGTCCGAGATAAAGCACTGGCTAGGCTGGCAACCTATCATGACTGCCTTTTTTGTAATAGGGCTTAATTGCATATCGATTATTGACGGCCGAATTATGCTTTCTAAAAGACAGTCGCGAACCATCTAAATACTCGACTTCAAACAACGACCCCTCTTTATAGCCAGGGGCAGGGTTATTATACTGCCTATCACCTTTTGCTAATTTTTCGATCTTCGTATTCACTTGAGCATTGAGAGAATTAATCATTCTTAATGCTTCGGGATCTTTAAATTGGTGATCTTTCCTGCTGACAGCTTTGTATGCGTTGCTGATCATATGCAGCAGGGTAGTCTTGCAAGTGCCATTCGTTCCCGATATGGCATTAACGCCACAGTCAAATTCAATAGCAATATCGTTTAATTTCTTATATCGATTAATATTGAGACGTTTAACCATGGGCCAGCCAATCAATAAATGCATTATTGCGAAAGTGTCTTATCTAGAAATTTATACGTCTGAATCTCCACTTGATTCAAGTAACCATCTAACTTGGCTCCATTCGCATATTTTGTGGTGCGCAATAATATTGCGGCATTCGCGAAGAAGATGGATTTCGTTCCTGAGCTCTCGATCGGGGATATATAAAAGTCTTTCGCCGTCATCGTTAGTTTGCGCCATTAGGTATACAAGGGTTCCGAGTTCAACATCCTCGGGTTCAGATACGCGCTCGCCAAATTGAGAGACATCACTGCTTTCCAAAACGGCGGTAAGCTGATCACGTACTCTTGCTATCACCGCCAATCGCCTAGCCTCCAAGATGGGGAACAGAATCTCGACCTGTGCTTTCCAGACTCTTCGATCGATTGAGCCCTTATCGGCTCGCAGAGCGATAGCAAGAACATTATTATGATCAGCTTTGACCCTATCATTATCAAAGCAATCTAAAACAGAACAGAGCACATCATAGCTGTTATCAAGCATAAGTTCGAGGTTCTCGGATAAGATATCTGACACCTCAACGTCCCCACCGCAGACGTTGGAGAGCAGCGAGGCGCAGTAGCTTTTTTCTTGACCCGAAAAAGCCATTGAAGGCATTTCATCCACAAGTAAACCATTGAATAACGAAACGCTATACTCGCCTATGCAATCACGATAACTGATAGTCTTGCACCCATCATTTTCATTTTGATCCAGCGAAGACCATCCATCAAAAGAAGTCTCTACAACAAACAATCCATCTAAAGGTGTTGTAGATGGCCACCCGCAGATTAAGCCCATCCAAGTTTTAATGTCTTTCGGCTCAAAACCTGTCAACCAGACGATTCTGTCTTTCAACACGTGATTCTGGATAAGATACTCAGCGGGATTAAGTGAATTCCTATATCTTAGTCTTACGTCATTCAGAGCGTAGCGATCAAGCAGCACTTCAACTGGACTCTGAGCATTGTTAAAATCATCCGGTGTGACCACATCAATAGTGACACCTTCCAGCGCGTATTCGCTTTGGGCGGCTTCAGCAATTAACTCCCTCATCCTATTTGGCCAAGGGCACAACTTGGGCAGAAGCAATCGCACATTGTAATTGTCCGAGAGAGAACTCACGACTGATTTTATAAACATCCGAGGACCCGTAACATTGGTCCACCATATGTACGAATGGTCCATGCCCATGAAGCCACACTTTCCTTTAAACCTTAGCGCACTCATTAGCTTCGATGATGTCATCGAAAACAGCATCTTCATTGGGTCCGATGATATTCAAGAACGAATGCCTGCGCAGTTTATAACAATGAACAGTCATAGAAGGTTTAGTCAAAATACCCATCTCGACCATTTCGTCAAGCAGTATCTCCAGAGCGCTCTGGGATTCGCATTTTAGGCATGAGATGTCGAATTCGATCGCTGATTTCTGAATAGCGTCGATACTGAAGCCGTCAAGCAGGGACTTCTGATCATCCTCGCGTTCTGCAGCAAAGCTCAACATGGCGATACACCGAGCAAGCATAAAGTATCGCTCATCGAGCTCCAGAGAGAGCCTGAACTTTTCTCTAATACTGTTGTTCAAATCATTCTTGTTAATGATTTCGCCAAGTTGCTCCTCAAGGAGAGGATACGGAGGCTGTCCATCAGCAGCACGATAATAAACGCCATACTGTTCTTTCATGGTTTCAACCAGTGTATGCCCAAAGAACTGGATGATTCCTGGATAGTAATTTGTGTTTGTAAGGATGGTCTCCAGATGAGGGTACCTATCAACTTGGAAGCCCAAATAAAGCAGCGGCCTAGAAATTAGCTGCAGCGCTTCTTGGGGTGATAATGGTTTGACGCAAATGGGTGAACCAACTTGGCCCGAGAAGCCGTTCTCCTGAATAGCGTTTTTTGCTCTGCAAACATTATGCAAGCCCGCAATCACAAACTTAAAGCTATTAGTAGATTCACTTTTTAGGTCGATAAGAGGCTGGAGCTCCCTGTAATGGTGCTCAGCAATAGCATTGAGAAAATTATCACACTCATCAAGAAGCAACAGAACCCTGGAAGCAAGCTTGGAGTTCATGGCTTTAGCAATCGCTGCCGCAAGGGACCGAATGTCCTCAACCTTTCCAAGCGAAAGTTCAGCTTTTGCACCAAAAGCCTCAGCAACCTTACAGGCAACATCCTTTTCAGTCAGGCAATTAAGAATGTTGACATAGACTGCGAACTCTTTGGAATCAGGTTTTTGGCAGAGGCTTTCGGCTCTTTGAAGAAGCGCAGTCTTGCCCAACTGTCTGCCACCATAGACGATTATGGCTCCACCAGGATCCATAATGCTTCTTAGCTCAGCATCCCTGCCGCAGAACATTTCGTCTGGGGTAGGACCGCCATCGCGTACAAATGGTTGATAAAACGTAAAAGGCAAGGCGCACTTCAGCATTAACTGAAGACGTTCGGGCTCTTCGTGCAAGGCCAAGAACAATGCAAGGACCTGATCAATAACGATAAATTGAAGATGATTGTTGCTCGCATGTGATAGCTCTGCCAAGGCTCTTTTATCCTCGAGTCTCATTGGGCTATCAACAAATACGAGGGACATCCTCGTCAGTCCGGCAGCACGAACTTTAGACAAGATATCTCTAGGCGATAATGAACCGAACAACAGCAAAACATCTAGCTTTGACGGCATTTTAGTGCCAAATGCCGCAATAGGATGACTGTATTGAGTCATTCCGCGAGAAGCGGGGCGTAGCGACGCGGAGTACCGAGCTTGGCCTTGAGAAGTGCGTTCAACTTGCCTAACAGACAATCCAAGAGCTCTCAAGAATGTAGCAATATCCTTGCAATCGGCACTTCCGGTTTTATTTCCGCGCTTTGGCCAACTTCCAACCATTTTCAAGGCGTTTTCTTTATAGCCTGAATCTTTGTAATCAGTATCCCAACTCTTCGGAGCATTCTTATTAATATAGGACTTTGCGAACTTGGCAAAATCGTTTCGGTTGTTAGATTTCTTGCAACAATCAAATAGCTGTTTATAAACATCATCGCTAATAAACTCCGAGAAAACATCGCTCTCGGTAATAGGCGTTACGTCCAAATCAAGCTTGCCAGCATCTATTCTATTCAAATACTCTTCAACTACAGCATAGTTGCCCTCTTCAAACAAAACGGTAGCCTTATCGAGCAAGGAGGATTTTTTACCTTGGATCTTACGACGACAAGAAGATAGCCTGCGATCAAGATCGGTCTTACGCGAAAGCGAAAGATCATCGACCTGCTTCTGAAGTCCCTTAAGGAACCACTTCCAATTGGCATAGTCTTCCAAGTCAAAGAAGAATCCCATGTTCAGACGAGCTATTTCTAGCAAGCGTTCCTTCTGTTGCTCATCAATTTTGTTGTAGGCATACGCCATTTCGAGCATATCTTTATATTTATCCAGCTCATCCAAGGCTGACTGATGCGCATTTTTACGATCAAGGTCGCTCGGAGGCAGAACCCCCTCTATTGCGCCACACAGATTCAAGATGTTGTCGAGCTGGCCTAAATTGTCAAATAGCCTCGAACTTGGATCAGCAATCTGCCTAGCAGCCTCAGCTGAATCAAGTTTAGGGCTCAGATGGTGCTCGAGCAGAACCCTCCAAGGTTCGCAATAAACGACACGGGAGAGATCCATGTTCAAAACAGGAAGACCAGAATCAATCTAAATGCATCCAGTGGCAAGAAATTGTTCATAGTCCATTGTGCAGGAAGAATTTCCCGTCAGTAAACGCTTTATATCGGTAAATAAAGCGTCCAGCACAGTCGAATCCACCGGATTATAAGCTGCTCCAGAAACAGAAACCTCATCGGTCAAAACAAGAATCCTGTCCTTGAGATTTCCCAGCTGTTCTAGCGCCCCCTCTCTAAATGAAGAACCGATTAGGGTGTTCCACTCCTTTAATACTTCGATGCGGTCTTCAATGGCACTAACCAAATGCTTACGAGCGGCATATTCAAGATTCATCCCTCTATTTTTCTTACCATTTACCGCCATACGCCATTTCGAATCGATAAAGTCAGAAATGGCTTTATCCTGCTCGGCATCGGAACTGCCAACCTTGAACTGAGCAAGAACGTCTTCAATTAGAGGACGAGATTCGCGGTCATCATTAGCAACAATCGTTAGAACAGAGCCAAGATCGCTCGAATCGCCAAAACTCAACTCAAGAAATTCGGGGATGCCTTTAATCATCGCCTTTACTTTAGGAGGCGCGCATAGCAGCCTTGCCTTACTTTCGGTCTCGGCTATTGCCTGGTCTCTTCTCTCCTCTCCACCGAGCATCTCAACTATCTGACTATCAAGACCTCGCTCCGGAGAAACATCCCATATTATGAGCAGCTCATTAAACAGCGGCTTTAATACAACAAATTGCGGAAAGAGCTCATCAAAGTTCTTGCCAAACGTTTCCGCGGTCGCATGCAGCTCATAGTCATAGGCAACTGCAGGAGCGACCATTGCCCTACAATAAGCGGCCAGCTGTAAGGCGCTAGTATCGGCAGTAACGGTAGGAAACGCAGCCTTCAATTCGGAGCCGCGATACAGGTGACGTTCAATTTTAGAATCGCAGCCATAGGCCATCTGAAGTGAAGCCAACTGAGCCCAAGGTCGATCGCCCTCCAACGAGAGGGCCTTAAGAAAATAATGCGCTGCAACTAGCGATTGGATTCTATTTTGCTCATTAAGCAGCTTGCCGACAAATAGTCGAGCTTCATCGTCTGATGGAGGCATCTTGCGTTTGACAAGTATGCTGGCCATTTGGTTCGAATCCATTTCATCCGTGATGTCAGGATGAATAGAAACATCAGAGTTTTCATGTTCGGCTTCTTGGGCGCCCGAATCGACCGCCACACCCTCTGCCTCATTTGAATCATCAGTTGAGGTGAGATTATTACGATCGCACTCATGCACCTCATTCAGAATGACAACCTCGGAGTCTATAGCGAAGTCAGCAGGACCTTGGTCTGATTCCAAGGATTCAGATGATGAAGGTAATGGCGTATTATCTTCATCTTCTTCATCCGCGAATTCAAGTTTCGCAAAAGCGTCTTCTAATAAGCCATCCTTTAGAACGAACCAATGGTCGATATTTGCGCTATCGACGTTTTCTTTTGGCGCAACGTTGGACAGAACGTTGTTGCCTTCCAACGAAAGTCTTTCGCCTTCGGGAGCGAGGACGCAGTTAATGAGCTGATCATTAAAATAGACCAAAACAGCAGAAGGAGTACTCCCAAAGAGGCTATCGAGCAGTTTTGATTTGTTCACTCCCGAATTTGAATCTTCGACATAGCATAAGTAATCAATCAGAAGGTCGTATGAACGCAAAACCTCTACAATGTCCCTGGACTTAATATCTTTGATGCGCTCAGCAGCCGTGTCTATATTTCTAATGCCGTTTGAAATCCTGCTCTCCGGCATCGGTATTAACCAAGGTGATTTTCGGCAAGCATTCTTGTAGTTATATACGGTTTCTTTGCTACAAAGTACAGCAGCAGGGACCGTTAGGAAATATTGAGTATTGTCACTGACCGCGACTGATTCTAAATAAGTCTTTTTGACAAGACGATCGATAATCGTCTGAACGGCTTCGGGAACGGTATCCCATTCGTAAAACGATGATGCAATTCGAGCAATCTGGCCTGAAGTGAGTCCAGGCCATGACGCGAGCAGCGAGAATGTAAATCTAGCAACATATCCAGCATTCAATACGTCGCTCTGGAGTTTCTTAATGCCGAGTTTTTTCTTGCCAAGAGAAGGCCTTTGAGGCGCTAATGGAGCCGATTCTTTTTCAGCGCATCCACCATCTTCTTCAATAGAGGATAAGGCTTCACTCTTCACTTCGGAAACAGGCAAGACAGGGTCGCTCTTTGCCTGATAAACTGCAGCCTGAGGCTCCGGCTGTTTTATGGGATTCGGGTTGTGGGGTTCATAGTAGACACCTGCTATAAGACCGTAGATAATACGCTGCGGCAAGAGGCCGGCAAGTTCTTCAGAAAGTTCGATACCCCTATCATCGGTCATGTCCTCATGATGTAGGGCCTCCATAAAAAGCTGTTTAGGCCTAACTACATTGTTATTTAAACCCGATTCGCCCTGATTTAAAGACAGTGGGTCATTTTTTAGACTATCAAGCAAGTCTGATGCCTCGCTTTGAATGGGAATAAGGTCTCCCATAAAGGCATCCTTGTCAGACTTAACTCTAACAAACCTCTCAAGTAAAGAAATAATTGGTTGTAATGCAGCAATTAATTGTCGGCGTTCATTTTCGTCAATTGTTTCAATATATGAGCAAAAAGCTGCATCAGCATCATTCACACCGTCGGCGTTAGCGCAATGAATGGCAGCACCTTTTGCTTTCTCATATGCTGATCTTAAATCTGAAAGAGAAAGGCTCAGATCATGAATGGCATCTGTATTAGGTGAAATACCATGCTCTATTGAATCAAGGGCGCTACTCAATCGCTTTCTTGCAACATCAGAAAGCGCATTAAATTGCTCAAGAGCGATTTTGGTATCAAACATTGCTACACCCCTAATATAGAGATTGATGAGCTGATTCTAGCACTCGTGTCGTAGCAATAAACTTCTTCTCGATAAACGGTAAATAGTGGCCTTTAAAGACTTTTACAGTTAGACGATCCAACACGAATCAATACAAACAAACAGCCAACAATCGCCCACTAAAGCTCTGCCAAAAACTTTTCAGCGGCCTTTACCGCATCTCTCGATTTTCCCGTATCAACAGCCCATTCAGTTAGGCATTCTTTCTTATCGTTATAAACCTTCTTGTGCAACTCAAGCGCTTTACGCCCCTCGATGCGCGCCTCATCGATCAAGCCAGCATCCTTGAGCTCTCTTGCTTTGTTAGAACTAACATTGGCCAGCTGAAATCTAGCTCTCAAATAAGAGGAATCTCCCGTGGGGAAACCACCGCTTTTAAAGCCTCTATAGGCTTTTTCAAGCATGTTTTCAGCTTCAGGATACTTGCCCATCAACATGTTGGCAACGCCCTTGTTGGTAAGCACGATTAAAGCCTGAAGGCTGTTTGTGCCAAACAGAGTCTTACGCGCTTTGTAGGCCTTGTCGTAATACTTCAAAGCCCTTTTAAGGTACTCTTGCCCTTCGGAAGCGTTGCCCTCTTGTTTAAGCTTGGCACCGTATTGTTGGCATGTTGCTCCGTAGTTGTTAATAAAGCGAGCCTCATCGGCATCTAGTTCCTTGGCTTTTTTATCCTTAAGCGCTCTCACAACTTGATTCTGATAGTAGAAAGCCTTGTCGAAGTCTTTGAATCGTTTCCAGGAAATACCAAGATCATTAAGCGCCGAAAGATAAATGAGCCGTTCATTCGGATAATGCTCCCTTACGTCATTTAAAACTTCAACGGTATCTGCGATGGCTTGTTCATGCCATGTTCTTTCGCCTCTGGTTAACCAAAGTTGAGTTTTAAGAGCCGCAGTCTTGAGTTTTGCTCTCAAGAAATAAATGCTAGGTTCATCTGCAGAGCTTGTAGGAGCGTAAGAACATTGAATTTCTTTATAAAGGTCATATGCCTGCTCAACTTGACCGTTGTGCCATGCCGCCTCGGCATATTGCATGCGAGCATTAAAAGCTGCCTCGGATCCAAGAACGTCCACACCTTCTACAGCAAGAAGTTGCCTTGCCTTGAGCACATGAAGTCTATAAGTATCCTTTGCATAGGCAGTCCTTTTATCGTCTGAGCCCAACTGCCCGAGCAAATCTCCGCACGCCTTGAAAAGCTTCAATACGACAGGGCCCTTAGCAGATCTACGAATGAGATCGGCGACAACCTCATGCATTTCAAAGCTATCTTGCCGCTTCCATACAAAGGAAAGATTTTCAAGTTGAGCAATAGCATTAGGATCAATGAAGGATTCCCCCACTGCCATCATAAATTCGTAGTCCCAGTACTCAATAAAAGCAGCGGTATAGATGGCAGGCTTAAGGGAGGCATCGAGGCCCCGTAAATACACTTCGACGAGATTATCATAATCAACAATGCAAAGAAGGTCGCGCCTTGCCTCCGCGACTGACGATCTATTAATCATGTCAGCAAGCATTATTAAGTATACGGGTATTCCTCTGGCTTTCTCCACAGCCAAGCTACGCAGCTCGGAATCACTGACTCCGCATTTCACCAACAGGTCGTCTGCTTCAGATGAGCTCATGGGCTCAAGCTGAACAGGAAAACGAACCACATTTTTCCATGCAAGTCTGCAGCGCCCAGCGACAATCCAGAGAGACCCCTTTGCCTCCGAGATGGTCTTTGCCCAATCGTATCGACCTATTCGCCATTCACCAGCAACCCAACCCAGCTTCTCAAATGTATCCAAAAAGAAGATAAGCTTCCGTTCATTGCGACCAGTCCACGCTTCGATATCAGACTTAAGACTAGCCGCCAATGACCTTTTCAAATCACTGGAGGTTTTCTCTTCCGTTAGGCTCTTCCATTCATTACACGCTTTGGCACTTTTAATAGAATCGGCTGCATAAACCCCAATCTCAATGGCAGCATTAAGAATAGAGCCACCAAGGCCTTGGGTAAATTGATCAATAAAGGGAGCAGCAAGACCCGACAACATCGTCGAAATCTCGACTCCCTTATTTTTTGCTTGCTCAAAATCAGCGCAGAACTCGGCTTTAGCCAATGCAAAATTCGATGCTTTTGCTCTCCATGCGTAGTAATTCATCCTAAAGGTTGGACTTGGCACTCCGTTGCATGCAAGAAGATCCGAGAGCTCTTTTAGAATCTTCTCTTCAGAGGTTATCTCTTCTCCTTCAAAGCTATGCCTGGTAACAACGGTATTGTGGGTAAACCTATGTGTAAAGTCGGAATACAACTCTTCCATGAGGAACGTCTTCCCAAGCCCGCCGGTCCCGTAGATCGAAAAGACCTTGCCAGTCCCGTTTTCCTTCGAAAGCACTTCGGCAGCAACTTCTTGAATATGCGCTCGCGAACTTGAACGACCGCTCATCTCAGACGACGGCTTCAAGGTGTAGTCATTGGCCATGCTTGCTGCATAGCTCTGATCGTCACCAAGAACAAAGACATCAGTTCCCATTGCAGTACCCCAATCTTATAGTTTCAGAAGTTATCGATAGTCGCTTCCAGTTTCTTTTCGAAGGGATTTCAGAGTTTTATCCTTTCTGGCCTTACGACCATCAGAGTTCCTAAGTGTTCCTGCAGGAAGGTCATGCTTCTTCTCGTAGGTACCAACCGTACAGTCGCTTCTCGTTTTCCTGACTTTTCCAAACATTCCTTTCCTCCTTACATAGGACGTAATATGCCAGCAATAAATACAAACAGCGAATGGTCCGAGGTATGCGCGGCTCACATAAAGCGAGTGCTCTATAATTCGCTGTGTGAAAGAATCGAAGCTTTATTAGCAATGAGGGCTATAAGGGGTGGGCGGCCCTTTGCAGAAAGCAAAGGGCCGCCCATTGTACTAATTCCTCAATACAAATCTTTCGTATAGAATTTGTCGGCAACATCTGCAAGATGTTTAGCCGATAATTGGCAATATTTAAAATGGCTATCCATTAGTAATGAAGCTAGAGGCTCTTCCTCCACACCATCTTGTCCACGACGCCGGTGTAGCTCTGGATGATCTTGACCACCTTGGTGGACACGGTCTCGTCGGCGTAGTCGGGGACGGGAGCCTCGGGCAGCGACCCCTCCGCATCGAGCTCGACGGCGGTGCGGACGGCCTGGAGCAGGCCGCGCTCGCTGATGCCGGCCAGCGTGAAGCACGCCTTGTCCAGGGCCTCGGGGCGCTCGGTGGAGGTGCGGATGCACACCGCCGGGAACGGATGCCCGACGCTCGCGAAGAAGCTGGACTCCTCGGGCAGGGTACCGGAGTCAGACACCACGGCGAAGGCGTTCATCTGCAGGCAGTTGTAGTCGTGGAAGCCCATGGGCTCGTGCATGCGGACGCGGGGGTCGAGCTGAAAGCCGGTGGCCTCCAGGCGCTTGCGGGAGCGCGGGTGACAGGAGTACAGGATCGGCATGTCGTACCTCTCGGCCAGCGCGTTAATGGCGGTGAACAGGCTCGTGAAGTTGACCTCGGTGTCGATGTTCTCCTCGCGGTGGGCGGACAGCAGCATGTACTTCTTCGGCTCCAGCCCGAGCTCGGTCAGGACGTCCGACGCCTCGATCTTCTCCAGGTTGGCGCGCAGGACCTCTGCCATGGGCGACCCGGTGACGTAGGTGCGCTCGGGGGCGCAGCCGGTGTCCTTCAGGTAGCGGCGGGCGTGCTCGGAGTAGGCCAGGTTGACGTCGGAGATCACGTCGACGATGCGGCGGTTGGTCTCCTCGGGCAGGCACTCGTCCTTGCAGCGGTTGCCCGCCTCCATGTGGAAGATGGGGATGTGCAGGCGCTTGGCCGCGATGGCGGACAGGCAGCTGTTAGTGTCGCCCAGGATCAGAAGGGCGTCGGGCTGGACCTGGACCATGAGCCTGTAGCTCGCGGCGATGATGTTGCCCACGGTCTCGCCGAGGTCGGCGCCCACGGCGTCCAGGTAGACGTCGGGGTCGGCGAGCTCCAGGTCGCGGAAGAAGATGCCGTTGAGCGTGTAGTCGTAGTTCTGACCGGTGTGCGCCAGCAGGCAGTCGAAGTGGCGGCGGCACTTCTTGATGACCTCGGACAGGCGGATGACCTCGGGGCGGGTGCCCACGATAATGAGCAGCTTCAGGCGGCCGTCGTCCTCGAATGCGATATCGGAATAGTCCTTGCCCATGCGGCTAGACCTCCTCGTAGTAGGTGTCGGGATTCTCGGGGTCGAAGGGCTCGTTGGCCCACATGACCGTCACGAGGTCCTCGGTGTCGGACAGGTTGGTGATGGAGTGCGTGTAGCCGGGGACCATCTCCACGGCGCGCATGTCCGAACCCGAGACGGTGTACTCGTCGACGGGGAACGGGTTTCCATCGGAGTCCTCCCCCACCTTCCTGAGCTTGATGGAGGCGGTGCCGGAGACCACCAGGAACCTCTCCCACTTGCTCATGTGCCAGTGGTTGCCCTTGGTGATACCGGGCCTCGAGACGTTGATGGAGACCTGGCCGCGCTCCGGCGTGCGCAGGAACTCGGTGAACGAGCCGCGCACGTCCACGTTAGGCTTGAGTCCGTAGGCGAAGTGCCCCGGCTCGTAGTAGGACAGGAACGTGCTCCAGAGCTTCTTGGAGAAGGAGCCCTCGGTCAGGTCGGGCACCGAGAGCGTCTCGCGGCTGTCTCGGAAACTGTCCAGCAGGTAGACGATCTCGCCCAGCGTCTTCACGTCGGTTTCTGGGACGTAGCAGAACTGATCTCCCTCGATGCGCTCGAGCCCCTCGTATCCGCAGCGGTGCTCACGCCCCAGCAGGGCGCCCAGCATCTCGTCGACCAGGTCGTCGATGTAGAGGAGCTCGAGCTCCACCGAGGGGTCGTTCACGGTGTAGGGGCGGCCGTTGGCGATGGCGTCGCAGAAGGTCGCCACGGCGGAGTTGTAGCGCGGGCGGCACCACTTGCCGTAGAGGTTGGGGAAGCGGTAGATGAGTACCGGGGCGCCCGTGCGCTCGGAATACTCGCGGAACAGGCCCTCCCCCGCGAGCTTGGACTCGCCGTAGACCGAGCCCTCGAAGCGGCCCGACAGGCTCGCCTGCGCGGAGCTGGAGAGCATGACGGGGCATTTATTCCCGTGGCGCTCCAAGGTGTCCAGCAGCGTGGAGGCGAACCCGAAGTTGCCCTCCATGAACTCCGCCTGGTCCTTGGGGCGGTTGACGCCGGCCAGGTTGAAGACGAAGTCGGCGCGGGAGCAGTAGTCCTCCAGCTCAGCGGGCGTCGAGTCGACGTCGTACTCCATGACCTCGAGGGGCAGCAGGCTCGCATACTTCTCGCGACGGTCCTTGCCGTCCCTTATGTTCTTCAGCGCACAGCAGAGGTTCCTACCCACGAACCCCTTCGATCCAGTGATTAGTACTTTCAAGATTAATTCCATTCCAAAAATCTAGGCAAATTGGTCACTTATTTTGTAGATGAAATAATGACGATACTTCGTCTTTAAATAGGTAACAGGCAATGAAAATACTGCATATCAAAGAAATTGTTGACCACAGCAGTCCATACCAAAACGCAACACAAGAAAGCGCTATCCACAACGAGCACGGTATCACGATTTTATAACAGAGCTTAAAGCCGATTTCTCGGTTTAGTACGAACGCTCTAACTGCAAGATTTACAATAAACCCGAGAAGAACGGCAACATTTACTCCATTTGCGCCTAAAATATTGATAAATAAAGGCGAAAAGCCTACAGCGACTAAACCTGCAATTACCGTTGAAACGGTAATTGTCTTTGTTTTTTTGATAGCATAAAAAACGTTGCCAACAAAGCCAGAGTATCCACTAATTAAAGCAACGACAAGGGCAAGCGGGACTATATCGATTGCATCGCCATAGGAACCCCTGACGAAAAGTGGAAAGGCACACCTGAGCATGGGGAGCAGAAGAGCAAAGGCGGCCGATAAGAAAGTCAGATACGTACGGCATGCACGTGTATAAAAAAGAGAGTCTGCCCCTTTAGAGCTTTCTGAGAATGAAAGGTCTTGCCATGCATATGTAAAACACGTTGTTGCAAGAACTATGACCTGGCCAAATTTATTTCCAACAGAGAACACGCCGCTTGCAGCATTTCCGCTCATATAGTTGAAAACAAGTCGAGAAGCGCTTGATAATAGCCAATAAGAAGCCGTGTTCAAGCATAAGGGCGCAGCAAAACGCAATAGGCTTTTTGTTAGTTCGTTATCCTTTTCTGACGACTTGACTATCTCGCCAATACCAATAGTCCAGCCAAGATAAACACACTGAACTATTGAGCCTATTACATAACTGATATACAGAGCGGAATAGTCAAAATGGAGTAAAAGAATCAGACCAATATTTGTGACTGCAATTACAACACTGCTCAAAATACCAGATAACGTAAACTCAGCGTTCTTTCCATAGCCCCTTGCTACAAAACAAAAAAACGTTGACGTAGATATTGCAACTCCATAACTCATCAACCATACCGGATGACCCAGAGAAAGGGATGAGCACAATACCACTCCAAGTATTACAAATACTACCGTCGCGCATAGTAACAGATATAGACCAGATCGAACAACTGTTGCCTTACTATTTCTGTCTGAGCGATCATACATAAAACGTAAGACGGCAGACCAAAGTTCGAAGTATGCAATCGAACTTACAATTGTGATAAGAGTAAGCGAAATATCGTAAGCACCGTAATCTTCTGTTGGAATTTGAGAAGTGTATAACGGCAACATAATGATGCCGAGTGCTTTTGATAATCCAGAACCAAGCATAAACAGCAATGAGTTCTTAATAAAGCTTTTTTTACTGCCCATTATCTTGTAAATGCCCCTATGCAGTTTTTGATTTTTGACACAAAAGCGTTTTTAATTGCGCCGCATCTGTTTCTAATACACCATACGCGATGCTCATTATCGAAATAAGAACCGCATGTTGCTTCAATACCTTCATTTACGTAACAATCAAAAAAGTTAGCGCGTTTATTAGGGCAGTAGCTATGTCGATAAATTTCGAAGTCGAAATTGTCAACAGGGACCTCAATAGTGTCTTTCTTGATATCCTTCAGAAAGGTTAATCCATTTTCCGTATTTGCAAGAACAAGAGAGGTGCCAAGATCGTCATCAAACGCGGGGTCAATTAGCCAATAATCTGCCAGTGTTATATCTGCTTCATGACGTTTATACAGCTCACACGTATAACATGATTTTCTTAAGGAATAATTGCCCAAGAAGAAGAAGTAATGGCAATTATCGAGGGAAGGTTCTTCTATATTCGATCCATCTGAAAAGTACCAACGCATGTGCTGCTCTCTCCAACCGTGACTTTTCTCGCGAAAGGTCACATCAGTCAAACGGCTCCCCTTTTGACTTTCGACTAGACGAGCGTAATCAGCAAAAAAACCGGGCGAAGGAACACCGTGACAGAAGAAATCAACTGTCAGTAAATTGGAGTACTGTTTTCCAAGATACCGGTTTAGTCCGATAACTTGACAAGGCGTGCCGCAAAACAGGACCTGTTCACCAGAACATAGATGCTGTTTTACACGAGCATAAGTTGGCCACGCCTCACTTTGGACATACTTAGAACGTAGGATTTTCTCCAAGGAATGCGTTTCCGTAGATGCATGTATAACCCTATGGCCCTCCGCATCGAAAACCGCTCCGAACACTACACCATTTGACTCTAAAACTCGCTTGGCTAGTAGACCCATGATTCCGCCAGATGATCCAGCGGCTCTTTCGTCTTTTCGGGAGGCATATAGCACTTCGATTTCAATCGGGTTATGTTTGGCACTATCCCGAGACGCCTGACAGACATTGAGACACTTGTGACAGGCAATGCACTGATTATTATCTACGCGGGGGTAAGAAAAGCCTTCCCTATCGGTTGTCATACAAATTGAACCCGTCGGACACGCAGCGGCACATGCTCCACATCCTGTGCATAAGGAGGAAATCCCATCGATGTCCTCGATAGTCACTGACTCATTACCTGCCATCTATTCGCCGATTCCTGAAAGAGCTGAAATCAAATATTTTTCGCTATCGGAACGCCATGCGGCAAGCCTATTATGAGCTTCTGAATAATCAATTTTCATTGCAAGGGCCCGATCCCATTCTGAAGATGAAGCTACGTACCTGCAGCTCATTCCAAGACGATCAAGCAAGCCTTCCATTCTTGAATTCATCGATTTTTTGGAGCCGATAGCATCTCGTGGAAAAACAATACATGGCGTTTTGTATAACGTCGAAAATACCGTGGCATGGAAGGAATCGGTACAGACTAAATCAGCATCGCGAATAATTGCAATAAATTCTGACGGGCCAATATCCCAACGCGTTTTGAAAGAGGAGTCAACGGATGCAGGTATATTAATAATAGGAAGACCAAGCTTATTGGCAGTATCCTTGATTTTTGAATCGAATTCGTTACGCTCTCCAAATTTGTATACCGCTATGTAACGTTCCGGAAGCCAGTCAGGTCGAATTGCAATCTTATCGTAGTCTTTATCGGTAAGAAGCATAGTCGGATCAACGACTACCGGAGCTTTAACTCCAGCATCGGCAAGTAGCTTAGCGCCGGAATCCTCGCGTACGGAAACATAATCAATCCCGGCAACAAACTCTGCAAGATTGTCGTAGCACGCATCGGGAAGAACGGAAACACCAAAGCTTGGAGCATATGCTATCGTGAGACGCTCGCCAACAGCAAATTGCAAGAAATAACCAGGGTCATTGACTCCTCCATGGACTCTTGGGTTCCATACCTGGTCGCTTCCACAAATACAACAATCAAAATCATCGACAGATTTTTTTAATGCTGCAAAATCATAAGTTTCGTTTGATATTACGAGGTGAGCATTCTGAAACTTCTGAAAATACCTACTACGGGCTTGACGAACCTTTTTTGTTAAAACAGTTCCGAGCGCCTGTCGGAAGGTGTTCCCTGAAAAGAAAATACCCTTAAAACGAACGACCGGACTCATCTTTTTATTTAACATAGGTTCATTATCCCCATGATAAAGAATATCGCTGGGTTCATGTCCCTCAAGAATTAACCAGCGCTGCAGGGCATATGCCTGCAAAATAGCTCCATAATTGTCATTAAACGACGGAGTTGAAGTTAAGATTCCAATTTTAGCCACTGTCTACTGCACCGCCTCGTGCTCGCGGCCCTCGAGTGCCAGCTGCACGTACTCGGCCGTCTTGATCTTGGCGATGGTGCCCTCCACGTCGAGTCTCTCGGTGTTGTGGGAGGTGTAGGACTCGTCGGCCTGGGTCTCCACCTCGCCGTCCACGACGAACTTGTCGTAGTTCAGGTCGCGCGAGTCGCAGGCCACGCGGTAGTAGCCGCCCATGTCCTCGGACCTCAGTCGCTCCTCGCGGGTCATGAGGGTCTCGAAGAGCTTCTCGCCGTGGCGGGTGCCGATCACCTGGGTGCCCACGCGGCCGAAGACCTCCTGGACGGCCTCGGCGAGGTCGCCGATGGTGGACGCCGGCGCCTTCTGGATGAACAGGTCGCCGGGGTTGGCGTGCTCGAAGGCGAACTGCACCAGGTCCACCGCCTCGTCCAGGTTCATGAGGAAGCGGGTCATGTTGGGGTCGGTGACCGTCAGCGGCTCGCCCTTGCGGATGCGGTCGATGAACAGCGGGATGACGCTGCCGCGCGAGCACATGACGTTGCCGTAGCGGGTGCAGCAGATGGTGGTGCGGCCGGCGCCGTTGCGGGCGTTGGCGTAGATTATGGACTCCATCATGGCCTTGGACTTGCCCATGGCGTTGATGGGGTATGCGGCCTTGTCGGTGGACAGGCACACGACGCGGTCGACGCCTTCCTCAATCGCTGCGTGCAGCACGTTGTCCGTGCCGATGACGTTGGTGCGGACGGCCTCCATGGGGAAGAACTCGCAGGAGGGCACCTGCTTGAGGGCGGCGGCGTGGAAGATGTAGTCCACGCCGTGCATGGCGTCGCGCACGCTCTGGGCGTTGCGGACGTCGCCGATGAAGAAGCGCACCTTGGAGGCGAGCTCGGGCGACCTCTCCTGCAGGCGGTGGCGTATGTCGTCCTGCTTCTTCTCGTCGCGGGAGAAGATGCGGATCTCGGCCAGGTCGGTGTTCATGAAGTGCTTGAGCACGGTGTTGCCGAACGAGCCGGTGCCACCCGTGATCATGAGGGTCTTGTCTTTAAATGCAGTGCTTGATTTCATTATTTATCTCCTAATAACTCGATAAGGTCACAAAACGCCGACGGCGTGTTGTTCCAGAAGTTTTTCTCAAGCTCTTCCACCGTAGGCGGTTCATGAGACATACGGAGGAAGTCGCGAAGCTTTGTCGCCGCCTCAGAGGCATCACTCCTTTCATCCAATAGCAGCACGTCGCCGTAACGCTTCAAGTACGGCATGCTTGGCTCGTCATCTATGGGATAAGTAGCCAATATGGGTTTGCGCAAGGCCATGAGCTCGAACACTTTCGAGGGTGTCATGTTGTCTAGGCGATTTCCGAGGGTGAGTACGAAATCTGCCGAACGCAAAAGCGCCACGGCATCGCCGTGCGAAAGACGCCCCCGAATCTCAATGCGTCGGTCACTCGAAGCTGCCGCATTGAGATCGTCATTGGCTGCATCACCGACGAACACAACTCGCAGCGGTTCCTCCGGCATGCAGGAAAGCACGTTCAGGAAGAAGCGAGGTGAGCGAATCCCCTTGGGAAGAGAACCCGCATAGACGATAGTCTTTACTCCTTTGGGAGTACCAGGATCGTCGGAACAATCGACCATCCTATGAAGGTCGAGCAAGGGGAGATCTAAGAAGCGCATTTTTTCGAACCATGGTTCGTTAACACATCGATCCATATGGAAACAGCGGGCTGACTCCATAGACACGACAACATCGGCATTGTCGAGCAACTCGCGATCCCAACGCCCGACTCGCTCCTCAAGTTGTTTTGCAGATAAAAAGCGCGGGCCATAACCGCCCACAAAGCTGTCCAGGAACCAAGCAATGTAGTGAAGCCGTGGGTTCCGGGATTTGGCCTCATGCGCAGCGATGAGAGCGTCGATTTGAGTGTATGCCCCCACCACGATGTCGGCGCCGACGCAAGCCTCGCAAACTGCCCTGGTCACGCGTCGAGAATAGCCTTTTGACACAAGGGGCCACGTGCCCAAAGAGCGCAGCATTCCGAAACGGTTGGCCGCGACGATAGCAGTATGGGCAGCCGAACGACCGGGATGTCTCGCAAGTGCTACGTCGACCCAGCGGGGATCGATCTCGCGAAACTCTACCCCATCCTGTCGGTCGTGTGATTCAAACTCATGGTTACAAACCCAAACGACCTCGTGCCCGCGTCGCACTAGCTCCGAGACAACGGCCTGTGCACATATCCCGTTGGCGCTCAACCGCTGAAGTGCAGCGATGACAATTTTCATTGCTGCACCTCGGCTTCGCATTCAGCGGCAGCTTTTTCGCTGCGAATGAATCCCTCGAGGAGGATGACCATGAAAGCAAATCTGTAGGAAAAGAGAATTGATTCATATGCCATAACAACGATCAAGACTATGCACAGGGCTCGGGACATACGTCCATTACATTGCTTAAACAAGGATCCAACATAAAAAACAAGGGCGCAGAATCCAATAATTCCAGAATAATTGAGCGTCTGAATCCATGTCGCACAGTAATTTAGGCCGTCGCTGTCAAACCCGGTGGACAGCGCGTTGTAGCTCATATAAGAACCAAGGTTGTTAAGACCAACTCCAACAACCTGATGAAAGGAGTCGAGAAATCCAAAGCATATGAATCCGCGGATAACTCTATTATCCAACGAGCCTCCGGCAGCAAGCCTCTCGCCCGCCGCGGTTATCCAGTCGACATTATGAAACGGAAGGTACAGAACAGCAACGAGAAACATTAACGATGCAACAAGAAAGTCAAGTTGTGTCTTCTTCTTAAAAACAAGGAAAAAGATCAATACCACGATTGAGGCAAGCAAACCTGAGTTTGCTGAGCTGAGAGCATAAGTGACCACCAGCAAAACAAATCTAGGAAGTGATTTATCCTTCTCCCCTATGGCAAATATAACCAAAGGGGGGTGCGGACGATTTCTTGGACCGCGCCTAGGCG
>NZ_QRQC01000003.1 GCF_003475325.1 Collinsella sp. AF33-16 | reverse complement strand
CGGGCTCAATATCGCCGGTGTCAAAGAGGGCGATTACTCAAGCAGTTCGTTGGTCAGGTTATTTCGCGGTAGTCTTATTGAGGAGACCGGAAACTAAAGCAAATGTCGCAATCAGAAGGTTGCAGATGATACAGAAAACGAATACTCCTTGGAAAGACCCTGCCATACCGTAAACCTTCATCATGACTGGCATTCCGAAAGCTCCGACAACATAGCCCGCTGAGCAAATAATCGAATAGATCCTTCCAAAATCGCGTGATCCGAAGAGCGAGAGGAGAATCATCGGCATTGCAGTTCCAACGATGGCGAACATGACGTCGTTTACGCCGGCCGCGATGATGGAAACGGTCTCGTTGCTTCCGCCAAAGATGAGAAGTAGGAATGAAAGAATGCTGACTCCCGTCCATGCGACCGTTGCTTTAATAGCACCGAGCTTGTCGCATGTTTTGCCTACGAAGGGATTTAGGAAAATATCGGAGAGCGAAGCCGCCGAAACCATTAGGCTTCCCACGATGGGATTGAAGCCGACCTCGCTTGCATAGGTCGGGAACAGCTGGTTCATGCAGCAGGTGAGTTGCGCCACGCAGAGCAGAAAGGCGCAGAGAATAAAAGATGGCGTTTTCGCGGCATCGCGGAGCGCCATGCCCGAAGAGACATCTTCCTTTTCATCGGCGCTGTGGCTCTCATGGGTTTCGGAGGTAGTCTCTCCGTACGGAAGCATATTGCGATCAGAAGGCTTAAGGCGAATGATAAATGCGCTTGTGGGCAATATCATGGCTGCAGAAACGGCCGCAAGTACGATGTAACCCGTACGCCAGCCTTGCTGCTCGATGACCAGTGTAATGACAGGACTCAATAGCAGCGTGCAGAGAGAATTAACGCCCCACGCAAGGCCGATGGCAAGACCAGACGATTTACTGAACCATTGGTCAATGACATCGGACATGCAGACACCCGTTGTGAACGAAAAGCAGATGCCGATCACTGCGGCGGAGACGATGAACATCCAGACCTCGGTGTAGAACGCCATTGCGGCGCCGGCGGCAATAAGGACGAGTTCAACGCAAATATGCCATGGTTTGCCGATTACTTTTGGAATGAAACGACTCAAAAGCGGAAGCCCAAGCGCAAGGCCAAGAAGAATCGCGGTGAAATAGAAAGAGAAAGAAGTGTAGTCAAAGCCCAGGTCTTCACATACAGGAGCGATGAATGAGCCGGCAATGATGCTGTAGGTGCCGGTTGTTCCCGCAGACATTAAACCGAGCGCAATAACGACAATCCAAGCAAATGCGCCGCTCTCACGGGGGCGGTCCTTTTCGGCTGGTGCGATGAGAGTCATGGTTACTCCGTTTCTATCGGCAATGCAACCTATATGCCTACCGATAGGTATATAAAGATGGAGATCCTTCGTCAAGTGTTAAGCGGGGAGCGGGGACCCTTAACGTGCCGAACGGTAATTGGTCCCCCAATGCGACAAAGGGACTGTCCCTTTGTCGCATTATTCGGAACGCAGGGCTTCCACAGGGTCTTTCTTGGATGCGCTGCGAGCCGGCAGCAGGCCGGCAACGACCGTCAGCAGCACCGAAATTACAATGAGCATCAGCGCGTCTTGAACGGGCAGGCTCATCAGGTTGGGCACCTGCTTGGCCGCAAGCGCCCAGGCATTAACCGGAAAGCTCACGGCCACCACGACGACAATGGCAAAGACGCCGGCAATGAGGCCTTCGATAAAGGTCTCGGCATTAAATACGTTGGCCACGTTGCGCTTTGACGCGCCGATCGCGCGCAGGATGCCAATCTCCTTTTTGCGCTCCAGCACGCTGATGTAGGTGATGATGCCGATCATGATGGAGCTCACCACCAAACTGATACTCACGAATGCGATGAGCACCAAGCTGATAGTATTCACGATGTCGGTCACCGAGCCCATGATGATGCCCATGTAGTCGGTATACGAGATTGCCTGCTCATCGTGGCCAGCAGCTTTGACCTGCTTGTTGTACGCATCGATGTAATCGAGCACGCGCTCCTTGGCCTCAAAGTCGCGCGGGAAAATCTTGACCGAAATGGGGTCCGCCTCGTCCGCATAGCCCAACGTGGTCAGATTGTTGTCGTAGGTGAGCTTCGACGCCTTGGCATAGCTCATCATGAGCGAGCTCAGGTCCTCGGCGTCCATGTTGAAGTGGATGGCACGAGCAAAGGCGCCCGCATCCACGCGCATGGCGCTCGCCAGGTTGGCAAAACTCGAAGACATCTGCGTCGCCATTTGGCCCATGAGCCCTGCCGCACCCGCCTTGAGCTGGGTTGATACCGTCGTCGCAATCTGCTCGCTGACCGCCTTCATCACCTGATCCATAGACTGCTGCAAATACGGAGCCAGCTGCTTTTGCACATAGTCGGTCATCGCGTGCTGCAGGCGCTCTACCAGGGCATCGCCGCCGAGCGCTTTGAGCTGGGCCAGGATTTGCTGGGCTACCGCATCACTCTCAAGATACGTCGAGAACGCGGCGGCGAGCTTCGACGCGTCCTTAAGATCTTCGGGCGACAGCGCCTTAAACTGATCAGACTGCAAAAAGCCCTCAAACAGTTGGTTGGCAAGCGTTCCCACCTGCTGCATTTGCTCGGGCGTGAGCTCCAGACCGTCAAAGATGCCCGAGAAATCTGGGGCCGGTGCTTTTGCCATGATGCTGCTGAAGTCGATGTCCTTGCCAACGCCCGAAAGGTCAATATCCAGGCCCGACAAATCGATGCCCGAAAGATCCATGCCACCGGCAGCACCCGAGAGTGCAGATGCATCGAACGAGAACGCGCTCTTCAACGCCGCCTCGTCCACACTGAACATGCTGCCCAGATCCACGCCCTGCTTGGCCTCGCCTTGCAACTCGTCAAAGGTCTTGCCCGTAAAGACATCCGTCTCGGGGTGGGCAAGTTGCTCCTGCACTATCTGTGAATCGGCGGCGCGCTCCATAAGCTGGCGAGTCAGCGCGTGTGTATAGGCAATACCCGGAGACAACGCGCTCGCGTTGGCTATCTCGTTCGGTCGCACCACGCCCACAATACGCACGTCAATACCGTCGGCAACCTTGGCCGTCATAAAGTCGGCATCGCCAGACATGTCGGTCCACATGCCGGTCTCTTCGTTTTTGCGATAGGCATCGGCCGGCGACAACACTTTAAACGCCGTGGACAGCGCGTCGTCGTAGGTAAAGTCGCTGCCGGTCTCGGGCGTCTCGACCTTGCCGTCGGCCGTCATGGCGCTGTTTACCAGATCGTTGAGTTCATCGATATCCAGCGCGCCGATGCTGTAGAGCGTGTAGTCGCCCACCGTTCCGCGGCTCGAAAGCACCATCACGGCCTCGTTGGCTGACGTAGGCCAATGGCCGGCAACAACATCGTACTGGCTGTCGAGCAGGCTCTGGTCGTCAATCATCTCGTTAAAGACCGAGGTTCCCATGGATTCCATGCTCACCGTCGCCGCCGAACTCGCGCCGCCGCTCATGGCCTCGGTCATAGCGTTGGGCACCAGCCGGACAGGCTTCTCATCGCCCTTGCCCGCACGATAGACAACCGGCGTCACGCCATAGCCGTACTGGATGGCATTGACCTCTTTATCGATGCCGTCGCCACCGGCATCGAGCCATGCCTTAAAGCTCGTCATGTCGTTGGACTTAACGCTCGCAAACATATCCTTTACGGCCGTGACCACAGGAATCTTATCGGTTCCCCGAGCCTTGCCGTCAGTGCTGCCGTCGGACGAGCCCTCGTTCTTGGACGTATCGTCATCCGTGGTCCCCTGTCCGCCCATCATGGACGACAGGTCGTAATCCTGCTTGGAAATCGTCAGCGGGTAGCTCGAGAGCGTATCCTCCTCGACCTTTTTGATGTAGCCGTTTACGCCGTTGGAGAGCGCCAGAATCGCCGCGATACCGATGATGCCGATCGAACCAGCAAAGGCCGTCATAGCCGTACGGCCCTTCTTGGTCAAAAGGTTTCGCGCCGAAAGCCCCAGCGCCGTCACAAAGCTCATCGAGGTTTTGCGCGTAGGCTTAGCCTCGCGACGCGCGGCATTGGCAACATCAAAGGGATCGGAATCGTCGGTGATCTTGCCGTCCGCCAGGTTGACGATGCGCGTGGCGTACTGGTACGCCAGCTCGGGATTGTGCGTGACCATGATGACCAGACGGTCGCGCGCAACGTCCTTGAGCAAATCCATGACCTGCACGGATGTCGTTGAGTCTAAGGCGCCGGTCGGCTCGTCAGCCAGCACAATCTCGGGATCGTTGATCAGGGCGCGGGCAATAGCCACGCGCTGCATCTGGCCGCCCGATAGCTGGCTCGGGCGCTTGTTAACGTGCTCGCCCAGACCGACTGCCTCAAGCGCCTTGCGTGCACGCTGGCGGCGCTCGGCATGCCCCACGCCCGTGAGCGTAAGCGCCAATTCCACGTTTTCCAAAATGGTCTGATGCGGAATGAGGTTGTAGCTCTGAAACACAAAGCCAATGCGATTGTTTCTGTAGGCATCCCAATCGCGGTCGCTGAAGTCCTTGGTCGAGATGCCATCGATCAACAGGTCGCCGGAATCGAAATGGTCGAGTCCACCAATGACGTTGAGCATCGTAGTTTTACCCGAACCCGAGGGACCCAGGATGGCTACAAACTCGTTATCGCGAAAAGACAGGCTTACGCTGTCGAGCGCTACCTGCGTAAACGACTGCGTAACGTACCTTTTGCAAATATCTCTGAGATCCAGCATGGACGGCAACCTCTCTCGCGCGGGCGCGCTCGCCCGCTCCCCCGCCGTTCACGTTCGGCGCGCTTGTCCTACTCTATCCTCATTTTTGGCCGATACCAGTGAGGAATGTAACGAACCGCGCCAAAAAACGAACGGGACAGCACGCCGCATGGCGCACCATCCCGCATATAACATCCCCGATGTGACAAAGAGGCTGTCACTTTGTCACATTCCAATGCGCGCTACTTTTCGAGCCCGCACGGCATAACGTTAGCGCTGCCGCGGCGAGCCTCAGTCACGGCTGCAAAGAAGCGATAGCCGCCCGAGAAGTTAAAGCACTCAAAGCCATGCTGCGCCAAAATGCGGCAAGCAATGTAGCTGCGAATGCCGCTCTGGCAAATTACGTAGACCGGCTTGGCCCGGTCGAGCTCGCCCAGGCGATTGCGCAGATCATCGACGGGAATGTTTACGAAACCATCGATATGCCCGCGCTCATACTCCCCTTCCGTACGAACATCGAGCAGCTGCACGCTGCCATCGCGTGGCAAGTTGGGCTCATCCTCCCAATGCCACTGCGCCAGTATGCCGCGATTGAGGTTCTCGATCATAAAGCCCGCCATATTGACGGGATCCTTCGCCGATGAGTACGGCGGCGCGTATGCTAGGTCCAAATCCTTAAGCCTATCGCCGCGCATGCCTGCCTGGATGGCAGTCGCCAGAACGTCGATACACTTGTCCACACCATCGATGCCCACGATTTGCGCACCCAGCAGGCGCAATCCCTGCTTCTCGAAGATAACCTTCATGGTCATGGGCATTGCACCCGGATAATAACCCGCATGCGAACCGGGCGACAGGACCACGCTGTCGCAGTCAATTCCCGCCGCGTGTGCTGCCTTTTCGGATAGTCCCGTGCTTGCCGCCGTCAAGTCGAATACCTTGATAACCGATGAGCCCAACGATCCGAGGTAGCAGCTGTCCATGCCGGCTATGACATCGGCGACGACACGCCCCTGCTTGTTGGCGGGGCCGGCGAGCGAAATGACCGCGTCCTCGCCGGTCACCTGATGCGTGACCTGCACGGCATCGCCCACGGCATACACGTCGGCAGCAGAGGTCTCCATGCGGTCGTTGACCACAATAGCCCCCTTGATGCCCAGTTCGAGCCCCGCCTCTTGCGCCAGATGGCTCTCAGGTGCCACGCCAATGGCAAGCAGCACCATATCGGCTCCGATAGGGTCATCGCCCGCAACATGGGTGACAACGCGGCCATCAACTTCCTCAAAACCTGTCACATCGGCCTTGAGGCGCAGATCGATACCGTGCTCACGCACCTCGGTATGCAAAAGGGTCGCCATGTCGTAATCCAGGTTGTTCATAAGTTGGACGGGACGCTGCAGAAGGGTCACCTGGAGCCCCAGCTCGCACAGATTCTCCGCCGTCTCGACGCCAATGAAGCCGCCGCCGATCACGACGGCACTGCTCGGTCGCCGCTCTCGAACATAGCTGTGAATACGCAGCGTGTCCTCAACGGTGCGTAGGCTAAAGATTTTATCCGAGTCGATGCCCGGCAACGCAGGGCGAATCGGCTTTGCACCCGGCGACAGGATGAGCTTGTCATACGTCTCGACAAATTCCTCGCCCGTCAGCATATTGCGAACCTCGACCGTATGCGAATCGGGATGGATGGCAAACACCTCGTGACTCGTCTTGACCGCAATGCGAAAGCGATCCCAAAAGCCCTTGGGAGACTGCAGCGTCAATGCGCCCTCTTCTTCTATCACGCCGCCAATGTAGTACGGAAGCCCACAGTTGGCATACGATACAAAACCCGTGCGCTCAAAGATGACAATTTGGGCCTGCTCGTCGAGTCTGCGCAAACGTGCCGCCGCCGATGCGCCGCCCGCGACGCCTCCAACGATAACCACCTTCATAGCCAACGCACCACCTTTCCCGTGTAGCCGCTTATGCCGCCGATATTCTTGACACTGCCATACCCAGAACGCTTAAGAAAACTCACAGCTTGGTTGCTTCGCGCACCGCTCAGGCAATGCACGAAAAGCTGCGTGCCCTTTCGACGTATACCCATGATGCTACCCCGAAGCAGAAAAAAGAGTCGCTGTTTCCAGCGACTCCCCTTCAGTTGTCTGTCCCACGGACTTACTGTTCACTCTTCGCGAGTGCCTGATCGATCAGTTTGTTGAGCGCCTCGCGCTGCTCAGCGGAGTTGATACCGCCCATGATCGGCTCTCCCACGATGTTACCGTTCTGGTCGATCACGTAGGTGGTCGGGAACGAGTACAGGTTGGAGGTGAACTTTCCGGCCTCGCTATCCGACTTAAACCAGATGTTTTTATACGTCACGCCCTTCTTGGAAAGCACGTCCTTGGCATCGGCCACCTCATCTTTGTTGCCATCGAGGGTAAAGGAATTAACGCCCACGACCTGGCCGCCCTTCTCGGCAAGCTCCTTGTTGAGCTTCTCCAGATCGCCCAGCTCTCCCACGCACGGCTTGCAGGTGGTAAACCAGAAGTTCATGACGGTGACCTTGTTCTTGGAGAACAGCTCGTCGCTGTTTACATCGTTGCCGTCCAAGTCCTTGCCCTTAAAGCTGGGGAACTTCGTTGCCTCGCTCTCGCCGTTGGTCATCCCTGCGGCCGAAGCATCAACGCTCTCCCCCTCGCCGGGCGTGCTGCCACATCCGGGGAACTCCTTCTCCAGCGCCATGAGCTTGTCCTCGATCTCCTTGACCTGCTGCGCGCCGGCCTTAAGCGTCTTGAGCTCGTCAGCTGTAAACTGGTCCTTGGCGCCCTCGATGGTATCAAGCAAAAAGTCGCCGTAGTTCTTGCCGTCCTCAATCATGGGAGTGTCTTTGTTGGCCGCAAGGAACACCTTTTCCCATAGGGCGTTATCACTCGCAAAGATCTCGTTTTCCTTTTGCAGCAGCTGCTGGTACAGCTCGGCCGCCTCCTCGGCGCTCGACGGCTTTTGCGCCACAAGCTCGGCAATCTGCGCATCGCCGCTCGCGGCATCCTTCGCGTCGCCCTTGGGGGCAGAGCACGCCGCGAGAGTCAGCGCCAGCACGGGCAGCATCAACAGGGCCGCAATTTTTGACAGTTTCATGGTTCCTCCGTTATATCGAAGCTTATATAGGTACCTATTTGTTTTCGCAGGCTTGCGTGGGCTGCGCGGGCTTGTCGCCCGTCACACCCAGCCCGTAGCGAAAGCTAATAGCATCGACGGGGCACGCGCCCACGCATTTGCCGCAACGAATACACTCGGCATGGTCGGGTGTACGCGTAACGTCCACGTCCATCTGACACACCCTGGCGCACTTGCCGCACGAGACGCATTTGCATGCATCGACCCGAATCCCCAGTAGGGACACCTTATTCATGAGCGCATAGAATGCGCCGAGCGGGCAAATCCATTTGCAGAAGGGGCGATAGAACAGCACGCTCAGCACCGCAACCACAATGAGGATCGCGAGCTTCCAGGTAAAGAGCTTTCCCAGCGCAGAGCGGATTCCCATGTTCATGATGGACAGCGGAATCGCGCCCTCGAGCACGCCCTGCGGGCAGATGTACTTGCAAAAGAACGGGTCGCCCATACCCACATCGTTGACCACCAAGACGGGCAGCAGCACCACGGCAAACAGCAGCACGGCATACTTGATGTACGTGAGCGGCTTGAGCTTTTTCGTGGAGAGCTTCTTGCTGGGAATCTTATGCAAAAGCTCTTGCAGCCATCCAAACGGGCACAAAAAGCCGCATACAAAACGTCCCAGCAGCACGCCGATTAGAATGAGCGTTCCGGTGACGTAATACGAAAAGCTAAACTTAGACGAGCCCACCACCGACTGAAACGACCCGATGGGACACGCACCCGAGGCCGCCGGACACGAGTAGCAGTTGAGCCCCGGCACGCAGACGGCTTTGCCCGCTCCCTGGTAGATGCCGCCCTTGGCAAAGTTAGGCAGGTGAATATTGGTCGCAAGCGTCGCCGACGCCTGAATCAATCCACGAAATCGCGCCAAAAGATGCGATCCGGTGTTTTTTCTTTTATCCAATTCCGATACACTCCAAGCACAGCCTAATCGCTTTGGCCAGCACGGCATCCGCCTCGCCACGCATAACGCCAAAGCACACCATGGCAATTCCGACGATCAACAAAGCGACCTGTACCACGGGTTTTACCGCTTTGAACAATCCGACCACTCCTTTCGTTACGCGACCATTGGACCATATCGACTATAAAATCCGTGTTAAGCGCGATTTGGAATGTGCAAGGAGACTGTTATGCGTATTTTGATCGTCGAAGACGAGCGAGCACTGTGCGACACGATCGCACGCAGTTTGCGAAACTTGGCGTACAGCGTCGACTGCTGTCACGACGGACAGGAGGCGCTCGACCTACTGAACGTTGAGGCCTTCGACCTCGTGGTACTCGACCTCAACCTTCCCCGTATCGACGGCACGGCCGTACTCAGGGAACTTAGGAAAACTGACTGCGAAACTAAGGTACTGATTCTGTCCGCACGTGGCGAGGTCTCCGACAAGGTAGCGGGGCTCGATGCGGGCGCCAACGACTACCTCACCAAGCCGTTCCATCTTGACGAGCTGGCGGCACGCATACGCAGTCTCACGCTCAGGCGCTTTACGCAAAACGACGTTGTTCTAGCCTGTGGATTGTTGAGCTTTGACACCAAGGCGCGCCTCGCCTCCGTGGGCGGCGAGACCCTATCCCTCACGCGCAAGGAGACCGGCATCTTGGAATACCTGATGCTTAACCAGGGGCGGCCGGTGAGCCAGGAAGAGCTTATCGAGCATGTATGGGATAGCACCGTGAACAGCTTTAGCAACGCAACCCGCGTTCATATCTCGTCACTGCGCAAAAAGCTGCGCGGTGCGTTGGGGCACGACCCCATCCGCAACCGAATCGGCGAAGGCTACGTTATGGAGGACGGTAAATGAAGCGGCTGTCGCTGCAGTGGCGCATCACGTTAATGACGGCCCTGCTGGTATGTTCGACCTGCGTACTTATGAATTGCCTGGTTGGCTACTCCGGCATGCGCTACATGGACTCGATTGGTGAGAAGGTATCGGCGCATAGCGAGGTGGAGGCGGCCTCGCCCAGCTCATTTGACCCGACAAACAAAGAGCTCGACGACGCGCTGACCATCGTCGTGAACGACGCCCAGGAATCGTTTGGCGCGACGAGCTGGTATATAACCGCGGCGGTAACGCTGCTCGGCGGCGTGCTGGCCTACTTTGTAAGCGGGCGTGCGCTGCGACCGCTTCGCTTCTTTGCGACGCAAGTCGAGAGCGTGCGGCCCGACAACCTCGCCGACACAAAAATCAGCGAGGACGTGCCCTCTGAACTCAGGCGCTGCAGCGCGTCGTTTAACGACATGATTGCCCGCCTTGACGAGGGATTTTCCGCACAAAGACAGTTTACGGGCAATGCGGCGCACGAGCTGCGCACGCCACTTGCGCTCACGCAGGCCCAGGTTGAGCTTTTTTGCGCCGAGCACCCCGACGCCGACGCCGATACAGCGAGCCTGCTCGGGCTGCTGCAGGAGCAGACCGAGCGGATGACGCACATGACAAAGACCCTGCTCGAGATGAGCGAGCTGCGCAGTGTCCCTTGCAACGATGCGATTGACCTGGCGCCGATGATCGAAGAAGTACTCACGGACCTGGCGCCCCTTGCCGAGCAAAAGGGCATCGCGCTCGCAAGTGAGGGCGACGCGCAAACGATCGGCAGCGATACGCTAATCTATCGGCTGCTGTTCAACTTGGCCGAAAACGCCATACGTTACAGCGCGCCCAACTCGACCGTGCAAATCAACGCCTGCGCCGAAGGCGACCGTGTGCTGCTACGCGTGCGCGACCAGGGGCCGGGCATTCCCGAGCAATACCAGACGAGCATCTTTCAGCCCTTCTTTCGCGTCGACAAATCGCGCAGCAGGGCATACGGCGGCGTGGGGCTGGGACTTGCGCTGGTCTGGGAGATTGCCGCGCTCCACGGCGGCTCCATCGAGGTCGAAGAGAGCTCGGAGCGCGGAACGACCATGCTCGTGACTCTTCCCACTCGCGCACTCGGCTCATTAAAATAACGAACGGGATGGCACGCCGCGTGGCGTACCATCCCGCACATAATATCGAGGATGTGACAAAGGGACTGTCCCTTTGTCACATCTGCTAGTTCTCGTCGCCTACCAGCTGAGTTAGCTTACTCCCACTCGACCGTGCCGACGGGCTTCGGCGTGAGGTCGTAGCAAACGCGGCAAATACCGGGGACCTCGGCGGTCACGCGAGCGGTAATGCGCTTGAGCAGCGCCCAGTCGAGCTCGGGCACCTCGGCGGTCATGACGTCGACGGTGTTGATGCAGCGAATAATGCAGGGCCAGTCGTAGGCGCGTTTACCCTCGCGCACGCCGGTGGCGCGGAAGTCGGGCACGACGGCAAAATACTGCCAGATGGTCAGGCCGGCCTTGTCGATCTCTTCGCGCACGATGGCATCGGCCTCGCGCAGCGCCTCAAGACGGTCGCGGGTGATGGCGCCAAGGCAGCGGACGCCCAAGCCAGGACCGGGGAACGGCTGACGCTCAACCATGTTCTCGGGCAGGCCGAGCTCGCGGCCCACGACGCGCACCTCGTCCTTGTACAGCAGCTTGACGGGCTCGCAGAGCTCAAACTGCAGGTCATCGGGCAGGCCGCCCACGTTGTGGTGAGCCTTCACGCCATCCTGGGACTCCAGGATGTCGGGATAGATGGTGCCCTGGGCGAGGAAGCTAACCTCGTCGCCAACCTTGCGGGCCTCCTCCTCGAACACGCGAATGAACTCGGCGCCGATAATCTTACGCTTGGCCTCGGGCTCCTCGACGTCCACGAGCTTATCCAGGAAGCGATCAGTCGCGTCAACATAGACCAGGTTGGCGTCCATCTGGTTCTTGAAGACGTCGACGACCTGCTCGCTCTCGCCCTTGCGCATCAGGCCGTGGTTCACGTGCACGCAGATGAGTTGCTTGCCGATGGCCTTGATGAGCAGGGCCGCGACAACGGAGCTGTCAACGCCGCCCGAAAGGGCCAGCAGGACCTTCTTGTCGCCGATCTGCTCGCGGATTGCAGCGACCTGCTCTTCGATGAACGCCTGGGCAAGTTCGGGAGTGGTGATACGCACCATGTCGTCGGGACGCTTGTTGGGATCCATGCAGAGCTCCTTTTCGGTTCGATGGGAATGCGTTACACGTATGCAAACGCACCGTCACATGACCTCATTATATGCAGAACGAGATGCGTTTCCCATCGCTGCGACAGAGCTTTTTACAGGGGTGGTATTTTTTCCTAATGTCGAGGTCAGCTAGGCTTCGGTAGCCACCTTGGGAGCATCGCCAATAGACTCTTCCTTTATACGTTCGGCACAATCGTAGGCGATACCCACAAATTCAAGTCCCGAGCAACAGGAGTACAATTGCTGCTATTGTTGCCAGCTGTTGGGAGATGGAAGATGGACTGCAATGGCTACCCATGCGTTCCCATGCCGTTGATGTGCACTGCCTTTGTGCCGGGGCAGATGGACGCTGCGGTTGCAGGCATTTCCGACCCCGATTCGCGCGCCATTGCCACGGCAGAAGCGCTGTACTTTCGCGGACAGGCCACCCTTGCTGCCAAGACGGCGCGCCCCTATCTTGACGCCACCGATCCCGCACTGCGCTATTCCGCATGCTTTATCTGCGGATACGCCAGTCTGTCGCTCAACCGTATCGCCGACGCCCGCCGGTGCCTTGCGGGCATCCTCGATACGCCAACTGACGAGGAATCGCCCGCCGTCCACGCCACGCATATCCTGTTCGCCTCGGCCGCGAGCGTCCTGCTGCACTTGCCTTCCCCGTATTCTGCCGAAGAGTTTTATCCGCTTGCGGCGCATCTGCCCGAAGGCCTGCGCTTGTTCGCCAGCTACGTGATGGCGCATGCCCTGTACCTGCGCGGCGAATATGGCCGCAGTCTGGGCATGGCGGAAAACGCCCTAATTATGAAACAGGGAAGCTATCCCATCTCGGAACTGTTCCTGCACCTGGCAGCTTCCATGGCATACATGAGTATCAAAGACGTCGACGCCGCAAAAGCGCATTTTGGCGCCGCTTGGGACATTGCGCACCCCGACGGCCTCATCGAGCTCATCGGCGAGCACCACGGCCTTTTACAGGGGCTCATCGAGGCGTGCCTAAAAACGCAATACCCTGACGATTTCGCGCGCATCATCGAGATCACGTACCGCTTCAGCTACGGCTGGCGGCGCATCCACAACCCCGATTCGGGCGAGGACGTTGCCGACGATTTAACGACCACAGAGTTCACCATGGCCATGCTCGCCTGCCGCGGATGGACCAACGCCGAAATCGCACGCCATATGGGAGTATCGCCGGGCACCGTCAAAAACCGCCTATCCGGCGTATACGCAAAGCTTGGCATCGGCACACGCGCCGAGCTGGTCGCGCATATGTTGCGTTAGCGACCGGGCCGCCAAGCGCATCGAACGCGTTCCGGAACCCGGCGCTTCGCTCGATCAATTTGGACATTTTGGCCATCGAACGGCACTACCGCCACGAAGCGCCTTCTCGCAAAATTGGATTATTTCCACCGATATTTGCGGGATGGGAGTCCAAGATGCTTGATCGCCGTTCGTTACTTGTTGCCGGAGCGTCCTCGCTAGCGAGCATTATGTTGCCTCGCATGCCGGGAAGCGAAAATGCCTTCCTGCTGCCGTTCGCGCCCACCGCGGCCTATGCCGACGAAGAAGGTCCCTTTAAGGTGCTCGTTCTCTCGCGCACCATGTTTGGTGTGGTCGTGGTCGACGTCGCCAACAAGAATGCGCCCATCGCAGGTGCCCAGGTCACGCTCACATCACGCTATGCCGCAGGCAAGCAGCTCACCGCCACGACCGACGACGAAGGCACAGCCATCTTTGAGGTCGCGCCGCTTTCGGAAGGCTACGTGGACGAGGCAACGCTCCTTGACGCGTACGACTTTAACGGCGGCATCTCCATTAGTATGGCGGGCTACCGTGATGTCGAGATTCCCCTTGCGCGCATTCAGGGCGGCACTGCCATAACCGCGCCCACGCGTCCGCTTTCCGACGGCGAGCCGTACTTCCGCCAGCTCACATTCGACGAATGGGACATCCAGTACGCTGAAGCCACGTTTATGGCATTGCCGAAAGACGACACGGCAAACGAGCAGCCCGATACGCACGCCTTTACCGTTCAGGCACATCTGCCACAGGGCGGACAGGCAACGCTGCGCATCAACAAAGTGACGTCTGCCGCGGGCAGCTCACCCGAAACCGTCACGCAGATCGGTCAGATCAAGGCCAGCGCATCGGGCGCGGATAATCTGGCGACGTTCACACTCGAAGACATGTTTCTCGACGCGGCATCGGGCCTTCTGGAAGAAGGGTGCAAACTGCGCTTTGTCCTCGACTATCAGGGCAAAACCTACACGCTTTCATCCCCTATGGCCGTTGTCACCGCGCCGGCCGCAAAGGCGGAATCGGGCTCGACCACCATCATTCCCACCACCATGGACCAAGAGATCACTCCGTTTGATTTCCCCGCGGCGTTTCCCGGCATCGGCGGCAATAAGTTCACGTGCTGGATACCCACATTTCCGATCCTCTTCGATTTCTCGTTTGCTGGATACGTGCTGTTTGGCGGAGGATACAAACCAGCCAGCTATATGAACGATTCGGGCAATCCTGATCCGGAATACTGGAAGAAATCACCGCGCGAGTCGGGTGCCAAGCAGGCAAACCGCTACCTCGACGAGATGGAGGGGAAGTGGAATCAGTACAAGAGCATGAGTGCCGGTTCGGGCACCGACCCAAGAAACACCAAGCTCCTTCGCCACCATTGCACGCTGCTGTTCACAATGGATATCGCCACACAGCTGTACGGCTCGCTCGCCTACGATTGGGTGGGCAAAACCTGGGGTGACAACAACGACCCCGCATACGGCAATATTAAGGCCCTCTTCCAGGTAAGAACCGACCTCAACTGGACCGAACAGTTCACCTTGGGACCGGTGCCGTTTTTCCTAAACGTCAACCCCTGGGTGCTGGCAAAACTGGCGCTCGCGGTGGGCGCCCACACGCACGGTAGCGGCGCGGCGTTTTTTAAAAACATTTCGCTCGATTGGTCAAACACGTCGGGCTCGTTCACCATCCAGATCGGGCTTGCCGTCACTTTTGGCGCCGGCGTTGCAGGCGTCGCCTCGTCTGCCGTGCGCGGCGCCGCGTCCCTCACGTTGTTCATTGGGTACGAGAAGGCGGATGGACACCAGCTTCCGCGACTGCGCGTAGGTGCGGACGTCGATGTCGATGTGATACTCCAGTTCGTCATGTTCAAGTGGACCACCAAAGCTTGGTCGGGATCGTGGCCCACACTCCTCGATTCGTGGAATTTGTCGGTGAACAATGGCGATCAGTATGTGCTCCAGCGCTCTGAGCTGGCATTGGGTGGAAATACGCCTTATACGTTGGATGCCTGCTTCGGCACGCCCGGCAACGCCGAGACAGGTGGTGTGCCGCAATTTATCGCATCGGCCACCATCGTCACTAACGCCGAGCTGCTCGCACGCGCCGAGGTTAAGGCCACTGCCGTAAACGCCGCGCCTGTCGTGCGCGATTGGGATCAAGCGGTCACGCGCATTGAGCTCGAGGCGGATGCAGAAAGCGACGACACGGGACAGATCGAGCATTTCGTCCATGCACTGATAGAGAACGACGAAAACGCCGCGCCAATGTATAAGTACACCTATATCGGGCAGGCGACGAACGCCGTTGCGGACCCCAACGCCAATTCTGCCGGCGTGTCGGAGGACGAGCGTGGCGGCATAAAACCCTCGAGCGACAACGTGCTGTTTTCCGGCGTGCTCAGCGAAGCCCACATGAAGCTAACGATGATTGCCGGCGTAGAATGCCTGTTCCGTATCGCCTCGGTGCGCTACGGCGACAATGGCCGCTCGCGCCTGGTGGTGCACACAAAGGCAAACGGCACGTGGTCCGCTCCCACGCCCGTGGACTTTCCCCTTGGGTTTGGCGAGGGCGACGTGGAGCGCGACGGCATATTCGATTACGACTTCGACGTGGTGGAATATACGGACGGAAGAGGAAACCAGGACGCCTACGTGCTGCTGGTCTCGGGCGAGCGCCCCGCCGGCGACAACACCCTTTTCGATACGGCGAGCACATCCGGCATACTGTCCGTTGTGCGCCTGCGCATAAGCAACGACGGAGTTCGAGTGATATCGCACACGTCGTGGCGCAGCATCTCGCGCGGCCGCCTGCAGGAGGATGGCTACCATTGCCTGCAGTGCCCGCGCATCACGGTAGGCAAGACGCTGGTCGACGGACGCCTGTCGGGTGCCTACCTCCACCGCCGCGGAACCACCGCAGAGAAGGCGCTCGGCAGCGAGGCCGAGGTTGCGCTGGAGTGCTTCACCCTATGGTCGGACGTTTCGGGCGACAGCCTGACGTTCCGCCAAGTTCTTCGCTTTCCGCAGGCACCGTCGAGTATCGAGCTGAGCGGGCCCGAGAATATCAACGGCAAAATGGTGGTGCCCGTTGCGTACGAGACCGCAGACGGTTGCGGCTGCGCATCGTACGCCGTGATCGGCCAGTCCATTGCGGGCTGGGGCGTTATGCCACCAGACGCCACGGTGCCCCATGCGGTGCCGTGGCCACAACATTCGGGCTTTTTGGCCACCGTCAACGAGCAGCTGCAGCATATTACTTGGACGCGAGGCGCATCGGCATTTGCAACGCAGCCCGTGGGTGCCGCAGGCTGTGGCCCGGCATCGTTTAGCATAAGCAACAACGGCAGGTGCGCGCTCTATGTAGAGAACACCGATGGCAAGGTGGGGCAAACCTACGACGAAGAAGGCAACCCGGTAGCAGTGATGGGCAAGCACTTCCGCATCTTCGCCAGCACCTTGGCAGGCGATCTGTTCACGGAGCCGTTCGTGATGTGCGAGCTGGACCATCCCATCGATCAGATAACGACATTTTTGACGTCGGGAGGCATGCTCTCCGCGCTCGCCACGCACATTGTGAGCGCGGAGAAGAGCGAGGCAGAGCTACACGGCATCGAAGTGCCCTTGGTGGCGTGTGCCACTCCGACAGGGGCGGTCGCCACCTCGGGCGCAGTGGTGCCCGGAGCAGCAGGCGAATCCTTCATGGTCACGGTGCGAAACGACGGCAACACCTTGCTGACCGCCGGCACGATCGATCTGTATCGAGAGGGCTCCAGCCAGCCGTTCTCCAGCGCATCCATCGGATTCGGCGCGAACGCACGCATGGCTTCGATCTACGATCCAGAGCTTGCCGAGGACGCTTCGGCCAACGACATGGCACACGTGAAGTACGCACTCGAGACGCTGGGCACACGTTTTGCAACGCACCCGCTGGTAGCCGACAACGGCAACGCCGTGCTGGCACCGGGTTGCACGGCACAGTTCCGCATGAGCTTCGCCATCCCCGAGAGTTGGGGCGACGAAGTGGGCAAACGCGTCACGCTGTATGCGAAGGCACGTAATCTGGTGGCACTCGATCCCGTAACGCTCGAGGAAATTCGACCGGGTGCAAACTCGACGCTGGACGCCGTACTGCACGAGCTTCATGTACCCGACGCGGCATGCGAGCGCTCAGAAGTTCAGGTCGGCGTATGCGACAGCGCGGATACGACAGGACTTCACGACGCCCCGATGACAGCAGACGGCGATGGTGGCTCGAGCGGCGGCGGTACTGACGAGGGCGGCGGCTCCGGCGGAAGCAGCTCCGGCAGTGGCAAGGACAACGGCAATAACAAGCGCTCCGGAAAAGCGGGTGCGCTTGCGGGCACGGGCGATGTCAACGCTCCCCTTACGGCAGCCGCTGCAGCACTCGCCGCGGCAGGCGCCGGCCTCGTCGCCTACAGTGCCCGCCGCACGGCGCTCGAGCGTAACGATGATGGAGCCGAGTCGGATGCGCCGCACTAACTTCCGAATAACGCACTCTGGCTCCATTGTCTGGACGCTATCGAGATCGGAAAACTCACGGCATACGCTTGGGCTTCGCGATGCACCGAGGCTGAGAGCGAACATCAGCCGAAAAGTGTATCAACTCGGAGATGTTGCGCAACAACATTGGTACTCCAAGCGATAAGATCGGCCCGTCAGGAAAAACCAGACGAAGGGAGAACAAGATGTTCTGTCCCAACTGCGGGGTCAGAAACCCCGACGAGGCAAAGTTCTGCTTCGGTTGCGGAAAGCCGCTCCCCGCTCAGGGGGTGGGCAACGCCAGGACCCGTAACGGCATCTGGCACGCCAGGCGCTAAGCCCGCTGGCAAGCCTAAAAATAAGGTGCCCAAGCCAGCCGTCATCGGCGGCATCGTTGCGGCGGTCGTAATCATGGCTATTGCCGTGGTCGTTCTGTTGCCCAAGGGGCCACAGGTCAAAAGCTGCCTCAATGACTATTCATGGGAAGAAATCGCCCAGATTTCCAAGCTTATCTCCAAAAAGGGTGACCAGAACGGCGCCATAGAAATCGCCAAGAAGTACCACCTCTGCACGGCGGACGGAAAGCTCGACGGAACCCAGACCAAGGACGTCACGCTCTCCGACGGAACACAGACCAAGGTTATGATCATGGGATTCAACCATGACGACAAGTCCGACGGCTCCGGCAAGGCGGGCATCACGTTCATCTTCGCCGATGACATCGCCAAGAAAAACATGTTCGAGAGGGCCGACCTCGATAACCTATTCCAGAAGATTCAGGACGACGGCTCTGCCAACATAAGTTGGGAGAATGCCTCCTTGCGCTCTTGGCTCAGCGACTCTTTCTCGAACGAGCTCCCTTCGGACCTGCGCGAGCAGATTGTCTCCGTGGACAAGGCTGACGCAGTGATGCCTTGGGTGTCATTTACGATCGATTCCTACTACGGCGGTGGCATCGGCGCAGAGCTCAATGACGATCCCGACCTAACGACGACCTCAACGACTATAACGACCTCGGATAAGCTGTGGGTTCCAAGCTTTGTCGAGCTCGCCCCCCTCAGCGATTACTTGATGTCGAACTGGACATATCTGTTGCAAGAAGGCTCTCAATACCAGCTATTCAACGACGCCGGAGTAACGGCAGACACTCCAAATCGTATCCTCGGAACATATGACTCGCAAGACGGGGGCGGTTGGTAGCTCCGGTCTTGGTCAGATTATGGCGATTGCTTCGGAGGAAAAGAGGCTGACGACATGCTAAATCCCTGCTTTAGGTGCACCGACTCCAATGGGGATGGTGAGGCAGCGGCCTGCGAGTCGAAGTCCCAACCCTACTCTTACAGTATCCATGACGGCGAGCCATTTGTCGGTGTTAGGCCTGCCTTCTGCATCTAGACAAACTCGCATCTGAACAAAACTGCGAGCGCCCCTCGGCACTGGTTTGCCGAGGGGCGCTTACTTTCTCGTCTATTCCAGTCCGTCGAACTCGATCGCGGACAGCCCCGAGTTGAACATCAGGTCGTCCCGCTTGACTGCGTTGTCCCGCACATTATTAGATGTCGTCAGAGGAGTCGAGTTCTGCCTCGAGCTTGGCACGGCGTCTTTTCGCCGTGAAAAACGTTGCGCACAGGCCAGCAAACGTGGCCGCGAAAATCGTCGCACCGCAGAACACGCCCGTGGCCAGGTTCGCCAACCAAAAGACGCTTTCGAGCGGTACGATCTGCGCCTCAGCGATACAGCGCATTGCGGCAATAACAAGCGCGAACGCGGCGCCGCTAAGACCGCTGACAAGCAGGAAATATCCAACAGGAAGATGCTCGGTTTGCCCAAAACGATTGGTATCGACATAGCCCTTCCGCGTTTGCAGTCCTGCGCAAATCAACATCACGAGAACGAGCCACAAATACATGGCTGCCTCGAACGGCGTTGCAAAGCCATGCGGCATTTCACTGGCGTCGCTGTGAACCCACGCAACCTGTCGAGCTATAAACCGGTAGAAAAAGATCATCAACATGCCAAACGAAAGCAGCACGAAACCAATCTTGTAGATCTTCGCGCTCTCAGCCTCCAGGCGCTCATCCTTTGGGCCGGCATATTCACGCCACTTTTGCACGAGTTTTAAATCTTCAAATTTCATAGCGAACTCCTAAAGAGCGTCAGGGTCGACGTCGTTTTCGTCTTCCCAAAATAAGTCGTTCAACGTAACGCGTAGCGCTTTACAGATTGCCACGCACAAATTGAGCGTGGGGTTGTAGCCGCCCGCCTCGATCAGGCCGATGGTCTGGCGCGTAACGCCCACGGCTTGGGCTAAGTCGGCTTGCGAAAGGCCGGCCACCGCACGCGCCGCCTTCATGCGGAGGTTCTTTTTGCCCGGCATGGAGTTCCTTTCGTGGTAATGGACAGATATCCGTTGCAACATGACAGAAATATATTGCATCCATCAGAAGATGTCAACTATATCTGTCATTATGGAAATCATGTTCGTCATCGCCATAGGAACATGCAATTTCGATTCGCTTTTCAATCTTACTCGGGCAGAACCGAGTCGGAAGGACCCGAGTAAGTGGGACTTCGGCAGGGAGCGTGAACTCGCCCGTATTAAGAAGACGCTCAAGGCGCCTGCCTAGAAAGCGAAGTACCGTCCTATCTCAGCGCCGAGATCTCAAAGATGACCAACGCCAGCGAAGTATTCGGGGCTCTCGCACATGGCTACTCATAATCGATGCCCGCGGCATGGCCAACGCGCACGCCAATAACCGGATTTGTCGGAACCATGCGTGCCCCATCGTTTAATAGCTCCGTTATTGTTCGATGATCTTCTTGACGACCGCGGGAACGCCTGCCGCCATCACGTTGTCCGGAAGGTCTTCCGTCACAACACTTCCCGCAGCGATAACGCAGCCGCTGCCGATGGTAACCCCCTGGAGCACGGACACGTTCGCGCCAAACCAGCAGTTATCGCCAACAACAATGGGCAGAGCCCTCTCGAGACCCAAGTTGCGCTCTTTTGCCCCAAGGGGATGCGAAGCGGTGTAGAAGCCGCAAAACGGCCCAATAAACACGTTGTCACCAAAGGTAATAGAACCACCGTCCATAAAGTAGCAGCCATGGTTCACAAAGCAGCCGTCGCCAAAGGTTGTCTTGTCCCCGTAGTCAAAGTAGGCAGGCGAAAGGACCGTCAGCCCCGCCGGAAAATCGGTATCGAGCAAGGTTTTTAGGGCGTCAAGCTGCGCGTCGCTTCCGGGTTTTCCCATATTGAAGTCATAGCAGAGCGCCTCTGCCCTCGCCCGTTTTGCCAGGAGTTCCTCCTCAAAGTTGGCATCATGCCACTCCCCGCGCTCCATCTTCTCTTTCTCGGTCACTGTGAGTCCCCTTAATAAAAACATTTGTGGCGGCAATTCTATCATTTGATAAGCCGTCAGTTTCCATACCGATAACGAACGCGCGTTCGATGGATTTCGTGTTAGGTGGAATCGCCCATGGCCTGGGCTATGCTACCTTGACTATCTATATGACTTAAACGCAGCAAAGGAGCACCGAGAGAGCGAGTATGGCAAAAAACACCGCAAACTATGGTAACGACAGTATCCGCCAGCTCAAGGACGAGGAGCGCGTACGCCTGCGCCCCGCCGTCATCTTTGGCTCGGACGGACTCGATGGTTGCGCGCATGCCGCCTTCGAGATCCTGTCCAACGCCGTTGACGAAGCACGCCAGGGCTACGGCAAGCTCATCACCCTCACCGCCTTTCGCGATGGCTCCATTCAGGTAGAGGATAACGGCCGTGGCTGCCCGCTCGACTGGAACCCTTCCGAGAAGCGCTTTAACTGGGAGCTCGTCTTCTGCGAGCTCTACGCCGGCGGCAAGTATAACAACAACCAGGGTGGCGACTACGACTTCTCGCTCGGCACCAACGGCCTGGGCTCCTGCGCGACCCAGTACGCCTCCGAATACATGGACGTCACGGTTTGGCGTGACGGCAACAAGTACTCCCTGCACTTTAAGAAGGGCAAGGTCGTCGGCGCCAAAAAGAAAGCGCTTGAGATTGAGCCCAGCGACGAGGACCGCACCGGCACCACCATCAAGTGGCGCCCCGATCTTGAGGTCTTTACCTCGATCAGCATTCCCCACGACTGGTATCGCGAGACCATGCGCCGCCAGGCCGTGGTCAACGCCAACGTGACCTTCCGCCTGCGCATCGAAGGCGACGATGGCGAGTTTTCCGAAGAGGACTTCTGCTACCCCAAGGGCATCGAGGACTACGTGCTCGAGAAGGTCGGTGCCGACTACCTCACCGAGCCCTTCTTCATCGAGGCCGACCGTCGCGGTCGCGACCGCGAGGACCTGCCCGACTACAACGTAAAGATCACCGCGTGCATGTGCTTCTCGCGCACCCTCACAATGCAGGAGTACTACCACAACTCATCATGGCTCGAGAACGGTGGCTCGCCGGAGAAGGCGGCCCGCAGCGCCCTGACCAGCGCCATCGATGCCTACATCAAGAGCCAGGGCAAGTACAACAAAAACGAGAGCGGCATTAAGTGGCAAGACGTCCAGGACTGTCTGGTGTTGGTGACCAACTGTTTCTCCACCCAGACGTCCTACGAAAACCAGACCAAGAAGGCCATCAATAACCGCTTTATCCAGCAGGCTATGACGGCATTCTTTAAGGAGCGCCTCTCGACCTACCTGATCGAGAACAAAGACGCCGCCAACAAGATCATGGAGCAGGTGCTCATCAACAAGCGCTCGCGCGAGAACGCCGAGAAGACGCGTCAGAGCATCAAGACCAACCTGCAGCAAAAGACCGACATGGCCAACCGCGTGCAAAAGTTCATCGATTGCCGCTCCAAGGACAAGAACCGTCGTGAGATCTACATCGTAGAGGGCGACTCGGCAGCAGGCGCCATTCGCACCTCGCGCGATGCCGAGTTCCAGGGTGTTATGCCCGTCCGCGGCAAGATCCTCAATTGCCTGAAGGAGGACTATCCGCGCATCTTTAAGTCCGACATCATCATGGACCTTATGCGCGTGCTGGGCTGCGGCGTGGAGATTAAGGACAAGCGCATCAAGAACCTCGGTGCCTTTGACCTGGACAACCTCAACTGGAACAAGGTCATCATCTGTACGGATGCCGACGTCGACGGCTACCACATCCGCACGCTCGTGCTCACCATGCTCTACCGCCTGGTGCCCACACTTATCGACGAGGGCTACGTGTATATCGCCGAGTCGCCGCTCTACGAGATCAACTGCAAAGAGAAGACCTACTTTGCCTACACCGAGCTCGAGAAGAACGGCATCCTCAAGGAGATCGGCGACCAGAAGTGCTCCATCAACCGCTCCAAGGGTCTTGGTGAGAACGATCCGGACATGATGTGGCTCACCACCATGAACCCCGAGACGCGCCGTCTGATCAAGGTGGAGCCCGAGGACGTCACCAAGATGGAAACCATGTTCAACCTGTTGCTGGGCAACGACGAGGCGGGCCGCAAGCGCCATATCTCCGAGCACGGCAAGGAATACCTGGACCAGCTGGACCTGCAATAGCAGCAAATCGATAACGACGGCCCACAAATAGTTCAAGAGGAAATCGTGGCAAAGAAGAAGACGAAGAACCAGCCAAAGAAAAAACAGGTCAACGCCGAGAACGTCATCGGCCTGCACTCCGAGGTCACCGATCAGCCGATCACGCAGACGCTCGAGGTCAACTACATGCCCTACGCCATGAGCGTCAACGTCTCGCGTGCATTCCCCGAGATCGACGGCTTTAAGCCCTCGCATCGCAAGCTGCTCTACACCATGTACAAGATGGGTCTGCTCAAGGGCGAGCGCCAGAAGAGCGCCAACATCGTGGGCCAGACCATGAAGCTCAACCCGCACGGCGATGCCGCGATCTACGAGACGATGGTGCGCCTGGCGACGGGCAACGAGGCGCTGCTTGCCCCCTTCGTGGAGTCGAAGGGCAACTTTGGCAAGTACTATTCGGGCGACCTGAGCTACGCCGCCTCGCGTTATACCGAGGCCAAGCTCTCCCCCATCAGCGCCGAAATCTTCAAGGACATCGACAAGGACCCGGTCGACTTCGTCGACAGCTACGACGGCGCCATGAAGGAGCCACGCCTGCTGCCCACCACGTTCCCAAATATCCTCGTCTCGGCCAACAAGGGCATCGGCGTCGCCATGGCGTCCGACATCTGCGGCTTCAACCTCAACGAGGTCTGCACTGCCACCATGCATTACCTGCAGGATCCCGGCTGCGACCTGCTCGAGTACATGCCCATGCCCGACTTCTCGACCGGCGGCGACATTATCTACCGCCGCGAGGAGATGGAGAAGATCATCGAGACCGGCCTTGGTAGTTTCCAGATTCGCTCCCGTTGGCGTTGGATCCCCGAAGAGCGCATCATCGAGGTCTACGAGATTCCCTACACCACCAAGACCGATGTCATCATCGAGCGCATCGTCAAGCTCTCCAAGGAGGGCAAGGTCAAGGAAATCGCCGATATCCGCGACGAGACCGACCTTTCGGGCTTGCGCATTGCCATCGACCTTAAGCGCGGCGTCGACCCCGACAAGCTCATGGCCAAGCTCTACCGCTCGACCACGCTGCAGGATTCGTTCTCGTGCAACTTTAACGTGCTGGTCGACGGCTATCCCCGCGTTATGGGTGTGCGCCAGATCCTGCACGAGTGGGTCAAGTGGCGTATTGAGTCCACGCGTCGCCGCATTAACTTTGACCTTGGCAAAAAGTCCGAGCGCCTGCACCTGCTGCACGGCCTCGAGGCGATTTTGCTCGACATCGACAAGGCCATCGCCATCATCCGCGGCACCAAACTCGAAGCCGAGGTCGTGCCCAACCTTATGAAGGGCTTTGACATCGACGAAACCCAGGCCGAGTTTGTTGCCGAACTTAAGCTCCGCAACATCAACGAGGAGTACATCCTCAACCGCACCAAGGACATTGCAAAGCTTGAGGGCGAGATCGCCGAGCTTGAGGAGATCCTCTCCAGCGAGGAGAACATCAAGAAGGTCATCAGCGACGAGCTGGCCGCGGTCAACAAGAAGTACGTGATGCCGCGCCGCACGGGCAGGATCGAGCCCCATGAGGTTATCGAGGTAAGCTTGGAGCCCGAGGTCGAGGAGTACCCGGTCACCATCATGCTCTCGCGCGATGGCTACCTTAAGAAGATGACGGACCGCGTGCTCAAAAAGGCGACCACGCTCAAGTACAAGGACGGCGACAAACCCTTTATCGAGTTCCTGTCCTCCAACACCCACGAGCTGCTGGTCTTTACCAACAAGAGCCAGGTGTACAAGTGCAAGGTTGCGGCGTTTGAGGACACCAAGTCGGCCCAGCTGGGCTCGTACCTGCCGACCGATCTTGAGATGGAACCCGACGAGAGCGTCATCTGGGTCATCGACCCCGAGGACTACAAGGCCGACGTGCTGTTTGTCTTTGAGAACGGCCGCGTGGTGCGCGTCGCACTTTCCGGATACGTCACCAAAACCAACCGCAAGCGCCTGAAGAACGCCATCTACGGCGGCAGCAAGCTGCTGCATGCGCAGGTGCTCAAGGAAGACCGCGACCTCGCGCTGGTCTCGAGCGACTACCGCCTGATGAACTTCAACACCTCGCTGCTCAAGACCAAGACGACCACCAACACGCAGGGCGTCCAGGCTTTCACGGCCAAGAAGGGCCGCTCGGTCACCACCGTCGGCACGACCGAGGAGATTCTTGGTGCCGGCGTCTCGGCCGAGAAGTTCACCGCGCAGAGCCTGCCCTCTGCCGGTGCCCTCATGAAAGAAAACGACATGCCGAGCCTGTTTGACTAGGACGACGGCAGCCAAACCGTCATGGTTTAACTAAGCAGCGGGGCCCGGAGCGCAGCAACATCGCGCTCCGGGCCCCATGCATTACAGCAGCATCATCCCTATAGACAAAATGCCGCATAAAGTGGAACAGACATCAGCCCATCATTCATTCCGAAGGGCTTAGTCGATAGCCTGATTCGGCGCACGCCCGGATGGGTCTTTTTAAGTGAGGACAGGCTTCGAGATCTTGTGTTCTCTCCCGCCTTGACTTCAATCGCAGACAAGCATCCCTGCTTCTCTACTACAAAGTCGATTTCCGCACGATTATCTCGCGCCCAATAATGCAGCGGATAGCCCATGGCTGAAAGCTGTTGGGCAACGTAGTTTTCGGTAAGTGCACCCATGAACGTGCCGCCGATACCGGAAAGAATATCGGCGCGTTGAGCACCGGCCTTGGAGACGAGCAGCCCTGTATCCGCCTGATAGATTTTAAAAGCAGAAGGGTTAACGAAGGCCTCTAAAGGGCTTTCGATCTGCCCGACTAGGCTGCAGCGCGCCACCGTACCCGACAATACAAGCCAGTCGAGAGCATCTCCAAAGAGAGACGCATTGCCCCCCGCTCGCACTACCTTGTATTGAAATTTACGATTCTCTTTGGCAAGCTGCTGTGGAATGGAATCGAAGCACGCACGCGTCTTTGCGCTCAAGCGCTCATCAGCATATTTATTAGTGTCGGCGGAGTATCCGTCGAGAATAATCCGATGCTTTTCGGCCACATCAATGATTGACTGATCATCGATGTACGTTTGGACCGCCTCGGGCATTCCGCCAACAACAAGATACTGCCGATAGAGCCCAAGCGCCTTTTCATGAAGGCTTGGCGCGAGAGGACCCATAAACTCGAATGATGAGCGTATCTCGTCGACCAGCTGATCGTGCCCCATCGCCCAGAGAAACTCCTCGAAATCGAGTGGAGTCATCTCAATCAAGTCGGTCTTTCCGACGGGGAACGAATACGACTGATGGTTAATGGCAACCCCAAGAAGCGACCCAGCAGCCGCAACGTAATACTCGGGAGCATCTTCGCAAAAGTATTTAAGGGAAGTGAGCGCTTCCTCACATGCCTGGATCTCGTCAATGAACAGTAAGGTTTTGCCAGGCACGATACGCTGTCCCGTACGAGCCTCGATCGCGCGTACAATCGAATGAGGGTCAAGACCGCCCGAAAAATCCGCTCGCGCCGACCGGTCGTTCTCAAGATTAACGTAGACAACCGATTCGAAAAGATCCTGAGCGTACGTTCTGAGCAGATAGGTCTTGCCACACTGGCGCACGCCTTTGACCAGCAAAGGTTTTCTATCAGCCCTGTCTCGCCATTCCCTAAGGAGCTCGTCTGCCTTGCGACGCATACGCAACCTTCCCTCATGAACTTCTGTTTGACAATATTTTAACGCGGATTAATTTGTTTTCAGTTATTTTTCTGCGTTTAAAAATTGTTCTATACGGCACTTGAGGGAATACACCCCTATCTCTTGGTAAGGATAGCAAGCATTTCCACCAACGCTGATTGCCATGCGTTCTTCTTGTCCTTAGGCGAGCTTGCGAGCGAGCTCTCGCACCTCTTTCAACTTGGGCGAGGATGCCATGCTGTCGCGCTCGGTCATGCCGCTAATGGTGACAATGCCCTGGTCCTCCCACTTGCAGTACGCGCAGGTTGACTTGTACATAGCGATCGCCGCATCATAGACGCCCTCGCTGTGGCTATCGAGTAAAAGGGCCGTCTTGGTGAACGGGAAGCCCGTAGCACCGAAGGCGTACAGGCGGTCGATGACAGCCTTCTCCTGTGCGGTGATATCAAACCAGTAGATAGGCGAAGCGAAGACGACCATGTCGGCGTCTTTCAGCGACTCAATCACGTTGGCCATGTCATCCTTCTGCACGCAGACGCCCTCATGGGCGAAGCAGTACTGGCATCCCAAGCAGCCGGCGATCTTCTTGCTGGCAACGCGGACGACCTCGACCGTATTGCCGCCCTCACGCGCGGTCTCGGCAAACGCCTCGACCATGGTATCGGTATTGGCGCCCTTACGCGGGCTGCCGCTCAATACAACGATATTCATAGGATTCCCTCTCCTTCATGCTGCAGGCGCGCAGCATTTTTTCTTGTAACCAAAACAAATGGGGTTAATCAATCGCCAGCAGGCCATATCTCTTGCTCAAGTTCCCTAAAGAAGCTCAAGGCGATTGCAATTGCCTTATACAACATCGAAAACCAAAGAGGGGCCATAGCAACGTCGCCTGCCCGAAATGGCCTGCGGTTAAAATCAACTACGGGGATCGTGACGAGCCGATACCGCCCGCATGCCCCCTTCGGAATAGGCGCTGAGCAGCTCCTGAGCGTGGGCAAACTCGGGCCCTCGCCTCCAACCGAGCAGGCGGTTGACCGCGAGATTTCCCTGGACGTTGTGGACGAAGAGCAGATAGGCGTCCTCGCGCGAAAGCCCAGTCTCCTCCATGATCGAGGGAACCATCTGCTCGGCGCCGCGCTCGACGACGCGCTGTGCCACCCGGGCGTACGCGTCGTCATCCGAGTAGAGCAGATAATAGTCATCGTTTGCCGGCGGACGCTGGCAGAGGGCACCCGCCTCCGTTCCCTCGAGCGGCGGCACCGCCGCCAAGGCCTCGTCGATAAGCGCGTCGAGCAGGGCGAACTTGTCCTCGTAGTGCAGATAGAACGTGCCACGGTTGATATCGGCGCGGCGGCAGATATCCGCTACCGTCATCTTCGCGAAGCCGACCTCGGCCAGCAGCGCGAAGAACGCCTCCCGTATGACCGAGAGTGTATAGCGTCGGCGACGATCGATCTTCCCCGCTTCCATTACCCCTCCAATTGCAACGCTCGACAATGCCCGGCAAACGCTCGTTTATCGACAGCAGGCCGAAGCTGTTCATTGCTCTTAAGCAAATCGACATGGATACTTTTTATAGACACCTGTTTATAATAGCTGAAAGAAGGTATCCAGTGACCCTGTACGAGCAGCTCGTTATCGAGCTCACCAACCAATCGTTTTCCCTTCAGGCCGCCTACCGCAGCGGCGGCACGCCCTATGAGCTGAGTGACCGCGAGCCCGAGCCCTACGACCAGCAAATCAGGGACTTCGCCCGCATGATCGAGGAAGCCGATTGCGTGCTGGTGGGCGGGGCCTCTGGGCTCTCCGCGGCGGGCGGCGGCGACTTCTATTACGAGGACAACGCAACCTATCGCAGGCATTTCGGCAAATTCGCCGAGCGCTACGGTTTCAAGGGCGCTTTCGAGGGGTCGTTCTACCGCTGGCCCACCGCCGAGGCGCGCTGGGGATACCTCGCCACCTTCCTCGACACCACGCTCAACGCCCCGCTGCGCAAGCCCTACAGGGACCTCGACACCATTCTCGCCGAGAAGGATTTCTTCGTGCTCACCACCAACCAGGACACGCAGTTTGTGAAGCTCTATCCCTGGGAGAAAGTGGCAGAGATCCAAGGCGACCACCGCTTCTTTCAGTGCTCCCACTGTTGCACCGACGAGGTGTGGAACGCGGTCGAGCCGGTCTCCCACATGGTAGAGGCCATGGGAGACGGTCTGGAGGTTCCGACAGAGCTCGTGCCGCGCTGCCCGCACTGCGGAGCAGAGGCGTTCCCCTGGGTTCGCGGCTACGGCAACTTCCTGCAGGGCGAACTCTACGAGGAGCAGTACCGCAAGGTGTCCGACTGGCTCGACGCGCACGCACGGCAGAGGATCCTCTTCCTCGAGCTGGGTGTGGGCCGCATGACGCCCGCGTTTATCCAGGAGCCGTTCTGGGCCCTCACGGCGCAGTTACCGCAGGCCAGCTACATCGCCGTAAACAACAAGACGCAGTTTCTCCCCCGCGCGATCGAGGATCGGGGGCTCGCCGTTCGCGCCGACATCGCCGACGTGCTCGCCGACGTGCGCAAGACGCTGGGGAGGTAGCGCATGGAGACGGCGAAAGCAGTTCGCATAGGCAGGGCGCTAGCCGAAGCGGATCTTGTCATCATCGGCGCTAGCAACGGACTCGACATGGCGGAGGGGCTCAACCTTTTCTGCGCCGATGCTCATTTCCAAGAGGCGTACGGGGACCTCGCCCAGGCAGACGGCATCGGCTGCATACTGCAGGGGCTCGCTTCCCCGGATGCCAGCGTGCGACGCCGATGGGCCGAGCGGTTCCATCAAAAGGAGTATCTCGAATATGAGCCCGGCTCGCTCATGAACGGGCTGCGGCGTCTTACGGAGCACGCCGACACCTTCGTGGTCACATGCAACATCGACGGGCACTTCGCGCGCGCCGGGTTCGACGAGGAGCGCGTGCTCGAGACTGAGGGGAGCACGCGCACGTCGGTTGACGAGCGGTGCCTCGCCCATCCAGACGCCCTCGCCATGGCCCAGCTCGACGAGCTCGCGCGTCTTGTGCAAGCCCATCGCAACGGCAGGGTCGCCATCCTCGAACTTGGCGTGGGACTGCACAACGGCGTCATAAAGCGCATGCTCGCCCAGATCGCGAACGCCTGCGAGCACGCCACCTACATCGTGTTCAACTACGGCCAGGCCATGGCGCCCGACGCTTCGTGCGAGACGATTCTCGTTGACGGCGATATGGCCCCGGCTTTCGAGGAGATCGCCCGATGCCACCCCTAGAAAGAGAAGCGCGTAGGCTTCGAAGCCTTATCGATGATGCCGACGCCATCATCGTCGGCATCGGCTCGGGCATGTCGAGCGCCGCCGGGTTCAACCATTACAACCGTGCGGGCATGGCGCGCGCAGGAATGGCGGACTGGCAGCAAGCCTTTGGCTTCAAGAGCCTTTTCGACGGCTTCTACCACCTCTACCCCAGCCTCGAGCAGCAATGGGCATACTATGCGCGATACATCGACTTCACGCTGCGCGAGCCGACCTCGCAGCCCTATCTCGACCTACGGTCCCTCATCGGCCATAAGGACTACTTCATCCTGAGCACCAATGTGGACACCCAAGTCGAGAAGACGTTTCCCACCGAGAGGATCTGCAACTATCAGGGAAGCTTCGCGCACCTTCAATGCAAGCAGCCATGCTGCGACGAGCTCTTCGATGCGAGCCCCTACGTCGAGCGCATGCTCGCGGGCATGGCGGGGTTCGAGGTCCTCAGCGAGGATATCCCCCGATGCCCGCATTGCGGCTGGCAGCTTGTGCCGTGGGTGCGCGACGACACGTTTCTGCAGGGTGCGGCCTGGCGCGAGAGCCTCGGACGATACGAGCGCTTCGTGCGCGAGCGCAGCGATCGCCGCGTGCTGTTGCTGGAGCTCGGCGTGGGCGAGATGACCCCCGGCATCATCACGCTCCCGTTCTGGAGCATGACCGCGAAGCTGCCGGATGCGCACCTGCTGAGCGTAAACATCTCGGGCGACTCGGCTCCGCTGCAGCTCGGAAGTAAGGCGGAGGCGATCCAGGCCGATTTGGGCGCCCTGCTCTCGGTGGCGCGGGCAGGTGGCGAGTAACGCGGAGCGGTAGACGCGCAATGAGGTTTTAGCCGCAGCCTCCGAACGAGAGGGCTCGGAGGCTGGTATTCCTGAATCGCAGGTCACGATGGGTTATCGGAATCGCGAAGAGCGGATACCGCCAGTAAGCCCCCTTCGGAATAGGCGTTGAGCAGCTCCTGGGCATGGGTGAACTCGGGGCCTCGTCTCCAGCCGAGCAGGCGGTTGACGGCCAGATTGCCCTGGACGTTGTGGACGAAGAGCAGGAAGGCGTCTTCGCGTGAAAGCCCTGTTTTCTCCATGACCCAGGGAACCATCTGCTCCGCTCCGCGTTCTATGACGCGCTGGGCTACGCGAGCGTATGAGTCGCTGTCCGAATAAAGCAGGCGATAATCGTCGTCTGCCGGCGGACGCTGGCAAAGCGTTGCCGATTCAACCCCCTCAAGCGGGGGAGCCGCTGCCAATGCCTCGTCGATAAGCGCATCGAGCAGCGCGTACTTATCCTCGTAATGCAGATAGAACGTTCCCCGGTTGATCTCGGCGCGGCGGCAGATGTCCGCCACCGTCATCTTCGCGAAGCCGACCTCGGCCAGCAGCGCGAAGAACGCCTCCTGTATGACCGAGAGGGTGTAGCGCCGCCGGCGGTCGATCTTGGTTTCTCCCATCGCCTCTCCAATCTGAGTCGTTTGACAATGTCCAGTAGCTGTTCGTTTATCGACAGGTGCACGCGTTTGTTCATTGCCCCTGCGAAAATCAACAAGGATACTGTTTATAGACACCTGTTTTTTATAGCTGAAAGGGAGCACGGATGACCCTGTGCGAGAAGCTCGGCATCGGGCTTGTCAGCCGATCGTTTTCCCATCGGGCCGTCTATCGAAACGGCGGCACGTCATACGATTTGAGCGATTGCGAGCCTGCTGCTTGCAAGCAAGATATCGAGGCTTTTGCCCGCAAGGTGGGGAAGGCTGATTGCGTGTTTACGGGAGAGGCAGGTAGGCAGGCGTTATGAGCATCTGCATCAAAAATCAGATTCAGAATATGAATATCGTCATCGGCTGCACGGTGGGGTGTCCATATTGCTATGCCCGTAACAATGTGAAACGTTGGCATATGATTGACGACTTCGCTGATCCTGCGTTCTTCCCGAGCAAGCTCAAGATGATGGAAAAGAAACGCCCGCAGAACTTTCTCCTTACCGGCATGAGCGATCTCTCCGGGTGGAAGCTGGAATGGCGAGACGAGGTATTTGCAAAGATCCATGAGAATCCACAGCATCAGTTCCTGTTCCTGACCAAGAGACCCGATTTGCTGGATTTAGATACCGACCTGGAAAACGCATGGTTCGGCGTTACGGTGACGAGGAAAGCGGAGCTGTGGCGTATCGACGCCCTTCGGAAAAACGTCAAAGCAAATCACTTCTTCGTTACTTTTGAGCCGCTATTCGACGATCCCGGTACGGTCGACCTTTCCGGAATCAACTGGATCGTCGTCGGTACCATGACCGGGGCGCAGAGCAGGAAGGTTCATACGGAACCGGAGTGGGCATGGTCTTTGACGGACCAGGCGCACGCGCTTGGCATTCCAATGTTTATGAAGGAAGACCTCGTCTCTGTCATAGGGGACGAAAACATGATTCAGGAATTGCCGGAAGAATTCGAAAGAGTGCTGGAGGTGCAGAGAACATGGCGGAAGTGATCGATGGAATCCTCATCAATGAGGTGGAAGCAAAGAACATCATGACCAAGTCCAGCCTGCCGGTAGGCGGCTACTCGGTCAATCCCTATGTAGGCTGCACGCATGCCTGCAAGTATTGCTATGCCTCCTTTATGAAGCGCTTTACCGGACACAAGGAGGAATGGGGCACCTTTCTTGATGTGAAGCATTGGCCGGAAATCAAGAATCCGAAGAAATACGCTGGACAGCGGGTGGTTATCGGTTCTGTGACGGATGGCTACAATCCACAGGAGGAGCGATTCGGGAATACCAGGAAACTCCTGGAGCAGCTGATTGGCAGCGATGCAGATATTCTGATCTGCACAAAGTCCGATCTTGTGGTACGGGATATCGATCTGCTGAAGAGGCTTGGACGAGTGACCGTTTCATGGTCGATCAACACGCTGGATGAGAACTTCAAGAACGATATGGACTCCGCGTCGAGCATCGAGCGTCGTATCGCTGCTATGAAGCAGGTGTATGACGAAGGTATCCGTACGATCTGCTTCGTGTCCCCGGTATTTCCCGGCATCACGGATTTTGAGATGATTTTTGAGCGAGTAAAGGATCGGTGCGATTTGTTTTGGCTCGAAAATCTCAATCTTCGGGGTGGTTTCAAAAAAACGATCCTGGATTATATCGCCGAGAAACATCCCAATCTCGTACCGCTTTACGATGAGATCTATAACAAGCGCAACCGTAGCTATTTTGAAGCGCTTGAAGTAAAAGCCGAGGAAATGGCCAAGAAGTACGATTGCCCCTTTGTGGACAACGAAATGCCTTATGGCAGAGTCCCCCAGGGGCATCCGGTGATCGTGGACTACTTCTATCACGAGGAAGTCCGAGGGTCAGATAATAGCGGAAAAAGAAATCGTTAAACGGAAACCGACGACGATTCGCTCGAGCGATTAGCGTCCACGCGTGGCTTCTGCCGATTGGCGCAACGGGCGACGGATTAAGGGATCGCTCGGGCGGATGATCCCGCTGCAGTACAGGCGGTCGCTCAATTTAGCGGCATGAGCGTTTTCGCACGGAAAACCAGTATCCCCTGTGCCGAGTTTAATCGTAGCGAATACAATGGGCACTGAGCATCAATCGAAAGTAGTCAAGAGCCTTTTCGACGGCTTCTACCACCTCTACCCCAGCCTCGAGCAGCAGTGGGCATACTATGCGCGATACATCGACTTCATGCTGCGCGAGCTGGCCTCGCAGCCCTATCTCGACCTACGGTCCCTCATCGGCCATAAGGACTACTTCATCCTGAGCACCAATGTGGACACCCAGGCCGAGAAGACGTTTCCCGACGAGAGAACCTGTAACTATCAGGGAAGCTTCGCGCACCTTCAGTGCAAGCAGCCATGCTGTGACGAGCTCTTCGACGCGAGCCCCTACGTCGAACGCATGCTCGCGGGCATGGCGGGGTTCGAGGTCCTCAGCGAGGATATCCCCCGATGCCCGCATTGCGGCTGGCAGCTTGTGCCGTGGGTGCGCGACGACACGTTTCTGCAAGGCGGAGCATGGCGCGAGAGCCTCGAACGATACGAACGCTTTGTGCGCGAGCGCAGCAGTGGCCGCGTGCTGTTGCTGGAGCTCGGCGTGGGCGAAATGACTCCTGGTATCATCACACTCCCGTTCTGGAGCATGACCGCAAAGCTGCCGGATGCGCACCTTTTGAGCGTAAACATCTCGGGCGACTCGGCTCCGTTGCAGCTTGGAAGCAAGGCAGAGGCGATCCAGGCCGATTTGGGCGCCCTGCTCTCGGCGGCGCGGACGGGCGACGAGCAGCGCAGTTCATCGCGCCGTGTTTCATGCGTGGACGCTTAAATCAAAACCACCCCTAGAAGGGGTGGTTTGCTCTTAGGGTGTAACCCTTGGATTTCCGGCACGCGTCTAAAGGCGCCGGCCCTCACGGGGTTCGGGCCGCACTGCAGATTGACCCGTGACGGGCCGGTCAAACCGGCGCTATTTACGCCCCGGCCCCCTATCGAAGGGGTCCTCGTACTCCTTGGCGCTCAGCCGGTCGAGCGCGATGTCGGCCTTCTCCTGCTCCCGGATGTACTTCGCGATCGTGGCCTCGTTCAGGCCGACGGTGGACACGCAGTGGCCCTCGGCCCAGAACTTCCTGTTGCCGAACTTGTACTTCATGTTCGCGTGCCTGTCGAATACCATCAGCGAGCTCTTCCCCTTCAGGTAGCCCATCACGCTCGACACGCTGTACTTCGGCGGTATCGCCAGCAGCATGTGGACGTGGTCGGGCATCAGGTGCCCCTCGATGACCTCTATCCCCTTGTACTGGCAGAGCTTCCTGAAGATCTCCCCAAGGTCGGACCTTATTTGGTTGTAGATGACTTTGCGCCTATACTTCGGCGTGAACACGACGTGGTACTTGCACGTCCACTTCGTGTGCGACAGGCCGTAGGCCTTCTGGGCCATACGCCACCACCGCCCTCTCGACTCGGATTCCTTGCGGCCTGAACAATCGCAAGTGTCCGGCGAGGGGGCGGCTTTGTAAAGCCGTTTGGCCCCACCCGCATAGCGGGTGGTTTCTGATGCGGCGCGCTGCGCGCCCCGCACAGGCTAAAGCCTGTAAATAAAAATACCCCCGATTCCAAGTGGAAATCGGGGGTATCTCATCGGGTGGCTTTCAAGCAGTTTGCAAAACTGCAGGTCGCAGACCTTCATTGCTAGTAGGAGAAATGAGTAGTCTCGGGTGGCTTGCCCATGAGTTGACGAATAAGTTGGAGCTTCGCCATTGGCTCAATCGCTTCGCGCGCTCGATAAACTTGTTTAGTAAAAGGCGGATCGGTCACCGATGGACGCACGACGAGAAACACGTACCTCCAGTGGTTCAAGCACGGCGCGCGTGAGGATCTCTGCAAGCAACCGCCTGGTACGCTACTGTTGCCAGCGTGGCTTAGCGGACTGGCGAATCCCGCCCCGTGCGCGTCATCATCCAATCAAATGCCCTGGCAAGCAGCAGCACCGCCAATCACACTACGTTCTTACGGCGCCCTCTGCGATAAAATTAGCGAATTGTGTTTTCACCTCGCAGCTACGGAGACATTAGATGATTACTCTGGACAATCTTCGCGACGCACTTAGGGCTCTGTGCTACGAGCCCTCGGGCGACGGCACCGTTTATCAGAAATCCTGGGAAGAGACCAGCGCGCAAATCACGGTCGATTTTTCCAAGAAACGCATCGGCTACCCGAAAGACCTGGGGTTCAAAGTCAACAAAGACACAACTTGTAACTTTTCCGATAACGAGAACTTCGTCGTACTCGCCTGCGTAACCATGCTCCTCGACAAAGGATATCGCCCCGAATCACTTGAGCTGGAGCGCGAATGGGCCCTTGGGCACGAACAAAAGAGCGGCCGCGCTGATATCTGCATTAATGACGAGAGGGGCGACACACTCGCAATCGTCGAATGCAAGACCCCTGGAACCGAGTTCAAAAACGAATTCAAGAACATGCAGTCAGACGGAGGGCAACTCCTCTCCTATTGGCAACAAGAGCGCGCGACTCGCTGGTTGGTACTCTTTGCATGCGATTTCATCAACAACGAAATCGTGCCAGACCAGGTTTCAATTAACTGCAGCGATGACGAGAACTTCATCGCGCTCGCCAAACGCGATGACACCATTGCGCTCTACCGCGACGCCCATACAGTGGAACAGCTCCATCAAGTTTGGACGGAAACGTACAACCAACAAGTCGAGGGAAACATCCTCTTTGGCGATAGGTCGACGGCATACCACCCGATGGTTCCTCCCCTTCTCAAGAAGGACCTTGTCGACTTCAGGGCCGAAGACAGCATCGTCAACCGCTTCGAGGAAATCCTCCGCCACAACAACGTCTCCGATAAAGAGAACGCCTTCAATCGCCTTATCGCGCTCTTTATCGCGAAGCTCCAAGACGAGCTCTCGAAAATGCCAACCCAGGAGATTGAGTTCCAATACCGCCAAGGACGCGACACCTACGAAACGCTCCAGGACAGGCTCCAGAGACTCCACTCAGACGGCATGAGAAAGCTCATGCGGGAAGAGGTCCTGTACGTTCCCAACGACTACGCCGAAAACCTCATAAGCAACTATACGGGCCAGCACCGCAAGAAGCTCATCGAGGAGCTGAACGGCACGCTGCGCAAGCTCAAGTTCTATACCAACAATGACTTTGCGTTCAAAGACGTCCACAACGAGGAACTCTTTCTTCAGAACGGCAAGGTACTCGTAGAGACGGTGCAACTTCTACAGCCGTATCGCATCGTAGGAACTCAAGACATTCAATTCTTGGGCGACCTCTTCGAACAGCTCCTTAATCAGGGCTTTAAGCAAAACGAGGGCCAATTCTTCACACCTGTGCCCATCACCCGTTTTATTTGGAAGTCACTCCCACTCGACAGCATCGTGCAGGACGAGGCTGGTGCCGTGCACTATCCACGCGTTATCGATTACGCCTGTGGCGCGGGGCACTTTCTCACAGAAGGATTCGAAGAAATCTCCGACGCCGCATGCCAATATGATCCGACCATAGAGGATGACCTCGGAGACGCCGACTGGGTCAGAGACAATCTCGTCGGCATCGAGAAGGACTATCGACTCGCTCGCGTTTCCAAGGTCTCGTTCTACATGCATGGCGCAGGGCAGAGCAACGTGGTCTTCGGCGACGGACTTGAAAATTATCCCGACAAGGGAATCGACAGCCGAACCGACAGGGGACGCTTCGACATTCTTGTCGCCAATCCCCCGTACTCTGTCGCGGCCTTCAAACCGCATCTCAAGCTTCACAACAACGAACTCAAAGTGCTGGAAACCATCAGCAATAGCGGCTCGGAAATCGAGACCCTCTTTGTCGAGCGTGCGGCACAGCTTGTTCGGCCCGGAGGCTACGCCGCCATTGTCCTCCCCACCTCGATCCTCGACAAGAGCACGAGCTCGAGTTTCATGGCCGCACGCGATGTGCTTTTGAGCTCCTTCGAGATCGTCTCCGTCGCCAGGTTTGGATCAGGCACATTCGCGGCCACAGGAACAAACGTCGCAATTATGTTCCTACGTCGCTTTGACGAGATCCCGCCCCGCAATGCGAACGCACTTGATTTCGTTGACGCTGTTTTTGAGCGCAGGAAGCTCACTGGTTGGAAAGACGAAAGCGCTTTCAACGCTTATCTCGACACAATTAATGTAGACGGAGATACTTACCGGGCTTTTCTCGCAGGAGAGGCTGGCTGGAACGAATGGGCAAACACTCGCCACTTCAACGTTTATTGCCATCTTTTCGAATCATCGAAGGAGCTCAAGACCCTTCGAAAGAGCAAGACTTGGAAGGCGGCCGACAAGAACTCACAGCTCAAAGCAGAGAACGAGCTGTTCTATCGCTATGCGCACAAGGAAGAGCGCAAACGCCTGCGCGTTTGGGGTCTCGTCTGCGGCGAACAGACGCTCATCATCAACTCACCTAACACGACCAAGGAAATCGCCTCTTTCCTTGGCTACAAATGGAGCAATCGCAAAGGCAACGAGGGGATACAGCCCATCGATGGTGAGGGCGTGCTCTATTCGGACGACGAATCGGACGACACGAACTCGCTAAGCGGCATCATCAGAGCATGGTTCTCCGGCGAGCAGGTTGAGCCCGGCGACCTTGCCCAGTACTACTACTATGCCAAGACCACCGATTTCATCGACTTTGATGCCGAGAAGTTCGACGAGACTCTTACGATTCCCCGCTCTTTCTACAAGCCCCGCTCGTTCGCCCAGGGCACCGTAGTCAAGACGCTTAGAGACATCACATCCTACGTTACCAACAGCGTGGCCCAGAGTTCCATCACCACCGACACTTACGTAACAACGGAAAACATGGTCAAGGACCGTGGCGGCATAACCACCTATAGTGGAGAGCTTCCGGCAAGTGCTGGCACCGCATACAAGAAGGGAGACACGCTCGTCTCCAATATTCGCCCCTATCTGCAGAAGATTTGGCTCGCAGACCGCGATGGGGCGTGCTCCAAGGACGTTTTGGTATTCCGAAGCATAAATACCGACAGCCTATTGCCCGAGTTTCTCCATCTGCTCCTGTGGCAGAAGGACTTCTTCGACTACGATATGTCCACCTTCACGGGAACCGGCAGGCCTCGCGGAGACAAGGATGAGCTGCTCAAATACCCCATCCCAGTCCCGACGCTCTCCGAGCAGAGAGCCCTCATCGACGATTTCAATCGCTTAACAGATGAAATCAATAGCAAACGACAGCAAATCGCCGCTCTCAAGGAGAGCGTCAAATCACGGTTTGTCGAGATGTTTAGAACCAAGACACACGCATCATGGCCAATCGAAACAATCGGCAACTACAGCATAGAAATGCACTACGGCACTTCAGCAAAAGCCGGCGCCGATGGCGATTATGTCTACATCCGAATGAACAATATCACCGACGACGGCATCCTTGACCTAACCGATACAAAGCGAATCACCCTAAAGGGCCAAGCTCTCGAAAATGCTACCGTCCGCTATGGCGATATGCTTTTTAATCGAACCAACAGCATTGACAAGGTTGGGAAAACTTGCGTTTTTCATCAGTCAGAGACCATGGTTATTGCTGGGTACATCGTGTGCGTAAGGTTCGCTGACCACAGCTCTGCCGAATATGTATCTGGTTACCTGAATTCAAAGGAAGGAAAGCGAGTCCTTCGTAATATAGCGAAGGGAAGTGTCCATCAGGCAAATATCAGCGCAGCAGACTTGGCCGCTATTCCCATTGCAATTCCCCCGTTGTCCCTCCAACAGGAGTTCGCCGACTTCGCTGCCGAGGCGGACAAATCGCAATTTGCACTCGAGCAAGAGGTCGACGCCCTTTCCGCAGAGCGCGACGCCCTTCTAGACCGATTCCTCGCGTGATACGTTCCTCCCATCCATATCGGGATGGGAGGAACTGATGCACACGACGATCGAAATAGCAAACGCGGTTCTCACAAAAATGCAGGCACTCGTTAGCGGCGAAGTGCTTTCGTATCTCGAGAGCGTCCTTATGAGCGAACTCAGGGGCATCGAACTTGAAGTGAACGCGCTCAGCAATGTCGAAGACGAGGCCTCAAAGTACATGGAGCGATTCCTCGCAGCCAAAACCATCGAGGGATGCTCGCCTAAGACCATCAGGTACTACAAGGCCACACTTACAAGGGCGCTCGAAGCAATCAAAAAACCAATTGTCCGGATTAGTTCAGATGACTTACGAACATACCTGAGCGAATATCCCATGGGTAATAACGCAGGGAGCATCACCGTCGACAACGTCAGGCGCATCCTGTCGTCATTCTTCTCTTGGCTTGAAGACGAGAACCATATACTCAAAAGCCCTGCACGACGCATTAAAAAGATTCGCTCAAAGAGAACGGTCAAGTCCGTATATTCTGATGAAGAACTTATAGCCCTCACAGACGCCTGTTCTTGCAAGAGGGATCTGGCAATCATCAACCTTCTTAGTTCAACAGGGATGAGAATAGGCGAACTCGTCTCGCTCAATCGAGAAGACGTTGATCTAAATCGGCGAGAGTGCATTGTACTCGGAAAGGGCAACAAAGAGAGAGTCGTCTATTTTGATGCGACTACAAAGCTGCACCTAAACAACTACCTGCAAGAACGCAGCGATAACGTCGCCGCGCTATTCTGTAGTCTCACAAAGCCGAGTTCTAGGCTGCAAGTAAGCGGAGTCGAGCTCCGCCTTCGCTCCTTGGGAACAAAAGCAGGCGTCAAACACGTCCACCCACATAAGTTCAGGAGAACGCTGGCCACCAAAGCAATTGGAAAAGGAATGCCCATCGAGCAGGTGCAGAAGCTGCTTGGCCATCAAAAGATTGATACAACGTTGATGTACGCAATGGTCGATCAGGACAACGTAAGGGACTCTCATAGAAGGTATATCTGTTAAGTCAAATCACGGTTTGTAGAGGTATTTGGCGATCCGGTCGATGGTAAAAAATGGCCTTTCGTTAGGCTTGAAGACCTCTGTACCAAGTTGGGTTCCGGAGCAACGCCACGAGGTGGCAAAACGGCATACAAGGCCGAAGGTGTTCCGCTGGTCAGAAGCATGAATGTTCACAACGGTCGTTTCGTGTGGAAGGACCTTGCTTGTATTGATGATGAACAAGCCGCAAAACTAGAAGGCGTCACGCTGATGAAGGGTGACGTGCTTCTGAATATTACTGGCGCTTCGGTTGCTCGTTCATGTCTTTTGCCAGATGAATTGGCTGGTGGACGTGTTAATCAGCATGTCTCAATTGTCAGAGTCGACCAAAAACGGATGCTGCCGGTGCTATTGAACACGGTGCTGATCAGTGATTCGTATCAGAGACTCCTGCTAAACGGCTCAAGAGCGGCTGGAGCAACAAGGGAGGCAATTACCAAAGAAGCTCTAAAGAGAATGACGGTTCCCTTGCCTCCCCTTGAGCTTCAGCAAGAGTTCGCCTCTTTCGTCGCTCAGGTCGACAAATCGCAATTTATCATCCACCAAGATCTTCACGGCTTTTGAAAAGACAGATAGTTACATGTCCAACGCTACAGAAGCCCGAGGACCGTCGCCTTTGATAGCATCTCGTAGGCTCGCGGATATGTCTCTTTGTCGCGCTCGGCCATAAATGCCCAGTTCGCCGTCACGTCAGCCGCCCTCACCATAGCCACCTTGGAGGAGTCGACATAGGAGACTGGAATCTTGGGCAGCCAGTCGCTAAATACAGGAGGGTAGGAGGTCTGCCACGTTGGGTTGAACATGCCGCAGCGCAGCTCCTCATCAACCGATTCTGCCAGGTTGTACTTTCCGTCGATCGAAGTCGAATGCTCGTCAACCACAACAGAAACTGCATCAACCTCGCTCGCGGCAATTCCCTGAAGCCTCAGCGCGTCAACGATGCCGGACTTCACGCCACGCTTTAGAGCGTAGTCAAGATACCTTTGCTTGCGCCTTTTCGAGCTTGAATTCTCAGAGCAACTGCAACACCCCTGAGTAGTGGACCTCGTAGGGCGTCCTGAACCCCAGGCGCTTGTGGGGCCTGCGGTTGATGGCATCGTACACCCGCTCGACCTCCTCGTCCGAGACCGCAGAGAAGCCGGTCCCCTTCGGGAAGTACTCGCGCAGCAGACCGTCTGTGTTTAGTCAAGCCTGATTTTCGGGTTGGGGCTGCGGTGGAAATCCTGGTCCTCTTTTGGTCCAGGATTTCCACCGCAGCCCCAACCCGTAAATTGAACGCTATCAAACACAGATGCCGTCGCGAAGTCGATGTCGCGCGTGACGCGGCCGTCGGGGATGCGCGCGAGCAGCCCGCTTCCGCCCTTGAGGATAAACCGGCCGTCGGGGTTGCTGAACACCCTGCGCAGGAACCGGTCGCGCAAAGCCCGACGACAGCCGTCCCCGGGGTCACCGCCCCTGTCGCGAACGGCCCTCTTCAGGGCCCTGTCGAGCTGACCGCCGTTCTCGTACGTCATTCTTCCCGCCTCCTAGCTAACGAATCGTACAGGCTGGCCCCCGCCGGCATCCCGGCTTTTGCCCCCCGGCGTCGATTTTCTCCCTCAGCGCGCCCTCGTCTTCGACGAGGCCCCTTTCGAGCGCGTCCGCGAGCACGTTCGCGACCAGGCTCAGTTCCTCCCCGGAGTCTATCAGGTCCACCACCGTGAGCCAGGGCCTCGTCGCCGGGATGTCCGAGACGATCGCCACGTCCTTCGGGTCGAGGCGGCGCTTCCTGATGAATCAGGTTCGGGCGCTTAGTCTGCTTTCTCTCGGGCGTGCAGAACTCGTAGGGCGAGGGGCTGACCTCGCCGATGCCGTAGAGCCATGCAGCCGTCGCCCCCATGGCGACGGGGCGCCTCCCCGGGTCGATCGACAGTCAGGCCGCGAGGACGTCCTCCTCCCGCGTGCTCGGCGAGCCGCCCATGCGGTAGACGCCCTTCGCGAGCCTCTCTATGTTGCCGAGCCCTTCCAGCCTCGAGAGCGCGTACCGCTCGACGCCGAGCACCTTCGCCTGCACAGATGTGAAGAGCCCCCTTTGGGAAGAGGCGATGTCGTTGGTGGCTCGTATGACTTCGATTTATTCCATGCTTGCATTGTGGAAAATAATGCAACAATGCAAGCAATACGCTCAGAATACACGGCGTTATTCGGCGGCATTCGGGGTCACTGAAACTGCGGAAACCGATTTTCGCATTTCTTTATTCCCATTTGTTGACCTGGGCGAATGCAATTGAAGAGGGCTTGAATCCGCCTCGCAGTTTCAAGTCAGTTTCATCCGCTCGAAATCGGCCTTCGGGGGACCCGAATTGTGAATTATTCCCGCAGGGCCTAATTATTCCCGTACCGCCGAGTACTCCGTTGTACCGCCCAGTAGGGACACACGGGAATAATTGGGTCGTTTTCCCAGGTAGAGATGCAAAAAGAAAGCCCTCGAACCAAAGGGTTCGAGGGCTGTTATTCCCACTATTTCGCTGGTGGCTTTGGTTCTGCCGTCCCGTCATTCCAGTTGCACCCAGTTTTCGGCATCGACACGGAACGCGTGCCGCCGAATAACGCGATGTCGCGTTTCGTCGGCTTCGGGGACAAAAGTTGGGACAACCTCAAAAACTTTTTTCAAACTCAGGGCATTGAGTTTTTGTTTTTGTCCCAAAGGAGCTTCCGACCGTGATTCGGGTGCCCAATTGGGCGGAATCGCCCGTTTCTGAAACTCAACCGCAGCATCACGCGCAAGCCACTCGCAACAACTGCAAATGATTGGTCGCGAGCGGCTTCCAACGAGATTCCAAAGCCGCAGGTCAGGCGACTGCACTACTGACAGGGAAAGGGAGTCGTATCGGGCGGCTTGCCCATGAGTCGACGATGAGGCTTCCACCGAATGTCGAGGACATGCTGGTAAAATAGGCAATACTTTTTATGACAGGAGACCGAGCATGGCCGAACCCCACGATAGGAAGCCGATCCTCACGATCGAGCAGCAGATAGAGCACCTCAAGCAGAAGGGCGTAGCCTTCGAGCTGTGTTCCGAGGAAAAGGCCGCGGACTACCTGCGCGACAAGTGCAACTTCTTCAAGCTCGCATCCTACCGCAAACTCTTCTCGAAATACGAGGGAGGCCCGCGCGACGGCCGCTACGTAGACCTCGACTTCGGCCAGCTGCGCCTGCTCGCGGCGCTCGACCAGGAGCTGCGCCACGCCCTGCTCGGCATGACGCTCGACATCGAGCACTTCCAGAAGGTGACACTGCTTCGCGAGATGGAGGACCGTGGAGAGGACGGCTACGCCATCGTGGCCGACTACATGGCATCGCTTACCACTGCAAACAGGGAGTACCGCCTGCGCGAGCTCAAGATGAGCGGCCGCAGCCCCTACAGCTCGAGCCTCTACGCGAAGTACTCCGGCGACATGCCTGCCTGGGCCTTCCTTGAGCTCACCTCGTTCGGCACCCTCATCGACTTCGTGCGCTTCTGCGCCAGGCGATGGGGCGACAGGCGCCTCGAGGCCTCCCACTACGACCTCAAGCGCGTGAAGTCCGTCCGCAACTGCGCCGCGCACGGCTCGTGCCTGATCAACTGCTTCGCCGAGAGGGGCGCCGCCCGGGGCTCGGCGTCCAGCGGCGTCTCCCGAAGGGTGGCCGCCGTGGGAATTCCCAAGGCGACCAGGAGGAAGTGGATGGGGAATACGGCCATGCAGGAGGTCGCGACCGTGCTCGTGGCGCACTCCGGCTTGGTACCCGAGGGCTCCTCGCGCTCGCGCGCCGCATCCGAGCTCGCCGAGATGTTCGCCAGGGCCGACGGCGAAACCGAGGCGCTGCCCGGCAAGGGGCCCGACGCCGCAGCTCGCTCCGCGCTCGAGTTCCTTCGCAGGTTGACAGAATCGCTCGGGTTGGTAGAATAGCCTGCAGATAGCAAAACCTTCACGGTTTTAGGGGCGGACTTGCGCAAGCGACTCTGCCCTATTTTTATATTCACTCGCTATAGGAGACGGGTGATACCTGGGTCAATGACAGAACTGAGAAGCCCGGAATAATGGAGCCAGTTAGAAACCCTCGGGTTTGCGGGGCGGGATCGTGAGAGCGATTCTGCCCTATTTTTTCCTCCGTCTGCCCCAAACCAAGTAGTTCGAAGATAGCCTGTAGGTGTCCTCGTGGGCGCCTTTTATTTTCAGGGAATCGGCCGCTTCATGAACGAGCGACCGGCTTGACCTAGATCGAACCGCCTTCATCTCCGTCTAGGCGCCGGCAATCAACATCGTAAATCCGCGCGTGCTACAATGCGGGCATCAGAGATGAAAACACAGTCCCCGTCGGGTAGTCGCGGGCGTGCGGGGGTCCGCATCAGTAACCTGCCTCCTTGGTTGTCCCTTCTCTGCATGGTCATCTACATAAAGGAGGAACCAGCCATGCAGATCAGCGTGTCGCCCACCCTGACCGTATATCACGACGGCCAATTTTGGGTCGGGCTGGCGGAACACGCCGAGGACAGAACATACGGCGTCGCCCGCATCGTCTTCGGCGCGGAACCGTCCGATGAGGAAATCCTGCAATTCGTTACAAGCAAATGGGCGGAGCTCGCGTTCTTCGGTGGCGATCCCGCCGAGACGAGCAAGCCCGCAAAACCCCAAGCGCCGAGCCCGCGAGGCGTCGAAGGCCCTTAAGCAGCCGGCGATGGGCACCAAGGCGCAGCAGGCGCTCGCGAGTCAGCGGGAGGCGATGAAGCAGGAATCGGCCCGCGCAAGAAGCCAGCGTCGCGCGGATGAGGCGGAGGCGCGCTTCGAGCAGCGGAAGTTGAAGCGCAAGCAGAAGCATCGTGGGCATTGATACCGCCATCGACCCATATATAGCAGCAAGCGTAGCTTCGATTGAAACTACGCCTGCCACCTGGTGCTATAACGTTATACAGAACGTGTGTTCTACTCCCACTCAGTGATCAAATCGTGCACTTCCATAGCCTCTCGTCTACATGGTATACCGTTGTCTCCCCTTTTTTCAGAGTTGGGCGATTTTCGGGTACCCAAGCTGAACTCAAATTGAACTTAACGACGGCTTATCGGTCGGGGGCTTCCTAGCGAGAATATACAGAGGCGCACATTTCGCAGGGAACCTCCCATTCGTTATTTTATCGGGATGCTGTCAAGGCAGCGTCAATGCGTTTGACCTACACCTTCTCGCTTGTCGAGGCTTCGTCTGCAGGACCATCGGAATCGATACGGAATCGATCGGCATACCATTCATCCGAAGCAATCACCTTATGGAGCATCTGGAGATGCAGGTCGACATAGTGGCAGAACGCCTTGCCGTATTCCACGAGAGGCACATTGTTTCTCTCGTTGGGCTCGGCTCCAAAATTAAACTCGACCTCATAGCCCTCCCCAGGCACACCAATGCTCGACAGAATATCAGTGGAGAAGTGAACGAATCCAGACGTCACCTTGTATACATCTTTTACCTTTGGATCGAACTTCTCGAGTAAGTCTTGAAGTCTTCTATCAGACATCTTCTCACCCGAGAAATCTTTCAGCTTGTTCGCAGGCACACCTTGAAACACCTGCTTGAGAAAGTCATCCTGGTCTTCCGCGGCGAATAACGCGAATGTCCTCAGGCAGACTCCAACCTGTGCGCGGAGAAGCTGGGCGACGCAAACAAGATTCCTCGACTCGAGCATGGAGATGAATCCGTCTATCAATCTCATCGCATATTCAGAGGAGGATGCCAGATATAGATCCCATTGGGTAAAGTCACCGTTCATGAAGGGAATCACTGCATTGCGCTCGGCGACTCTCAAGGCACTCAGGCTTTGTTTTATTTTCTCAGCTTCTTGTTTGAACTGTTCGATATCCAAAATGCCCCCAAATGCCGGCTTCTCAACAAATCAGAAAAAGCAAGAGAGACAGAGATTAGGTTCATGCTCCACTGAACCCACGCTTCCAGTCGAGGTACTCCTCCTCGGAGATCTCCCCGGAGTCCCGTCTCTCGCGCCCCTCACGGAACTGTCCATATCAGTGTAGCCAATCCAAGCACAGTCCCACCGCCCGGCCCAGTCGCTCCCCGTCCTGCGTGACCCCGTGAAGGCGGAGGGGCGTGACTGTCGTCATCGCGTTCCTTTCTCCTCGTACTTTTTTGGGCATGCGTAGCGGGCCCCCGCGCGGCGCTGAGAGCGAATCGGCGCAGGCTTGAGACCAGTTGCGCTGGAGCCGAGGTTCGGGTTTCGCCGGCTTACGCAGCTTGGCGGACGGAGCGCCCGGGCTCCGCGCCCCTAGGGCGCGGCGGGGTCCGCAACGTTGGAGGTGTCGATCTCGCCCAGATTGGCGAGCTGGCTGATGAACGGGACACTCTCGTGTTCGTCCACCTCGACGCCGCCGAGCACGATGGTGCTGTCGCGCGTATCGATTTGGGTTGTGAACACGGCCGGGTCGAAGCCCGAGGCGATAAAGCCAATGCCCGCGAGGACAACACCCGCGGCAACGAGCCCGCCCGCCACAGCGAGGTAGATCTTCTTCGCGCTGGTCATGGTACTCACTCCTTTCTACGCTGCGAGATGCGCGGCAGCGCCGCCCTTCTCGCCCTTACCCTTCCAGAAAGGCGAGGCGGCCTTCCCCGCCCAGAGCGCCGAGAGGCGCGCGATCCGCTTGGATGCCTCCCAGGCGCCCGCGCCCACGAGGAGGGCCACGCCGATGAAAGCGAGCCCGCAGCCCAGCATCACGATCACGTAGGGCACGTGGCCGACGGCCACACCCGCCGCCACGAGCGCGAGCGACGCCGCGCCCACGGCCCCGAGGGTCGCGGCGATGACCCACACGCAGAGCGCCAGCACCCAGATACACACGTAGACCGTGACGGCCACCGCCGCGAAGGCCAGCAGGAGCGGCACCCACACCGGCGACCCCACGATGGTCAGCACCCACAGCAACGCAGTGCTGCGCCGGCGCGTCTTCGCAATCGCGCGCGGCACGGCGGGCAGGTCGTCGAGCGTGGCCTCGGCAACCTCGCCGGGGGTGCCCATGGCGGCCACGGCCTCCTCCTCGCTCATGCCGTCCTCCATGCGGTCGGCGATGGCCTCCGCGTAGAACGCCTTGGTCTCCTCCACCTGTTCGGCCGGCAGGCAGGCGAGCAGCTCGCCCAGCCGGCCCAGGAACTCATCGCGCGTCATGGTGCGCCCCCTCAACGTATGTGTAGATCTCCCGTACGGACGGCCACTCGGCCAGGAACTCCTCGATGCGCGCACGCCCATCGTCCGTGATGCGGTAGTAACGGCGCAGCCGCCCGTTGTGCTCGGCGGAGCGCGCCGTGATGCACCCGGCTTTCTCCAGGCGCTTGAGCAGCGGGTAGAGCGTCGACTCCGTGAGCCCCATGCTCGCCGGCACGTCCTTCACGATCTGGTAGCCATAGGACTCCTCGCCGGAAATGGCCGCGAGCACGCAGGCCTCCAGGAAGCCACGCTTCATCTGGGCCTCCATCCGCACACCTCCTCTCGTCATATACTGTGCTATACACACTATACGATGCAAGGTATTAGGCGTCAACTACCATCGTGAAGATTCTTCGGTCCCCGCACGCGGTCGCGGATGACTGCCCGTCCCGAGCGAAACCCACAGGCGCCAACGCGACCTGAACGCGGCGCTGTACCCCGAGATCCGGGGTACGGTCCACCTTTCGGCCCAACCATGGGATTCGAAAGGCCGAAGACGCCGAGAGAGATCCGGGCAGGACGGCGCCAGGTGGTTTTCAACCCCGTCAACGGTTCGCGAGCTCTGGAATATTGCCCGCAGGCCACGGGAAGAGCTCCAACCGAAAGTAATCATCGCCAGCAGCTCTATCTCGCGAAACGTCCTCGTGAAGCCGCACGTGAGTGCACCCGAAACCGCATGAGTCCACTATGAGCGCATTCTTTTGACGTTTTGTTCCCGAAGCAAGGGGCCCCGTCGGCCTGGCGCTCGACCCCATCAATACGACGCCACTGTTCTCCCGATGGAGCAGGACAGCATATTCGTCTCGTTCATGCAGGTAGATAGTGCCGTTGGCTTGCGTGTATCCAATTTGCTCAAACATCACGGCATACACGATAAGGTACGAGAAAAACGAGGGAGACCGCATTCGGCCTCCCTCTTAGCGACGTGAATCGTAGCTAGCGGCTTTACCGTCTTACGTTTCCACAGATCAGAAGGGATGTGCAAGAGCGATGACCGAAAGAATCGTCGCAGGCGGCTTATTCACCCAAGAGTTCAACGGTTCCACTTTCAAATGCATGGGGAAATGCGAATGACCTCAATGTGCTCCCGAACTCGGCGCTAGCGTTAACGCCGACTCCGTCGAGCGAAGACTTGCTAATATGAGTCACAACACCGTCTCCAAGGCCGATATGCCCAAGATGGCTTCCAACTGGGGGCAGGGTTTGCCGATAGGAACAACATGAAGAAATGCAGTCCCCTTGGAATCCTGCTCGGTGATTCCGTCAGCGTTCTTCTCAAGGCAATCCAGAAGAGCAATCGGATCGCCCATCACGTCAGGTGGCGGAGTTGGCATGGAGGGCAGGTTCTTGTTGGTATCCACCCATTGTACGCCCGTCGTCGTGCACGACCAATCGGACAGCTTCCCGGATTCGATAGTTGCATGCGAGGGGGTTCTTCGAGCTAAGTGCTCTTGAGCATGGCGTTTCACGTGCCGGTGTTCATGAGCGGCAAGGATTGCTTTTTCGGGCTCGATCCGAGGATGCGTGACTACGGTCTCTCTTGCTGTTCAGCTCGCCTAGTCTGCATCTTGGTTCCTCGACTGCGCAGCTTGGTTAAACGCCGAAGGTTCAGCTATCTTCGTCAGCTAGCATGAGAGCAACCCGAAGGGAGGACGCATGAAGATCACAATCGAAGAGCGAGAAGCAGCTCAAGATATAGAAGTCACGATCGTCTGCGTAAGGGTCGATCGCCGCGTGCTTGATATAGCGGCTCGGCTGCGCATGCTTGACAGGAAGGTGACGGGCACGGCCGACGGCTGCACGCGCGTGCTGAGCGCAGAAGACGTCCTGTTCATCGAGTCGGTCGACAAGCACACGTTCATTTATACGGCCGACACGGTTCTCGAAACGGGCCTGCGCCTTTACGAGATGGAGGGGCGCCTGGCGGACTGCGACTTCCTGCGCATCGCGAAAGGTTGCATCGTCAACTTCCGCGCGATCACCGCCCTCAAGCCCGACGTCAACGGCAGGATCATCGCCACCTTGGAAAACGGTGAGCAGGTCGTTATCTCGCGCCAGTATGCGCCCGACGTCAAATCGAAGCTCGGTCTGAAGCAGTCGAAACGAAGGAAGGGAGACCGAAATGATTAACAGGGACATTATCGACACCGATAAAAAGACGCCCGCGGAAAACCTCGGACAACTCGTGAAAAGCACCTGTATCGGCTTCACTGTTGCCATGATAGCCTTCTTGGCATTAGGGACTTGTTTCGCTGATGACACCGCCAAGCAGGGCATTAACTATTGCTGGTCGATTCTCGCCGCGTGCGTCACCGTCCCCGCGCTGCAGTTCGTGTTCTTCACGCCCGCGGTGATCAGACAGATGGCGTATCCCGCGCGCCTGGTGCTGTTCGACGTTTGCCTCTACGCAGCCCTCTGTGCATTGGCGTTTGTCTTTGCTTGGGTTCCCGTGAACAACCCCGGGGCGTGGGTTACCTTCACGGTTGTCTATCTCGCCATCCTGGCGGTCCTCACTCTTGCTTTCAACGCCAAGCTGAGCCGCGAGACCCGCGAATTGAACGACAGGCTCGCGGAATACCGCAAGAGCAGGGAGACGGAATAAGGGTATAGCTGAGCATTATCGATGCTGGGCAAATCCTTACTCCCGATCCTCGGATTACCGCCCAGCGCGAGGACCTGATACCAAGGCCGGCGCAGGGCGATGCTCGGCCCCGTTCGCTACCCCAAGCGCTTCCTGCGCGATCACGCCCTTGTAGCCCCCCCGTTCGCGCGCATAAGCGGGTTCATGTGCAGGGGAATGTCGATCCAGGTGCCGCTTGCTCGGTCAGCTTGATCGGATTGGAGGAAGACGACCTCGTGTTCAGCATAGACGATGGCGAAACTTCCTACGTATTGCGGTCTACCCAAGCCATCATTCGGTCCTCCTCGGTTTCGAAACTCGAATTTTTTTTAAAGTTTCGAAACCGGGGAGGCAATATGCACGGGGATGCATCGAGGAGCAATTCCCAGTCGTGCCATGTCAGCAGCGATGCCGGGCGCATTCACGCGTGCTACAATGCGGGCACCAGAGATGAAAACACAGTCCCCGTCGGGTAGTCGTGGGCGTGCGGGAGTCCGCATCAGTAACCTGCCTCCTTGGTTGTCCCTTCTCTGCATGGTCATCTACATAAAGGAGGAACCAACCATGCAGATCAGCGTGTCATCCACCCTGACCGTATATCACGACGGCCAATTCTGGGTCGGGCTGGCGGAGCATGTCGAGGACGGCAGATACGGCGCCGCCCGCATCGTCTTCGGCGCGGAACCGTCCGATGAGGAAATCCTGCGATTCGTTACAAGCAAATGGGCGAAGCTCTCGTTCTTCGGTGACGAGGCCACGGAAATAAGCAAGCCCGCGAAGAATCCCAAGCGACGCGCTCGCGAGGCAGCGAAAGCCCTTAAGCGGCCCGCGGTGAGCACCAAGGCACAACAGGCGCTCGCAGCACAGCGGGAAGCGATGAAGCGGGAGTCGGCTCAAGCAAGAAGCCAGCGTCGCGCGGATGAGGCGGAGGCGCGCTTCGAGCAGCGAAAGCTGAAGCGCAAGCAGAAGCATCGTGGGCATTGATCGCCATGTGCAGCAAGGCAGACCATATACAGCAGTGGGGCCAGTTCCACTTGAAGCCGACGCCGCGTAGACGCTGATGGTGACGGCTATGCACGGGCACGGGCGCACCGCCGCACTTCACAGCTTGTTTCTCAAGTATTTGGGACGCACACGCGGCGTTCAAAAATGCGGAGCGACTCCACATGGCTCGAGACTGAGCCGAGGTGCCCTACTTCTCGCCCTCCAGCAGCCCCACGATACGGTCGATGTCGACGGCGAAGCGGGGCCTTCCCTCGCGCTCGCAGCGGTCGAGGTACGCCTGGCACTCGGAGACAATGCGCTTGGTGTTGCCGTCGATGATGCGCTGGAGCGTCTCGTAGTAGGCCGAGCCCTCGGTCCTGAAGCGGCGCTGGTAGGACTTGGTTATGGGGAACATCTTGATGTAGTGGATGCCGTGGCGACAGCCGGGGCTCGTCGTGGGGCGGGGTGGCAACGCAAAGTACTGGTCTTTGGGCACGTTGGGGGCGATGTTGGAATGCAGCGGCACGGCGAAGTCCCTGCGCTTCCCGCGGAAACGCAGCCTCACCACCACGATGCAGGGGAGATTGTGCTTAAGCATGAGCTCGCGGTCGCCCTCGACGAGGTCGAAGAAGTCCTGGGAGATGGATACGATCTTCATCGGTTGCGCCCCCTCATACGAAGCGGGGCCCGCATCGCTGCAGGCCCCTACAGGTGGGCGATATTCTACGCCTTGCGGCACCCCGTCGCCCACGGAGGTTAAACGTACACGTAAGCCGTACTCTGAAAGCCGCGGCTTCCGGCAAGTAGTTTATGCCACGAAAGGTCGCTTTCAACGCGCATAGCTCGCAAAATAACACTCGCTGGGCCGTCACCCCTGGCTGTTACCCTCCAATCTTCATTGGAGTCAGCAGGTCAATTCATATAGTTATGGGGGGGGGTATCCTAAAGGAAATCAATTTTATACCCCCATAACTAAGGAATTTTCTATTCCCACTCAATGACTAGGGCCCTGGTGTAATTGGCTGGATCACCGTTCCGGGAACCGGTATCGACCTACCTGTCCGCCAAGCTCCTTCTTCAGCTCCAGCTTAGTATCTGACTCACACCGTTATAAGCAAAACCGAAGAGATGCGTCTTGGCCAAGAAATAAGGTTAGCCTTATCTTACTGCATGATTCGTGTGTTATAGTTAGATTGCTCTAACTGTTTGGGGGGCGATAGCCATGCACGAACGCAAGGGCTTCTGGGACAAGAATGCCGGTCGGTACGACCGTTTCATGCGAAAGGACCGGGCGGCGTATGAGAAGATGTATGAGCTGATCAGGCCGGTGGTGAAAGCAAAAACCGTACTGGAGGTTGCCACCGGCACGGGGCTTATCGCAAAGAGCATCGTGGATGCGGCGGTGCACATCGAGGCTACGGACGCTTCTGCACAGATGATCCTTGAAGCAAAGCGGGACAATCAATCCGCAAAGCTGCACTTTTCCGTACAAGATATGTTCCGCCTGCCCTATGCACAGAAGTCCTTCGAAGTGGTGATCGCGTCCAACGCGCTTCACATAGTGCCGCATCCGGAAAAGGCACTGCAAGAAATCAGGCGGGTACTGAAGGACGACGGCGTGCTCATCGCGCCAACCTTCACCCACGCGGGGAACTCGGTTTCCGGCAAGGCAAAAGCCTTTTTCATGAGTATGGCGGGATTCCCCCTCCACAGCAGGTGGACAAGCGAGGAATACCTGCGTTTCCTGCGTCAAAACGGCTGGGCGGTGCAGAAAAGCGCGGTGCTGAAGGCCTCGTTCCCATTGACCTATGCGGAATGCACGAAATCGGAGGGGCCAGATGTCGTTCTTTGAAAACACCCGCAAGCCCGTGGGCCTCGGCGGAAAACTTATGGTTGCCATGATGAATCTGGGCCACAGCCCTGTGGCGCGGTGGGGACTTCGATTTCTACGACTTGCGCCAAATGCCAAGGTGCTGGATTGCGGCTGCGGCGGCGGGGCGAACATAAAACGGCTGCTGAAAAAATGCCCGCATGGCGTCGTCAAGGGCGTCGACTATTCGCCCGTCAGCGTGGAGAAGACTAGAAAGCTCAACCGAATTGCAATTCAGGAGGGGCGTTGCGCCGTTCTGCAAGGCAGTGTGGCGGATATGGTGTTTGAGGATAGCTACTTCGATGCCGCCACGGCCTTTGAGACCGTCTATTTTTGGCCTGATTTGCCCCGATGCTTCCGTGAGGTCTGGCGGACGCTGAAGCCAGGCGGGACAATTCTTATCTGCAACGAGAGCAATGGCGATACGGACAAGGACGAGAGGTGGACGCAGATCATCGGCGGCATGACCATCTACAAGGACATTGAATTAAAGGCATGTCTGGAGCAGGCGGGTTTTCACGAGGTGCAGATACACAAAAAGAAAAAGTGGCTCTGCGTCACGGCGCGGAAGTAGGGGTATCAAGCACGGGCATTTTTGCATCCATCCTGCACATGGCGATAGGCATGACGGTCATAGCGGCTATGCTGGCGGCAATTATGACAGTTTTTATTCACTGAGGAAGAAACCTATGAAATGTAAAATTGAGAAAAACACCGTGCAGGAGACGCTGATCCTCCCGCTGTATTCCCGGAAGCTGTGTACGGAGTTGTACCCGAACCTTTACAGGGATGAAACAGCGGTTCGTCTGCTCGACCAGATCGACTACGACTTTTCAGAGGCAGAGAAAAACTCCCGCAGCCTGATGCAGCGCTTTGGTGCGCTGGAGGTGGCCACACGGCAGAGTGATCTTGCTTTCGAGGTGCGGGATTACCTGAAAGGCCACCCCAATGCGGCGGTGGTCAATCTGGGCTGCGGGCTGGACAACACCGGCAGAACCTGCGACAACGGTAGATGCAAGATCTACAATCTGGACTTCCCGGATGTGATTGCCTTGCGGCAGCAGCTACTGCCCGCCGGGGATCGAGAACAAAATATCCCCTGCGACCTGAAAGACACCGCATGGTTTAGCAAAATCGATGCCTCCCGCGGGGCGGTGTTCTTTGCCTCCGGGGTGTTCTATTACTTTCTGACCCAGCAGGTCCGGGAACTGGTGCGGGGGATGGCGGACGCTTTCCCCGGCAGTGTGCTGGTCTTTGATGCTGCCAATCGGACGGCGGTAAAGATGATCGCAAAAACATGGCTTAAGACTGCAAAAATCAAGGATGTGGGGGCATATTTTGCGGTTTCGGATGCCGCCAAGGAAATCGGCACGTGGGACAGCCGTCTGCAGGTCACAAGTCGCGGCTATATGCTGGGCTACAACGATTTGAGAGACTCTTCTGTCAGCTGCTTTTTCCGGTTTCTCGCAAGGGTCGGTGACAACGGGATGAAAATGCAAATCGTGAAAATAAGATTTTGAGAGGCGAAAACGAAGCGCATTCACTTTGACGTCGAAGAAGACGGCTTTTACGGCGCATATTGGGCGTGCAAGGACACGCATACAGCAGCGGGCACGGATTCAATTGAAACCGTGCCCGCTATCTGATACTATATTATTTTATCGAACGTATGTTCTATTCCCACTCAATCGTCGCGGGCGGCTTGGACGTGATGTCGTAGCACACGCGGTTGGCGCCGGGAACCTCGGCCACGATGCGGCCGGAGATGCGGGCAAGCACGTCGTAGGGCAGCTTGGCCCAGTCGGCGGTCATGGCGTCGCTGGACTCGACGGCGCGCAGGATGATCGGGCGCTGATAGGTGCGCTCGTCGCCCATAACGCCGACGGACTTAATGTCGGGCAGGACCGCGAAATACTGCCAGCAGCTGTGCTCGGAGTTGCGCTCGCCGGTCTGCTCAAACAGACGCTGGTTGTAGGCGTCGAGCTCCTCGCGCACGATGGCGTCGGCGTTCTTGAGGATCTCGAGCTTCTCCTTGTCGACCGCACCGATGATGCGGATGGCCAGACCCGGGCCCGGGAAGGGCTGACGGAACACGATATGGCCCGGCAGGCCGAGCGCCAGACCAAGCGCACGGACCTCGTCCTTAAAGAAGTGGTCGAGCGGCTCGATGAGGTCGAAGTGCACGCCCTCGGGGAACGGGATCAGGTTGTGGTGGCTCTTGATGGTGGCCGTCTTGCCGCCCGTCTTGCGAGCGCCAGACTCGATGATGTCGGGATAGATGGTGCCCTGAGCCAGGTACTTGACCGGCTTGCCATCGGTCTCGAGCTGCTGCGCCACGGCGAAGAACTCTTTCCAGAACTGCGTACCGATGATGCGGCGCTTCTCCTCGGGCTCGGTCACGCCGGCCAGAAGCTCGGCATAGCGGTCCTCGGCGTGGACGTGGATAAAGTCGACGTCAAACTGCTTGGTGAAGACCTCCTCCACCTGCTCGGGCTCGCCCTTGCGCAGCAGGCCGTGGTTGATGAACACGCAGGTCATCTGCTTGCCCACGGCGCGAGCGCCCAGCGCAGCCACGACGGAGGAGTCGACGCCGCCGGACAGGGCCAGAATCACGCGGTCGTCGCCGACCTTCTCGCGGAACTCGGCCGTCATGGTCTCGACCAGGTTGTCCATGCTCCAGTTGGGCTCCAGACCGCAGATCTCAAACAGGAAGTTGCTCAGCAGCTGCTGACCGTACTCGGAGTGCTTGACCTCGGGGTGGAACTGCGTGGTGAAAATCTTGCGCTCGACGCACTCCATGGCGGCAACCGGGCACACGTCAGTGCTGGCGGTAACGGTAAAGCCCTCGGGCACCTCGGAGACGGCATCGCGATGGCTCATCCACACGGTCTGCTCCATGGGCGTGGAGTTAAAGAGCTTGGCGCCAGCCGTGCGCGTGATGGTGGCGCGGCCGTACTCGCCCACCTCGGAGTGGCCGACCTTGCCGCCGAGCGTCACGGCCGTAATCTGATGGCCGTAGCAAAAGCCCAGGACGGGAAGGCCCAGGTCAAAGATGGCAGGGTCGATGGACGGAGCGTCCTCGGCGTACACGGAAGCCGGGCCGCCAGAAAGGATGAGCGCAGAGGCGTTCATCTCGCGAATCTCATCGGCCGAGATGTCGCAGGGGACAATCTCGGAATACACGTTGAGGTCGCGGACGCGACGGGCAATGAGCTGACCGTACTGCGCACCAAAGTCGAGTACGAGGACCTTTGCGGAAGCCTTTTGATCCATGGTTCCCCCTCTTGTTGGCGGGGAGCCGGTGCCCACCCGCGCGAATAAACGAGAATAACTTCCATAGTGTACACGTTATATGGGGTTTCTCGTCCCTCGCAGCCGCCAGCGCACGGCAAACGCACGACCTGGGCCCCTATTTGACGGCAATCGAAGTGTTACCAAACGTTACAGATGATGTAATACGTTTGAACATTGGACGCCCTGTGCCACAATACTGCCGAACGACTCCGCCTCTGCGGCGGCAAATACGATAGGAATACCAGCATGAAGCGCATCCTTCTCATCGCCACGGGCGGCACCATCGCATCGACCGAGGACGGCAACGGCCTCTCCCCCGCCCTGACCGGTGAGGAGCTCGCCCAGAGCGTCCCCGAGATCTCGGGCCTCTGCGAGCTCGACGTCGTGCAGCCCATGAACATCGACAGCACCAATATGCGTCCCAGTGACTGGATGCGTATCCGCGACGTCATCGTCGAAGGCTATGCCGACCACGACGGCTTCGTGATTCTGCACGGCACCGACACCATGAGCTATACCGCGGCAGCACTTTCCTATCTGATTCAGGACAGCCCCAAGCCCATCGTACTCACCGGCTCGCAAAAGCCCATGGGCAACCCCTTTACCGACGCCAAGCTCAATCTGTACCAGAGCCTGCTCTATGCGCTCGACGAGCACTCGCACGATGTGTCGATTGTGTTTGGTGGCGTCGCCATTGCCGGCACGCGCGCCCGCAAGCAGCGCACCATGAGCTTTAACGCGTTCATTAGCGTCAACTATCCGCCCATTGCCTACATCCGCAACGACCGCATCGTGCGCAACGGGCTCCACGGCACTCATCAGGGCGAAAACCCGGTGCGTTTCTACGACAGCATCGACCCGCGCGTGTTTGTCCTTAAGCTTACGCCCGGCGTGAACCCGGGTATCCTGGACGCCCTAGCCGATAGCTACGATGCTGTAATTCTTGAGACCTTTGGCATTGGCGGTATTCCCGAGTTTGGCGAGTCCGGCGAGTCATTCCAGGAGGCGATTTTCCGCTGGGTCGATTCGGGCCGCACCGTCGTTATGACCACGCAGGTCCCCGAAGAGGGCCTCGATCTGGGCGTTTATGAGGTCGGCCGTGCTTACGCCGATCATCCGGGCATTCTGCGCGGCGATGACATGACCACCGAGACGCTTGTGGCCAAGACCATGTGGGCGCTCGGCCAGTCACGTGATGCGGCAGAGATCCAGCGCCTGTTCTACAGCCAAGTCAACCACGACCGCGTCCCAATGGCGTAATTCAGTTGTCGACGGGTATCCCCTATTCGATACCCTCGAGAAGCTCTGACACCGTCATGCCGAGTGCGGGCGCGATCTTAAATAGAACCTTGAGCGTGAAATTTGCCGTCCCATCTTCGATTCGGTCGAGGTAGGGTCGGCTGATTCCTGTCGCCACACAAAAATCAACCTTGGAGATACCAAGGTCCCTGCGTGTCTCTTCGACCCGCCTGCCAAGAATCTGTTTCGCACGTTCGTCCATGCAGCCGAGTTTGAAATGGAGCCGAACATAAACGTAAACTATAGTTTACGTTTTGCCGAATACACAGGAGTTTTCTATGTCGGGTTCTTCGGTCCGCATGTACCGAGCCACGCTTCGCACAAACAGCGCACCGCCCAAGCTCGTCGTCGTTGAAGCAGAATGCCTTTCGCCCGATGAGCGCACAGCATTTGCATTGCTATCAAGTCGCGTCGTCGCCATTCTGGTCCCTTGCCCGGCGCAAGGTGAACTTGCCATTCAATGCCAAACGCACGGCTGCTCGCTCAATCAGGCTGCCGTAATCGCAACCAGCCAACGCGGCCTGCCGCTCCTTTTAGAAGCCGGTATCGCACTCGCCCTTTGCGGCGCCGGATACGAAAACGAGGCCGCCGCCGACATGGTCTTTAAACCACGATCGAGCGGCGGCCTCGCAGCAGCCATTGAATATGTGTGCAGGCTCGTTGCCTAAAAGGACAAACTAGAAACCAAAGCCAAAGCCCGTTCCGGTAATCGCCGAGTACATAAAGTAAACGTTAATCACGTTGAGGAACACACCCGTGATGCAACCGTTGCGCAGGTAGCGCTCGCACACGATGCGCGCCATGGCGGCGGAGTCATCATTGTTCTTGGCCTGGCGTCCCGCCGTAAAGTACGTTGCCACGCTCAGCAGCAAATTGAGCACCGGAAGCGCCAGCAGCTCGTAGCTCTTGCCCCAGCGCGTCACCTCGCCGGCTGCGTTAAACTTCGTTGCCACCTCGGGGCCAATGTTGGGGATTACAAACGCTGCGACCACCAGCGGAAGCACCGCAAGCACCAGCAGCGCGATGCCCATGTAGCCGGCTTTTTTGCCATATTTGAACATGCGCGTCGTCCTTACACGTTAAAGCGGAAGTGCACGACGTCGCCATCGGCCATGACATAGTCCTTGCCCTCAATACGCAGCTTGCCGGCGGCCTTGGCGCCCTGCTCACCGCCGAGCTCGATGTAGTCGTCGTAGCCAATGACCTCGGCCTTAATAAAGCCACGCTCAAAGTCGGTGTGGATGACGCCGGCGGCCTGCGGGGCGGTCGCGCCCTGACGAACCGTCCAGGCCTTGACCTCCATCTCGCCGGCCGTAAAGAACGACTGCAGGCCGAGCAGCTTGTAGGCAGCCTGAGCGAGCACGTCCAGGCCGGGCTGCTCCAGGCCCAGGCTTTCCAGGTAGTCGGCGGCGTCCTCGGGATCGAGCTCGGAAAGCTCGGCCTCGATCTTGGCGCAGATAGGCAGTGGCTTGACACCATCGATGGGCGCCAGGTCGTCGTTGAGCATATCCTCGTCCACGTTGGCCACGTACAGGATGGGCTTCATGGTGAGCAGGAACAGACCCTTGGCGGCGGCACGCTCCTCGTCGGTCATCTCCATGGATGCGGCGCGCTTGCCCTCGTTGAGCCAGGCAAGCAGGCGCTTGGCCACCTCGAACTTGGGCATGAGCTCCTTGTCGCGCTTGGCCTCCTTCTCGAGCTTGGGCAGCTGCTTCTCGAGCGTGCCCATGTCGGCTAGGATGAGCTCGGTCATGATGGTGTCGGCATCGCCGGCGGGATCGACGAACTCGCCCGTGCGGCCCACCTCACGCATGACGTTGGGGTCCTTAAAGTAGCGCACGACCTCGCAGATGGCATCGGTCTCGCGAATGTTTGCCAAAAACTGGTTGCCCAGGCCCTCGCCCTCGTTGGCACCCTTCACCAGGCCCGCGATGTCGACAAACTCGACCGTAGCCGGCACAATGCGGCCCGGGTTGACGATGTCGGCGAGCTTTTGCAGGCGGCTATCGGGCACATCGACGATACCCACGTTGGGGTCGATCGTGGCGAACGGGTAGTTGGCGGCAAGGCCGGTCTTTTTGGTAAGCGCGGTGAACAGCGTCGACTTGCCCACGTTGGGCAGGCCCACGATACCGATGGAAAGGGACACGACAGCTCCTTTTGGTACAGGTACTTCAAACTGCATAAGTATAGCGCCGCCGCAGCATCCGGGCGAATCCGGACGCCGCGGCGGCGCAAATGAAGCAGAGATGTGTGAGAGTTCGAGACAGCAGTCCTTACTTAAGCTCGGGCCAGAAATCCTTGTTGGCCTCGATGAGCTCGTCCAGGATCTGCTTGGCAACGCTCGCCGAAGGAATGGTCTTGGAGAGCGTGAGCGCCTGCCAGAGCTTCTGGTAGCTGCCCTCGACCCAAGCCTGGACAACGAGCTTCTCGACGGAAACCTGCTGCTCCATCAGGCCCTTCTGGAACTGCGGAATCGGGCCCTGGCAAATCTTCTCAAAGCCGTTGGAACCGACGATGCAAGGCACCTCGACCATGGCCGTCGGGTCGAAGTTGGGCACAGCGCCATCGTTGGGGACGATCAGCAGGAAGCGCTCGAGCGTGTTCTCGGCCAGTGCGCAGGCAAGGTCGACGATGTAGTTGGCATGTACATCCGGCTCAAAGCCGCCGTCCTTGGCAGTACCCTTGGCGATGATGTCGCGGCAAGCGCCAAAGACCTTCTTCTCGCGGCCGTCCATAACCTCATTGGCGCGAGTGTAGTTGGGGTCAGACGTCTCGACGACATAGTCCGGGTACAGGTAATACTTGAGGTAGGTATTGGGAATCGTCTCGGGATCGACAGCATAGACATCCTTGGCCTTGCCGAAGGTGTGAATCCAGCTCTCCTCGACATGCTGCTCCTTACCGGCCTCGTGCTCGATGCCGTCCAGGTAGCCGTTCTTAGCCATGTGCTCCTTAATCTGCGGCATGAGGTCGTTGCCCTCCTTGTCGTAGATTTTGCTCCACCAACCAAAGTGGTTGAGGCCGTAGTAGCTATACTGCAGCTCGCGACGATCCTTGATGCCGCACATACGGCTCATCTTATCCATGAGGTCGATCGGCATGTCACAGATGTTGATGATGCGGCTGTTGGGGCGCAGCACGCGGCAGGCCTCGGCGACGATGGCCGCGGGGTTGGAGTAGTTGAGCATCCAAGCGTTGGGGCTGTACTTCTCCATGTAGTCGAGGATCTCGATGACACCACCGATGGAGCGCATGCCGTAGGCGATACCGCCGGCACCGCAGGTCTCTTGGCCAACGCAGCCGTACTTGAGAGGAATCTTCTCGTCGAGCTCACGCATAGCGTACAGGCCAACGCGGATGTGAGCGAGGACGAAGTCAGTACCGGTAAAAGCGGTTTCGGGGTCGGTGGTGTAGTTGAACTCAACCTCGGGGGCGTTCTCGTGGAAGTAGATCTCGCAGGCCTTGGCCACGGTCTCCTGGCGCTCGGCGTTGTTGTCGTAGAAGGTCACCTTGTTGACCGGGAAGCGGTCGCGCTCCTCAAGCAGCATCAGGGCAATGCCCGGAGTGAAGGTAGAGCCACCGCCGGCAATGGTCACGGCATAGTTTTTCTTGGACATGATGTCCTCCTCATTCTGGCCGCTTGCTCAATCCATCCCCGCACGCGGCCTGTACGGTTTGGAATTATTACCTAGAAGTGGAGTTTTTTATCTCTAGAATCGGCCTTGCGGTGCATACCGGCTCTGCAAGGCCGATTGTTTCGATGGACGATGGTTTACAGAAGACTCTCGAACTTCAGAAGACTCTCGAACTTCTCGCGAACCTGCGGGACGGTAAGGCCGATGATGACCTGGATTGACTGACCTTGGATCACCAAGCCATGCGTACCGATCGCCTTGAAGGAAGCCTCGGGTGCAACGACGCTCTTGTCCTTGACGTTAACGCGCAGACGGGTAGCGCAGTTAGTTACATCGATGATGTTATCCGTGCCACCGAGCAGATCGAGGATGTTCTCGGCAAGCACCAAGCGCTCATCATCTTTACTCTGGGCGACCGATTTGCCAGCAGCAGCACCGCTCTGCTTTTGCTTGTAGTCGGCCTTGGACTTGAGCTCGACCTCAACATCGTCATCCTCGCGACCGGGGGTCTTAAAGTCGAACTTGACGATCAGGAAACGGAAGACCACGACCCAAAGGGCGGTAAAGCACAGACCGACAAGGATGGAGATGGTGTACTGCAGACCGTGTGCGGCCCAAAGGGGCAGCCAGTCCCACGAGAGCATCGAGATGATGCCGCCGTCGAAGATGCCCACGACGCCAAGGAGGTTTTGAGCCATGCAGCCGAGCGCGCCGAGCACGCAGTGGACGACGAACAGGCCGGGCGCGATGAACAGGAAGGTGAAATCAAGCGGCTCGGTGATACCGCAAAGCATAGCGGTAAGGGTGACGGGAATGAGCAGAGCCTTGACGCGCTGCTTGCGCTCGGGCTTGGCGGTCATATAAAACGCAATGGCGACGCCAAGCGAGCCGAAGACTTTAGTCCATCCAGGGCAGGTATAGGCAGCCCAGGGTGCGGCATCCTTAAGAGCAATGCTCGGATCGGCAGCCAGTTGGGGCAGGATGTTAGCCCAAGCGGCAAAGATGCCGCCATTGACCGCCGCGTTGTCGTAATAGAACGGCGTATAGATAAAGTGATGAAGGCCTGTAGGGATCAGCACGCGCTCGAAGAAAGCAAAGACACCCACGCCAAACGTACCGGCGGAAAGGATGAATCCCTGGAAGGCGGAGATAGCAGCCTGAACATGCGGCCACACCAGGCAGGCGATAAGAGCGACCGGAACCATAACGAAGAAACCGATCATATAGATGAACACGGAGCCCGAGAACACGCCCAGCCACTCAGGAAGTTCGGTGTCGAAGAACTTGTTATGCAGCATCGTGGCGATACCAGAGATAATGAGCGCGCCCATGATGCCCATGTCAAGCGTTTTGATGCTTGCGATAGTGGCAAGACCAGTACCGCTGCCCGCCTCGACAGAGTAGTCGACACCAAAGACAGGGCCCCACTGCCCCAAGATTGTGCTTACAAAGTAGTTGAAGGTAAGGTAGATGGCCAAAGTCTCCATGCAGCAGCGAGCGTTCTGCTTGTTCGCGAGCGAGATTGGCAACGCTACGCAAAACAGCAACGGCATCTGGTTAAAGAGCGTCCAACCACCCTGGAGCAGCACATTCCAGCAATCAAACCAAAGATGACCCGCAGTGGCCATCTCGCCAAAGATCGCCTCGGTGGTAAACAACGTACCCAGGCCGACGACGATTCCGGAAAATGCGAAAAGAATTGCAGGCGTGTACATTGCACCGCCGAAACGTTGTATCTTTTGCATCATGACGGGGAATCCCCCTCTCTTCATTCGGAGCGCTGCGGTTTTGGCTTCACTCGAGACCGCAGACGCGCCGTTTGCGTGTACCTCGTGCAATAGGACGGGTGGGCCCGCTTCCCTGACTTCTTGCGCTTCTATTTTTATCATATCACTTATCTAGACAAGTTAGTATAAATACTACGGTCGGTAAACGGTTGATTATTGGCCGTAAACGGTATATGTCCAGTATTTCGCCTGCTAAATCTGATATAGCTGATAGCTGCAATTCATATTTCTTTTTTACTTGTCTAGATATGCTTGTCTATATCTGCAGACATACCTATACTTCATTACAACATTCACCACCACGTTAAGGAGTCACCATGAAAAGCGCGGTCTTCTATGGAAAGCACGATCTCAGGGTCGAGGATTCGACAAAGCCGGCCGTGGGCAAGCGCGACGTTCTGATCAACGTCAAGGCTTGCGGCGTCTGCGGTACCGACGTTCATATCTATGAAGGCGACAAGGGTGCAGCCGACGTTACCCCGCCCACGATCCTTGGTCATGAGTTTGCGGGCGTTGTCGAGGCCGCGGGCAGCGACGTCGCTGGCTTTAAACCGGGCGATCGCGTGTGCATCGACCCAAACCATCCCTGCGGCTGCTGCGAACCCTGCCGTGACGGAATCAACCACTACTGCGAGCATATGACCGGTTACGGCACCACCGTTAACGGCGGCTTTGCCGAGTACTGCTCCGTCGATATGCAGCAAGTCTACAAGTTGGGCGATCACACCAGCTTTGAGCAGGGTGCTATGACCGAGCCCGTCGCCTGCTGCCTGCACGGCATCGATATGTGCAACATCAAGCCCGGCAGCACGGTTGTCGTCATCGGCGGTGGCATGATCGGTCTGCTCATGATGCAGCTTGCCAAAAACGCCGGCGCCACCAAGGTCGTCTTGCTCGAGCCCGTCGAGGGCAAGCGCGAGGTTGCGCTCAAACTCGGTGCCGATCTGGCAATTGATTCCATCCACGAGGACGTCCCGGCCCGCCTGAAGCAGGAGGGCGTCGGCAACGTCGATGTCGTTATCGAGTGTGTTGGCAAGCCCGTCACCATCGAGCAGGCCATCCAGATCGCCGGCCACAAGGCTACGGTCATGATGTTCGGCCTCACCAAGCCCGATGAGACAATCACCGTCAAGCCCTTCGAGGTCTTCCAGAAGGAGCTTGTGCTCACCTCGTCCTACATCAACCCTTATACGCAGCGTCGCGCGCTCGAGCTCATCGACTCTGGCAGGCTCGACGTATCCTCGATGGTCGCCAAGGTGGCTTCCCTCGACGAACTCGGCGCCATCCTGTCAGACCCGGCCCTGCGTGCCATGGGTAAATATATAATCGACCCCAGCAAGTAAATCGATTGACACCTGCGCGGGCGGCCCTCACCCGTCGTTCGCGCACCCAGCTCTAGGAGACCGTCATGGCGCGAGCCATCTTCCAAACTATTTATGACAACGTGAAGCAGTCGATTGACGACGGCACATACGCCTATCAGAGTTATCTGCCTTCGGAGACTGAGCTCACGCAGCTGTTTGACTGTTCGCGCATGACGGTCCGTCGCGCCATCTCGATGCTTGCGGCAGATGGTTACGTGCTCCCCCAGCAAGGCAAAGGCATGCGCGTCATTCGCAACATCAGTGACGAGAAGAGTCGTGGTGGCGGCGGACTCGAGACCTTTAAGGAAATCGCGGTCAACCGAGGCTTTGAGCTCAAGACTGTCACCACCGTCTTTGAGCTCCTCATCTGCAGCAAGGCGCTCTCCAAGATTACTGGGTTTCCCGAAGGCTGTGAGCTCACACGCGCCAAACGCATCCGTTATGCAGACGGACAAGCCGTGTGCTCCGACGACTCCTATTACCTAAGCTCACAAGTACCGGGGCTGACACCCGAGATTGTCAACGACTCGATCTATCGTTACCTCGAAGAAGATCTTGGCATTAGGATTGCCACGGGCAAACGCGATGTAACGATCGAGCATCCCACGCCCGAGGATACGCGCGTGCTCGATCTCGACGACTTTAACGCACTCGCCGTTATACGCGGGCAGACCTACAACGCCGACGGCATCCTTATGGAATACACCGAGACCAAACAGGTCCCCGGGTTCTTTTTGCTCCATGAAACCGTGACGCGCAACGGTACCGGTCGAACCGGCCATCAAAGCAGCATGAACTAACCATCTATTAGTTGCGGTGGGATAGTTCCTAGAATGGCCAGCTTAAGGGCAAAACAGGAACTATCCCACCGCAACTTTTTTGGCCGGTGGAGCAGTACCTGTCCCACCGGCCATCATTTACGCTCGTTTAGCTAGTCCGCGAGCTTCTCCACCTGATCGAGCATCTTGTCGAGCTTGGCCTTTGCTTCGGCCTTGACCTTCTCAGCTTCTTCGTGAGCCTTCGCCTTCTGGGCGGCCTTCTCCTCGGCTTCGGGATCGACGACGACCAGATTGGACGCGTCATGCTCAACCAACTTGAGCGCATGCTCGGGGCACACCTTGACGCAGGCACCGCAGCCCAAGCAATACGTGGACTCCAACGCAAAGCGGCCGCTTCCCACCAAATCGCAGGCGAACGTGGGGCATACATTGACGCACTCGCCGCACGACGTGCACTTGTCAAAATCGCACTCCGGCGTGCTCACCTGCATGTTCTGGGCAAGCTCGGGGTGGTTTTGCAGCGTCGAGAGCACCAGCTGCCGCCCGTGTGTAAGCGTACGGCGGCGCTTGGTCGTCGTGGTGCCGCACATGGTGTTGAGCGTGCGCTCCAGCTGGGTAATCTGATGACGATGGGCTTTGAGCTTCTGCGTCACCGAGGCCAGCGCCGCCGTCGCCGGATTGAGCTTGGTCACCGTCAGGCCCGTGGTGCGGGCAATTTTTTCCATGTACTCCTTGCGCTCGTACTCGCGGCGCTTATGGCACTTGAGGCTCTTGGGGTCGACCTCCAGGCCCATACCCGTGCCAGACCACTCCTCGGCCTTCGCAATCGCCTCGCCCAGCATGTCCTCACCGCCGGTGTTGCGGCATTTATCGCACACGCCCAACGGCAGGTACACACTCACGTTGGGATAGTCGGCCAGTACCGAGAGCCAAGTCTCGGCCGTAATATCGCCCACGCAGGCAACGACGACTTCGTTTTCGCGCGGCATGCGCTTGAGGGCGCGCGTGCAGGTGACGTAGGCGGTCTCGTGGCTCGTAGCAGCAGAGACGATGTCGTCATACAGGTTTTTGGGCGCCAAGCGCGGCGAGATGATCGCCTCGGTCGGACAGGCAGCGGCGCACAGGCCGCACTTGCGACAGGAGTCGAGGATCTCGATGGCGTCTTCCTCGACCTCGATAGCGTTGACCGGGCACACGTCCATGCACGCGGTGCAGCCGCTCTTTTCGTTTTTGCAGGTCAGGCACGGAATGGTGTTGCCGCGCGGACGCTCCTTATAGTCGGCAGGATTCCACTGCGGCGCCGACGGATCGAGCGCATCGGTCACGCCGCCAAGCGGGTTTTTAAGAAAGTCGAAACCCTTGCTGATCTCGATAATGTCATCAAACAGATCGTGTTCCTGCGCCATGCGCGGCCCCTCCCTGAGCAGTGCAAACAAGCAAGAGATAATGATACGCTATCGGCCCACGCCTCGAGCAAATTACACGCGGAGCATCTTTGCGGCAAATAGCCCATGGCCTATCGCCACCTCGATTGCACAAGGTCAATCAAGCGCCAAACTATGCCTCGCACATGAGCTGCACGAGCTTTTGTTTGGTCACCTTGACCTGCTCGTTGGCCATATTACGCTCGTTTCTAAAGACCGCATTTGCAACACCCTGCAGGTCGGCATCGGAAATCTCGTCAAGACCCAGCTCCGCGAGCGTCGTCGGCAGACCAACGCGCTGGCATAACTCGAGCACCTGATCAAGCTCGGGCGCGCGCTCCAGACGAAGCTGGACCACCAGACCAAACGCTACGGCCTCGCCGTGCATAGCCTTGCACTCGGGCAAAATCGTCAGGCCGTTGGCGATGGCATGCGCCAACGCCAAGCCGCCGCTCTCAAAGCCGACGCCCGAGAGCAGAATATTGCACTCGATCAGGCGCTCAACCGCCGGCGATATACGGCCCTTTTTGAGATCGCGCTTGGCAGCGACGCCGCACTCCATGAGCGTGTCATAGCAGGCACGAGCCGTAACCAAGGCCAAGTGTCCCGGCGCGCCACCGTGTTCGTTCGCACCTCTCGCCGCGGCGCATGAACGCGCCTCGAAGTACGTTGCCAGTGCGTCGCCCATACCGGCGACCGTCATCCGCAGTGGTGCTGCCGCAACCACGTTGGTATCAACCACGACCAGATCGGGATTTTTGTCGAGCACCAGGTAGCGGTCGAACGACCCGTCCTCGTGATACAGCACCGAAATCGCGCTGCACGGACCGTCCATCGAAGCCGCCGTGGGGCATACGCACAACGGCAGCTCAGCATAAAACGCAACGGCCTTTGCGATATCGAGCATCTTGCCGCCGCCAATGCCCACCACCATGTCGCAATACTCGGCCCGGGCTTCCTTGGCCATTTCGACAACGGCATCTTCCGTACACGGACCGTTGTAAATCTTAAAGAACGGCTCGCTTAGATCTTCATCCAGAAATCCATCGACGATCTGCCTGCACAGCCGATCCTCGGTGCCCTGGTCAAACAAGACATAGGCAGCGCAGCCCAACCATGACAAATACCTGCCCTGACGCGAAAGTTCGCCCGGCCCCTGAACATACCGGCCGGGACCGCCGTAAACCATAGGAAGCGCCATACGAGAATCCGCCCTTCATCAAACAACGATTGGTGCAAAGTAACCTGACCCCTTTGCACCAACTTGGTGCGATGGGGTCAGGTTAGTTTGCACCATAGCAAAAAGGGGCAAAGCCGTCTGCTGGCTTTGCCCCTTCCTTAGCTTGATTTACTCATCCATGAGATAGTAGTGGCCCAGTGCGTCTGCACCCAGAATGGCGTTTGCGACCATCTCGGGCGTCACCTCAAACGGCATGTTGCACATGGTGTCATCGGGCGCGCAGGCGGCCTCGGCAACAATCATGGCCTGCTCGCGCGTAAGCTCGGCAACGCCAAGTTCCTTCATCGTGACCGGCAGGCCCAGCTCAATGCAGAAGCCCAAGACTTCCTCGAGTTTCTCAGTCGGGGCATCCTCGAGTACCAGCTGGACGATAGTGCCAAAGGCGACCTTCTCGCCGTGATACATGCCGTGGCACTCGGGCAGCATCGTCAGGCCATTGTGGATGGCATGAGCAGCAGCAAGGCCCGAGCTCTCAAAGCCAATGCCCGAAAGCAGCGTATTGGCCTCGATGATATGCTCGACGGCAGGCGTCAACGCTCCCTTCTCCAGCGCGACCTTAGCCTTGACGCCGTCGGCCATAAGTGTCTCGTAGCAGAGCTTGGCGAGCGCCAGGCCGGCCATTCCGCCCTTGCCGCCAGCGCAGGTGCCACCGTCGGCATCGTGCGTTGCCTGGGCCTCGAAATAGGTTGCGAGCGCATCGCCCATACCGGAAACCGTCAGGCGCACCGGGCTCGCCGCGATAACCGTCGTGTCCATAAGGACAATATTGGGGTTTGCCTTAAGGAAGAGATACTTGTCGAACTGGCCGTCATCGGTATAGAGCACGGAGAGCGCCGAACACGGGGCATCGGTCGAAGCAATGGTGGGGCAAATGATAACCGGGGACTCCAGGTAATAGGCGACGGCCTTCGCGGTGTCGAGAATCTTGCCGCCACCGACGCCGACGATGATGTCGCAACCGTTGTCGCGAGCGAGCGCAACCAGGCGATCGACCTCGCCCTTGGAGCACTCACCGTTAAAGTCCTCAAACAGCAGCTCGGCCTTAGCCTCGGCAAAGCCGCCCTCGATCTTGGCACCGACGCGCTTCTTGCCCGAAGGCGTCACGATGACGAGGGCCTTAGCGCCAAGCGGCTCAACATAAGAGCCGAGCTTGGCCAGCTCGTCCGGGCCCTGGATGTACTTGCTGGGGCTATTGAAAATTGCAGCCATAACCATCCCATTCTCTAAAAGAAAAAGAAAGGGGCTCCGTACGGATACGTGCGGAGCCCCTCGTTACGATAACAAGAGTCGATTAGAAATCGATGTCGGTGTCGTAGTAGCAGGCCTTGAGGATCTTCTCGAAGTCGGCAGCCTTGGTCTCACGCGGGTTCTCGGGCGTGCAGGCGTCGGTCTCGGCGTTCGCAGCGATCTCGGGCAGCTTGGCGAGGAACTCCTCCTCGGAAACCATCTGCGGGTTCTCGGCGTCGACCTTCACGCCACCATTCGCGTAATCCTTGATGGACTGCGGAATGTTGAGCTGGTCATTGAGGTCGCGAATCTTCTGGACGAGCGCAGCGATGAGCTCCTCGTTGGTCTCGCCGGGAAGGTGCAGGATCTCCTTGGCCACGTAAGCGTAACGCTCAGCAGCACGCGGGTCCTTGGAGTTCCACTGGATAACCTTGCCCAGGTACATGGCGTTAGCGGCACCGTGGATGATGTGGCCGTTCTCGAAGGCAGCACCGGTCTTGTGAGCCATGGAGTGAACGATGCCGAGCAGGCCCGAGGAGAAGGCGATACCGGCGATGCACTGAGCCTCGTGCATGTGCTGACGGGCCTCATGGTCGCCAGCATAGGACTTGGGCAGCCACTCGACGATCTCGCGGATGCCGTGCAGGGCGTTGGCATCGGTGAACATAGAAGCGCAGGTGGAAACGTAGGCCTCCATGCAGTGGGTCAGAGCGTCCATGCCGGTGTGAGCGCAAAGCTTAGCAGGCATGGTATAGGTGAGCTCGGGGTCGACGATGGCGACATCCGGGGTGATGTTGAAGTCGGCCAGCGGGTACTTGATGCCCTTGGCGTAGTCGGTGATGACGGAGAAGGCAGTGACCTCGGTAGCGGTACCGGAGGTAGAGGAGATGGCGCAGAAATGAGCCTTCTGACGCAGCTCGGGGAAGCTGAACGGCTGGATGATGTTATCGAAGGACTCCTCGGGATACTCGTAGAAGACCCACATGGCCTTAGCGGCATCGATGGGCGAGCCGCCGCCGATGGCGATAATCCAGTCAGGCTCGAACTCGCGCATGGCCTCGGCGCCCTTCATGACCGTCTCGATGGACGGATCGGACTCGACGCCCTCGAACAGCTTGACCTCGAAGCCGCCTTCCTTAAGGTCGGCCTCAACGTCCTGCAAGAACCCGCCGCGGCGCATAGAGCTGCCGCCAGAAACGATGATGGCCTTCTTGCCCTTGAGGTTCTTCACCTCGTGGCGAGCGCCCTCACCAAAGTACAGATCGCGAGGATTGGTAAAACGTCCCATACTGTGCCTCCTAAACAAGCCCCTCTTAGACTTGCGTATATAACGGAGCACCCGATTGGCTCCGTTAGGACCGTTTTGCGCGTTGCCGGCGATGACAATGCGCGATGTCTAAACGTCTCAACGCTCAGACAAACACTATTCTACCGTTCTGGTTGGTCAGTTATTCACCTAAAGCCGACAATGATGAAACGTTTTTTCTATCCCTGAAGACCCTTGTGGGGCATTCATACTCCCAAGCTGGGCAAACGTTTTATCAAGGTTGACCACATATCCCGGGCAGGACTGTGCCCCTCCAAAATGCGCCCCGTTCGCCGCCAAAAATCGACCGTTTGCGGCACCGTGATACCACTCAGTCGTCCAAGGTGCCGACATTTGTGCGACATCCGTCTTCGTGGTGCAAAGGTGCATGTCCAAGTGCGGCACCCCCGGTGTGCCACATGCGGGTAAACTAGAACTTTATATAGAGACATTTGAACCCTAACCGCAGCAAAGGAGGCCCCATGGCATTCGATCCCATTCAAGAGGATTGCCATCGCCTCGTTCTTGAGGCCTTGCGCCGCGACAATATCCCGCTCACCGACGGCCCCGCCGTCGAGCGTCTGATGGAGCAATTCACCCGCAACCCCGCGCCGCTCATCGTGCACGACCGCGACCGCGCCGGGCACCTCATTGCCAAGGTGGTCGAGGCTGTCGACTACCGCATCCCCTTTATCCCCGACGACGCCCAGGCAGAGCAAGAAGAAGCCGCAGCCGAGAACATGCTCCGCGAGGCAGCCGCGCTCGATCCGGCCAACTGGGATGCCCAGCGCATGCTGACGGCGCTCACCGCCGAATCCAACGAGGAATACTTACAGTACCTGGTGTCCAAGTGCGATGAAGTCGAACACGACCTGGCGCTCAAGATCGCCTCGGCTCAGGACCCCTACGAGCGTGAGGCCGCTGGCGACCTCACGCGCCGCCCCTATCTGCGCTGGCTTGCCGCCTTGGCATCGCGCGCCCTCATTAGCGGCCGCTATCGCATGTCGCTCGAAGCCGCAAATCGCAGCTTGGACTTTGCGCCCAACGACCCCGCTGGTGTCCGCCACACCGCGATGCTCGCCATGGCAAAGCTCGAATACCCCGCCGAGGAGCTCAAGCGCTTTCGCTCCGCTCACTCCGTGCCGTACCTCGCGAATACCCCGCTGCGCCGCCGTCCCAAGGATGCAGAGCGCGACTTGGACCCGTGGACGCTCATCGCACTGATGAGCGCAGCCTGGCGCGAGCTGGACTACGAGGGTGCCGAACACTACCTGCGTATCCTTGTGCGTTCGTGCCCCCACGCCGCCGAGGCGCTCTACTTCCAAACCGAGTTTCCCGATGGCGTCTATGCCCGCGTTAACGTGGGCGTGGGCTCGACCGACGAGCTTGTCCTTGCATTGTCCGAGGCGACGCCGGTACTGCAGGAGGGCCTGGGCGCTCCCGACAACGCCAGCTTTGCCGCCTGGATCGCCACCAACGACATCGTGCGTTCCCAGATCGACGAGCGCATCCTGCGCGCGGCCGAGCAGGGGCTTCCATTTAAGGGAGGGGACCTCTAATGGATCCGAGCGTCTACATCCCCGCCTACCTGGAGCGCACCTATCTGGCGTCGCACCCCGAGCTCACCGATGCAGCACGCGAGCTTGTCCATAACGACATTAGCGCGAATCCTCAAAAGTATGCGCAGGCCGAGCATGCCCAGGCACTGCTGTCCTATGCCGGCGTTCATCGCCACCTGCTCGACGAGCTCCATCGCATCGAGGACATGGGCAGCGACGAGGAGTTTGAGCAGACGCGCAACCGCCTGTTCGACGATATGCGCGATGAGCTGCTCAAGATCGTCCGCATCGATGCGCATGTCCTCGATGCCCAGCTGCTCGCCATCATTTTGGCGGACACGCCCGTCGACACCTGCCTGGGCGATCTGATGCAGCTCGAGGCGACCACGGCCGATTACCTGCAGCAAAGCGTGCCCGGGTTCGACATGGAAGCCCCGCACTACTGGGCCAATAATGTTTTGGCCGATGGTGTCACCGCAGCAGACCTTACCGTGAGCGAGCCGGCTCTTATCGGGTGGCTTCACACGCTCGAGGCCATCTCGCAGCTGTGCATGGCGAGCGCCCGCTACCGCGCTGCCGCCAACTACGCCCGCCGCGTCCTTAAGGCGGAAGGCTACCCCACCCGAGCCGCAGGCACCGTGTTGCTCGCCCTCGCTCGCCTGGAAGACCAGGACGGCTTTTTTGCCCTAGCCCACCAGCTCGAGGAAGAGATCGGGGCTGACGCGCTCGAGAACTCTCCCTGGTACCTGCTCGCCCGCACGATTCTGCTGTTCAAAACAAACAAGATGCGCCCGGCGACACGCGCGCTGCGTGAGTTTGCCAACCGTTGCGAGGGCGGTGCGTTCTTCTTACTGAACCCCATGTACCAGACACCGTACCTTCCCTGCCGGCCCGAGCCACGCGATCCCTGGGATCTTTCGCACCAGGCCGTTTGGGAAGCGGACGGCATTATCTCGGACACTCCCGACTTTGCCCCCTGGGCCAATGCCTGCGAAGACGTGTCGCAGCTTGCCCAGGAATTTGCGCGCCGCTATGGATTTTAGTGACGCACTCGACCCGACCATGTCGTTTACGTTAGGAACGGTTTCATGAACCTCCGCTCATCTCTTGCCTGCACCTCGAGCGATATCGCTCGCTGGGGACTGCGCTCCGTCCTCAAGCGCCAGGGTGGCGTACTCCCCGGCCGCATCGCCATGAAGATCGACCCCGAGCTGCTAAGCGACCTCGCGAGCCTGGTCGATCGCAGCGTGGTGATCACCGGTACTAATGGCAAGACCACCACCTCCAACCTCATCGCCGACGCCGTTGCCGCCAGCGGCGCTACCGTGGTGTGCAACCGTGCCGGCAACAATATGGAGCCCGGTGTGGTGGGTGCTCTGCTCGAGGCCCGCGGCGGCCTTAAGCACACTGACAGCGGCAAGCGCGTGGGCGTTTTTGAGTGCGATGAGCTCTACACCGTACGCGTCCTGCCCAAGCTCAAGCCGACGTACTTTGTGCTGCTCAACCTGTTCCGCGACCAGCTGGACCGCTACGGCGAGATCGATCACACCCAGGAGGTCATCGCCCACGCGTTGGAGCTTTCGCCGGCAACGACGCTCATCTACAACGCAGACGACCCGCTGTGTGCCTCGATTGCCGCGCGCGTTCCCAACGCGAGCATTGCCTTTGGCATCGACGGCGCCACCAACACCGAGTCCGACCGTATTAGCGACTCACGTTTTTGCTCACAGTGCAACGCGCCGCTGGAGTATGACTACGTGCAATACGGCCAGCTCGGCGCCTACCATTGCCCCTCGTGCGGCTGGGCCCGCCCTGCGCTTGTCCGTCGCGTGACGGGCGTGGAGCTCGGCTGCGACGGCTACGGCTTTGACCTGGTCTTTGGATCTGCGCCCGACGCGGCTGCCGCACACATCGCCACACGCTACAACGGCCTGTACATGGTCTATAACGTTGCCGCCGCCTTCTTTGCCGCGCACGAGTTGGGCGTGGATACGGCGCACCTGCAGCCCACGCTCGATGTCTATGTGCCCGCCGGTGGTCGTATGGGGCGCTGGGATATCGCCGGCCGCACCGTCGAGGCCAACCTGGCTAAGAATCCCGTAGGCTTCGATCGACAAATCCAGTCCATCAAGACGGCAGGCGGCAGACTCTGCGCTTTCTTCCTCAACGACAACGATGCCGACGGCCACGATGTATCGTGGATCTACGACGTCGACTTTGAGCGCATCGCCGACACGCCGGGTCTTGTCGCCTTTGCCGGAGGCACGCGCGCGCACGACATGCAGGTGCGCCTCAAGTACGCCGGCATCGATGCCGCGATTATCTCGGACGTCGCGCAGGCAATTGGCGACGTGGCAGACGAGGCCGCCAATGACACCTTCTACGCCGTCGCCAACTACACGGCCTTCCCGCCGCTGGTCAAGGAGCTCGACGGACTGAAGGGCGCCGATGCAGCCACGGTTGCTGCCCGCGCCGTAGCCCGTGCCGACGGCAGCGCTCTTCCTGTCGGCATCGCACCAGTCGAGCTTTCGCGCCCGCTGCGCATCGTCTACCTGTATCCCGATGCCCTTAACCTCTACGGCGACGGCGGCAATGTTATCGCGCTCGAGCGCCGTTGCGCCTGGCGTGGCATTCCCGCGCGTGTAGACGAGGTCCGTATGGGCGAGGTGCTCGACCTGACCGACGCCGACATCGTCATGATGGGCGGCGGCTCCGACCGCGACCAGCTAGCCGTGGCACACGAGCTGCTCGCCCAAAAAGACAAGGTCGCGGCCTATGTTGAGGATGGCGGCTCGCTGCTTGCCATCTGTGGCAGCTATCAGCTGCTCGGCCGTTCGTACTATATGGGCGAGGATCGCATCGAGGGTCTGGGGGTCATTGCCGCCGAAACCGTACGTGGCTCCGATCGCCTGATCGGCAACGTAGCCGTCAAAACCGATCTGGCACCCGAGCCCTTTGTGGGATTCGAGAACCATGGAGGTCGCACCCTGCTCGATGCAGAGGCCACGCCGCTCGGAACGTCCATCGTCACGGGCACCGGCAACAACGGCGATGATGGCCTTGAGGGCCTCATCTACAAGGGCGTCATCGGCACGTACCTGCACGGACCAGCGCTACCCAAGAACCCCGAGCTCGCCGACTGGCTCATTACCCACGCCCTCGAGCGGCGTGGCGATGCACAGGCCGCCGCCCTGCTGCCGCTCAAACCCCTCGATGACACCTACGAGCACGCCGCCCACGACGCCGCCATGAAGCTCCTCCCCTAACGCCCCACCACCACAAAGGAGACAGGCACCTTTGTGGTGGTTTTCCAGTTTGCCAACGATATACGCGCCGGCAAAAAAGTCTGCTATACTCTTTCCCGCTGTCCCCATCGTCTAGCGGCCAAGGACGCCACCCTTTCAAGGTGGATATCGCGGGTTCGAATCCCGCTGGGGGCACCATTTGAAATGCAAAGCCCGTTACCCTTGTGGTGACGGGCTTTTTTCTTCTCCAACGCCGGGATTCGAACCCCGAAGGCATAAAATCACACTGTCATCCAAGGGCCCGTGGACAAAAAATAGCAAATATGAGTACTGTTACCAATTTAGTAACAGCGATTTCATGCCATCAGAAGGCGATTTGGACACAAGGCGTCCTATGGCGGAGGAATTGCAGGCATTTATCAGCTAAGTACTTGGACATATGTTGCGTAACACTGCATATTTTGCAAAAAGATAATGCTACAGGGCTTGTGACAGTACTCATATTTGACGTTTTTTGCCCACGACCCCTTATTGCGTGGGCGAATCAGTTGCAAAGCGGGATCCAAAGCGTCCTTCGCAAACAAATAGCCGGGGCCCGCGCGATGCGGACCCCGGCTCAATACCGTGACGATATGTCGGTTACGTTCTACACGTAGAACAGAATGTCGTCGTAGGTCGGAACCGGCCAGTAGTCGGCGGCCACGATCTCCTCCATTGCGTCCACGGCGGCACGCAGCGTATCCATAGCGGGAACGACCTCGTGCGCGTATACGTTGGCCTGCTCCTGGCCATCGAGAGCCTCGGCCTTCTGATGTACGGCGTCGAGCGCCTTGATGGAGTCGTTGATGGCGGTGATACCGTTGCAGAGCTTGTTGAGCGTGTTCTGCTCGCACTGCATGGCGGCCTCAGCACCGGCGGCACGAATAGTCTCAAGGCCCTTAGCGACCTTGGTGGCATAGGCGGTAATGACCGGGCGATAGGTACGACGCGCCTCGCGAACCATCGTGGTAGCCTCGATGTTCATGAGCTTGTTGTACTTCTCGAGCTTGCAGTCATAGCGGCACTGGGCCTCGGCGCGGGTCAGGACACCCGTCTCCTCAAAGAGCGCAATGGCCTTATCGGAAACAAAGGCGGGAAGAGCGTCGGCCGTGGTCTTGTTGTTGGCAAGGCCGCGCTTCTCGGCCTCGATGGGCCACTCGTCGGAGTAACCGTCGCCGGAGAACAGGATGCGCTGGTGATCGGTCAGCACCTTCTTGCAGTACTCGAGCGCGGCGTCCTGGAATTTATCCTCGGGCGTACCCTCGAGTGCGTCGGCGAAAGACTTGAGCGACTTGGCCACGGCAGCATCGAGCACCAGGTTGGAGTCGGAGACGTTCTGCTCGGAGCCGCAGGCACGGAACTCGAACTTGTTGCCGGTGAAGGCGAACGGGGAGGTACGGTTGCGGTCGGTGTTGTCCTGCATCAGCTTGGGCAGGGTATCGGCGCCTAGGTCAAGCACGCCGCGCGTGGCATGGACGGAAGCCTTGCCATCGATGATCTTCTCGACGACCTCGGTGAGCTGGTCGCCCAGGAAGATGGACATAATCGCCGGAGGAGCCTCGTTGGCGCCCAGACGATGATCGTTGCCGGCCGAGGCAACGGAGGCACGCAGGAGTTCCTGATAGTTATCGACGGCCTCGATCACCGCGGTGAGGAAGACGATGAACTGCAGGTTGTCGAGCGGGGTGTCGCCCGGGTCGAGCAGGTTCTCGGACTCGGTGCCAAGCGACCAGTTGTTGTGCTTGCCCGAACCGTTGATGCCCTCAAAGGGCTTCTCGTGCAGCAGGCAGACCAAGTCGTGACGGGAGGCGATGAGCTTCATCTTCTCCATCATGACCAGATTCTGGTCTATGGCCTCGTTGACCTCGCCGTAGACAGGGGCGAGCTCATGCTGGCAGGGAGCGACCTCGTTGTGCTTGGTCTTGGCAGGAATGCCAAGCGCCCACAGTTCATCGTCCAGGTCCTTCATATAGGACGAGACGGTGGGGCGGATAGCGCCAAAGTAGTGCTCCTCGAGCTCCTGGCCCTTGCAGGGAGCAGCGCCAAAGAGGGTGCGACCGGTGATGACCAGGTCCCTGCGCTTGCGGTAAGCGTCCTTCTTGATCAGGAAGTACTCCTGCTCATCGCCCACGGAAGGAACGACCTTCTTGGGGGTCTTACCAAACAGCGCCAAAACGCGCTTGGACTCACGCGAGAGCGCGGTCATGGAACGCAGCAGCGGGGTCTTCTTGTCCAGGGCCTCGCCCGTGTAGGAGCAGAAAGCTGTGGGGATGCACAGGACATCGTCCTTGATAAAGGCGGGGCTGGTGGGATCCCAAGCGGTGTAGCCACGGGCCTCGAAGGTGGCACGCAGGCCGCCGTTGGGGAAGCTGGAGGCGTCCGGCTCGCCCTGGATGAGGTTCTTGCCCGTAAACTTGGTAATGGCGGTGCCGTCGTGGTTGGGCTCGAGGAAGCTATCGTGCTTCTCGGAAGTAATGCCCGAAAGCGGCTGGAACCAGTGCGCGTAGTGCGTCGCGCCCTTGGAGATGGCCCAGACCTTCATGGCGTGGGCAACGGCGTTGGCCACATCCAAGTCGAGCGGCTCACCGTCCTCGAGGGTTGCAGCAAGGCGCTTCCAAATGTCCTTGGGGAGGTAGTCCTTCATGACTTCCTCAGAGAACACCATGGTCCCGAAGCGGTCAGTAAGATCGGCCATACGGAACTCCCTTCGTATCGGCACCGCGTGAGATGCGGTGTTGATTACTAACGAACGAGTCATAGCTTAGACTCGCCGTGTTTCCGCGACATTACCGTTATGTTGCTGTCGCGAAACCAATCAATGAGGTTACCGCATCGCGGCGGCGTTGCCGCCCTCAACAGCCAATCAACTGTATAAATTGCAGACCTCTCCCCATGGTTTAAGGGTAGTCAATTTGGGATGGGGCTCTATTAACTGGTATTTCGTATCAGATACCAGTCTTTATAGCCCCATCCTAGATTGACCGCTCTGCTATAGGGAATGTCGATAGCAAGGCATCTTTGATTGGTATCCCCGAATAGCGAGTGAAACTCCACCGTGACACAGTGGTGCTGTAGAATCCTTACAACACATCACACTATTACGTATCTAAAGGAGCACGATATGCGCGTCGACGAGGTTTTTAAGCAGGCAGCATCCCAGGGCACCGCACCCGTTTCGTTTGAGATGTTCCCGCCCAAGGGCGAGCTTACCCTCAACACGGCTCGCGAGGTGGCAGGCAATCTGTGCAAGCTTTCGCCGAGCTTTGTCTCGGTCACCTGCTCTGCCGGCGGCTCGGGCAATGGCGCCACCACCGCCCCCATCGCGCATATGATTACGAGCGAATTCAATACGCCCTCGGTGGCGCACCTCACCTGCGTGGGCCGCTCGCACGCCGATATCGTCGCCAAGATCGACGAATACCGCTCCGCCGGCGTAGAAAACATCCTGGCCCTGCGCGGTGATCTGCCCACTGGCGCGACCGAGGATGACAAGCCCGCCTCGGACTACGCCTACGCCCGTGACCTCATCCCCGAGCTTGTCGACGCCGGCTTTTGTGTGGGCGCCGCGGCCTACCCCGAGGGCCACATTGCCTGTGAGGACCTCAACGCTTCGGTCGAATACCTCAAGCAAAAACAGGACGCCGGCGCGAGCTTCTTTGTGACGCAGCTCTTCTTTGACAACGAGTGCTTCTACCGCTTCCGCGAGCTTGCCGACAAGGCGGGCATCACCGTGCCCATTACCGCGGGCATCATGCCGTTTATGGGCAAGTCGCAAATCAGCCGCATGGTCTTTATGTGCGGTGCGTCGCTGCCCTCCCCCGTCATCAAGATTCTCGCCAAGTACGAGAACGACCCCGAGAGCCTGCAGGCAGCCGGTGTAGATTATGCCGCCCGTCAGCTTTGCGACCTCAAGGAGCACGGTGCCGCCGGTCTGCACCTGTACACTATGAATCGTCCTGCGATCGCCGCGACCATTATGGAGCGCCTAGGGTAATGGAAAAACCGCACATCGATACAACCGTTGTTGAAGTGCCGGCCGACCTTGCGTCGCCGGCGCTTTACCGTATCGACGCTGCCCACCACCCTCGTGTCGACCGTGCCGAGATGCTGCGGTATCTGGGCTACGGCGGCCAGCAGATTGAGCCCGAGCTGTCCCGACGAATTGAGCTTGTAGTCGAGCGCCTAGAGCTGGATATCGAGCCCCGCGGCGTGCGACGCGTGTTTGCCGTCGATGCCACGGGCGTCGACGAGCAGGGCGAGCCCTGCATCCGCTTGGTTGGCACCAATGTTAAGCTGCGGGGTCGTGATATCTATCGCCACCTTAAGGACGCCCGCCTTGCCGCACTCATGGCATGCACCCTCGGCATGAACGCCGAGCGTCGCCTGCGCACCACGGGAGCCCAGCAGCCTCTGGAAGGCGCCGTGCTCGACGCCGCATGCTCTGCCTATGTAGAAGCCGCCGTCGAGCAGATGGACCAGCAGGTCAAGGCTGCGGCCGCTGCACACGGGCTCGCCGGTAACTGGCGCTTTAGTCCCGGCTATGGCGACTGCCCGCTCTCGGCCCAGCGCTCAATCGTGGCTGCGCTCAACGCTACGCGGCTCATCGGGCTTACCGTCACGCCGACCAGCCTGCTCATGCCCACCAAGAGCGTGACCGCGGTGATTGGTCTGTTTGACGGCGAAGTCCACGACGCCCAGAGCCGCCCCACCTGCAATATCTGCCGCATGCGTGAGCACTGCCGCTTCCGCGCCGCCCACACCACCTGCTATTCCAGCCATTAGGAGCCATCGATGTTTACTCCGCTTATCACTCATGATCTGGACGGTGCCGCGCTGGCGGCACCCGTTGATGCCGCACGCCGTAATGGCGCTGCATACAAGACGCGCACGATCGACGACCTTCGCATTAAGGACGATCGTCTGCGCGCCGCCATCAAGGGCACCGGACACCTGCTGTTCGACGGCGGCATGGGTACCATGCTGCAGGCGGCCGGCATGAAGGCCGGCGCCCTGCCCGAGCTGCTCAACTTTGAGGAGCCTCAGGTCATTACCGACATCCAGCGTCAGTACGTCGAAGCCGGCTGCGACGTGATCACCGCCAACACCTTTGGCGCCAACGCCCACAAGCTCGACGGTGCCGCCACCGTGGCAGACGTCTTTGCCGCGGCCGTCACCTGCGCCCGCGCGGCCGATGCCCATTACGTCGCCGGCGACATCGGCCCCATCGGTGCGCTGCTTCGCCCCCTGGGCACCCTCAGCTTCGACGAGGCCTACGATCTCTTTGCCGAGGAGGTGCACGCTGGCGTCGCCGCGGGTGTTGACCTCTTTATTATCGAAACCATGACCGATCTTGCCGAGATCAAGGCGGCAGTCCTCGCCTGCCGCGAGAACTCCGACTTGCCCGTCTTTGCCACCATGACCTTTGAGGAAGACGGCCGCACCTTCTTGGGCACGAGCCCCGAGGTCGCCGCCATCACCCTCGACGCCATCGGCGCCGACGTCCTTGGCATCAACTGCAGCCAGGGCCCGGCCGAGCTCCGAGGACTCGCCGCGCGTATGCTCACCGTCACCGACAAGCCCGTTATGGTGCAGGCCAATGCAGGACTGCCCCGCGTGGACGACGACGGCAACACCGTCTTTGATATCCAGGCGCCCGAGTACGCCGTGGCCGTCGCCGGTATGATTGAGGACGGCGTAAGCGTCGTGGGCGGCTGCTGCGGCACCACGCCGGCGCACATGGCAGCGCTGCGCACGCTTATCGATAACCACACGCCCAGTCCGCGCCACCGCAAGCCCAGCATGTCGGTCACGAGCGCCCAGACGGTCGTGGACCTCCCCTGCGACGGCCACAAGATCGCCGTCATCGGCGAGCGCATCAACCCCACCGGCAAAAAGCGCCTGCAGCAGGCCCTGCGCGACGGCGACCTGGACTACGTGGTGAGCCAGGGCATCAGCCAGCAGGAGCAGGGCGCCGACATCCTGGACGTCAACGTGGGCCTGCCCGAGATCGACGAGGTCAAGATTATCCAACAGGCCACCGAGCAGCTCCAAGGCTCCACGCTGCTGCCGCTGCAGATCGACTCCACCGACCCCGCCGCCGTCGAGGCCGCCGTACGTCGCTACGCCGGCAAGCCCATCATCAACTCGGTCAACGGCAAGCAGCAGATCATGGACGAGATCTTCCCGCTGGTCGCCCACTACGGCACCAACGTTGTCGGCCTTACGCTCGACGAAGGCGGCATCCCCGATACCGCCGAGGCCCGCTTTGCCATCGCCGAGCGCATCGTGGCCGAGGCTGCCCGCTACGGCATCGGCCCGGACCGTATCCTCATCGACTGCCTGGTCATGACCGCCTCGACCAATCAACGCCAGGCCGAGCAGATCCTGCGCGCCATGTCCCTGTGCAAGGAGCGCCTGGGCGTCAAATGCGCGCTCGGCGTGTCGAACATCAGCTTTGGTCTGCCTGCCCGCCCGCTGCTGGGCTCGGTCTTTTTGGCCGCCGCCTTTGGCGCGGGCCTCGATGCCCCCATCATGAACCCGGGCTCCAAGCGCTTTATGGACACCATCTACAGCTATCGCGTCCTGAGCGTTGAGGACGAGGGCTCGACCGGATACATCGAGCGCTATGCCGGCTGGACCGATCCGTATAAGATCGCCGCCAACCCGGCAGCAGCTCAGGCCGCATCGACCGACACCGTGCCCGCTGCCGGCACCGCCGGCACCGACGGCAACGACGACCCGATTCGTCGCATGGTCGTCTCGGGCCGCAAAGGCGAGATCGCTGCCGAGACCGAGCGTCTGCTGGCAGACCACGACGCCATGGACCTTATCAACAACCACTTTATCCCCGCCCTCGACGAGGTGGGCGTCCTCTTTGACCAGGGCAAGTTCTTCTTGCCGCAACTCATGGCCTCGGCCGAAGCCGCACGCGTGGGCTTCGACACCATCAAGCGCCTGATGCCCGCCGGCGAGATCGCCGACAAGGGCAAGATCTGCGTGGCCACCGTCAAGGGCGACATCCACGATATCGGCAAGAACATCGTCAAGATGCTGCTCGATAACTACGGCTACACCGTCTTTGACCTAGGCCGCGATGTCGACCCGCAAGAGGTGCTCAAGACCGTGCAGGAGCGTGACATCAAGCTCGTCGGCCTCTCGGCGCTTATGACCACCACGGTCGTCGCCATGGAAGAGACCATCAAGTTGCTCCATGCCGAGGTTCCGGGCGTCAAGATCATCGTGGGCGGCGCCGTGCTCACCCCCGAATACGCCAAGCAGATCGGCGCGGACTACTACGCCAAGGACGCCGCCGAAAGCGCTCGTATCGCCGAAGAGGTCTTTGGGCAGTAACACAACGGAAACAACCGAGCACCAAAACGTGCCGCATGCGCCACTTGGCACGTGCGGCACGTTAGAATAGAAAAGACTATGCTCGTTTTGGCAGATAGGAGCGCAAGGATGGCGATCACGCCCGCAGAAATCGCGGAAACCCGCGGCATGGTTGAGGAGCAGAACCTCGACATCAGGACCATCACCATGGGTGTTTCGCTCATGGGTTGCGGTGACGAGAACCTCGACCGCATGTGCACGAAGATCTACGACCACGTGACGCACACGGCTGAGCATCTGGTCGAGACCGCCGAGAACCTCGAGCGCGAGTACGGTATCCCCATCGTCAACAAGCGCGTTTCCGTCACCCCGGTGGCCCAGATCGCCGCGTGCTGCAAGGATGAGGACCTCACCCCCATCGCGCACGCCCTCGACCGCGCGGCCGAGACGCTCGGCATCGATTACCTGGGCGGCTTCTCCGCGCTCGTCCAGAAGGGCATCGGCGACGCCGACCGCCGCGTCATCCAGTCCATCCCCCAGGCGCTCGCCACCACGAGCCGCGTCTGCTCCAGCGTCAACGTCGCCAGCCTGCGCGCCGGTATCAACATGGATGCCGTGCTCATGGCCGCCCAGACCATCATCGATGCCGCTAAACTCACGGCCGACCAGGATTCCGTCGGCGCTTCCAAGTTTGTCTGCTTTGCCAACATGGTCGAGGACTCCCCGTTTATGGCGGGCGCCGTCCACGGCGGTGGCGAGGCCGACGCCGTCATCAACGTAGGCGTCTCGGGCCCCGGCGTTATGGCCGCAGCCCTGGAGACGCTGCCCGATTCCGCATCGATGATGGAAGTCGCCGAGAAGATTAAGCAGACCGCCTTTAAGATCACCCGTGCCGGCGAGCTCATGAGCCGCGAGGCCGCCCATCGTCTGGGTGTCGAGAAGGGCATTGTCGACCTGTCGCTGGCTCCCACGCCTGCCATCGGCGATTCCGTTGCCCGCATCCTCGAGATCATCGGCGTGGGCACCTGCGGTGGCCCGGGCACGACCTGCGCGCTCGCCATGCTCAACGATGCCGTCAAGAAGGGCGGCGTCATGGCCAGCTCCAGCGTGGGCGGTCTCTCGGGTGCCTTTATCCCCGTGTCCGAGGACGCCGGCATGATCGCCGCCGTCGAGGCCGGCGCGCTTTCGCTCGAGAAGCTCGAGGCCATGACCTGTGTCTGCTCCGTTGGCCTGGACATGATCGCCATCCCCGGCGACACCCCGGTCGAGACCATCGCCGGCATCATCGCCGACGAGATGGCCATCGGCGTCATCAACAACAAGACCACGGCCGTCCGCGTCATCCCTGCCATCGGCAAGGGTGTGGGCGACTGCGTCGAGTACGGCGGCCTGTTCGGCCGTGCGCCCATCATGCCGGTGAACCCCAACGCCGGCACCGTGCTCGCCCACCGTGGTGGACGCTTCCCGGCTCCGCTGAACTCACTGAAGAACTAGCCCAGGGATACGAGGCGAGGAGCCCCGGGGAGGGCAAATATATAAGGTCGCCTGCTCGGACAGTCCTGACTCGCACGGAGAGCACATTAAGTGCTCTCCGGCTCGTGCGGAACTCGCGATCGACCTTATATATTTGCCCTCCCCGGGGCTCCCGCACAACGGGACCTCGGTTGGGTTCTATCCCGGTTGCAGTTGCTTCGCTCCTGCACCGCTTGGCTGGTACGGCGGTTTGGCGTTGGATCGGTTCTTTCTGATATATGCTGGTTGCGGCTCTTCTTTTGGGGGGAGTCGCTTTTTTGTTGCTAGGAGGTTGGCCCGTGGTTGATGGGGATGCTCGCTCTGAGCTGCTTTCCACAGATTGGAACCAAGAATGGATGCGCCTGCAGGCTGGTCGGCGGCGGGCTGATGATTCTTTTGAGTGGGATAAGCGGGCTCGGCATTTTCGGCCGCTTGAGACTGCTCCGTATGCCCGGGACCTTATGAAGTTGTTGGCGTTAAAGCCTGGTGAATCGGTGCTTGATATGGGGTGTAGGGCTGGGGCGATTGCTATTCCGCTTGCTCAGACTGGGCATCCTGTGATTGCTGCTGACTTTTCCCCTGCCATGTTGGGCACGCTTGATGCCGGCATTGAGTACTATGGGCTCGAGGATCGCATTACACCGCTTGAGCTTGCTTGGGATGATGACTGGGATTTGGTTGGACCGGTCGCGAAAGCGGTAGATGTTGCCTTTGCCAGTCGTTCTGTCACCACGACCAACCTAAAAGGCGCGCTTGCCAAGCTTGATCGAACGGCTCGTCGGCGTTGTGCCGTTACGATGGTCGCCAACTCCAGCCCACGCTATGACCTGCACCTGATGAACGCCATCGGTGCCTCGGTTACCTGCAGCAATGGCTTTGTGTATGCCTTTAATATCCTCGTTCAGATGGGTGCCCTGCCGCAGGTTACGTACTTTGAATCGCCTCGTCGCGATACCTTCGATAGCCTTGAGGCGGGCGTGGTGGACTTCTCCCGCATGCTCGAGCACGGTAACGAGGATAAGATCGACCGTCTGCGCGTCTACGTCGCTCAGCATATGATTGAAAATCCCCATGCCGGCGAGCCAGGGTCCAAGGGCGTGCCGCAAGGGCGCTACATGCTCGACCACGTCCGCAAGGTCCGTTGGGCGTTTATTGCATGGGAGCCGGTCTCTTCGAGCCGTCCATAGACCGCTTTCGGCCGCAGTACACGTCCACCTGTAACCCGCGCTGTTCTCCCGCTCGGCATCCGCATTCTTTTTGAACTGGTCAAACACGCCCCATACCGCGCCGTTCCTGCGCTATCGTGGGACAGTTCACGTAGATTAAGGCCCCATCGCGGGGCGCCCCATAACATAGAAAGCGAGAACCCATGGCACTGACAGGAGCCCAGGTCAAGCAGCTTCGCAGCATGGCCCATCACCTCAACCCCGCCATCATCATCGGCAAGTCCGACATCAACGAGGGCACCGTCGAGCAGACGGTCGCTTACCTGGAGAAGCACGAGCTCGTTAAGTGCTCCGTGCTGGACGGCTCCAGCCTTTCTGCCCGCGAGGCCGCCGAGGAGCTCGCCGAGCGCTGCCACGCCGAGGTCGTCCAGGTTATCGGCCGCAAGTTCTCGCTGTATCGCGAGTCCTCGCGCAAGGACATCGAGAAGATTAAGCTCGTCTAAGAGCCGACGATCCGGCGAGCCAACATACATCAAGCTTGCGAGCGTCCGAGCAATTCGGACGCTCATTTTTTATCGCTCGACGAGCACGCGGTTGAGTCTGCCCTCCACCAAGCGCTCGTACAGACGCCGCGTCTCGGGCTCGGGCACGCCATTGACCTGCTCCCTCAGGTGATGCATATGCCCACTGTACAGCTCGACGATATCGCGTCGTCGCCCCGCCGCACCGTAGACGCGCATAGCGCAACGCACCATGTCCTCGCGCGCCGTCTCTTGCCGCAGCCCCGACTCCACCAGCCATACCGCCGACTGCAGGTCGTTTTCTTCTAGAGCAGCATTCGCGCCCCGAATCATGCAGTCGATATACTTCGATTCCATAATGCGCCGCATACGCAAATAGTAGGTGGGATTACAGCCATTGGGAACATACAACGGGCCGGCGTAGAGCTGCTCGATCTTAAGGCACAGGTCGACCAGATGGGGTCCGCGCGCACCCGTGCGATTTCCCAAAACTTCGCGGCTTATCTGATCAAACAACCGCACGTCAGTCTTGACGTAATCGCCGTTAAGCCCAATGCACTCGTTTTGGATCAGCACACACGACTTGCCGTCCGGTGTCGGCCCCAAGGCCGAACGCAGGCGCGATATCGTCGAGTACAGATTGTTACGAGCGCTATTGAACTCGGCATGGGGCCACAGCTCCATAGCCAGCGTCTCGCGGTCGACCAGCGCATCCATACCCAGCGCAAGCCGCTCGGCAAGCGTCGCCGCTTTCTTGCGGCGCCACATCTTATCCGTGACGGGAAACCCGTCGCGCTCGGCGCGAAACGCCCCAAACATGCGAATCTCGATATGGTCGATGGTATCAACGGCTTCAACCTCGCCGGCCTGGAACAGGCGCTCGCCCTCCCCTTCCAGATCGTCGCGCAGCGAATACCGCGATAACTCGCGCACGGGAAGCTTCTTGCGAATCCTGGTCGCCGGCTCGCCCAGACAATGCATGGCAAGGCGCGCAAAGAGCCGATACGATGGCTCTAGAATCCCCGCACGATTCATGGACATCCAGGCCGCAAGATCGCTGTCTCGGCCCGCACAGGCCAAATGCAGCGCCACCATCCAGGCCTCCGCTCCACCAACCTGCGTCTGGCTTATATCGAGCAACTCCGCTTCCTCGCGCACCGAAACCATCGAGGTGTTACGCAGATACGCCGCGCGCTCCAACAGCAATGCGTTATCGCGCATGTACGCAATCGACTCCTCGGCAAGTTTGAGCACTTGGACCGCACGGAACTTTGCATTAACCGGCCGTCCCTCTGCCAGCGACTGCCAGCCTTCTAGCAACAGGCCAAACAGCTGAATCTGGTTGTCACGCACGCGCACGGCAAAACGGTCGAGCTCATTGAATGCCTGCTCGTCGGTCACCGGCATGCCGGCAAGCAGGCGCCGCGCCGATAACACCATGCGCACCCAGATGGCGAGCGCTCGGATTCCACGCGCTTCGAGCGCCTCGAGCGTCAGGGCCATCTCGTCATCACGCTCATCGATCCCCGCATACGATCCATCAAATAGCTCCGTCAACATGCGGTCCGCCCGCACAAACGTCCCCGCGATATCGAGCTCACAATCGTAGGCCTTATCCGTTTTGAGCCCCGCGAGGATCTCGCCACCCTTCGCCCGCTCGGTCAGCCCATGCTTTATCTCGACATGTGCGGACAGCATGTCGAGTGCGGCACAAGACGCCTCACTTTCCAACGCTGTACGGCTTGCCGGAAGCCCCAGACCGCTATCTCCATAACAGGCGGCCGTAAACGCGTGCGCCACCTTCCACGACACGGGATCGAGCTCGCAAATCGCTTGCTCGCCCGCACGCTCGATAATTGAGGCCATATACCGCGCGAGCTTTGTATTGGAGACGCTCACCGCCGCCAGATAGATGCCGAGCGCCTCGTCAGGCGTCGGCTCCGATGCCTGGCCATCTGCCTCGGACTTTCCCAGCGCCGCGCGGCAGACATCCCCTCCATGCCCTGTCAGGGCCAGATCGACCCCATACTGCCCGGCAAGCTCCAACACCGCACTGCGGTCCAAAAACGCGTCGGCGAGGTCCATCGCGGTATCGCAGCGCCCCGCTTTAATCAATATACGCGCCGCCCGCACAACGAGTTCGGGGCGAATTTCGGCGACCAGCTTGCGCAATCGCAGGCGTGCGTTGTCCTCGGTACCCAAGCAGGTAAAGCTCCGGCCTGCCGGATCAACGCCAAAAATGGGATAATCGCGGACGAGATAGGACTGGTCAATCGCCGAAAGCCTAACACCGCAGGCCTCGAGCTCCGAAATATTGCCCTCACCCATTAAGACCATCAAGCATGCCACACTAAACAGGGCGTTGTTCTCGAGCGACGCCAGATCAACAAGTGCCGCACCGTAAATATTGACGATCTCGTTTTCGAGCATCTGGGCAACGTCTCCCTGCCCGTATAGTCCCGACTGCATAGCCGAGACGAGCTCGGGCACACCCTGCGTAAGCTGATAGAAGTCGAGCGATGTGCTGATCGAAAACGCCGATGCCCACGCCGAATACTCATAGGCATGCACCTTGAGCATCTGCGCGTTGACTTTAATCGAATCGCCCAGTCCATGAATCAGCTGGCGATTCGAAGGACGGCAGCTCATAAAGACTCCAACCCCCATAGCACGCAGACTTCGGATTCGGTCAATCAGTTCCTCGGTCTCGCTCTGGCTGAGGTTAGGCACGTTATCGATTGCAATCAGGGAGTGCGGTTTGTCCTTAAGCTCTTCGGTAACGACCTCGAGCTGCATAAACACCTCGCGCCCAATGGCGCGGTCTGCCTCGATGATTCGCACGGGGCCTCGCGTCGGATCGCTTTTAACCTCTTGGGCATACTGCAGCAGCACCGAGGTTTTCCCAAAGCCATCAGGCGCGTAGAGGACTACGATGCCGGCCTTTCGGCCCTTGGCGATAAGTTCGTTCATCAAGCGATCGCGCCGCACCATATAGCTACTGCCCAGAGGCATAAGCTCGAGGTCGTCCGTATTGCCCAAATCGTTAACCATGCCCGCTCCTCAACTCGACCACATGGACACCGTAACGCTAGACCATATGTATCGCTAGATGAATAGAGCGATGCTACGGTTTAGGATGTTTGTTGGTACGCAAATGGCAAGTTTTTGTTCAGCGTGGTCCGATTGAAACTTATCCCCCAACCAATCAGTCTTTGCGCAGGTCAATGCGCTTGCCAGCTTGTCCCATCCTTTGGCAGTGTACCTCAAATGAACGCTGTTCAATTATGTTGCGCAACTCACCTAGCGCCAGCTACCGTCTGCGACCTTTTCATAGCATTTATGCATAGTATCTGTTATGGAATGAATCATGCTGCACCAGACGTACCCGTCAAGTTCGCGGCAAGGTTTTCGTCAAGTACACGGCGTACGCTCAGCAAAAAGGCCCCCGCAAAGCGGAGGCCTTCGGCAAAGCTATGTCGAGGTGATAGGCTTTCGCTACTCGCAGAGCGAAAGGGCGGCCTCGTCGGCAACGACAACGCAGTTGGTGTGCAGCTGCAAGATCGAGGCAGGGCACTCGGGGGTAACCGGACCAAAGCACATGTCATGCACGGCCTGGGCCTTGGCCTCGCCATTGGCGACAACCAGGATCATGCGGGCATACATGATGGTCTGAGTGCCCATGGTGTAGGCCTGACGGGGCACGTCGTCGATGCTGTCAAACAGGCGGCTGTTGGCCTGAATAGTGCTCTCGGTAAGGTCGACACAGTGCGTACCCTTGGAGAAGTGGTCATCGGGCTCGTTGAAGCCGATGTGACCGTTGTTACCGATGCCGAGCAGCTGCAGATCGGGGTAACCGGCGGCAGCGACGATCTCGTCGTACTCAGAGCAGGCAGCGGCAGCGTCGGGATTGGAGCCATCAGGCACATGCGTGTTGTTCAGGTCGATGTTAATGTGATCGAAGAAGTTCTCACGCATAAAGTAGTGGTAGCTCTGGGGATCGTCGTGCGAAAGGCCACGATACTCGTCAAGGTTGTAGGTGCTGACCTCGGCAAAGTCGACGTCACCCTTCTCGTACCAAGCGGCGAGCTGCTTGTAGGCGCCAATCGGGGTGGAGCCGGTGGCAAGACCCAGCACGCAATCGGGCTTGAGGATAACCTGGGCCGAGATGATATTGGCGGCCTTGCGGCTCATATCCTCGTAGTCTTTAGCTTTAATGATCTTCATTACGCGTCCTTTCTCGTACAAGAGAGGCAAGGCTCCCCTTACAAGCACTTGCCCGCGGCCCGCGTCGGCCGCAACCAACGTGTGCGGCCACCAGGGCGAGGTCGCGTAATGTATGTGTCTCGTGTCTAGCCGCGTCGAGGCCCCTGCCCGTCCACGGTGACCCAAAGCCGTTTAGCTTCGGACAAATCCCATCTTGCCACGGAGGGCGCCCTCTTTCAAGGGCGCCCTCCATAAACGTGTTTGAATTGTAGGCTAAAGGCAAAGCGCCCTGCTAGCGCTCGCGCGCGACGATGAGTTGGTCCATCTCCTCGACATGCTCGCCAACGGAGCCTTTGATGCTCGAGAACTCAACGGAGTTGCACACCAAGATGGGAACCGTCACATCGTAACCCTCGGCAGCAATTGCCTCGCGATCGAACTCGATGAGCACATCGCCCTTATGGACGATGTCACCCACTTGCGCATGTACAGTAAAGTGCTTGCCCTCAAGCTGAACAGTGTCCAAACCAACATGGATGAGCACGTCTAAGCCATCGACCGTGTTGAGCGCAACGGCGTGACCCGTGGGAAAAATGGCCTCGACCTTGGCGTCTGCCGGCGCAATCACACGCGTGCCGGTAGGCTGAATCGCCACGCCCTGGCCCAAAAGGCCGGTGGCAAATGTCTGATCATTGACCTCAGACAACGGAATGACGTCGCCCGAGATGGGAGCATCCAGCGTAAGGACTCGACCACGCATACCAAAAGACCTTAGGACTTTAGTGAACATGCTCCCCCTCGGACATACCAATCAAAATTGCCTTAACAGTTTACCACTTGGCACCCGTTTTTGACCATTAGGGAAGTTCGCGCTTGACAACCTCGACGATGTCGTCGACGACGCGCTGGGTCAGCTCGTGCGTCTCCGCCTCGGCCATAACGCGAACCAGCGGCTCGGTACCGCTCGGGCGCACCAAGATGCGGCCGCGACCGTTGAGTTCCTTCTCGGCGGCAGCGACGGCGTCCCAAATGGGCTGGCAATCGTCCAGGCCGGCCTTGTTGTCGGAATGCACGTTGACGAGTACCTGCGGGTACTTCTTCATGATGCCGGCAAGGTCGGTGAGGGTGCGGCCGGTGCGCTTGAGCACGGCCAGCAGCTGCAGAGCCGTCACCAGACCGTCACCGGTGGTGTTGTGCTCCAGGAAGATGATGTGGCCGGACTGTTCGCCGCCGATGACGGCGCCATCCGCGAGCATGCGCTCAAGAACATAGCGGTCGCCCACGGCGGTCTGGACCATCTCGAAGCCCTGCTCCTTCATTGCGATGGAGAAGCCAAGGTTGCACATGACGGTCGAGACGATCTCGGAGTTGGCGAGCTTGCCGCGGGCGGCGAGGTCAGAACCGCAGATAGCCAGGATGTAGTCACCGTCGATCTCATTGCCCTCGCCGTCGACGAACAGCACGCGGTCGGCGTCGCCGTCGTGGGCCAGGCCGATATCGGCGTGGGTGCGCAGCACGAGCTCGCGCAGGGGCTCAAGGTGAGTGGAGCCGCACTCAACGTTAATGTCGGTGCCGCAGTAATCGGTGTTGATGGCATGAACCGTGGCGCCCAGGCGCTGCAGCGCGGCGGGCGTGGTCTGGCAGGAAGCACCGTGGCCGCAGTCGACGGCAACAACCAGGCCGTCGAGCTTAAGGCCGTCGAGCGTGCTGATGGCATGATCGACATAGGCCTTGCGGGCATCTTTCATCTTGATGATGTGACCCACACCGGCGCCGGTCGGCAGCGTGTCGGCAGCCATGGCCTCCTCGGACATGACCCAGGCGCTGATCTCTTCCTCGACAGCATCGGGAAGCTTCATGCCCTTGCGGCTAAAGAACTTGATGCCGTTGAACTCCGGCGGATTATGCGAAGCGGAGATGACGATGCCGCCGTCGAGCTCATTTTGAACGGTGAGCAGTGCCACGGCCGGCGTAGGGATAACGCCGCAGCAGTGCGGACGGCCGCCCTCGGCCATGATACCGGCGGTCAGAGCACTCTCGAGCATGGTGCCCGAAAGACGCGTATCGCGACCGATGCAGATGTCCGGGCCAAGAAACTTGGTCGCCGCGCGACCTAGGCGAAACGCGAGATCGCACGAGAGGTCGGCGTTGGCGACGCCACGGACGCCATCGGTACCGAAGATGTTCTGGGGCATAGGATCGCTCCTTCCCAAGTGGGCAAAACGAAGCCGCCCACCCTAGTCGAAAAGAAAAGCGGGACCCACCGAGCAGTCGGTAGGCCCCGCTTGTACATTGTATCTCGTAAGGAGATAAAACCTTAGCGCTTGGAGAACTGGGGAGCGCGGCGGGCCTTCTTGAGGCCGTACTTCTTGCGCTCGACCACGCGAGCATCGCGCGTAAGGAAACCGGCCTTCTTGAGGTCAGCACGGTAATCGCCAGCGTTCAGAAGAGCGCGAGCGATGCCCAGGCGCAGAGCGCCGGACTGACCGGAGATGCCGCCGCCATCGCACAGAGCGATAACGTCGAACTGACCGGCGGTGTCGGTCACCTTGAAGGGAGCAAGGGCGTTCTCAACGAGCTGATGACGGCCGAAATACTGCTCGGCGTCACGCTTGTTGATGGTCACCTTGCCGGTGCCGGGGACGAGACGGACGCGGGCGACGGCGTTCTTACGACGGCCGGTACCCTGGTAGACAACGGTGTTCTCAGCCATCTTTAAGCCTCCAGCTCAATCTTCGTGGGGTTCTGGGCAGCGTGCGGATGCTCGGCACCAGCGTAGACCTTAAGCTTGGTCATCTGGGCACGGCCGAGGGTGGTCTTGGGCAGCATGCCGCGAACGGCGCGCTCGATGACCTTCTCCGGGTGCTTCTCCATAGCCTGGCGGAAGCTCTCAGCCTTGAGGCCACCGTTGTAGCCGCTGTGGCGATAATAGGTCTTCGTGTCGGCCTTGTTACCGGTAAGCTGGACCTTATCGGCGTTGATGACGACAACGAAGTCGCCGCAGTCGCTGTTGGGCGTGAACTGGGGCTTGTTCTTACCGCGCAGGATCATTGCGATCTGGGTGGCAAGACGGCCCAGGACAGCACCATCGGCGTCGACGAGAACCCAGTTGCGCTGGACCTCGCCCTGCTTGGCGTAGTGAGTCGATTTCGAAATCACTTAGACTCCTCCATGTACAGTACGTGTTGTTACAGAGATTCACGGGGCTCTGCAAGTAACCCGTCCATATTACCCCGCTCGCCGCTCGAGTCAACAGGTATTTTGGCTCCGACCAGAGTTTCTGCACATGTCATCCACGAGCCGTGATTTTTCCAACTCTTTAGCTGTTGTCATTTTTTGAGGGTTCGCCGTCGCTAGCGCTCAACGAACTCTTGGATTTCCGCGAGCAGGCGCTTTGCCTCCTGACGGCCCTGGATATACAGGTCCAAAAGCTTTGCCGGATCGTGCTCGACATGGCCGACCTCGACCGGCTTTTGCGGAGCGATGACCAGCGCGCGGCCCTCGCGCTCATACTTCCACAGGTGCATGCGCTGGAGGTTATAGCGGTCGTGGCGCGTCTCGATAGCCTCGAGCAGGTAGGGGTAGTCGGCATAGCGGGCGCGCGCGGCAGGCATAAACTCGTAGGGCTTTTTCTCGTACGAGCGGTCCTGGGTGACGATGACGACCGCACGGTCGAAGCCCGCCTCCTCGAGCACATGCTCGATAGGAACCGAATCGGCCACGCCGCCGTCGACGTATTTGTGCCCGTCGATCTCGACCGGCGGCGTCACCAGCGGCAGCGAGGTGGAGGCGCGCACAGCATCGAGGTCGAGCACGGCGCTTTTGACCGGCAGGTAGGCAGCGGTTCCAAACAGCATGTCCGTCGCGACGGCGTACATCTCGATGGGGCTCGCGTCGAACGCCTCGTTGTCAAAGGGATCCAGGCGGTCCTGGATATCGTTGAAGATAAAGTCGTAACCCACGATGGAGCCCGTGGATGCGAAGGATGCGGCACCCATGTAGCGGTTGTCATTGCAGAAGGTCAGGTTGATGCGATTGACGCGACCGATCTGGTGTGACTTGTAGTTGACGCCGTTGAGCGCACCGGCCGATACGCCATATACCGCCGGAATTTCGACACCGGCCTCCATGAGAACGTCGAGCACGCCGGCGGTAAACTGCCCACGAAAACTGCCACCCTCCAAGACGAGCGCGACCTTGCCGGCGTTCTTTGCCTTATCTTCTGCAGTCATATTGACCTCCTGCGATTGCGTTTTGACTTTCTTCTACCCAGTTTTGGGATGGAGGGCGCATGGGTTTTGGAGTTGAGGGGGCGGCTGGCGGAAAGCACGTCCCGTTCTGAGGGGCGATTCCGGGATGCGCTTTCCGCCTGGGTTGCCATGGGGAAAGCATGTCCCACTCTACGGCTCGATTCCGGGTCGCAGCTTCCACTTGAGGCGTCATCCGGAAAATGTATCCCATTCCGAGCTTAGATTCCGGGATGCGGTTTCCGCCTGGGCAGTCATTGGGAAAACGCGTCCCACTCTGCGTCACTGAGGCGTTTTCTTTACGCCCGCGCCCTGCATAGAGTTCGATTCTCCGCGGTACGGGGGATCCGTTGATGCTGGGCGAGGCCAGCTGAAATTCGATAAACATCGCATCTATATTGGGCTGAGGCTTTGCGCGAAGAATCCGCGTATTTGCTTCGCAAATACGCACCGGCTTCGGCCGGCTGCCGCCGCCCTCGCCCGCGGGCTACAAACGCTTCGCGTTTGCTTAACGCCCGCGCCCTGCACAGAGTTCGATTCTCCGCGGTACGGACTAGAAATAAAAAGACAGGTAGATACGAATATCTACCTGCCTGTTACTTATGGTGGAGGCGCGGAGAATCGAACTCCGGTCCACGAAAGCCCCTTGATTGGCATCTCCAAGCTCAGTCGCTGGTTTAGTCTCGGACGCCTTGCGCGCAGCGACACGCTCGCGACGTCCTAACCGGTTCGGTCTTAGCCCGCGCCATACCGATTACGTGCGCAGGAGCATTCCCCTAAGATGACGTCGCGGCGGTGTCGGGGAAATCACCGGGTTGACGCGCCGCTATAAATTAAGCAGCGAGAGCCATAGGCTCAAAAGAAGAGTTGTTGTCAATTCAATTTGACGGTACCCCTGTTTAACGAGGCGAGGAGACCTCGGCTTGCTTCCTCTCTCAGAGCTATCGTGTCGAAACCAGTCGCCCCCGAATGTCGGGAAAGTCTGGATGGTATCGGGCCTGCAAACACCCGATAACCGTCGACTTTTCAAGGAACATACGGGGCGAGCCCCGCTTGTGGAGTGTTATCTTACCACGTTCTGAAAGCGGACAGCTGTTCTATGCACGAGCTGTGAAGACCCCAATGTGCGCCGCACTTCGCACTTTTGTTACCGATCGCGTCACGTATATTTTCGCCAAGCAAAATTGACCCGTCGAAAGGACCGTTATGGATACCAAGCAGCAACTCGTCGATGCCCTCGCAGGCCTGGGCTCAACCATTACCGAAGCTATGGATGTCATCGAGGGCTTTGTCCCCTGCGGACATCCCGCCCTCACGGTATCGAACGCACTCGTCGCGCTGGACGTTGACGATGATGCAGCTCTCGCCCAGCAGCTTGAGACCGTCGAGGGCTTTATCGACCACGTGAGTGAGAACCGCGGCGTGGCCGCCTACCACGGTATCGAGCTCGAGCTCGCGGGTCCCAAAGCCGATCTGCTCGCAGCAATCCGCGAGGTAGGCGCCCTCATGCAGACCGCAGGCGTCAAGAACACCCAGGTCAACGAGTGGGTCTACCGCAGTCTGGCAGCACTCGACAGCTCCGACGAAAAGGCAGCCGAGCAGCTCGCAGAAAGTCCCGCCATTAAGGCCGAGCTTTTGTAAATAGCAGACGCGGGCCCCTTGGCGCATCGTCGTCCAAGAGGCCCGCAAACAGTTCGCGTCAACCGATTGCCGCGCCGCCGCGTTCGGCCAAGGCAAGAATCGGCATCATTTGACAAGGTGTCTTTGCTGCAAGATCGGCATGTTCGAGCAGCTTGCGATCGTTGGTCACCAAGTAATCGACCTGCGCGCGCTTGCACGCGGCGAGCACCAAGTTGTCCTCGTAATCGCGATGGAGTGCTAAGAATTTGTCGGCCAGCCAAAGGTCCGACGCATCCGCACCCACGGCCGTGGCGTTTTCGGTCATGTTCCGAACAAACGCCAACGCCGCATCGCCAATTGCACGGGCAGATGCCTCGTCGAGCGCTCCCCCGCTGGCAAGAACGCTACGCTTCAGTTCGTGCTGGACAACGTACAGCACGTCCTTGGCGATATGCACCGGAAAGAACAGCAACGCCCCCATCTCCGTCGCCTGCCCAATAAACGCACGCGCGGCAATCGACTCGGCATGGTCGACGCAAAACGAATCAACCCATACGTTGGCGTCCACCATGATCTTGAGAGGCGCCCCACTCACAGGATCATCCCCTTTTGGCGATAATGCTCATCCATGGCGTCGGAATAGATTGCGTCCCAATCGCGATCGTCGGATACGGGCGACGTAGCGATGCCCAAATCTGCATAAAGCCGGTCTGCCGCTGCCCACGACGCGGCGAACGGTGTATCGGGCGCGACGGTCTGCCGCCGGCCGTCGACGGCCGCAAGCACTTCCTCGCACTGCCCGCCACCCTGCGCGACCTTGGCCACCACCTTTTTGATGAGCTCGGGCAGTGACCCGCCCGAAAGCCGCAGCGCCTCCTCGGCACGGTTCTTGACCTGGCGATCTACGCGAACGTTCACCTGCGCCATGCCACTAACAGCACCCACGTCGATCCCGCTCCCTTCAATTGCTAGCCATGCTAGCACCACTATATAAAGAAGCTAGCACATGGTCAAATGCAAAAGACCTGCGCTCGGACGACACCAATGCCGTCTGGGCGCAGGCCAAATAACGTGGGCGAACACATCTGCTAACGCAGGTAAGCCTTCGCGTTGCTCAGACTGTAGGCAATCGTCGAGCCGTTGTGCAGCAGTGACGACGTCTGCGGAGTGATCATGCCGGTAATGCCCAGCGCCAGGAGCGCCGAGTTGGTAAGCATCACCTTAGAGTAGGAGCTCGTCAGACGATCAATGAGGCCCTGGCTCATGCGGCGCAAACGCACGATCGCGGCCAGATCCGTGTCGGTCAGGATGATATCGGCGACCTCCTTGGCGATGTCGCTTCCGCCACCCATTGCCAGCCCCACGTCGGCCAAACCGAGTGCCGGCGAATCGTTGACGCCGTCGCCCACCATGGCAACGTGGCGCCCCTCACTCTTAATGCGCTCCATATAGGCGTACTTGTCCTCGGGCAGCAGCTCGGCCTTAAACTCGTCGACACCCGCCTCGCGCGCAATGCGCTCGGCCGTGCGCTCCGAATCGCCCGTGAGCATAACGACATGCTTGACGCCCAGCGCATGTAGGTCGGCGATGGCCTCACGGACGCCGGGCTTGAGCGGATCCTCGATGCCGAGCACGCCGACGACCTTGCCGTCGACCGCCAGATACAGCGGCGACAGGCCTTGCATCTGGAGCTCGATTTGCTCCTTGATGTCGGACTCGAGCTGCGCACCCTCGTCCTCAAATACAAAGTGCGCCGAACCGATAATGGCGCGACGCCCCTCGATGGACGAAGCGATGCCGTGCGCCACGATGTACTCGACCGCGGCATGGCGCTCGCGGTGCTCGAGCCCGCGCTCGAGGGCGGCGTTGACCACGGCACGCGCCACCGGATGCGGGAAATGCTCCTCCAAGCAAGCGGAAAGGCGCAGGACCTCGTCCTTGCTCCAGCCATCTGTCGTCAGCACGCAAGCCAGGCGCGGCTGCGCCTCAGTAAGCGTGCCGGTCTTATCAAACACGATGGTGTCAGCCTTGGCAAACGACTCAAAGTACTTCGCGCCCTTGACCATGACGCCCATCTTGGCGGCATCGCTCATGGCGGTCATGACGGCGACGGAACCCGTGAGCTTGAGTGCGCACGAGTAGTCGACCATCAGCGCCGCCGAGGTCTTGATAAGGCTGCGCGTGGTGAGCGCAACCAGGCCCGCGAGCAGGAAGTTCCACGGGACGATCTTGTTGGCGAGGTCCTCCATATGCGACTGGCCCTCGGACTTGAGCGAGTCGGCCGTCTGCACGAGCGAGACGATCGAGCGCAGTTTGGTCTGCGCCGTGTTGGCGCGCACGCGCACCAAGATGCTGCCGTCTTCCACGACGGTACCGGCGAACACGTCGTCGCCCACGCTGCGCTCAACGGCCAGCGGCTCGCCGGTCAGGGTCGCCTGGTTGACCATAGCGCTCCCCTGCTCGACGACACCGTCGATGCAAATGGACATGCCAGTGCGCACGGCCACCAAGTCGCCGGGCTCAAGCTCGGTGGCGGCAACACTTACCTCGGTATCGCCGACGACCTTTTGCGCCTTGTCGGGTACATCGAGCAGCGAGTTGATGAGCTCGTTTTCGCTCATGGCGCGGGTGTAGTCCTCGAGCAGCTCGCCCACGTTGAGCAGGAACATTGTCTGGCCCGCGGTGTCGACATCACGCTTGACGAACGAAATGCCGATGGCCGAAGCGTCGAGCACGGGAACGGTCAGGCGCGGCTGCGCGAGCTCACGGAGGGCAGCGCGCAAAAATGCCATGTAACCGGCCACGACAAACACCGCACGCAGAGGCGTCGGCAAGAACCAGCGGCGCGCGTAGTGGGCGCCGATAAGTGTCGCCAGGTCCATAACGAGTTTGTGCTTGCGCGGCTCAAGCTGCATCACGTAACCCGTCTTTGCGTCGGCAATGGCCTGAGCGTCGAGCGCACCGACGGCGGCCAGCACGGCATCGCGACACGGCTCATCATATTCGAGCGCTAACTGGCCAATACGGCCATAGACGCGTACCTTGTGCACGCCGTCGATATCGCCGCTGAGCTTAAGAAGTGCATCGAGATCGCTCTCTGGCACAGGACCCGCCAATTGAAGACGGGTCCTGCCGGGGATCTCGCTGATAATCGAGAATCTCATAGTTTGTGCCTGGGAGCGTTACTCTGCTGCCTCGTCAGCAGCGGCCTCGCTCTGGGTGATGTAGGCCGCCTCGGCAACCATGTCGTCGACATTAGCCTTGGCCTGCTCGACCATGTCCTGGTAGCCGTTCTTGATGCGCATGCCGCACGCGATACCCTGCACGCAGGCGTTCTTTACCGGAGCGCTGGTGAGCAGCTTGATGCCAGCCGTACCAAGCAGAAAACCGCCACCAACAAGCAGGGTGTTGAACGTGGACTTCTTCATGATGTCTCTCCCTTTTGCCGCATTGGACGCGGCATGGTGCCTCAGCACCCGAGTAAACAAGTTTGCTCGAGCACGCTTTTGAAATATCTCAATTTTATCTAACTATCTAGGTCAGCCATGGCTAACCTTTTGAAAATTAACGATGCGGAGTAACCGATTGTCAATGTGAGAAAGGGACTGTCCCTTTGCCCCTTCTTACAACTGCCAGGTAGCTGCTTCCTTTTGCAGCGCCACCATGCGGGCGAATTCTCCACCTGCCGCCTTGAGCTGCGCCGGAGTGCCCTGCTCGGCAACCACACCATCCATGAGTACAACGATTTTGTCGGCATTTTCCACCGTACGCATACGGTGGGCAATAACGATAACCGTCTTACCTGCAAGCAGACGGGAGAGCGCCTGCTGAACCACGGTCTCGTTCTCCACATCCAAGCTCGCCGTCGCCTCGTCCAACAGCACGATCGGCGCATCTTTGAGCAGCGCACGGGCGATGGAGATGCGCTGGCGCTCGCCGCCGGACAGCTTGGAGCCGTTCTCGCCGATCATGGTGTTGTAGCCCTGCGGCATGCGGCTCACAAACTCGTCGCAGTTGGCGGCACGCGCAGCCGCAAGCACTTGCTCATCGGTGGCGCCACGACGCCCGAGGCGGATGTTTCCCATCACCGTGTCGTCAAAGAGCAGCACGTCTTGGAACACAATAGCGTAATCACGCAGCAGTACCTCGGGATCCACGCTCGCAACATCCACGCCGCCCACGGTGACCGTGCCCGCGGTGGCATCCCAAAAGCGCGCGGCCAGGCGGCTCACCGTAGACTTACCGGAGCCCGAAGGACCGACCAGTGCCGTGACCTCGCCTTCCTTGGCGGTAAAGCTCACATCGGTAAGAACTTTCTCGCCGGCGCGGCCGTCCTCGCCCGCACCATAGCCAAATGCCACGTGATTGAACACCACATCGTGGCCTACGGGCTCAAACTGCTCGCTGCCCCGCGCCACGGGCTCTTCCATGATGGAACGCATGCGCTTGGCCGACGACTCGGCGGCAAACAGCTCGGACATCAGCATCAGCGCCTGATCAAAGGGCGCATAGATGCGGCTCACCATAAGCAGGAAGGCAAACATCATCAAAAAGTCGACCTGGCCGGAGGCGACCATCGCAGCGCCCGTGACCAACGTGGTGGCAATCCCCAGGCGCAGGATGGCAAAGGCGGAGTTGACCAAAAGCCCATTGGCGAGCTCGCCCTTGGTGGTCTCGCGCTCCTCGGCATCGATCACGGCGTTGAGCCCCTCAAGATAATGAGCCTCCTGGTTGGTGGCGCGGATCTCGCGCACGCAGTCGAGCGTCTCCTGGATCGCCTCGGTAACCTTGACCTTCTCGGCACGCACATGGTCGAACACCGGGATCATGGGGCCGCGCGTCAGATACAGCACGGCAAAGGCCACGGGAACGCTCCAAAACGCCGCAATCGCCAGCTGCCAGCAAAAGAACAGCGACGCCACGAACACAATGACGCTTGCGATGATGGCACCCCAAAGCTCTCCCAGCACGTGGCTGTAGGCGTGCTCCATGGCCTGGACGTCGCCCATAATGGTCTCGGTTAAATCGGCCAGATCACGACGGCCAAAAAACGACAGCGGCAGCTTGCGCAAGCGCTCGGCGATCTCCATACGCTGCTTGCCGCACTCCTCGTAAAAGATGCAGTACGTGTAATAGTACTGCTGCCAATTAGAGGCAAAGAGCAACGCAAAAAAGATAACGAGACCACCCACAATGGGCAGGGCGCCCGGCAGGTCGGCCCCACTGGCAAGATGCTCGACAAAGCCGGCCATGACCAGGAACAAAAAGCCCATGCCGGCCATAGTGATGAGATTGGTGAGCGTGGTCCAGAAAATGCCGCGCTTAACGCCGGCGATGCCTTTATCGGATAGGAAATACTTCTTTTGGAATGAGGCGAACATTTAGGCCTCGCCTCCCTTCGCGGCGGCGACATCAGCGGCCGCAGCAGTGATCTTCCAGCTCGCGGCCTGTTCGTATTCGGCCCACATCTTGGCGTACAGGCCGTTTTGGGACAGCAGCTCGGCATGGGTGCCGGCCTCCTGCACACCACCCTGGTTGAGCACCACGATCTTGTTGGCCCCCACCACGGTCGAAAGCCGGTGCGCGATCATAATGACCGTGCGGCCCGCCGCCAATTTGCTAAAGGCGCGCTGGATGAGCGCTTCGTTCTCGGGGTCGGCAAACGCTGTGGCCTCATCGAGCACCACGATAGGTGCGTCTTTAAGGATCGCGCGGGCGAGTGCCACGCGCTGTACCTCGCCGCCCGAAAGATATGCCCCTCCAGCACCGAGCATGGTGTTAATACCCTGCGGGAGCTTGGCCACAATGTCGTCGCACTGAGCTGCGGAGAGGGCCGCACGCACTTCGTCGTCAGTGGCCGTAGGCTTGGAGGCGCGCACGTTATCGGCAAGTGTTTGCCGGAACAGTTGGTTGGTCTGAAACACAAAGGCGACCTGGTCCATGAGCTCGTGCGGATCCATGTCGCGAACGTCTACGCCGCCCACAAGCACGCGACCCGAGGAAACATCCCAAAAACGCGGGATCAGGCTTGCGCAGGTTGACTTACCGCCGCCCGAGGGACCAACCAACGCAAGGGTGCTACCTGCGGGAACGCTAAAGCTCACATGATCGACGGCAGGCGCTTCGGCACCCTCGTAGGTAAAGCTTACATCCTCAAAGCGCACATCGCTGCCGATAGGGTGCTTGGGCTGGGCAGGCACGGAGAGCTGCTTGGAATCCATAACGCTTCGGATGCGCGCCAGCGAATCGGCACTCATCTGAGACGCCTCGCCCACAAACATGAGCTTGGTCATGGCCGTCGGCACCACGGCCGAAAAGATCGCGTAAAACGTGAAGTTGACCATAAAGTGCGCGAAGTCCGTCTCGCCCGGCGCCAACAGCAACGCCACGGGCAAAAGAATTGCCACGAGGCCATTGAGCGCGGTAAGGTTGAGCACCTGCGGGCCTCGGCAGAACGTGCCCGCATAGCTTTGCGCCATGTCGGCGTATTCGGCGATCGCATCGTGAAACGCCTTAAAGGAGTAGACCGTCTGCTGGAATACCTTGACCACGGGGATGCCGCGTACGTATTCGGTGCCGGTCTTGTTCATCTTGACCAGCGCGCCCATGTAGGCCTTCATAAACTCGGCGCCCTTGCCGCTCATCATGGTGGCCATGGCGCAAAACGAAACGACGACCGAGATTAAGCATGCCGCGCCCAAACGCCAATCGAGGGCAAATAGCAGCACAAGCAGGCCCACGACCATGGCGGTGGCACCGGCGATATCGGGCAGCATGTGCGCGAGCAGCGTCTCGGTGGAGGCGGCACAGCCGTCTACGATACGGCGCAGCTCACCGGTGGCGTGCGTGTCAAAGTAGCCGAGCGGCAGCTTAAGCAGATGCTCGCTCGTAGCCTTGCGGATATTGGACGCGCAGCGAAACGCGGACAGGTGCGTGCACATGAGTCCCACGAAATAGACCACGATGCTTGCCAGGGCAAAACCAACAGCCCACCAACCATACATCGCGATGTCGGCGGCCTCGCTCCAGTTGGGCGCCACGGCGATAAGATCTCGCGCAACAAGCCAGATGCACACGTACGGGCCAAAGCTCAGCAGCTGCGAGAGCGCCGAGAGGGCCATGCCCAAATACGTTAGGAATTTACGTTCACCGGCATATGCAAGCAGCTCGCCGATGCCGCCACCTTCCCTTTTTGATCCCTTTGCCATGAGATTCCTTTCTAACGGCTTGAGAGTTAACCGTAAGAAACTTATCATGGGCGTGTTAGCCAAGGCACACAATTGGGCCAGGCGTGGACGTTTTCGCAAATGAAGGGGACGCTTTTGAAAATGCGGCGGGCGGCGACCGACATAACCGAGCTCTACGCACCGCAGTTTGAGCAGTTTGGCCTGGAGCTTACCGGCAAGGGCGCCGTCTTTACCGGCGAGGTGGCAAACGATCGGGCGCACGGACGCGCATGGATCATGCCCCTCTCCCCCGCCTGCATCGTTATGGAGCATTTCATCACCCCGACGCACGATATGTACCTGGCCGAATACACACCCGAGCCATACGCTTGCGTGAGCGAAGTCAGCGCGTCCACACTTACATGCATGCCCGAGGCTGGCATAACGCCCGCGAACCTCAAACCATTGCATGGACCGTGGCCAAACAATGCCGTTTGCAGCTTTATCCAAGATAGCTGTGGCGAGGAATTAAGCCCGCTGTTTGCGGGGGAGCTTTATCACTCGCGCTCGGTACTCTTTTTGCCTGGATATTTTGACGAACTGGAGCACCGCTATCCCACCGAGTTCGCGGGAATCTTTGAGGCGTTTGCCGAGTCATGGCACGAGGAAGCGACGTCTGCCATCTGCCACACGCTGCGCCGGATTAACGAGGAACGCGCCCGCACCGTAGGCGGACACGTCTATATGCAGGGCATCGTGGAGACCATGGTCGCGGAGCTCGCCTGTTCGCGCGCGGCCCACAAGCAGGCACGGCAGGCGGCGAACACACGCGTCAGCATAACCATTGCCGAAGAAGCGACGGCAATGATTGAGCGCGCGCTCGACAAAGGCAGGCGTGTGGGTATCAACGAGGTGGCCGAGAGGCTCTACACAAGCCGCTCCAAACTATGCGCCACCTTTAAGGCCCAAACTGGCGAATCCCTGGGCGCCTACATTCGCAGACGCCGTATGGAGCGAGCACAGGACCTTTTGGCCGATAGCTCGCTCACGATAGCGCAGGTGGCAGAGCGTCTAGGCTACCCTCAGCAGGCCGCCTTCGCCCAAGCCTTCAAGCAACACACCGGCACCACCCCCACCACCTGACGCTCCCAACATATATAAAGAATGAGGGCGCCATCGGCGCCCTCATTCACCAAATTCCATTCAGCCCCGCCTGACCCGAACGGCCGAGTCGTCACGGAACCGAGGGGCCGGGCGCAGGGCCTTGCTTCTCAATGAGTTCCGCACGAACAGGAGGCGCCAGTGGCGCCTCCGTCGTGAGTCAGGACTGTCCGAAATTGAGAGGCAAGGCCCTGCGCCCGGCCCCTCGGTTCCCGCTTACGAGAGCGACGTTCTCAGCAACTCGTTGAAGAGCTTCGGGTTGCCCTTGCCGTGGCTCGCCTTCATGCACTGGCCCACCAAAAAGCCGATGACCTTCTGGTTGCCGTCACGATACTGCTGCGCCTGATCGGCACAGTTTGCCAGCACCTCGTCCACAATCGGCTGCAGCGCGCCGGCATCGCTCACCTGACGCATACCGCGCTCGTCTACGATCTTGTTGGGGTCGTCGCCGGTCTGGGCCATGGCCTCAAAGACCTCGTGCGCCTGGTTGGAGCTGATGGCATCGGTCGCCAGCAGCTTGGCGAGTGCCGCCACTTGAGCCGGCACGATGCCGGACTCGGCGAGCGACACGCCCGCGCCCTTAAGGTAGGCGATCATCTCGTTCACCAGCAGGTTTGCGACCGTCTGGGCCTCCTTGCCAGCCATACCGGCAGCGGCGGCCTCAAAGAAGTCGGCAAACTCGGGGTCGCCGGCAATCTGCTCGGCATCGGCCGTCTTAATGCCAAAGTCGGCCTCAAAGCGGGCGCGCTTGGCATCGGGCAGCTCGGGAATCTCGCCACGGCAGCGATCGATAAACTCGTCGTCCAGATCGAACGGCGCCAGGTCGGGATCGGGGAACAGGCGATAGTCGTCGGCCGTCTCCTTCACACGCATGACCACGGTGCGCTTGCGGCTGGGCTCCCAGTGGCGGGTCTCCTGATAGATGATGCCGCCCTCCTCGAGCACCTCGGCCTGGCGGCAAATCTCGTAGGCAAGGCCGTCGTGCAGACTCTTAAACGAGTTGAGGTTCTTGAGCTCGGTCTTGGTGCCCAGCTTGGTCTCGCCGCGGCGACGCAGCGACACGTTGCCGTCGCAGCGCATGGAACCCTTCTCCATGGAGCAGTCCGAAATGCCCAGCGTCACAAAAATGCGACGGAGCTTCTCCATAAACAGGCGCGCTTCCTCGGGCGTGCGCAGATCGGGCTCAGTCACGAGCTCAATCAAAGGCGTACCGCAGCGGTTGTAGTCGACGAGCGACTCGGCCGCGGCGGTAATGCGGCCCTCGGCGCCACCCACGTGGACCATCTTGGCGGCGTCCTCCTCCATGTGGATGCGCAGGATGCGGATGGGCACCGTGTAGGAACCGTCCTCGCGACGCTCAGGCATCTGCAGGTTAGATGCATCGTAGCTGGCCAGGTGGCCGGCACGCTGGTTGCCCTCGCGCATGGTCGACGTCATGGACGTGGACAGGCCCTCTGCGTTGGCCGAAGCGCTCGCCAGGCTCTGGGCCTCGGCCTCACCAAACGCGCAATCGGGGCGCTCGGCGGCACCGCGACCGGTCACATCAAGATCCAGGTGGCCGTACATGGCAAAAGCGACCGGACCCTGCGTGGTCTGGAAGTTCTTGGCCATGTCGGGATAGAAGTAGTGCTTGCGGTAGAACATCGAGTGGCGCTGGATCTCGCAGTTAGTGGCCAGGCCCGCCTTGACGATGCTCTCGATGGCGCGCTTGTTGGGCACCGGCAGCGCACCGGGCAGGCCCAGGCACACCGGGCACACGTTAGCGTTGGGCTCGTCATCGTGGCTGAGCTTGCAATTGCAGAACATCTTGGTATCGAGTGCGGTGAGCTCGGTATGGATCTCCAGGCCGATCACGGCCTCCCAATCCTGCAGGACCTCGGAAAGCTCCTTCATTACAGCTCGCCTCCCTTCCCGGCAAAATCGGGCGCGACGGAAAGCGCGGGCGCACCCGTGGCGGCATCGGCAAAGCCGCGCTCCAGGGCGCGGGCAAACGTGAGCAGCTGACGGTCCTTAAACGCCGGACCCACCAGCTGGGCAGAAACGGGCAGGCGGCTGTCCTCGCCCAGGCCCAGCGGCACCGAGATGCCACCATTGCCGCAAATGTTGAGCGAGATGGTGTACAGGTCGGACAGGTACATCTGCGTGGGGTCGCTGATCTCGCCAAACTTAAAGGCCGTGCGCGGCGAGGCGGGCATGAGGATGGTGTCCACCTTGGCATACGCGGCGTCGTAGTCCTGCGTGATGAGCGTGCGGGCCTTTTGCGCGGCATAGTAGTACTTGTCGTACACGCCCGAGGAGAGCAGGTAGGCGCCGAGCATCTGACGGCGCTTGGCCTCGGCGCCAAAGCCGTGGGCGCGCGAGAGCGAGCTCTGGTCGGACAGGTTGGCGCAGCCCTCCTCCTGGTAGCCGTAGCGAATGCCGTCAAAACGGGCCAGGTTGGAGAACGCCTCGGCCGGGCCGATGACGTAGTAGGCGGCGATGGCGGCGTCCAGATGCGGCAGGTCGACCTCGACCAGCTCGGCGCCCTGGTTCTGCAGCTCCTGGGCGGCGCGCTCAACGGCGGAGCGGACCTCGGGCGTCAGGCCCTCGGCCTCCATAAACGCGGGGATGATGCCCACGCGCTTACCCTCGATGCTGTCGTTGAGGTGCTCGGTAAAGTCGACGGCGCAATCCTGGCTGGTGCAGTCGTACGGATCGTGGCCCGCGCCGGTAAGCGCGTTCATGGCCAGCGCGACATCCTCGACCGTGCGGCCAAAGGGACCCACCTGGTCGAGCGACGAGCCAAAGGCAACCACGCCGTAACGGCTCACGGCGCCATACGTGGGCTTAAAGCCCACCACGCCGCACAGCGACGCCGGCTGGCGAATGGAGCCGCCGGTGTCCGAGCCCAGCGAGAGCGCGACCTCGCCCGCGGCGACGGCGGCAGCGGAGCCGCCCGAGGAGCCGCCGGGCACACGCTCGGTATCCCAGGGGTTGTTGGTGCGGTGGAACGCCGAGCTCTCGGTGGAGCTGCCAAAGGCAAACTCGTCCATGTTGGCCTTGCCCATGGGCAGGCAGCCGGCATCCAGCATGCGCTGGACGCAGGTGGCGGTGTAGACGCTCTGGTAGTCCTCGAGCATGAGGGAAGCGCAGGTGGTGCGCGTGCCCACGAGGTTCATGTTGTCCTTGATGGCCAGCGGCACGCCCGCGAGCGGGGGCAGCGGCTTGCCTGCGACACGGTCGGCATCCACGCGCGCGGCGGCCTCGAGCGCAAGCTCGGGCGCCACCTGCAGGAATGCCTGGACCCCGCCCTCGCGCGCCTCGATGGCGGCAAGGGAGGCCTGGGCCACCTCGGTAGCGGTAAAGTCGCCGGCGGCAACGCCTGCGGCGATCTGGGCGGCGGTAAAGAAATCGAAGCTCTGCGCCATTACTCGCTCTCCCCCTCTCCCAAAATGGACGGCACGCGGAAGTAGCGGTCGCGCGCGCTGCCGGCGTTTTCGAGCGCAATGTCGAGCGGCAGGTCGCGCTCGGGCTCGCGCAGGTCATCGCCCATCACGTTGGACAGGCTTCCGATGGGATGGAACGTGGGCTCCACGTCGGGTAAGTCATATTGCAAGACAGGCTCGAGCATCTGGACGGCGTCGTTCATGTAGGACGTCATCTGGGTGAGCTCGTCATCGGTCAGTGCGATCTTTGCGTACTCGGCGATGTCGCGCACGTCTTTCTCGCTGAGTGCCATAGGCGCTCCCTTCCGCATAACAGATAAACCGCTCTAGTATACAAGGCAACGCCGCTTGGAGCAGGTGCTTTACCCAAATGCAGCGAAAACGTAACGAGGACGGCGGGTTGGCAGGCGGCGGGCTGGCGGTTCTGCAGCGAAACCGCACCGTCCATAGCGAAAACCATCTCGTCCACAACGAAAACCATCACAACATTCGACGCTTTTCGCCAAAATCGAGATTTTCATCGAATGTTGTGATGGTTTGAAAGCCACGAGCACCACAAAAGTGCCTGTCCCCTTTGTGGTGGTTCTGAAGAATGCCTTATGCCGAGGCCTTGGTCTTGCGGCGCTTGCGGATCGCGTGGATCACGATGTCCAGCAGCAACAGCACAATGGCTACGACCACGATGAGCACGGCAAACTCGCGCTTGCCCCAGTGGCGGCCGGCCAGCGACTTTTGCTTGTCGACATCCTTCTTGTTGTACTTGGTGCGCACGCAATGCACCAGCAGGCGATGGTCGTTCACGCCGTAGGGCGTGCAGGTGACGAGCGTCACCTTGTCGGCGCCGGGCTCGATGGTCAGCGACTCCATCTCCTCGGGCAGCACCACCTCGGAATCCACCATCTTGTAGGCAAGCGTCTTGTTCATGGTGTGCAGCAGCACCAGGTCGCCGGGCTCCAGCGAGTGAATGTCGTCGAACATGCTCAGGTTGCGCATGCCCGAGTGCGCGGTAAGCACGCAATGCGTCGAGGTGCCGCCCACCGGCAGGCTCGTGCCCTCCAGGTGGCCGACGCCCGCCATAAGGACTTCTTCGCTCGTGCCGTGGTAGATGGGCATACTCACGTCGATGGAGGGGATCTCGACCCAGCTCATCATGGGGTCGCGGTCAAAAATGAGCTGCTGAGCGTAGGGCTCGATCTGGTCGGCGGGGAGCTCGGTGGCCTCGCCCGCCAGCTGCTCGTTAAAGGAGCGCGCCTGGAGCAGGATGCGCTCGCGCTCCTCGGCAGATAGCGCGTCCACGGTGCTGGACACGGTGCTGATCTGGTTGAACACGCCCGAGGCCTCGAGCCGGTCCAAGATCCACGGCCAGGTCATAAGGCCCACGCCAATAAGGATGATGACGATGGTGATGAGCCGGTCGGCCCAGCGCGGCAGTCGCTTGCGACGGCGCTTGGGCTTTGGTTGAGGTTTGGGCTGAGGGCTTGAGCCACCGTTGGCCGCGGCGTTATTGCTCTTCATATGTTTGGCGCCCTGCACCATCGCCGGTCACTCCTCTACAACTCAGGTTGTCTAAACAAATAATAGCCGATTAGCGAGCCTCCGCGCCGGACAACGCAGCTTGACTGCACCGTCCGGGCCACGTAGCCCCACTCAACCAATCAAGCCATATGTTGCTTTCATCGTCTCGAGCAACTGCGCCATCGTTACGCCCGCAACCCCAATCTGTTTCAGATTGACGTCGCCCACCTCGCAATCTTTAACAAACGCAAGCATATCGTCCTTCAGTTCTCCGCCCAGGTCGACACCTTCCGACTCGCCAAGCAGCTGAGCAAGCCTCAGCGCATCGCGTTTATGCTTTTTTACCTTCTTCGAATCAACGTTCTCCCCCGCTTCCCTTCTAGCTTTTAGGTCGAGATACGCCTTCGCTTTGAACGGGACAATGTATTCCGTGCCCAGGACCGAAACGCCGCCTACGGTCCGAATTCCCTGAAGGAACAAGCTGTAGTAAGCATCGTCTAACAAAATTGCCGAAAGACTGCTTATGTTTTCATCAACGTGAATTGGCGCCACATCAATCCCCTCACGACCCTTTAGAAAGTCGGGGCACTTCGCGAAGAGCTCGATCATATGGGGGTAACCCGGCCTCTTTGGCTCTGTAAACCGATAAAAACATAAGCCTTTACCTTCGCCCCAGCCGCAGCGGTAGCCGCCATCACGCACCAAAGTCCATATGGCTTCTGCCGTCTGAGGCAACCGATCATCGGCGACAATTACCACATCAAAATCGTGAGTCGCCCTGAATGAAAGCCCCGCCTCCGCGAGCAAAATGTCGCATGCCGTGCCGCCGATAAGGGCATACGATCCTTCAGCTTCTTGCATATGCTGCTGAAATTCTTGGAGACCTTCTACAGCGCTTCTTGCCATGGATATTCCTTTCCAAACATGCGATCGACTTCGAGCTGAATTCGCTCATCGTCGATTGCCGCCAAAGATAGCGCAAGCGAAATGTTGTCGACACGGGAGGAGTCGGCAAACACGGGTGCATAGCGCCACACTTGGATCATCGCCGTCTCGTTATCCGGCAACTCCCCGTCTGCGACTTCGAGGTCGCTCAGTTGACGCCATGCACTTCTTAAGACGGCCTTTTGTTCCATGCCCGGCGCAGCGAGCATCGAACGCGCAGCGAGCGCCGTCTCCCCGGCGTCAACAAGATAGTCGATCTGCTGCGTCTTCCTTGTAAAAAAGACCTTCGAGACAGGCGAGGAGAGCTCTGCCATGTGCTCGCTGAGCAGAAGATCAACGGCAACAGGGAACACGAAGACACGTCGCTCGCGACGCTCGCGTCTCGCGAGCCCCCTGTCAACAAGCTCGGTTATGGCCTCACTCGCGCGGCTTGCCGAGATCCCAAGCGCACGACAAAGGTCATAGGGACGATATGGCTCCTGGGCTGCTCCCCAGATTGCGGCAGCCTGCGCGTTGGGTGACATCTTGGTCGCGTGATTGCGAAACCGGACACTGCCCCTCTCCGTACAGGCCGTGCCCATAAATGGAAGAAAAGCCTGTCTGCCGGGGCAAACAAACGGAATCCCTTGTGCGACCAATGCTTTGCGCTGACGTGCATCGGCATCAGGAAACGAAACGACAACAGGAGTCTCCGCACGCAAGGCTAGCTGACTATAGACCCTCTTAGCCTCGGGAAGCCCGACGCCAGTAGGCAAACTTGCAAGCAAAAACGAAAACCCGTTTGCGTCAACAGCGCGGACCTCAATCGCCCGCAGATACAGCGGCAAGCGTGCGGATCCAGGCCAAGTTCTGGCCTTGGCGGAGAGGCCTAGTGCTTCTTGTAAGTAGATTAGCGCTTCGTTCATTTCCATTATTTTCGTTCGATTCCAGTTTATATTGGAATTATACATAATTTTCGGAATTAACGAGATTCCGTTCGCGCCTAAGCCCATATTTGAGTTTTCAAAATGTCCCAGATCGGCTGGGCGATTCGGGATACAATGTCAATAGAAAACGACGCATCCCGCGTAAATGTTTGGGAGCGCGGGTGGCCTAGTTTTCAGCTTTTGTTAAATGCCCGGGATCCGACCCCCGGGCATTCTTATTTGCGCTTGCGGCGCAACTGCCTTCTACCGTCCGCACCGCGCGTGCGCCTACGGACCTTAAACCGAACCTCATACGAGTCAAGAAACGCGATGACGAACGAGCCCACCGCCGCGAGGGCGGCGAGCGCGTTAAGGAATTTCAGCATATGGTGACCTCCGATCGAGTCGTCGGCCGCCCGCGCACGGAATGCGTCGCAAAGCCATTTTACTGCGAGTGCATGCACCCGCAGCTGGTAAACGCAATAATTGCAAACATTTGTTCGATAGTTATAAACACAATCCCTCATCCAGCGGAGCCTGGCCGCATTGTCCGGGTTTGCCCGACGTGTTTGCGTTTTCAGAATATCCCGGATCGGCTGGGCGATTCGGGATACAATTGCTACAGGAAACGACGCACCCCGCGTAAGTACTTAGGAGCGCGGGCGACCAGTTTCCGACGTTGTTAAATGCCCGGGCCTCTAACCCCGGGCATTTTAATTTGCACGCGCGGCGCAAATGTCTTCTACCGTCCGCACCGCGCGTGCGCCCACGGACCTTAAACCGAACCTCATACGAGTCAAGAAACGCGATGACGAACGTGCCCGCATCGGACGATGGAGGCTGACCGCGTTATCCAAAAAAACGGGGCAGACTCCAGTGCGGAGTCTGCCCCGAAAAGAGAATGGCAAAGCAAGAACGTGGATGGACGAGAAAAGTGTCCGCAAGTCTCATGGGCATCACATCCCACCTGCCAAAGGGATGGGTGAGCGAGCGTTACTCCTGCTCGGACTCCTCAGCCTGCTTACGGCTGCGGATGAGGTGCGCCACGCCGATGCACAGCACCGCGCCACCAGCGATCCAAGTGAACGTCACGCCGTTAAGGCCGGTGAGGGGAAGGCCAACCTGCTTGGTATCGCCAACGGTGATGTTGAAGTAGCCATCGGTGTCCTTCTCCGAGCCGGTCTGCGCCGCTAGCTTGTTATCACCGACATTCCTATCGGTAAGGCCAGCGATGATCTTGTCACTCTGGTTCTTGCTATCAAGCGTGCCAGAGAGCGCAGTAAGACCAGCGTCCGGATCATTGGCGTTCATGGTCGGCTTGATCTCGAAGGTGAAGGGTTCGACCTTGGTGTAACCATCGGGAGCAGAAGTTTCCGTGACCGTATAGACGCCAGCATCGAGACCGGTAAGCGTAATGACACCATCGGGGTCCATCGAAAGCTCAACCTTGCTGTCGCTCAAAGTGCCGTCACTATTGACATATTTAACGTTTGCGCTGTTCTCGTCACCGTTAGTTGTGTCACCAGCTGCGATGGTGAACTTAGCACCTTTCAGCGCCTTCTCAGTGCCAAGGTCAACCTTGTTGATCTTGAGACCGTAGGTGTAGTCCTTGACCGTATCGGACTCCGAGGTGCCAGTGCCACCTGACATGGGGTTGTTAGAATACTCGAGCGTAACGGTGTTGGGGTTGCCATTCAGCTGGTTGTTTGCACCCGCAATAATCGCGCTTGCGTTGAGCCTCGCCCTGTAGAAAACGACGATTTCAGTCTTCCCATCAATCGTAAGCTCTTCGCCATTTTTCGCAGTGGCCGACTTCAAGCCCTTTTCGCCCTTATTAAAATTGACTACCAGGTCACGACTAGAGCCAGAGGGGTTAGTCACATTGTAGCTAGTCGAATCGATCTTGGTATATACACCATTATTCAGTGCATAAACGCTGAGCGAGCCCTCGATGTAGTCGAGACCGGCCGACAGCTGATCCGTGAACTTGTAGGAATAGGAGTCATAGCTGGCGTAGTTATCTGCAATCGTACCGGTAAGCCTATAGTTCACTTCCTGGCCAACTTGGGAGTCGGCAGCGTCCACCCAGTCAGTCTCGCCGGTAATGTCACCGCCCTTCACCTTAGAATCATCGAGGATCTTTTTCTCAACCGTGGGGATGCTGGTCTTCTCATGGACAGTTACGGCGCTACCGCCCACGACTGCAAAGATCGGGGACGTGCCAGTGTTCGGCTTGGTCGAATCGAGATCGCTGGTCACAAACAGGTAGTAACCGTTGCCATGCGCCTGATCAGGAGTCCAAGAATTACCAGTAGGGATGTTGGTCGCGGCAGGTTTCTCACTCTTAACGGCATTCGCAACTGCGTAGAGAACATTGTTGGTAGCGATTCGCGTTCCATCAGTCGATGTTGATCCTGCAGTAGTGGAACCCGCATGTGCCATGAGGAAGTCGGCTACTTCCTGGGCCGTAGGACTGTCAGACAGCTGGTCCTTAGCCTCCAAGCTGCCATAACCCTTCCAGTCTTTCGTAATGGCATCAATCACCTTCTCGCCAACCGTATCGCTTGCCCACGTGATGTTCTGAGCGGTCTTGCCGCCGTTTTCAGCGTCGGTCACCGTAGCCTTAAAGATCTGGTATGCCTTGAACTTGGTGCTCTCGTTACCCTCGACCTGGCTGATTATGATGCTATTGCCGCCCTCCGCCGCAAACGCCATGGTCACCGGCGCCATAACTCCGCCGAAGCTCAGCGCTGCCGTGAGGCCGGCGGTTACTGCCAGGCGTGCGATGTTCTTGCTCATGCTCATCTTCTTTTCCTCCGTTTTCCGTTTGATTCTCATTCGATCGATCATCATCTGTCTGTGTCTTAGCATCTACTTCGCTACGTCTCGCCCCGCTCTCTGTGGGGCTGCCAGCTACTCTTTATGGCTGCCACCTCCCCGCTTGACCAGGAGCGCGACCACGATCAGTGCAGCTCCGGCGACCGCTGCAGCGGCCGCGGCGTACATTGCCATATCGCCAGTCGAGGGCATAAAGCCTCCGGTGGTAATGCTAGGGGGTGTGCCGGTGGGCGTGTTGATGAGCGACGCCTCCAGGCTGCCCGTCGACCCGTCCGCGCTGTCGGCGCGCAGGGGCGACTCGGCCGTAATGGTGAGTTTGGGCTTGGCGGCGGCCACCTGGTCGACGTCCAGGCTCTCGGCCTTGACCGTCACGCAGCGCGTGCCCTCAAAGGCGGTGTAGCCCTTGGGCGCCTTGAGCTCGCAGACCTCCAGCTTGCCCGAGTCCACGCCCGAGACGGTCACGCGGCCGTCCTCGCCCGTGGTGACGGTGGCCTTGCCCTCCGCATCCCACGTGCCGTCGGCCGCCAGCGTGCGACCGCGGTCGTCGGCGATGCTCAGGACCGCCCCGGCAAGCGGCTTGTCGCCGTCGCTGCTGCGCTTGGTGAGCGCGAGATCCCAGGTGTAGGCGCACGCGTCGTCGCTCGGCGTGCGGGTGAAGCCGGCGTCGCCGGACTGGTCGGCAAAGGGAGAGCGCGGGTAGCACAGGTAGGCCTCGTTGGGGTTGCCCTTCGCGATGCCGTGGTTGCATGCGCTGTTGAGCGGCGCGTTGTACACGGCGACCACGCGGGCGCCCGCGGTGAAGGCGTCGGCCCCGCCGAGCGCGGCGATCAGGTCGCCGGTGCGCACGGTGAAGGTTCCGTCCGCCGCTATCTTGGTGGCGCACTGGGCCGTGATGTCGGTCCAACCCTTCGCGGGCTCGGTGCCGACGCGGCCGTCCTTGTCGGCCGAGACGGCGTCGAAGCCGCCGTCCGCGCCCGCCGCCACGTACACGCGCATGCTCGCGGCCACCTTGGAGGGGTCGAGCCCCGCGCCCATGGTGTCGACGAACCGCACCGCATAGGTGTCGTAGGCGGTGAGCCCGGCCGGGACCGTGGCAGAGAGACGCCAGTACAGGTCGTCTGCGACCGTGGCGTCGGCGGCCTTCTGCCAGGCGGCGGTGCTGTCCTCCAGCACATGCTTGGACACCTTGGGGGTCGCGGCCTTGGGCTTGACAGTGACGGCGCCGCCGCCCACCAGGGCCATGATCGGCGCGGTGCCGACCTCGCCCTGGGCGATGGCGTCGTCGTCGGCGACGATGAGCCATTGGCCGCTAGGCAGCTTGGCCGCCGTGCCCGCGTTAAGGGCCACGGACACGGCGCCAGAGCTCTGGAGGGAACGAGCGAGCTGTGCGCTCAGCGCGCCCGTAAGGTGGGAATCGGTGTTGAGCCACTCGGCAGCTTTCTGCGCGGTGGTCTGGGAATTGGGCATGCCGGCGCTGTGCAGCACAGGCAGCGCGGCGTCGCGCACGGCGTCGCTTGCCCAGACAAGGTCGGTGAAGGTCTTGGCGTCGCTGTCGCCGTCGACGACGTTGGCGCTAAAGATCTGGTAGGCATCGTAGCTGCTCGCCACGGTGCCGCTCACCGTGATGGAACCGGTCGAAGTCGGCGCGGCCTGCGCGGAAGCGGGGAACACAACCGCGCAGGTGCCGATCAGGAGGGCAAGCAGCGCAAACAAGATCGGGAAGGAGCAAACTTTCTTATTCACGACGCTCGCCTCCCTTCGCATTCGCCTTGCGACGAATGTGCATCCAGACCGCAGCAGCGCAAAGCACCGCCGCGCCGGCAAGGTACGTCAGAGTGACGCCCGACATACCAGAAAGGGGCAGAGTGGTGGAGTAGGTGTTGGTGAAGGTGGGGCCGTGCTCATTGGGATTGTTACTGTTAAAGACAATGGGCTCCTGGTCGTCGATAGGATTACCGCCAGCGTCCTGGATCTTGGTGTAGGTTACCTTGGTGGCCTTGATTGTTCCGTCTTTTTGGTCCGTCATTGTGACATCAAATCGATAGACCGACTCGTCGTACTTGTAGTTCGTAAACGGCGTGGTCGGCCGCTGTTCGCGAACGTAATAAGGAAAGGTTTTGCTCGCACCGCGACCCGTGGAGTCGGACGCGAGTTTTTCGAGGTCTTTTAGTTCGTACTTAATCTCGTCGAAGCTTAAGGTCTGGGACTTACCAGCGTCGGTCTTGGTCGACTTATTCTGAACGTTCTTCGTGAACTCTTTGTCGGTCGCAAGCTGAAGCGTAAACTCCTTCATCTCGCCGCCCTCAACGACCTTAGTCGCCTTAGGAGTCCAGGAGCCGCTGGAGGTGTACGGAGTGTACTCGTTGGTGAAAGTCGTTGAGCTATCTTTGCAGGCAATTGGATAATAGTCATCGCTCTTCTGCAAGTTGTCCCATGATTTTGTGACACTCCACATCCCAGATGACTTGTCGAGTTCATGCTTGGTCACTTCGACCTTTTCAATCGTGTAGTTATGGATTTTGAGAGCTATCTGTACGTTCGGCTCGTTCTTTTTCGGAACAGTCATGAGCTCGGTCGGGTTATCCTTGGCGCTTACCACAATCTCATACACAGCGGAGTCGTACGTGATACCGGGTTCAGCGCCGGAATCTTCGACCAAGTAGTATGTGATAGTGGTTGTGTCAGCTGTACCACTCGTTGCGAACTGTTCATCAAGATCAAACGTGATGTTACCGCTTGCGTCATTTTTTGCAGTTCCTACCTCAGTGCAAGCGTCGCGATTGAATGTTGCGCTAGCCAAAGGGTCGGTTGAGTCCTTGCGGTAGACCCTAAAGGTAAACTGATTCTCTTCGAGCTTCTCGTTCACATTTGTCTGCGAATTACGTAGCACCTTGGTCGCCTTGAGCTTGAGGCTCGGATAGACATACGTGTCCTCAGGCGCGCCCATGTACAGGTCGCCGTTCGACATGATGCCGCCGCCATGGTCCCAGGAATAGTTGCCGGTGATGAACGTTGTCGCAACTTTTTGCGCATTGATCGCGGCTTCGTCTTGAGCTGTAACACCCGAGCTCAGGCCGATGCTTTTATATACCTGCACGCCACCGTTAGCGGGGATAGTAATGGCTTGCGTAAGCTCTTTACTTCCCTTGTATTTGGCGTCACCGCCGCCAAGCATTTTGCCAATCACCGCCGCGATCGGGGTCTTATGATCCTCCGCCGCAAGGAAGAAGTCCGCGTGGCCGTTTTCGCGAAACTCTTTGGCATTGTAGGCGTCAGTATCCTGGTTCTTTTTGTGGTCAAGGCCTTCGTAGCCACCAGCGGATAGGTGAGGGGTGCCTTCGTTACCGCTATTCTTTTCAGAATTATAATCAGCTTTTGCGTCCTGCTGATCTTTGGCAGACGAATTGCCAAAGATTGCTGTGCCCTCAGTGTTCGTTACCAACGTCTTGCCCGTAGGGCAGACTGCAACGCCACCGCCATAGCCGCCAGCGGTATTGGCGCTAATGTACGAGTTATATATGAATAGCCTACCAGCAGTCTTCTCCTTGCCCAAATCCGAGTTTCCCTGGACAAAGATACCGCCTCCGCCCCAGTCAAAGCGAGACATGCAAGAGTTATTAGTGATGTAGACTGGGCTATCGTTTGACGACCCATTTATCATCGCGTCAACCATCTGGCCCACTCGAATGCCAGCACCTTCAGATCGGTAGCTCACGTTAGAGGCAATAATTCCTCCCGTGATTTTCAGCCACGCCATACCCGTACGGGATTGCTCATTACGGTCGACATCCGTGACATAAACACCGCCGCCGGCTTCCTTGGAGTAGTTGCCGGTAATCCGGCCGCCCGAAATGGTGACATGAGTACCGTTTCTAGCGGCAAGTCCAGCGCCGCCATGATTGCCATAACCATCTTTGCCACAGAAATTGGCATATTTATTGTTAGTGATGTAGCCACCGGAAACAGTGACGCTGCCGCCTTCGGCCATGATGCCGCCGCCGAATCCAGTGCCAGAAGGAAGTGTGCTGTTGCCGGAGATTACGCCACCAGTTATGGTGACCGTGGAACCTCCAGCATACACACCGCCGCCACTAGGAGCGCTGTTGCCGGCAATTACGCCACCGGTCAGTTTTAGGGTCGAGGCCTTACCTTTATCGTTGGACACCTTAATGCCCGCGCCCACACCCGAGCTAGAAGCGCCACACACATAGCCACCGCTCATGTTGACGGTAGAGCCGTTCTCGGCATAGATGAGGTTGCCAACATTGCAATTATACTGTTGGGTAATTACACCGTTATCAAGATTAAACGTACCGCCCGCATAAACGTTGATGAGCCTCATCGTGGAGCCGGCAGCGGTACCCACGATGGCACCGTTGATGCTGACCTCGTGCCTATAGAGAGTCTCGGTTGTCCCCGTACCGCTCGGCGTCGATTCGGTCACGTAATACGTGAGTTTGGTCGGAATGCCAGAGCTGGTGTCGTAGTCCATCGAGGCAACTCGCCCATTATTGTCGCCATCCGAAGTCTGCTTTTGATCAGACCCTTGGTTAGAATCTTTAACTGTAAGCGCCGCGTTATTGGTGATGTTGAAGAGCGGCTTATTTGAATTGTCGCCCGAATGCGTGATTTTATGGCCGCTTAAGTCCAGCGTTATATTGCTGCCGCTCTTCTCAAGTTTGATTTCGCCGGGATAGTCGATATCGTTTGCAAGCTCAAAGCTAACAGCTTGATTTTCCCCAACGCCCTGAAGCTTATCTCGCAATTCACCGCCATTAGCAATAGCCGTGGCTGCTTCTTCGTTCTCCGCAGCTTCTTCGGCTACCGAGACAGTGCCATCGTCGACCGCTTCATTATCTTCTGCCTGCGACTCGTCCTTGGGCTGCTCCTCCGGTTGGGCATCGCCCACGCCGTTTTCGACATCGTCACTATTCTGGTTTTCGGTATCCCCGTTGTTGGTGTTGTCTACATCAGTAGGCTTACTTGAGGAACCCCCCCCCATCACAGCTTCCTCAGCAGAACCCGTCTGGGAATCGTTGGCAATGGCCTGCGAGATCGGAGGCATGACGAGCGACAGTACCAGGCTCAAAACGGAGGCTCCGCACAAAACGCCTGCCAGTACACGGCGCGTCGCTTTATTACTTTGCTTAGATTTGTCTGAATTTGCTTTCATCGATGTCTCCTCCCCAAGAGACCGCGATCCTGCTCTTTCACCATCAAACTTGGGCGCGCAACCTATAATTGCTCGCGCTCGATATGCATATTATTATTCTTTCTTTAAACAACGCAAGGCTAACAATGTCAATTTTACTTCGCGTTGCCTTAACTTCTTGACAATTATTCAAACTATGCGTTGTTTTTCGAGGGTTAAATTTCGGAAAGACGCTGGTAAACTCGTTAGCAAATCTAGATAAATGACACTTTACCATTGTTTGTACAACATTTTGTTTTAACCCGCTCAATCTGTGAACGGTCAAAATTGCGCCGTGAATGACAGTATATCTACCTGCAAATATTAGTTTTGAGCTAATTGGTCAATTACTGCACAACCAGCGTGTGCCGACATGTTCATACATCGACACTTGAATGACATCGTATGTTACCGGCTGCAAATCTCCTCGCTACAAAAAAGCGTTCCAACAATCGACTGTTGGAACGCTTGGAAAACCACCACAAAGGCGCTCTGCCCTCTTTGTGGCTGCCCCCCAGGCGCTACAGAAGATGTTCCTCGATAAAGATCGCAATGCCGTCTTTGTCGTTGCTGGCGGTTACAAAATCGGCGGCGGCACGAGTGGCGTCGCTGCCATTTGCCATGGCCACGCCCACGCCGGCGTCAGCCACCATGCAGGTGTCGTTGTCCGCATCGCCAAACACGCAGATGTCCTGGAGCTCCATGTCGTTGAGCTCCGCCACGCGCACAAGGCCGCGCGTCTTGGACACGCGCGGATCCATGAACTCGTAGAGCCGCTGCGTGGTTTGCAGAGCCGCCGCCTTAACAGTATCATCGGCAAACGTCAATGCTCGCTCAATCACCCGCGGCATTACCTCGGGCGCCATGGTAAACATCACCTTGGGCTGCGGCTCGCGCAAAAACTCGGCGAAATCGACCACCTGGTAGGGCACGCCGTCGACGCGTGACAGGTGCTCGACGCACGCGTTGCTCTCGGGCACGTAGAACACGCCGTCTCGGGGGCAGACGGGCGTTGCCGGAAGGTCCGCCATGTGCTTGCAGATGCGCGCGATAGTCTCGCCCGGCAGCGGATAGCTCAGCTCGTTGATGTCGTGCGCGCGGTCGATGACCTCGGCGCCACCGCAGCCCACGAGCACGTCCACCAGGCCTTCGATGCCCCAGAGCTCGTACATGGCCTCGGTCGCGTGGGCGTCGCGCCCGGTGCACAGGCCAAAGAGCACGCCACGCTCGCGCAGGGCGCGGATCGCCGCCACGGTGTGCGGGGACACCGTGTGCTGGCTCGTGAGCAGCGTACCGTCGATATCGCAGAACACGGCTTTGATGTGGCTGAAGGTGGTGTCCATGGGGGCCTTTCTGGGTTGTGCGGCGGTGTGGGGTGTATTCGTGAACGGCGTACATGGTATACCTAGGCGCAAGCGCGGCCCGTCAAAGCAAAAACCACCACAAAGGTGCCTGGCTCCTTTGTGGTGGCAGGATCCGGGGGTGGCCTGGCCCGGGGCGCAAACCATCACAACATTCGACGTTATTCGGCGAAATCGCGATTTTCATCGAATGTTGTGATGGTTTTTACTGCTTTGCGGCACGATCCAAGTGCCTGCGACCAAACAGCAGCAACGCCGCAGGGACCGCCGTCACGACCATGCCTGCCCCCACGAGTGTCCGTTGTACGCCAAATGTTGCCGCCAGCCACGGGGCAATTGCCAGAGGGGCCACGCCAGCGAACATATTGCCAAAGCCCATGACCGAATTGACGCGACCAAGCTGCTCGAGCGGAGCCGTCGTTTGCACAATGGTGTTGTGGAGCGGGTTGACGACACCCCAAGCAATGCCCAGGGCGATCTGGCCGACGAGGGCCACGCCCACGTACGGCGTCCCCACATAGAGCAGACTTCCCAGGCCCACGGACATGAGCGCCACGAGCAGCGTTTTAAGGTTGACCAGGTGCGGCGGCAAGCGGAGCGCGAGCACGGCACCCAGCACCGCGCCCACGCCCGAGGCCGACGAGAGCCAGCCCATCCACTCAACGCCGACGCGTAGGACATCGCGATAGAAAAACGACTCGAGCGGATCGAAGGCTCCGTAGCCAAAGTTCGAAAGAAAAATGATGCAGAAAAGTAGCGCGAGGACGCTGTTGGTGAAGACTGTCTTGATGCTGGCTGCGAAGGTGGCGCGGGCGGACGTGCTGGGGTTGGAGCTTTGTCCCGCACGCTCCCCTTCCTCTGTCGAATCGGCATCCGCATGCCCGGCGACATGGCTGGTCTGCGGCCTAAAGCCCCAACCGACGACGAACGCCAGCACGGTAAAGAGCATCATAAGCACGAACACCGCACGCGACGACGCAGCCGCCGCGACAAAGCCGCCCAGCGTGGGACCAACGATGATACTCACGTTTGAAAACATGGCGATGGCGGAGTTGATGTCTTTGAGCTCGACAGGATCGTCGGTGAAGTAAGCCGGATAGGATGTGGCGATGGGCTGGGCGAATCCCATCGTAAAGCCCAGAAACACCGCGCCGAGCAGGACGACGCCGGTCGCGCTACCAAAGGCGATGATTGCCGTGCCAGTTGCGAGCGTGCCGACGATGCTCAGCAAGAAATGGCGGCGCGGACCCCATGCGTCGAGCGCAGCGCCGCCCGCAAAGGATCCCAGGATCACGAAAACGTTCATGAACAGGACGGCCAGCGATGTCGCGACGACCGAGGCATCGTCCGCATAGGTAAGCGTTCCGATGACGCCGATAAAGTAGCTGGTCTGAAACCCGGTGTAGATGAGAAAGCGCATCGCTACCAGGCGCTTGGCCTGCATGGACAGCGAAGGTTGAGGTTTTGAGAGAAGAGATGCGAGCATGGAGACTCCTTGTTTCATACGAATACGGGCGGTGGGTATTCGCCACCGTCTGTCAAATCAATCTATCCGCATGAAACATTAAGGACGCATCAGGACCCTTCTCTCCGTTTTTCGCTCAGTATGAACTACTTGGTAGATTGTAAGGCATGTCCCACACATCTACTAAAGTAAAAACCACCACAAAGGTGCCTGGCCCCTTTGTGGTGGAAATGACGTTTGCCCAGATAAAACCTGCCAAAACAAACCTGTCCCTTTTTGGCATGTTATGGCAACGCAGCGAGCCGGTTCCAAGTGCCCCAGGTCGCCCCGAAAGAGGAGCGACGCGTACTTTGGTACGCGAGCGACGGCTTGAGGGACGAGATGGGGTGCTTGGGGCCGGCGCAGCGTTGAGCCTTAAAGATGATCTTGGATAAGATCGCAGATGGCTCGGGCGTCGTTGATGTTGATGGCTCGGGTCGCTAAGCCGGCGTCGAATGCCTGGCGTGCCAGGGCCTCGTTGCAGGCAAGGGCCAGCGTGTGACCGTCGACCAGGTCGAGCGAGCTCTTGCCGCGTAGACGGTCGACACCGGAGCGCGCGACGACGATGTTGTCGAAGCCCTCGGTCTTGTAGCCCTCGATGATCACCACGTCGACATCGTTGTAACGCGACAGCAGCTCGCGCGCGGGCATCTCGTCCTCCTCGCGCGTGTCGGCGTACTCCGCCCAGCGCGTGGCGCAGATGAGGCCCACGTGCTTTGATCCGGCTTGGTGATGGCGCCAGGTGTCCTTAGCGGGCACGTCGATATCAAAGCCGTGATGCCCATGATGCTTGAGCGAACCCACGCGCAGGCCGCGGCGGGTGAGCTCGGCGATAACCTTCTCGACGAGCGTGGTCTTGCCCGAGTTTTGGTAGCCGATAAACGCGATCGCGGGGACGGCCGGGGCCGGAGCTGCGGACGCGACGGCGACGGGCGCGCTCGCGGGTGCGGCACCGTCAGCGGCCACGGACTCAACGGCAGCGGCCTGACGCTCTGCGCGGTCCCACACGCCCGAGCGGCCGCCCTCCTTGTGCAGCAGGCGAACGTCAACGATCTCCATGCCGCGATCGACCGCCTTGCACACGTCGTAGATGGTCAGACACGCGGCACTCGCGCCGGTCAGCGCCTCCATCTCAATACCCGTCTTGCCCGTCACGCCCGCCGTAACCAGTACGTGAAAACCAACCTGCCCGTCCGCGCGCGCCGGCGCCCAGCCCTCGGGCACGTCATCGGCCGGCGTCCCCGCCGGAGCGATGGGCGCAATGTCGCACTTGCTCTTGGTAATGAGCAGCGGATGGCACATGGGGATGATGTCGCTTGTGCGTTTGATGGCCATGATGCCCGCCACGCGCGCGCATGCGAGCACATCGCCCTTTTTGGCGCGGTCCTGCAGCACCATGGTCTGCGTCTCGGGGTGCATGAGGATGGTGCCCTCGGCGATGGCAATGCGATGGGTCTCGGCCTTGTCGGACACGTCGACCATGCGTACCTCGCCCTTGGCGTCCACGTGCGTCAGCTCGTCGCGACGGGCGTCGCGGGCGGGCTCGGTGGCAGCACTGGCAGACGGCTGTGCGGACGCGTCGGCGTTGCCAGCATTCGCCGCAGCCGTGACTTTGTGGGCAGACATCGCGGCCCTGCGAGCGGCCTTGGTGGCATCGGCGTATCTGCTCTTGGCCATATGATCATCCTCCGATTTGGGACATAAATCGTTGCGTGCCCTCAATTATCGCGTGTTCCTGCGGTTTGTGGGCGACGGCATCGCGCCAAATCGAAAGTACCTGCATATCATCACCACGGCGTAGGGCGTCGCGCACCGAATATTCGGCATCGCTGAACAGGCACGGACGCACGTTGCCATCGGCCGTCAGGCGCAGACGGTTGCAATTCGTACAAAAATGATTGGACATGGCGCTAATAAAACCGACCGTTCCCGCCGCGCCCGGAAAGTGCCAATAGCGCGCAGGGCCCGCGCCGGCAGGAGCGTCGTTGATGTCGAGCGGCTCGAGCTCGCCCAGCCCCGTCGCGGCGGCCCCAGCATTGATGCGCGCCCGCAGCTCGTCGCTCGGCACGGTGTCGCTCGCATCCCACAGCGCCGGATTGAGCGCGGGCGCATGCGGGCCCACAGCGCAATGCGAGCTCGTGTGCTCGTCGCCAATAGGCATGTATTCGATAAAGCGCAGGTGAATGGGACGGTCGATAGTCAGACGCGCGAGAGCCGCCACATCCTGGCTGAGCCGGCGCACCACAACGCAGTTGACCTTAACGGGCTCAAAGCCCCAAGCCAGCGCCGCGTCGATGCCAGCCATGGTCTGCTCGAGTCGACCCAGGCGCGTGATCTTTCCAAAGAGCGTAGGGTCGAGTGTGTCGAGCGAGATGTTAACGCGGTTAAGCCCGGCATCTTTGAGCTGCGGTGCCAGCTTGGGCAGCAGGGCGCCATTGGTGGTAAGCGAGATGTCCTCGATCCGCGGGATCGCGCGGATGTCGCGAATGAGCGGAATGATACGGCGGCTGACCAGCGGCTCGCCGCCCGTCAGGCGCACGCGGCAAATGCCCTCCCCCGCCACCAAGCGCACAAAGCGGGCGATTTCCTCGGCGCTGAGCAGCTCGTCGTGTGCGCGGGGTGCCACGCCATCGGCCGGCATGCAGTAAATGCAGCGAAAATTGCACTTGTCGGTAACGGCAATGCGCAGGTAGTTGATATCGCGGCCAAAACCGTCATGTTGCACGTGCCCGTCCACGCAGCCCTCCCCTCACGCGGCGTTTTATTCTTCGGAAAACATAATACCCCACGCGAGAATCATGCCGACACCCGTACGACAGGACAGGTCGCTTCGAGCAAAACGGACTTTCCGAGCCCATCCTCAGCACAGACCATCACAACATTCGATACTTTTCCCGATTTTGACAAAAAACGTCGAATGTTGTGATGGTTTGCCTGCCCACGGCACCCCGTAGAAGGGCCGGAACGCCCCTAAAGGCCGTCGTCCCAGTGACGAATCACGAATTCTCGCAGGTCGTTCTGCCGCTTTTGGAACGCTTCGCTTCGGTCGCACTTGAGACCCATAGCGAGTGCAATGGCGTTCATCGCCCGGTGCAATTGCAGCTGGTGGGCAAACTGAGTCCCGGTGAGGACGATCATCCTAAAGCCCAGCGCGCTCAGCACGGTCATACGCTCCGCATCCAACGCGCTGCGCTGTTTATCAAGATGGTCCGAGCCGTTGTATTCAATCCCCGTACCGCTCGCAGGCGCATATACGTCGATCTCGAAATACCCGGCCTTTGCGAGATACTTGAACTCGTTGGGAACATCGACCCGATGGTTGAGCTCGATCTTGACGTATCCCAGCCCTCCCTGGGAACGTTTCGCGACGACCATGATTGCGGTGGCCGTCTCCATGGGCGAACGCGAGCCATCGTGCACGCGCCTGAGCACGGCGGCCGCGCGTACAGCCCCCTGACGAGATCGGTTCTCATTGCAATAAGCAATCAAGTCGGCAACGGTATACCTCTGCCCCATCTCGATATAATCGCCTGTCGACAGATGATTCAAATGGTAACGGGCGCAGATTTCGTAGCCATATTCCAGCTGCTCGGGCTCGCTCATCCACGAACCCGCTTGTACAAAGCACATGGCCTCATCAACCACCAGAAGGCCCTCTGCCACCTCGATAAGATGGCCTGGAGGTACCGGCGCTCCAAACACGTGGCACCTAAATCCAGCCGGCGTCGAGCGCTCAAAATCGAAGTTAACGAGCGTATCGATATGATTGAGTTCTTCTCGTGGAATACCAAGTGAAACCAGATAGTCGGTAACGATCCCGACTGCCGTTGAAGCCCTCAGCCCCTTGGCATCGAGCCCCAATTTGGGCAGGCCCGCAGTTGGCTCCACCTCGTTAGCAAGCGAGTCCTCATCGTATAGGCTGCTTGCCCGCGAGAGCGGCTCGGACGGGCGCACCACGTTGTGGTATAGCCAGGCAGTCTTATGGGACAGGACGATCGGCAGGTCCATGAGCCCTCCAATGGAGTCGGATAACCAACTTTATTCCCCTGCCCACGGGTCCGCACACCTTCGCGCGCAAGAAAGCGATTCCACCCGATCGAGTGGCAGAAAAACCATCACAACATTCGATGCTTTTCCCGATTTTGGCAAAAAACGGCGAATGTTGTGATGGTTCGAGGCGAGGTGAGGTGAGGAGCATGGAGGGGTCAAAGCATCGTGCTTGGAGCGTGACTTTTTTCGCCCCGTCGTCGTCACAAACCTTGACTCTACAATCGTTGTAGGGTTTTCACTACACTGGTACGTAAACAAACCCAGCCAGAAAGCCCCGCCCATGGAACACGACCTCACACGCGGCAATGTCCTCAAGACCATCGCGGTCTTTGCCCTGCCCTATATGCTCTCGTACTTTTTGCAGATGCTCTACGGCATGGCCGACCTGTACATGATGGGACAGTTTAGCGGCGCCGCCGGCATCACCGCCGTGGGCAATGGCGCGCAGACGCTCTATATCATTACTGTGACGCTCGTGGGCCTGGCCATGGGAACGACGGTCATCGTCGGCCACGCTGTGGGCTCGCGCCGCTTCGACCGCGCCGAGGCCGCCATCGGCAACACCATCACGCTCTTTATGGGCGTCTCGGTGGTGCTGGCCGCCGTCCTGCTCGCACTGTGCCCGCAGATCGTGGCACTCATTGGCACGCCGGCCGAGGCGGTCGAAGGCACCGCCGCCTACCTGCGCATCTGCTTTGTCGGCATTCCGTTTATCGCCGCGTACAACATCCTCTCTGCCATCTTTCGCGGCCTGGGCGATTCACGCTCGCCCATGTACGTGATTGGCGTGGCATGCATCATCAACATCGCGCTCGACTTTCTGTTTATCGGTCACATGGGGCTTGGCCCCGTGGGAGCCGCACTCGGCACAGTCATCGCGCAGACGGCGAGCGTGGCCCTCGCACTCGTGTGGCTCAAGAGCCGCCGCACGAACATCCACGTTAAGCGCAGCGACCTGCGCCCCCAGCCCGAGGTGCTCGGCAGCATTCTTAAGATCGGCGTGCCTGTGGCCGTGCAGGACGGCTGCATCCAGGTGGCGTTTATGTTTATCACCGTCATCGCCAACCACCGAGGGCTCGTTGACGCCGCCGCCGTGGGCTTGGTCGAGAAGATGATCAGCTTTTTGTTTATCGTGCCGAGTTCCATGGGCGCGACCGTCAGCGCACTCACGGCGCAAAACGCTGGCGCGGGCAAGGGTGACCGCGCACGTCAGGTGCTCAAGGATGCCATGACCATCTCGGTAGTATACGGCTGCCTGATCACGGTGCTGATGTGGCTGGTGACGCCGGCGTTTATTGGCTTTTTTGCCAAGGACGCCGCGGTGGTCGCGGCCGGCACCGGCTATATGCGCAGCTACATTTTCGATGCAATCTTTGCCGGCATCCACATTTGCTTTAGCGGCTTTTTCGCTGCGTATGGCAAGAGCTACATCGGCTTTGCGCACAACGTGCTGGCCGTGGTACTCATTCGCGTGCCCGGTGCATGGTTGCTGTCGAACGCCTATTCCGACACGCTGTTTCCCATGGGCATCGCCTCGCCGTGCGGGTCGATTCTGTCGGCGATTATCTGCGTGGTGGCGTTTACGGTGCTCAACCGGCGCGGAGCTTTTGACAAACTGATGGCGTAGCGATTCGTTCGCGTCATACGACGACCGCGTTGCGCGGCCTCGGCGGCACCCCGCGCATTGAAAGAAGCGGTCCCATGACCGACACGCCTACTGAACATACCGAGGGCCTGCTCCGCATTGGCGAAGTGGCGCGCCTGTTTAACCTGAGCGTGGGCACGCTGCGCCATTACGAGCAGATGGGCTTACTGGACCCGGCGCGCATCGATCCGGCGAGCGGGTACCGCTACTACGGATCGCGGCAGCTCTCCACCCTCAACACCATCAGCCACCTGCGCGTTCTCGACTTGCCGCTCGCACAAATCCGTGAGTTTGTGACCACGCGCGATGTGACCCTTATGCAGCGGCAGCTGGCTCAGCAGCAGGAGCTCATCGAACGCAAGCGCCGCGAGCTGGAGCGCGTTTCACGCAAGATTGACAACCGGCTTGCCCTGCTTCACGACGCCTTGAACACCGAGCTCGATACCATTTGCGCAATCGATGCGCCCGAGCTTCGCTGCGCCGTGCTGCGCGAACGCGTCAACCCTACCGACGCCTATGCGCTGGAGTGGCAGATTCGCCAACTGCAGAGGGGTCAGCACGAAACCTTTGTCTTTCTGGGCAACTTAGGCGTCGGGATCGGCGCTGAGCGCCTCGCCGCCGGCGACTTTGATGGCTACGACGAGGTCTTTCTGCTGCTCGATGACACTGATGATTACTTGGGCGACGTCGAGACACGACCTGCCGCGCGCTGCCTGACCATTAGCTTCCGCGGCACGCACGGACAGGCAGCCCCACGCTACGAGCGGCTGCTCGGCTATATGCACGAGCACGGCCTAGCGCCCGCCGGCCCCTCGCGTGAGATTGCCCTGATCGACGACATCATCAGCGACGATCCGGGAGCGTATGTGACGAGGATCGCGATACCGGTCCGCTAATCACTACCATTTATCGAGCAATTCCATCCATTTACCTTAATCCGAATTAGATTGTATTTTGTAGCAAATAAAATGACAGCATATTGCCCCCCATAGGCAGGAGACATTATGCCCAGAGTTCAATCACGTCGCTCGTTTCTTCTCGGCCTAGCCTCGATCATCGGCTTATCCGCGTCACGCCCAACAAGAGTATTCGCTGCCGACTCAAACTCATCCGTCGCTTTTACATCAGACCTAGCACAAGACTACGCGCTTTCCCTGTTGCCCATCGTCGACGGATCCGCGAACTTAGAGATCGAGCAAATCGTTCCCGTATGCCAACAAATCGGCCTTATCTGTGGCTATGAAATCAGTGTCACAAGGGAAGGAAGCCCTTACGGTTATTTAATACTTGACGCATCATATCCTGGGCTTCTGAAGGAGATAACCCTCGGCGATACCATTCTTCCGATTTCAGCTTCTCTATCAAACGCCATTTCAACTTATTCCGGCCAACAGGCCACAAACCCAACCGTACTAATTTCGTACAACGATATTGAATATGGAACTTTGGTGCCAGGAACTAGAGACTGTGTAACCAACTATAACAATATACGGTCTGTCCCGATTGTCACCGAAAAGGGTATAGCACCTCAAAGCAATAACCCAACTTCATGGGATGCAGTCATTATCAATGAAGATGACTTGATGTTGCATTTCCAAATAGACGATTTAAACGGAATACCGTTCCGAGGAGTCTCGGAATCATTAGTTGAAGCCCGCACTAATAAGTATGCATGCGTCGTTTCTGCCTTGTACGCTGTATCAATGCATTACGGTCTCACCAGTTCAAACGCTAATCAATTTAATCCCGATTATTATAAAGAAATATGGAACGTCACTGGCACAACAACGTATAAGACCAATGATCAGGGCGTCGAGTACGGAAGAACGATCATCCCAGATGGAATTGTTCCGTTTAAAAGTCTTGCCGCTCAAAAGGGTAGAGCTCTTAATACTCAATTTTTCGGTTATCAGCCTCAATTCGCTCAGTACAGAGCAACTATCGATCAAGGGAATATCGGCTTGTATCATATGTGGATCAACAGCCGAAACAGTAAAGGATCCGTCGAGCTATCAGGTCATACAGTCACGGTAACTGGCTATTTTACTGGGCATAATGGAAGCTCTGGCATCGAACTGCAGTGGCTCGAAGTATTCGACGGATGGAACACTTATCCCCGAGCGATTAACTATGCAACGCCCAATATGGTCAAATTGAACGGAACAGTCTTTTGGTAGACCGGATGGCACCATCAAAATGCTATGGCACCACGGCCTTTGCCCTGGTTACGATATTGGTGATTTTCGCTATGTTTGCATCCGTTTCTTCATGCACAGATAGAGCCCGCTATAGCGGAGGAGATGATTACCTTGTCTTTGGAGCCGGCAGCGTTCATTCTATTGAGGGAACGGAACTCGTAATCCAAACAGACAACAGTCCCCGCTACACCGACGCTGGAAAGCAAACCCGGATTACATTCCCCTCATCTGGCCGAATCAAAGACAAGCTTTCCCAAATCAAAGTTGGGACAAGAGTTTCCTACTCACGCTTTGACTCGGTAGACACATCTGGATCATACGAGGGAAACGATATCGAAATTGAACAGGCAAACACTATAAGGAGATGTTGAGGAACTGAGCCTCTGCGCAGTTCCTCAACAAATCATTATGCCTCCGGGACCCTACCCGTCGCCAAAATCTGTTCAAGTGCCGCCTCGTCCAACACGGGCACACCCAGCTGCTCGGCCTTGGTGAGCTTGGAGCCCGCTTTGGGGCCGGCGACCAGATAGCTCGTCTTCTTTGAAACACTGCCCGAAACCTTGGCGCCGAGCACCTTGAGCGCCGCACCCGCCTCGTCGCGTGTGCGGTTGACGAGCGTGCCGGTCAGCACAAACGTCAGGCCCGCGAGCGGCTGGGCGTCAGCGAGATCGCCTGCCACGCCAGCGTCGGCTGCGGCTTGTGCATGCGCGGCGCCCAAGTCGACCTCGAGCGACAGGCCCGCCTGGCGCAGGCGCTCCAGCACGGCAAGGTTTTCGGGCACGGCCAGGAACTGCTTGACGCTCGCCGCAATCTTGGGACCGATGCCCTCGCACTCGGCGATGTCCTCTTCGCTCGCCAAGATGAGCTTGTCGATCGACAGAAATCGCTCGGCGATGACCTCGCCCACACTCTTGCCCACGTGGCGGATACCCAGGGCAAACAGCACGCGACCGAGTGGCTGGCTCTTGGACTTGTTGAGCTCGGCGATGATTTTCTCGGCCGTCTTGAGTCCCACCGGGATGGGGTCGCCCTTCTTGACGCCCTTTTTGCTGTTGGAGCTGGCATAGGTGCGGCCCGTGTCCAGTCCGGCGATGTCATCGACCGTGAGCTGGTAGAAGTCCGCGACATCGTGGATCAGGCCGGCGGCGATCATCTTGTCGACGATCTCGTCGCCTAGGCCGTCGACGTCCATGCAGCCGCGGCTCACCCAGTGGAGCAAGCGCTCCTTGAGCTGCGCGGGGCAGTCGATGGACACGCAGCGGTAGGCCACCTCGCCATCCTCGTGAACCACGGGGCTGCCGCACACGGGGCAGACCTCGGGCATGTGCCAGTCAACCGAATCGGCCGGGCGCTTATCGAGCACCGGGCCCACGACCTCGGGAATCACGTCGCCCGCCTTGTGCACGATGATGGTGTCGCCCTCGCGCACGTTTTTGCGACGGATCTCGTCGATGTTGTGCAGCGTGGCGCGCGCGATGGTGGAGCCGGCGACCGTCACCGGGTCGAACTCGGCGACCGGCGTGAGCACACCGGTGCGGCCCACCTGGATGCGAATTTCGCGCAAGACGGTCTGCTTTTCCTCGGGCGGGAACTTAAAGGCGATGGCCCATCGCGGCGCGCGGGCGGTAAAGCCCAGATCGAGCTGTTGCTGAAAGCTGTCCACCTTTACGACCACGCCGTCGATGTCGTAATCCAAGTCGCCGCGGTGCTCGAGCGCCTGGGCACAGAACTCGTGAACCTCGGCCGGCGTGGCGCAGCGCGCCACGTTAGGGTTGACGCTAAAGCCGGCGCTGCGCAGCCAGTCCAGAAACTCGCGCTGGCTGTGGACGTGCAGCGGATCGGTATCGGCGATGGCGTAGATAAAGGTGCCCAGGTCGCGCCGCGCCGTGACCTTGGGATCCTTCTGACGCAGGCTACCGGCGGCAGCATTACGCGGGTTGGCGAAGGGGTCGCGGCCCTCGGCATCGGCCTCTTCATTCAGGCGAACAAAGCTGCCCTTGGGCATATAGACCTCGCCGCGCACTTCGATGGTACGCTCGCGGTCGGCGCCCATGTGGGCGAGTGCTGCCTCGGACAGATGCATGGGCACATCCTTGATGGTGCGCACGTTGAGCGACACATCCTCGCCCGTGGTGCCGTCGCCGCGCGTGGCCGCACGTACGAAGGTGCCGTTTTGGTAGGTAAGCGCCACGCCCAGACCATCGATCTTAAGCTCGCAGGTATAGGTGACGCTACCGGCACCGAGGGCATCCTCTGTGCGCTGGAGCCACGCGTCGAGTTCGTCCAGGTCCATGGCATCGTCCATGGAATACATGCGTGCCATGTGCGTTACCGGCGTAAACTGCTCGCTCACGTAGCCGCCCACACGCTGGGTATAGCTGTCGGGCGTCACCAGGTCGGGATAGGCCGCCTCGATCTGCTGGAGCTCAACGAGCATTTTGTCAAAGGCGGCATCCGTGATCTCGGGCGCATCGAGCATGTAGTAGCGATAGGCGTGGTAATCGAGGTCGTGGCGCAGCTCGGCCGCACGCGCTGCCGCCTGGGCACGGGCATCGGCCGGTGCGGTGGCATCCGCGCTCGCGGGCGTTTCGGTATCGATGTCCACGCCGTCACCAAACAGGCTCGATTGCTCCATAGCGGCACTCCTTCGATCGATTTCAAACGGATACAAGAGTACCACCGGTCGCAACGGGGCCGAATAGCGGTCTCAAACCGCACTGAATCGGCAGCCGCTGGACTGGGGTGGACAGTTAGTTCAGATACGTATAATTCTGCGAGCCTGGTCGTGTTCAGACGTCACCATTCCAGCCAATTTGGCCGCCCCGGGGGCTGCACGACCGGCTCGTCCCCCTTCTAAACTCCCATCCGAACCCCTCCCCCATCCCAAAACAGCTCAAAACGCATGCTGAACCGCCTCGGGTTTATACGTATCTGAACTAACTGTCCAGACCATTCCGAACCAGGCCTCTTGTCAGCTCCATGTGATCCGTTTTCCTCCGTTCCCAACGGATTAATAAGAAAAGAGGGGGCCGTCCCGCGTTGGCGGGACGGCCCCCTCTGGCATCGGTATGTGTGATGCGGCCCGTTAGTAACCCTGGCCGTAGCCTTGGCCCTGGCCCTGCCGGCCCAGTAGCTCCTCAAGATACTGGCGCAGCTGCTCATCGGTGATGCCGCCGTTGCCGGTGTCGGTCGCGCTGTCGTCCTGCTGCTGGTTCTGCAGCTTCTCATCGGAACCCAGCTCGACGGTGACCTTTTTCTCTTCCTTGCCGCGCATGAGCGTGATCTCGACCTTCTCGCCCACCTCGTGGCTGCGCAGCGCGATGATCAGGCCGTCGGCGCTCGTGATCTCGTCGTCGCCCAGCTTGGTGATGACGTCGCCCTCCTGGATACCGGCCTTAGCGGCGGGGCCGTCCTCGACAACGCTCGCCACATACGCGCCGCTATCGGTGCTCAGCTTGTTGGTGCGGGCGTTGAGCGCGTTGACGCTCGAAAGCGTGGCGCCCAGGTACGGATGCACCGGCGTCTTGCCGTCGATGATCTGGTCGGCAATGTTCTTGGCGTAGTTAACGGGAATAGCAAAGCCCACGCCCGAGCTGGAGCCCGAATAGCTCTCGATGAGCGAGTTGATGCCCACCAGTTCGCCGTTGTCGTTGACGAGTGCGCCACCGGAGTTGCCCGGGTTGATAGCGGCATCGGTCTGGATCATGTTGGCATAGATGGTATTGCCGCTGGTAGAGCTCATGGCCGTGGAGCGATACAGCGCCGAGACGATGCCCGTGGAGACAGACTGCTCGTTGCCGAACGGCGAACCGATCGCCATAACCCACTCGCCCACGTTGAGCTTGGAGGAATCACCGATCTCGATCGGCGTGAGCTTGGAGGCGTCTGCATCCTTGAGCTTGATGACGGCTAGGTCGCTCGAAGCATCGTTGCCCACGAACTCGGCCTCGTAGGTGGTGCCGTCGTCCATGGTCACCACGTACTGATCGTAACCATCGACCACGTGGTTGTTGGTGAGGATGTGGCCTGCGGTATCGAGCACCACGCCCGAACCGACGCTGCCCGAGCTATTCGACTCATCAGCAGACTGAGAAAGCGAGCCATTCTGGTTGCCGCTCGAAGTGGCGGTGATGGAAACGACGGAGGGCAGGGCCTTGGCAGAAACGGCCTCGGCCAGCGTGGTGTCCTCGGAGTCGATCGAAATCTTTTGCGTCGACGAACCCGAAGCACCCGCCGTCACGGCGTTCCTGCCGCCGCCAATGTTGAGCGTGCCGCTCATAATGAGCGCGATGACCAGCAGGGCACCGCAGGCACAACCGGCAAGCGCCGTAATAAAGATCGGCAGCTTTTTGGTCTTGGTCTTGACCACCGTGTGCTTGTTTACAACCTGCTGACCGTCCAGCGGCTGGCCGGTCTGCGTGTCGTAGGCCTGCACATAGGGAATGTTGCTGTCGGTAGGCGTCGACTCCACCTGCACGCGCGGCTGCTGCTGAGTCTCGCCGGCATTGCCAACATCCTCGGGACGCTGGGAATCGTTCTCGCTCATAGCTGCGATCCTTTCGTCAAATAACCAAAGGCCCACCAAACATGTGGCGGGCCATCATTGTTCATGTTGAGTTGTACCCCAAGCTGGGCGGTCCCGAGCACTAGATTGAGTATTTGCCCGCATGAGCACCGCTGAATATTGCGAA
>NZ_QRQC01000029.1 GCF_003475325.1 Collinsella sp. AF33-16 | reverse complement strand
GACCGCCCCGCGGTCCAACTTTCTGTCCGCACCCCCAAGCCATAAAACAGTCCGTATTTCACCGCAACTGCGGAGGAGGACCGGGTGGATGGCGGGGTAGCTAAAAGAGCTCCGTCCCTAATTAGCTAAAGAGCCCCGTCCCCAATTAGCTACTTAGGCTCGGTCGATATCCATGCTGGCGATTAGGTTGATGTTGGTGTCTAGGAGGTTCTCTAGCACGACGTCGCCCATGCGGATGGGGGCCTCGACGACAACGCCGCGGATGAGGTCCATGGCTTGGGCGTGGAGTGCCAGCGGGATGGCTTCGGCCGTGCGCACGGGGAGCAGAGCTTCGTCGCCGCAGGAGACGGCCACGGTCGTCGTGAGCACGCGCATGGGGCAGGCGAGCTCCTGATGCGCGAACGTATCGCCGCGCGGGCAGTTGTTGCCGGTTACCGAGCGCACTTTCACCACGGCGCCATTGGCGTCGCGCTCCACCTCCACGGTCAGGAGGCACTCGGACGGGCAGGTGGTGCAGTTGAACTGCAATGTCTCGGTCACATTCGTGCTCATGACTCTACGCCTCCTCAACGGGATCGACGGAAAGGACAATCTCGCTGGCACCCAGGTCGAGCGCTTGTTTGATGACCTTTGCCGGCAGTGGGAAGCTTTCCATAACGCTCGGCTTAAACGCGCGGACCTTGCCGGCGAACAGTTTCTCGCCGTCGGCCAAGATCCTCACGCAGGCGGCATCGACTGGCCGGCGCACGCGGAAGTTCAGCTTGGTGAGCGCCGCAGCCGTAATGCGTCCCGGCAGTGCGTATCCCGCAATGCCGGCAGGGGAGACGGTGAGCTCGCAGTCCGGAACGGCGCCCGCGCCGGTTCCCAGCGCGTACGCCGCCGCAGCTGCGCCAGCTCTCTCGGACTCACACGTTACGTTGTCGGCCAGGTCGTGCACGTGCAGCACGTTGCCGCAGACAAAGATGCCCGGCACGCCCGTCTGCAAGCTCTGGTCCACCACGGCGCCGCGCGTACGTGGGTCCAGCTCCACGCCTGCGGCAACCGAAAGCTCGTTCTCGGGAATCAGCCCCACCGAAAGCAGCAGTGTGTCGCACGGAACGATGCGCTCGGTCCCGGGAATGGGTGCAAGATGGTCGTCGACTTGGCTCACCTCGACAGCCTCCACGCGATCGTGTCCAATCACGCGCGTGACCGTGGTCGACAGATGCAGCGGAATGCCAAAGTCGTCCAGGCAGTTCTTGACGTTGCGGCGCAGGCCGTTGGCGTACGGCATGAGCTCGTACACGCCCTCGACCGAAATCCCCTCGAGCGTGCAACGGCGCGCCATGATCAGCCCGATGTCACCCGAGCCCAAAATGACGGCGCGCGAGCCGGGTTTAAGGTTTTCGATATTGATGTATCGCTGCGCCAGGCCCGCCGTAAACACACCGGCGGGACGACTGCCGGGGATCTTGATCTCGCTGCGGGTGCGCTCACGGCAACCCATGGCAAGGACGACCGCGCGCCCGGTGAGCTGCAACATGCCGGCAGGGTTCATGAGCGTGACGGTATGGACCTCGGTGTCTTCTGCAGGCTCGCCTGAATCAATCCCAAGCACCATGCTGTTGAGGAACAGCGCAATGTCGGTTGCGTGCACCTGGTCGATAAAGCGCTGCGCGTACTCGGGACCGGTGAGCTCCTGTTTAAAGTGCGACAGGCCAAAGCCGGGGTGGATGCACTGGCGGAGGATTCCGCCCAGGTGCTGTTCGCGCTCCACGATGGCCACGCGTGCTCCGGCCTTATGCGCGGCCAGCGCTGCAGCCATGCCGGCGGGGCCTCCTCCGATGACGACCACGTCGAAGGCCTGCGTTGCTACCGACGCTATGGTTCCGGCCTCTGCGCGTTTGTTGCGCATATCAAACGTCGCCATTCTAGCGCACCCCTTCAGTGGTCCCTCGACCAGCCAAGATCCAGCATCTTCCAACAGCACTTCGCTGGGGTCGCAGGCCAACTCGCGCGCCAGGATCGCCACCACGCGGCTTTGGCAAAAGCCACTTTGACACCGACCCATGCCGGCGCGGCAGCGGCGCTTGACGCCCTCGACCGAAACCGCGCCCGGACGGCGTCGAATCGAGGCTACAATCTCGGCCTCGGGCACCGTCTCGCAGCGGCAGACGATCTGCCCCCACGCGGGATCGGACTCAATGAGTTCTTCCTTGCGCGCAAGCGGCGCGAGGTCAAAGTCGTCCTGCGCGCGGCGGATCGGGTTCCAATCGGCACGTTCGCGCAGGGCTACGCCGGAATTGCGCAGTGCCTGCTCCATGCGCTCGGCAATGGCCGGTGCGCTCGCCACGCCCGGCGACTGGATGCCCGCCGCCTGGAATAGCCCCGGCACCACGGCCGACTGCCCAATAAAAAAGTCGTTTGTACCCTGAATGACCGGGCGCCCGCCGGCGAACGCGCGCACCACGCGGCGCGTGTCCAGATCGGGCACCAGCTTGCGCGCACCGGTCAGGAGCGCGTTGATATCGGTCGCGTAGGTCTGTGTATCGCCCGGCTCGCGCACGGCGGCGGTCGCGGTAATCACGGTGTTGCCGTGTACGGTACCCGTGACGATAACGCCCTTGGACACCGGCGTGGGAACGGGGTAGAGTGGCATCAGCGCGCGCGGTTCTTTGTCCAGCACCACGATGTTGCCCTGGCGCCAGACCATCTGGAACTCCTCGGCGCCCGCCATATGCGAGATGTCCGCGGCGCCGTTGCCCGCGGCGTTGATCATGTAGCGGCAGCGCACGTCTCCGGCGGGCGTCGCCAACGTAAAGCGCACGTCGTCGCCCGAGCCCGCGATTTCAATCGCCTCCACCGGTGCGGAGCGCATAAACGTCACCCCGTTGGCCACGGCGTTCTCCAGCGCGGCGATGGCAACCTCAAACGGGTCGACAAACCCAGTCGATGGGCACCACAACGCGCACGTTGCATCGGCACTGGCGCGCGGCTCCAGCTCGTGGATGCGCTCGGGTCCGATGATCGACAGCTCGGGCACGCCGTTGGCATGGCCGTTGCACCGTAGCTGCTCCAGGCGCGCGCGGTCCTCGTCGTTAAAACCCAGCACCATCGACCCGGTGCGGCAGAACAGAAAGCCCAGCTCCTGCGCCCACGCACCGTACAACTCGCAGCCACGGGCGTTGACCTGCGCCTTAACCGTGTCCGGTGTCGGATCGTAGCCGGCGTGCACCAGGCCGCCGTTGGCTTTCGATGTTCCCAGCGCGATATCGTTGGCTGCCTCGACCACGCATATGGACAGGTCAAACCGCGCGAGCTGCCGCGCGATGGCGCATCCGGTGATGCCCGCGCCGACAATCGCGATATCAAACGTTTCGCTCACAGTGCCTCCCAGACGAGTTGACAGGCTGTCAATAAGACTATCCTACGGTCTATACATCCACAGCGCGGCGGCAATGCGGCGAACAGCCCCGCAACACCCGCCAACGGCAGACGAGGACCGCCCAGCACGGATGCCGGCCACGTTAGACCACGAGATCTTCCCACCCAACCTCGCGGTCGTCGCCGTTACATGTTACAGATTGAGATGTTGAGACCACAGGCGCACGTTCGTCTCGATCTGTAACAGTAGGAGGGGAATTGCGGTCCTACGTGTTACAGATCAAGACGTTAGCCCGTCGGGTTATTCGTATGTCTCGTTCTGTAACAGTTAGCTGATGATTTGGGTTCTAGATGTTACAGATCAAGACAAACCTTCCGGCGGATTTTGAATGTCTCGATCTGTAACAGTAAGAGGGGTTTTGGGGCCCAAGATGTTACAGATCGAGATTGAAGTCGGGGAGGGACCCCTGTGTCTCGATCTGTAACATCTAGACCCGGATTTCGCCTCCACCTGTTACAGATTGAGATGTTTGTGTCCGCGCCAGCCCAGCGTCTAGCCGTGGTCCCATATAAACAAACCCCGTGGTAAACTTGACCGGACTGTTAATATTCCGAAAGGTACCCGTAATGTCCAAGTACATCTCCGAGCTCATGTCGCCGCAGCTTATGGGCGTCGTCTATGCCTTCGTTGGCTTTATCATCGCCCTGTATGTGCTGTCGGTCGTCTATGTGTTCATCGACGCTCGCCGCCGCGGCGCCAGCGCCTACGTGGCATGGGGCATCATCGCCCTTATCCCGTTTGTGGGTCTCATTGCCTACCTGGTCCTGCGCCCGCACTCCTACGCGTCCGACCGCGAGGAGCAGGAGCTGGACATGGCCCTGCGTGAGCGCCAGCTTGCCCAGTATGGCACCTGCCCGCAGTGCGGCGCGCCCATCGAGAAGGACTTCGTCGTCTGCCCGGTGTGCGACACCCAGGTTCGCAACGTATGCCCCAGCTGCCATCGCCCGCTCGATGCGCACTGGAAGGTCTGCCCCTACTGCCGAACTCGCATCCAGTAACGCATCCATCGTCGGGTCGGCCGGAAGCCACGGGCGCCGCAAGCCACGCGCGCCCCACACTCCGCCCCCACACGATGAAGCATGCGTAGAAAATCGCCCGCCGTGCCATTAAGGTGCGGCGGGCGCTTGTATACCAAGGCAACCTGCCTATAATGATGCAAGTTAAAACGCCGAGCGCATCGCACGCACTTGCATCAGGCATCCGAGAGGAGAAAACATACCCATGAAGGCACTCTACAATGACGGTTCGGTGGCCGAGCTCCCACAGGACGAGGTCACGCACGTCATCCGCCACTCCGCCGCGCACATCATGGCGCAGGCCATCAAGCGCCTGTACCCCGAGGCCGACTTTGCCTACGGTCCCGCGACCGACAACGGCTTCTACTACGACGTCGACCTGCCCGAGGGCGTCAAGATCAGCGAGGACGACTTCCCCGCGATCGAGGCCGAGATGAAAAAGATCGTCAAGGAGAACCTCAAGTTCTCCGTGTACGAGAAGCCCCGCGCCGAGGCCATCGCCCTTATGGAGGAGCGCGGCGAGAAGTACAAGGTCGAGCACATCGGCGACCTGGACGACGACGCCCGCATCACCTTCTACCAGCAGGGCGACTACATCGACATGTGCGTCGGCCCCCACATCTGCTATACCAAGGCGCTCAAGGCCTTTAAGCTCACTGGCGTCTCGGGCGCCTACTGGAAGGGCGACAAGGACAACAAGATGCTCACCCGCATCAACGGCGTCGCCTTTGCCACCAAGGAAGAGCTCGACGAGCACATGCACATGCTGGAGGAGGCCAAGAAGCGCGACCACCGCAAGATCGGTCGCGAGATGGACCTCTTTATGATGCGTGACGAGGCCCCCGGCTTCCCGTTCTTCCTGCCCAACGGCATGATCCTTAAGAACACGCTGCTGGACTACTGGCGCGAGATCCACCACAAGGCCGGCTACGTGGAGATCTCCACGCCGCTCATCATGAACAAGCAGCTGTGGAAGACCTCGGGCCACTGGGACCACTACAAGGACAACATGTACTCCACCGTCATCGACGACGAAGAGTACTGCATTAAGCCCATGAACTGCCCGGGCGGCGTGCTGGTGTACGCCTCCAAGCCGCACTCTTACCGCGAGCTGCCCATCCGCGCCGGCGAGATTGGCCTGGTGCACCGCCACGAGCTGCGCGGTGCCCTGCACGGCCTGTTCCGCGTGCGCTGCTTTAACCAGGACGACGCCCACCTGTTTGTGCGTCCCGACCAGCTGACCGACGAGATCGTGGTCGTGGTCAACCTCATCGACTCCGTGTACCAGAAGTTTGGCTTTAAGTACCACGTTGAGCTTTCCACCCGCCCCGAGGACTCCATGGGTTCGGACGAGGATTGGGCGCGCGCCGAGGAGGGCCTGCGCACCGCTCTGGAGCAGCTGCACATGGACTACGAGGTCAACGAGGGCGATGGCGCCTTCTACGGCCCCAAGATCGACTTTCACCTGGAGGACTCGCTCGGTCGTACCTGGCAGTGCGGCACCGTCCAGCTCGACTTCCAGATGCCGCTCAACTTTGATCTGGAGTACGTGGACGCCGACGGTACCAAGAAGCGCCCCATCATGCTGCATCGCGTGTGCTTTGGCTCCATCGAGCGCTTCATCGGTATTCTGATTGAGCACTTTGCGGGCAAGTTCCCCACCTGGCTGGCTCCCGTGCAGGTCAAGGCACTTCCCGTCTCGGAGAAGAGCCGCGACTACGCCCACGAGGTGTGTGGCAAGCTGGAGGAGGCCGGCATTCGCGTGGTCTGCGACGACCGTGACGAGAAGATCGGCTACAAGATTCGCGAGGCCCGCAGCATCGACCGCGTGCCCTACATGCTCATCTTGGGCGAGAAGGAGGTCGAGGCCGGCAACATCTCCGTCCGCGATCGCTCCAACGAGACCGTTCAGATGAGCGTTGACGAGTTTATTGCCAAGGTGACCGAGGAGATCAAGACCCGCGCCTAAGGCAAACTTCATAACAATTAACAAAGGCGACCGTCCACACAGGGCGGTCGCCTTTTTTCATGCCGAAATAAGAAAAGCCGCTGGTTGAGCGGCTTTTTTTGTTGCACAAAAAGGTACAGGTTTTTATAGAGGGGTATGGAGATGTACCTACTAGCAGTACATTTTGTGTAATCTGGGCAAACGCTGATTAATTGCTCGTATAATTCGTCTGTAGAAAGATACAAAAACCTGTACTTTTGCGACTGCGCCTAGCTGCGAGCGAGAAGCCTGTTCTAAACGCCCCTGCATTTGCGTGCATCGCAAAGCCAAAAGAGGGGGGGGCGAGAACATGGAACAGACGGCACGGCGCCAAGAGCAGCTGCCGGGTGCTTTTAGCGGCGCCACCACCAACAGCCAGCACGGCCGCGTCCGCTGGTATCTGGTTCACACCCCCAATGGAAAAGAGCGCGAGACCTGCGAAAAGGTCCGCGCATTATCCCACACAACCTTATGCAGGACGCTTTTGTGACGCAAAAGGAGTTCTGGTTTAAGCGGGACGGCGCCTGGTCGCTCCAAACCAAGCCAATGTACAAGGAATATTTCTTCGTCGCAACGCACGATGCCGCTGCGCTCGATAGGGCCCTGGCCCAGTTGAGCTTTGGCTGTCGCATCGCCGGCAGTAGGGAGCGGGCGTACATGCCCATGCCGGACGATGCACAGGATTGGTATCGCAGCGTGCTCGATGACGACGGCGTGGTGCGTAACAGCGTTGCGCGCATAGAAGACGGCGTGCTGCACATAGAACACGGGCCCTTGGTGGGGCAAGAGGCCCGCGTAAAGAAGATAGACCGTCATAAGCGCTGGTGCCTGGTAGACGTGGGCGATGGTGGCTCCACTTTTAGGGAGCTGCTTGCGCTGGACGTTCCCAGCAAGACGTAAGGGAGACGTTGCACTAGCAAATTACTTGATTTTGGATTCATAGATGGGGGGGTTCCTGGGGACAGGAACGTAAGTTTTATTGTGGCTGCTAATAAAGAAGTGACAGAGAGCAATGCGCCCGCGGGGGCAGCGCTGATTGGTCAGGCTATGGACCAGCGTGAATGCACCGGTCGATATAAGGCTGTGCAATCCATCATGGACTGGGACAACTCGCGCCTGGCCTACCGTGCCGTCAAGCGCGCGTTCGACATCGTGTTCAGCGGCTGCGTGCTGGCCGTCATTGCCGTGCCGAGTCTGGTGCTTGCCGCGGCCATCCGCATGGAGAGCGAGGGCAGCCCCTTCTACAGCCAGATCCGCGTTGGTCAGACCCGCCCCGACGGCAGCCTGTCAACCTTCCGCATGTGGAAGTTCCGCTCCATGTACAAGGACGCCGACGAGCGCCTCGCCGAGCTCAAGGAGCAAAACGAGATCGCCGGCGCCATGTTCAAGATGAGGGAGGACCCCCGCGTCACCAAGATCGGGAAGTTCATCCGCAAGCACTCCATCGACGAGTTCCCGCAGTTCATTAACGTATTCCTGGGCCAGATGTCCGTCGTGGGTCCGCGCCCGCCGCTGCCTAATGAGGTTGCGGAGTACACCGAGTACGACCTGCAGCGCCTGGCCGTGAAGCCCGGGATAACCGGCTGGTGGCAGGTGACGGACCGCAATTCAACGGGTTTCGACGGAATGGTCCAGCGCGACCTTGAGTACATAGCCAAGCGCGGCGTCATCACGGATCTCAAGATCGTTCTACTCACTGTCGTCGAGGTAATTACGGGAAGCGGGGCGTGCTAGTGTCAGCCGGCAATCGTTATCCAATTCTGAACACGTATGTAAACGCCATCTCGCTTGACGAGACGGTGGATGAAATCGAGAAGATCATCGCGAGGGGCGTACCGACCCAGCATGTCGTAATCAACGCCTCCAAGGTCAACCTGATGGAGGCGGATCCCGAGCTCGCGTCAATCGTCAACGAATGCCCCCTGATCAACGCCGACGGCGCCTCGATCGTCTGGGCGGCGAAAAAGCTGGGGGTTCCTCTCGGGGAACGCGTCACGGGCATCGACCTGTTCCAGAGGCTTGTCGGGCTGGCGTCCGAGAAGGGCTACCACATCTACCTCTTCGGGGCGAAGGAAGAGGTGGTCACCAAGGTCAAAGCGATTTTCGAGGACAGGTACCCGGGCATCCAGATCGCAGGGTATCGCAACGGCTACTTCACCGAGGCGGACGAGCCCCAGATCGTATCCGATATGGCCGCCTCGGGAGCCGACATGATGTTCGTCGCTTTCTCCTCTCCCAAGAAAGAGTACTGGGTCCACAAGTACATCGACCAGATCGGAATCCCCTTCGTCATGGGCGTCGGCGGCAGCTTCGATGTTGTTGCCGGCGTAACCGACCGAGCTCCGACGTGGATGCAGAAGCACGGCCTGGAGTGGTTCTACCGCTTCATCCAGGAGCCCGGAAGGCTGTGGAAACGCTACATCATCGGCAACCTAAAATTCGTCGCCCTCACGTATAAATACAAGTTCGCTAAGAAAGGTGAATAGCAATGGTTAACGTTATCGGTCTCGGCTACATCGGCCTGCCCACCGCCCTCATGATGGCATCCCACGGCGTGGAGGTCGTGGGCACGGATTACAACGAGGAGCTCGTCGCCACGCTCAACGCCGGCAAGACTACCTTCAAGGAGGAGGGCCTGGACGAGCTGTTCGCCGACGCCCTGAAGTCCGGAATCAAGTTCTCCACCGACTACCAGGTCTGCGACACCTACATCGTCTCGGTCCCCACTCCCTACGACAAGCTAGACAAGAAGATCGACCCCTGCTACGTCGTGGCGGCCTGCAAGACCGTCCTCGAGGTCGCGCCCGAGGGCGCCGTGCTCGTAGTCGAGTCCACCGTCTCGCCCAACACCATCGACCGCTTCGTTCGCCTGCTACTCATAGAGGCCGGCCGCGAGGACGTCAGGCTCGTCCACGCCCCCGAGCGCATCATCCCGGGCAACATGGTCTACGAGCTGCTGCACAACAACCGCACCATCGGCGCCGACGACCCCGAGGTGGGCGAGGCCGTGGCGAAGGTCTACGCCAGCTTCTGCCAGGGCGAGATCTCCGTCACCGACATCCGCACCGCCGAGATGACCAAGGTCGTCGAGAACACCTTCCGCGCGGTGAACATCGCCTTCTCCAACGAGCTCGCCAAGATCTGCCGCATCGGCGGCATGGACGTCGCCGAGGTCATCCGCATCGCCAACAAGCACCCGCGCGTGAACATCCTCAACCCCGGCCCGGGCGTCGGCGGCCACTGCATCCCGGTCGACCCGTGGTTCCTGGTCGGCGACTACCCCGAGACGGCCAACTTCATCCGCCTCGCCCTGCAGACAAACGCCTCCATGCCCGAGTACGTCATGCACCGGGCCCACGAGGTCATGGTCGAGCGCGGCATCACGGACGCCTCGAAGGTCGGCATCTACGGCCTCACCTACAAGGAGAACGTCGACGACGTCCGCGAGTCCCCGACGCTGCAGATGCTCGAGTCCATGTCCGAGCACCTCTGCGCCGGCTCCGTCAAGGTCTACGACCCGTGGGTCGAGCGCGACGAGGTTCCCGGCCAGGTCCACTCTATGGATGAGTTCCTGGACGGACTGGAGATGGTGATCGTGATGGTCGGCCACTCCCAGGTCACGGACAACCCCGGCATCTTCGGCGAGCGCGTCCTCATCGACCCGCGCAACGTCTGCGGCGACGGAGAGAACGTCTACAAGCTGTAAGACCATGTGACTCTTCAGGAGAAATCGTTTTGAAGAAGGTAATGCTCGTCTTCGGCACCCGCCCGGAGGCAATCAAGATGTGCCCGCTCGCCAACGAGCTCAAGGCGCGTACGGATGAGTTCGAGACCGTCGTGACTGTGACCGGCCAGCACCGCGAGATGCTGGACCAGGTTCTGCGCGTCTTCGATGTGACTCCCGACCACGACCTGGCGATCATGAAGCCGGGCCAGACGCTGTTCGACGTGACGTGCGACGTGCTGCTTAAGCTCAAGGCCGTCCTCGAGGACGAGACGCCCGACGTGGTCCTGGTCCACGGCGACACCACGACCAGCTTCGCCGCGGCGCTCGCGTGTTTCTACCTGCAGATCCCCGTGGGGCATGTGGAGGCCGGCCTGCGCACGCACGACATCTACAGCCCCTGGCCGGAGGAGTTCAACCGCCAGGCGGTCGACATCGTGAGCGAGTACTACTTCGCACCCACGGAGGCGAGCAAGCAGAACCTGCTCGGCGAGGGCAAGCTCGAGTCCGGGATCTGGGTCACCGGCAACACCGGCATCGACGCACTGCGCACTACCGTGCGCGAGGGCTACTCCCACCCCGAGCTCGATTGGGCTGAGGGCTCCCGCCTCATCCTCATCACGGCGCATCGCCGCGAGAACTTGGGTGAGCCCATGCACCGCATGTTCCGCGCCATCCGCCGCGTGATGGAGGAGCATCCGGACACAAAGGCGATCTACCCCATCCACATGAACCCGCTCGTCCGCAAGGCGGCACACGAGGAGCTCGACGGCTTCGACCGCCTGCACATCATCGACCCGCTCGAGGTGCTCGATTTCCACAACTTCATGGCCGCGAGCCACCTCATCCTCACCGATTCCGGCGGTATCCAGGAGGAGGCCCCGAGTCTGGGCAAGCCGGTGCTCGTCATGCGCGACACCACGGAGCGCCCCGAGGGCGTGGCGGCCGGCACGCTGAAGCTCGTCGGCACCGAGGAGGACGTGATCTACCGCGAGTTCAGCCGCCTGCTCAGCGATCAGGCCGAGTACGAGGTCATGAGTCATGCGTCGAATCCTTACGGTGACGGACATGCGAGTGAGCGAATTGCGGACGTTATTGGAGGTAAATAGTGAAGCTAAAAAAGAGGTTTACTCTTTCTCTTAAAAACAACCTGCGCTTCATTCCTGATGAGGCATATATGCGTCTCTACTTCAAAGCCAAACTTCATTACGAGCCTGATTTCGAGTGTCCTAAGACATTCAATGAGAAGCTGCAGTGGTACAAGCTTAACTACCATAATCCAGTTTTGACTCAGCTCGCAGATAAATATGGCGTGCGCTCTTTCGTCGAACAACGTATTGGGTCCGAGTATCTTGTGCCACTTTTCGGTGTTTTCAATGCAGCTGAAGAGATCGATCTCGATAAATTGCCGGAGAAGTTTGTGCTTAAATGTACTCACGACTCGCAGAGCACATTTGTTTGCACGGATAAGTCGAATTTTGATTTTGTTGAGGCCAAGAAACGTCTGAATGTTGCCTTGCATAGAAACTGGTATTGGCAGGGCAGGGAGTGGGCTTATCTCGGTATCACGCCTCGCATTGTGGCGGAAGCATTTCTTGATGAACCTGGAAGAGCGACTCCGACTGATTACAAATTCTATTGTTTTGACGGTAAGGCAGCTCTTGTTCAGACGGACGCCGATCGTTTCACTAATCATGAAATGCAGTACTTTTCTACTGAATGGGAGCAGCGTGGCGATATCGACCATGAGGTATCTGAGCATGAGCCTACTGTAAAGCCCGAGAACTACGAACTTATGCTTGAGCTTTCCGAGAAACTCTCTGATGGTTTCCCTCACGTGCGGGTTGACTGGTACAACATTAGCGGTAAACCTTACTTTGGCGAGATGACTTTCTATACCGGAGGCGGATACGATCCCTTCTATGCTCTAGAGGAGCAACCCGATAGACTTGACCGAGAGCTTGGCGATTTGTTTGTTTTGCCAACTGTTTCCCATTTAGAAAAGTACTGCGATTGGTCTTGCCCTTCTTCTAAAAGATCTTTAGGTGCTGATAATGCCTAAAGTGTTGATGATTGGCCCGAGTCTTGATGCTATGGGTGGCATCTCCACGGTTGAAAACAACATTATGAAGTGGTCGAATCGTAACGAAGGTTCAATAGAATTCATTTCGACAACTGCTGAGGGCGGGAAGTTCAAGAAGCTCTCCATTGCCCTTGTGGCTTATATGAAATATCTCAGTAGGCTCAACGCGTGCGATCTCGTACATGTGCATATGGCGTCTCGTGGCAGCTATCGCCGAAAAAAGATCTTCATGAGGGCGGCCTTCTTTCGAAACAAACCCGTTCTTCTCCATCTGCATGGTAGCGAGTTCGGTGTTTGGTTTGACGAAGAATGTAGCGAGGCTGAGAGACGCGATATCTCGCATTCCTTTGAATGTTGCTCAAAGGTGGTCGTTCTGTCGGAGGAGTGGAAGGAATTCCTTCTAAAAAGGCACATCTGTTCCTTGGATCGTATCGTGGTGGTGCATAACGCCGTTGACGTTCCTGAGGTTAACGCTATTGATTATTCGTGCAATACGGTTTTGTTCATGGGGCGTCTTGATGCGCGCAAGAGTCCGGATTTACTTTTGCGCGCTGCTAAGCGCGTTCTTAAGACTCATCCCGATGCGCGTTTTGTCTTTGGCGGAGACGGGGATGTGCCAGCATATGAACAACTGGCGGATGAACTTGGAATTGGTGACAGGTGCAGCTTTATAGGCTGGGCTAAAGGTGAAAAAAAAGACGAAGCCTTTCGCAACAGTAGCATGTTCTGCCTTCCTTCGAAGAATGAGGGCATGCCTATGAGTGTGCTTGAGGCAATGTCGTACGGACTTGCTACCATTGCGACTCCTGTCGGGGGTATTCCACAAGTCATTACCGACGGCGTAGACGGAATTATGTTTCCAGTTGATGATGTTGATGCGTTGGCCACTAAGCTCGAGAATCTCATGAGCGATATCTCTTACAAGGAAATGATTGGAATTCAGGGACGAGCTCGAATAAAAGATGCCTTTTCCCTTACGGCGTTTATGAACCGGCTTGGCATGGTTTACGAAGATATTTGCCGGTGAGACTCGCTTTCTTGGACGATATTGGAGACCCGTCAGACTCCGTTTCTTATTTCCAAGTTGCACATTTAGGAGCGTGACGATGGATAAGACTATTCATTACTGCTGGTTCGGAGGCAATCCGCTCTCTGAGACTGCTGTGAGGTCCTTGGCTTCGTGGGAGAAGTTTGCGCCTGGGTTTGAGGTCAAGCAGTGGAATGAGGATAACTTCGACTTCGCATCATGCTCTTGGTCAAGGGGCGCGTATGCGGCGGGCCTCTGGGCATTTGTGTCGGACTACGCTCGCTTTAAGGTCTTGTATGAGTACGGCGGCATCTATATGGATATCGGCAGCGAGCTCATACGAGACATATCGCCTCTCATGGAAAGCATTCCTTTCACTGCAATCGAAGAATCCTCGTTGACTGCCACCACCGGCTTGATTGTTGCTGTTGAGCCTCATGACCCTGTAATTCGCGCATGCGTGGAACGATATGAGTCGATGGAGTTCTCCTGTGATCCTGATTTTCTCGACAAGATCACGGTGAATGAGGTATTCACTGCTGAGCTTCAAAAAATCGGCTTTGAACGCGTGAATAAAGAGCAGCATTTCGGTGGCTGGCTTGCCTTGGACTCCAAAGCGTTCAACCCCGTTTACGGTTTCGGCGGTTATCACATCAAGCGTGAAACCTACAGCATCCATCGCTCTTCGGGAAGCTGGGTTGAGCCCAAATATCGCATCAAGCGGAAGGTTGTGCGTAAGTGTTCCCCTTTCATTGGGCGAAGGCTTTCGCAGATTTTGGGTCGAATTCTTATGGAGCTTAGTGACGGTGGCTTGGTTGTAGGAACTAAGAGAATCTTTGGCGTTGTTCGCGAAAAGATTGCTAGAGGAGAGAGAAGTTAGAGTGGACGTATTCGCTAAAGATACTTATCACTATTTCGGTACGCAAGGCGTAAAGCTCGGCCGGTTATTAGGTGATTTTGGCTACCGCTATGTTTTCTATCTAAGGATGTGTCAGACAGGGGGTTTGCGAAAACTCCTCTTCACGCTTCCGAGGAAACATCTTTCCAGGAAGTGTGGACTCGAGATTTCGCCATCAACTCAAATTGGTGAAGGCTTCTACATTGGTCACCCTTACGGCATTACTGTAAACGCCGGCGCGAAGTTCGGCCGTAACGTGAACATCCATAAGGGATGCACCATCGGCCAAGAAAACCGTGGCCATAGAAAGGGCGTCCCTACGATTGGTGACCGCGTATATCTCGGTATTAACTCGACGGTTGCAGGTAATGTGACCATTGGAAACGATGTCTTTATTGCCTCCAATACCTTTGTTAACCAGGATATTCCCGATCATTCGATAGTCATTGGCAACCCGTGCAAGATTATCGAAACCGATAACGCTACTGAAGGTTACATCATCAATTTGGTTTAACGAGCTTGCGAATAGTTAGGCGGTAAGATATTGAAACGCATAGGCATCCTCACATTTTCGAATACCGTAAATTATGGTGCTTCGCTACAAGCATGTGCTCTGCGCAGGACCGTGATGTCGTTGGGCTGCGACTGCGAAGTGCTCAATTACAGCAATAAGGAACTCGATGATCGAGAGTTGGGTACGTGCTTCTCGTTCAATCCTTCGGATGCCGTTCGCTATTTCCTTCGCAGGGGTTTTGAGCGCCAGAGGCTTAATTCGTTCAGTCGATTTGCTAAGCGCAATCTAAGCCCTACGGGAAAGCTGGATAAGCAAGCTCTTATTGATAGAGCCAAGAGCCTCGACTGCGTCCTCATTGGCAGCGATCAGGTTTTCAATCCTCGGGTTAATGGGCATGACCCAGTCTTCTTGGGTGAAGGCATCGCTGAAGTTACAAAGGTCGCGTCTTATGCTGCCAGTCTGGGAGATGCGACGGCGGAATCCATTTTGGCATGCGATGAAGGCGCGGCCGACAGGCTGGCAAAGTTCACTGGTCTTTCCGTTAGGGAACCGAGCTCTATGGAGGTCCTTAGCGAGATGGGGCTCGAATCTGTATTTATGCCTGATCCGACCCTGCTTCTTACGGGCGATGACTGGTCGGCGTTAGCCTCAGATGACGGCTTGGATTCGATACCTCAATCCTATGTTCTGCTTTATACGCTTAACTCTGAGCAAAAACTCGTGGATCGAGCTAGGAAGATCGCCAGCGAGCTCGGCGTTCCTGTCGTCTGCATTCATTACAACACGAAGAAATTCCCCGGCATGATTAACGTGAGGGGTATCGGTCCGGCTGCTTTCTTGAAGCTTGTTAGTGAGGCGTCGTTTGTTTGCACGGACTCCTTCCACGGCGCCTGCTTCTCCATGAATTTCAATAAGTCGTTTGTCGTTAAAACGTCGGACTCCGCCGTTCAGAGTAACGTCAGGATTACAGACCTGCTCGCACGTTATGGAATTGAGGGTTGTCTGTATCGAGACGAGGTCGTTACTTCGGCTGTTGACTATGGTCATGCAAACCAGACCCTCTCACATGACCGTGATACAGCGCGTGCCTTTATCGCTCGCTGCATTGGATTGTAGGTGTCGTTTCTGGCTTATGTTTGCAAAGAATACTTTTTGGAACTTGGTCTACCAGTTGACCGCTATCGTTGCCGGCTTCCTCGTCCCAAGGGCGATTATTGGCGTATATGGATCCGAGGTTAACGGTCTGGTGACCTCTCTAACTCAGTTTATTGGTTATTTCGCACTTGTCGAAGCTGGTATTTCTGGTGCGGCGACCTTCGCTCTATATAAGCCTATTGCTAAGGGCGACTGGGATGGGATTAACGTCGTGGCTTCGGCCTCGAAGGTCTTTTATCAGAAGTCGGGCATGTTGTTTCTTGTCTTGCTGGTTGGCCTTTCGGTCGTTTATCCCATATTTGTCTCGGTAGGTTCGCTTGCGCCTTGGGAGATCATGGTGCTTACCTTCCTGTTGGGTGCCAAGATCGTCGTGGATTTCTTTTCCCTCGCCAAGTACCAAGTTTTCCTTACCGCCGATCAAAAGAACTGGCTCATTCAACTCGCATCGACGGTCTTCACGCTGGTTAACACGGCCGTCATTTTCTTGTTTGCCTATCTCCATGCTCCTGTTGTCGCTGTCTATGCGTTGGCTCTCTCTGCGGTTTTTGCGCGCAGCCTGATTCTCGCTCTGTATACACGCCGCCATTATCCGAAGCTCAATTGCAAGGTTGATTACGGTGACTATCAGCTACCCCAGAGATGGGATGCGTTGTTTCTCCAAATCTTGGGAGCCGTTCAGTCGGGCGCGCCCGTTATTTTGGCGACCTTCCTCTGTGGGAGCATGAGTGAAGTTAGCGTTCTTGCTGTTTACATGCTCGTATCTACGGGGCTACAGATGATTCCGAATGTCCTTGGTACAGGGCTTCAGGCGCTCTTTGGTCGACAGATTGCTGAGGGAGACTACGAGGGTCTTCGGTCTTCCTATAAGCCATATCGAGCGCTTGTGTACGCAGTCTCCGCTGTGGCATGCGGATGTGCTTTTTCATTGATTATGCCGTTTGTTGATTTGTATGCAGGCGGGTTTCACGATGCAAATTACCACAATGTCCTGCTCGGTTTCCTCGTCGTCCTAAATGTTTTTCTCTATCATGGCAAGTCGTCCCAGGGCCTACTTGTAATTGCTGCTGGCATGTACCGTGAGACTAGGGCGCAGACCTGCTTGCAGGCTGCAATCATTATCGTCTTGGGTATCCCACTCACAATGCGTTTTGGGGTCGTCGGCACAATTGCTGCGTCCTGCGTATCCAATCTATACCGCGTGATTGACCTTTTGCTCTACGAGCCTCGTAAAATCTCGAAGGACTCTCTTTCGAGTTCGTTTTGGTCGTTTGGCGTGTATGTATTACAGACCGTTCTTGTGGCCATGCCTGGCTATTTACTGTCTTGCTTCGCTGGAAGTTGGACAGGATGGATTGCGGTCGCCATCGGTCTTGTCATTTGGGGCGCAGTCGCCGCATGCGCGACGCTCTATTTCTTCGACAGGCCTAGCTATAGTTCGATTATTGGTCGTTTTATGAGGATTAAATAGGATGAATTATTTCAGCGCGTCTAGGGCCGGTGTTGAGTCTTGCTCTGAGTTAGAGCGACGCTTTTCCCTAAATGATGGGTCCATGGTGTTCATTCCACTGCTCTTTTACGCCTTTTTCTGCCAATCGCTCGCTGCTTCTGCGCTTGCACTCGATGTCTGCCTCCTGCTATCTGCTACGGCGTTTCTCCTGCATTTTGTGACTAACAGAAGATTTGCTTGCAAAAGATTTGGCCTTGAGCTGGCTTGGGCACCTTTCTTTGTGCTGTTCTTTATTCATAGTTTGATATACGGTGTGGCTAATTTAACCCTGCTCGTAGTTTATACGCTTCTATTTCTGTGCATGTATGTTGCGGCAGGCGAGCGATCCTGGGTCACTTCATGCCTTAGGGTTCTTGTCGCCTTTGCAGCATTTCATGCGTTCTGCACCATCGTCTTCTGGCTAGTCCCCGCACTTTATCTGCCAGTTAAATCTGCCTTCTTTTCAGGTAGCTATATGGCTAGGGACTATCGCTCTGGCTTCACGGCGCACTACAGCACTAATTCGATTTATTTGAGTTTGGGTCTCGTCTCTTGGGCCTGTGGTCTTGCTGGTAGCAGGGAAAAGGTTCGGATTAAAGATTTGATGCTGAGCCTGATGCTCTTGCTTGCACTTTTTCTGACTACTAAGCGGGGTCCTTTGGTTGCATCCGTTGCTGCTATCGTCATCTCGTATCTGTTCGTAAATAGAAAGAAGCTTACCGGGACGATGCTCAAGACCTTGGTTGTTGCTGCAATCGCTGTAATAGCTGTCGGCGTTCTTGCTACGTTTGTTCCCGCTGTTCAGGCGACTCTTGAGAGGTTTATTGAGCTTTCAGATGATGAAACGGGCAATGGCAGAAGCTATTTGTACGATTGCGCTTGGAGTATGTTTTATGCAAAACCCTTACTTGGTTGTGGTTGGGGGACTTATTCCAAGTATGTTGCCACTACCTCCCTTGGTGCAATGTACAGCAATCTTGGCTTTTCGTCGATGAGTGCTCACAACGTATACCTTCAGTTGCTTGCCGAGACGGGTGTGATTGGCCTTGCGGCTTTTGTTGTGCCCGCGTTTCTCTCCATCCTTGCAGCCATGCATCGATCTGAATCTCTTTTAGAGGAAGGTCCTTATGGGGACTCCTTTTGCTTGTGGGCCTGTTTGGGTGTTCAGATTTTCTTTCTAATTTATTGCTTTTCAGGCAACCCTTTATACGATCCGCAGTGCTACATACCGTATTTCATTTCATGTGTGGCGGCGTTTGCTATTTGCGGCTCAGACAAGATGATTCTTAACGATAGGGAGGGATTCCATGGATATCTGCAAAGATAGTCAACGCTGTACCGGGTGCTCTGCGTGTCTGTCTGTGTGTCCTCGATCGGCGATTCAGATTGTAGAAGACTCTCATGGGTTTTACCGTCCGAAGATTGACGAATCAAAATGTGTTGAGTGCGGTTTGTGCCAGAGGGTATGTCCGGCTAATGGTTTGACGAGCGACGATCTGAAGATGAACTATCGTCGGGTATTGGCTTATCAGGCTGACGACGCCGAACGCGCAAAAAGTTCCTCGGGTGCCGCGTTTTGGACCTTGGCTACTTACGTCCTAAATAATGGCGGCGTCGTTTACGGCGCTTGCTTCGATGAAGATTTCCGCGTTGTTCAGCGGCGTTGTGCCTCTGTTGACGACGCGCAATCTTGTCGAGGCTCAAAATACTCACAGGGCTTCGTTGGCTCTTCATATGTCGAAGCATATAACGACTTGAAACAAGGTCTTGACGTGCTCTACAGCGGAACCCCATGCCAAATTGCGGGTCTTAGGAGTTTTCTGTCTAAGAAAAACTATTCCGGACAGTTGGTTACCTGCGATTTAATCTGCCATGGCACACCTAGTAATCGTATGTTCCGCGAATACATTTCCTTTTTGGAAAAAAAGTCCGGAAAGAAGGTCATCAAATATTTTCATCGCCCCAAGGACAGAGGTTGGGGAGTCCATGTCGAGAAGGCTCTCTTGGACGACGGCACTGCTCTCTATGACACGATTGAATCTAATACTTGGCGAGATGTGTTCTATAGCAATAACGCTTTAAATTCCAGCTGTTATAACTGCGCCTATACCGACGTCAACAGGGTTTCCGACTTTACTCTTGCTGATTTTCTTGGCGTCGATCGAGTTCGCAAAGGTTTTAATGATCATAAGGGACTTTCTGTTGTTATGGTTAATAGTGAGCTAGCCGAGCGTATTGTCGCATCTGGTGTATTTGAGCCCGGCGTAACAGATATATCTCTTGAAGAGGTGCTGCCCGGTAATCCGATGCTGGAGAGGTCGTCCTCTCCGCAGGGTAACGTTGATGGTTTCTGGAAGGCTTATGAGCATAAGGGGTTCGAGGGCACTGCTCGGTTTGTTGGCGCCTACGGCTTCGTGAAATCTCTCAAGACTCTTGTGAAACAGCTTATTAAAAGGAAATAGTTACTAGGGGCGTTTCTCTTGAATTTAATGGACTTTGTTGAGCATGTGGCGACCTGGATTTATGTCCGGGGTAAGTTGGCGTTTCTTGCAGGGAGATTCCCTGGCCAGATAACCATGACGAAGGCTTTCAGGCGACCGTTTTATTGTCGCGTATCGGATAAAGGCGTTATTAGCGTCGGTGAACGAACGTCTTTCAATTACGGTTGCGTCCTGATTGCTCATGAACGAATTGAGATTGGTAGAGGCTGCCTATTTGGTCCAAACGTCCATGTGTATGACTTCGACCACGGTATGTCGCAGGATGGGATCATGTATCGGGACCAGCCGACTACGACAGCGCCCGTGCATATTGGCGACAACGTCTGGCTTGGCGCGAATGTCGTGGTGCTTAAAGGTGTGGCCATTGGCGATAATGCGGTCATCGCTGCGAATAGCGTTGTTTCTAAAGATGTACCCGCGAATATGCTATTTCACGAAAAACGGGATCTAGTTTACAGAGAGCTTCGATAGGTTGCTGGATTGGCTTTCAATTCACGATGTACGCTGATCCGATAAAGCAGTATTGATAATGGCTTAATTGGATTAAAGCGTGCTTGCATTAGGGGTATCGGCTTGGGTCGATACCCCTTTTTAACCGGTTTGAAACCGCATCACTGGTAACGTCAAGTTTTTTGGAAATTGACAACCACATGACGGAGCACGGTCCGCGCTCTGTCATGTGGTCTCTGGCGGCTAAGCAGCGAATCACAGACGAATGGGATACGTGCCGAATTTGCGAACATCGTAACGGTCGACGAGGAACTGCTGTGCAAGGAAATGAAGACTCCTCCGAGGAAGACCATCGAGGAGGCGCCCAGTGAGTATTTGCCCGCATGAGCACCGCTGAATATTGCGA
>NZ_QRQC01000028.1 GCF_003475325.1 Collinsella sp. AF33-16 | reverse complement strand
TTTCGCAATATTCAGCGGTGCTCATGCGGGCAAATACTCACCATTTCCAGCACTTGATAGACCGCTCCCACTCATTGATTCATTCTTTTCTTCCGGAATCATTCTCGGTTTTCTATGCGCATCTACTATGCGAAGCCCTGCGATCCGGGGCACTTCCGACAAAATGCAGCACATGCAACAAACCCTTTTTCCCAGCTGGCAACAATAGCAAGTATTGTTCTAGATACGACAACGAAACGGGCATGTACTGCAATCCCGCAAGTAATACAAAACTCAAGCTTGGTAAAAAGCCGCCCCATGCAACTGCCGTCAATTTAAGACGCAAAGCAGATACTGTCAGCGGGAAAGACGGGCACAACCCGATGGCTACTAACAAAAAGCGACAGCTATATTTTCAAGAACTAGCCAATGCCGTTGACCACACCCTTGGACCTTATTATCAACGGTCCCCTCTCGTGCCGAAAGCACTTTACGAAGAGTGGCTCAAGGCAATCAATCGGCCCAAAAACCAACCTAGCACTCAAACGCCTGAAGCGTGCGGTTATCCTCATCCCGTTATTTGGAACGGTTCGCTAGAGGATGGCAGTGTAATCGTCGACATCACGACCCAGTCAGCACAACTAGGCACCCTTCCAGAGCTCTTGGACAAACTCGCAAAAAAGAATGCGGGTCACTGTCGCAAATCGGATAACGGATGGTCAATCTCTAAATTCGATCTGGTTGCCTCCGTCATCTCATTAGAGCTAGAGGCTGACAAGACCAGAAAGAAGAGCGCGAGAACAATTGAGCATCTCCCCATCCCCGGTTTATCCGGTTACTGGGATTGCCTATCCGACAGAAATGATCGCTCCTCGGACGCAACGCCATTAACAAAGGAGAGGCAGACGACTACAACGAATCCCCGATTTAATTTAAACATGAACCCAGACAGTAGCCGGTAGACGATCTTTTAGCACAGAGGATAAGGGAATGTGACGCCGGAGCGAACCGCAGGGCACCGCGAGGCAACCAAACTTACTAGTCCGAGAATCGTAGAAGCTCGTCCATTCCGGAGTTCACCTTGGCCCGTGCCCAATCAAGGTTACTTTAGTTGCGCGTGGGCCATCTTCATATCCAGCACAAACCTTCGAACCTCGTCAGCTGAATGAACTAAGTTATTGCAAGGAGGCTTAGCGTCTAGGTATTTAAGTCCGTTATCGTCATTGCCGAGAACGCCTGCAATCCCGAGAACCCCCGTCTCCCCATCCTTATATTCCTTTTTAAATGTCAGCAATACACACGGAATGTCCAAATCTCTCGACAACTTAAGAACGGGTTGCCATGTAAACGTATCCTCCTTGTAATAACGAGATGGATCATAAGTCTCGATTGGATTTTTCTCCGTACATCTTATTTCGACAATCGCCTCAACACTGCCGTCCGGCGCGAATATAGCTCCATCGATATTGCCGCCCCACACCATGCCATGGCTCTCAAGCAGTTTGTCAAAATAACTGTTCTGAATATACTGTTTTCTAAATCTTTTTGTCTGAGGCGTTTTCTTTTTTTCAGCCCACCATTCTATAAATCTATCTTCTGTGCACAGGCGTTCTGTAACCACCTTTACACCGCCCAAACGCTCTTCGTCCACATCCAGTTGAATGGCTCGAATAATCCCTTTGTCGTCCGTTCCATGAATCCAAACCGAAAATGGAACACCGATCGCATTTGCAAGCCTGACTTTACGCGTTAAATCTGATGCTGGCAGGAGTATTTTTAGCAAAGCATCGCGTGCGAACCCCTCGACTTCAAAGGCCTCAACCGCTTCAGTAAACTCCCCGCTCTTGCCAATCAACAGCCCCTGCAAGTCAGTCATTCCTAATTTAGAAGTTATTGTATTGCGAAAGGCAGTAACATTACCTTCGCTATCACGCCGCTTAAACGCTAGCCCACGAGTTGTTCTTTCATCCATCCCAAAAGCTCCTTCAGCGAGTTAACAGTGATATATCTATCTAAAGACAAATCGGGCCGTCTGATTCGGCCATCGCCGCATGAGATAAAAGCCCCTGCTCAAATGCACCAGGAAACGTAAATGCACGTTGACGATTCGGGGAGTCATCGAACGCAACTGAGATCAAGCCGCCATTGATCCGCTTGACCGTTCCCCCGCCGAGGCCCTTGTGAATAACGCGATAGCCCGGAACGACCTTGCTGTAGTCGATCGCCGGAGTTTCTTCGGCAACGTCATCGTTCAGTTCATCGGGATACCCGGTGAGATACCAGGCCTCCTTGAACTTGGTTGCCTTGCCGCCGCTCGGCTTGAACGTGAAGTCGGCGCCGCGGTCGCGCAACGTCCCCATCGCCGGAGCGAGCTCGACGCCGCCGAGTGCCCATAAGGCACCGGACTTCTCGCGCTTGTCGACGAATTCGATACCGCGGTTGGTGAGGACGTCCGCGACCCAATCCGTTTTGGTCGACACAGTGGTCGACACAGGCTCCGCCGATGCTTTCGGTTTCTCCGTTTGCTGTACAACTTTTTGTTGAGCAACCTTTTGGACGACAGGAAATTTCCCAATTTGCTCGACGGGGCGCGTGACGGGTTCGGCGCTGGTGAGGTCGATGGCAGAGCCGTCCGGCGCGATCATCGACTCCTGCTGTTTCGCGGCGAGGTAGTCGTACTCGGAAAGCGTCGTGTCGTACAGGCCGACGCGCTCGCCGGCGTGCTTGTTGACACCGGTGTAGACAAGGCTCGCGTCCTCGTAGCGTCGGAACTTGTAGACCGCGTCATTCATCAGGGGTGCATTGAAGACGCCCAGACCGACGAGGAGGTTGAAGTCATCGACGGACAGGCCGGTGACCTTCTTGAACAGCCCAGGTTCGAGCTGGGTGATTACGTCGTGCAGCGTCTCCTCGCGGTAGTCCGTGAGGTACATGAAGACGGGGATTCGGGTCGCGAACTTGATCAGCTTGGTCTGGATTTCCTTGCGCTTGCTCTTGAACTCCTTCTCCTCCTCGGTGAGCTCCTTCTTCTCTTTCGGGGTAAGACTCTCCCCCTTCTCCTTCTTGACCTTCTTGACGGCCTCGGACTTGTTGATGATCGTCTTGATGTCATCGTTGAGGCTGCGGAAGCCCTCGATGTTCATGAGGGCGTTAATAGCCTCGTCGTTTGCGAGCAGGCGGCGCAGGGTGTCGTTGTCGACGTTGACCAGCAGCGCGGACTCCCAGCGCTTCGCGAGGAGCGTCGCCGACGTTCCGGCCATGGCGATGTCCAATACCTCGGCGGCGCTGATCTCCTTCATCCTGCTGCCGTCATAGGCGAGCACCGGCAGGAACTTGACGAACTCGTCGACCTTCTGCTCCGGACCCTTCTTGGGGTCGGTGGCGAGCTGCGTCGAGTAATCGGAGACCATCGTGAGGGCGCGGTCGAGCGCGAAATCGAATACGTAGCACTCGTTCTTGATGATCTGGATGCGCCCGTCGTCGTCCTTGACCGTCCACGGCGACTGCACGCGGAACGCGGTCTGGAAATAGGTCTCGGCGCTCTTGACGTTGGAGAGCATGAACACGCCCGTCCACGGTTTCACCGTGACGCCGGTCGTCAGCTTGCCGCATGAGAGCGTGATCGTGCGGGACTCCAGCGGTTCGCGCATCGAGCGCTGCACGGGCGGCAGGGCGTCCAGGCCGATGCCGGCGGCGGCACCGGCGCAGACGTTGATCTTGAAGTCATGATAGAAGGTGTTCTGGCGTTCCTTGAGGAGGTTGGCCATGGCGTAGCAGCTCGCGACGTTCGGCAGGAACCACAGGGTGTGCCCCAGGACGTTGAGCAGGCGGATATCGGAGAACGGCATGGCCGGCTTCTCGCCCAGCTTCAGCTCGTCCTTTGTGGCCGGCATGTGCTGGCCGCGCATGAGGTCGAGCCACATCTGGACGTGGTCCTTGAACTTGAACTGGGCGTCCTCGCCCTCCCCCTCTGCGGAGAAGAACACGTTGAGGTCGAACTGGTTCGTCTCGGTGTTCAGCGCGATGCGCTTGATCTCCTCCGGCATCTGGTAGGTGAGCATGACCATGCGCGGGAGCGATGCGTACGGGTTATCACCGTCGGCGGGGTTCCAGTTAGCCTTGGCCTCCTGCTCGTCAGAGTAAGTCCAGTTGAAGATCTGCTCCTCGATAAACTCGCCGCTGTTGAGTGCGCGGAACGGGGTTCCGGATAGGAACAGGAAGTACTTGGTGACGATCGGCAGCCACGTCTCGTCCTGCTCGTTGCCAGTGACCTTGACCTCCTCATGGACGGCCTTCTCCTCGTCCTCGTCGATCGAGTCAAAGAGCTTCTTGGCCGTTTCCCGCCATGCTCCGAAATGGTACTCGTCGAACACCACGAGGTCCCAGTCTTCTAGGCGCACCCACTCGTGCCGGGCCTTGATATTTCCGTTGGAATCTCGACCGAGATAGTCTTGGAACGAGCCAAAGCAGACGATCGGGCGCTGGGGATCGCAGTCCTCATATTGCTTGCCGCCGCGACTGACGAACTGCCAGCCCTCGAAGTCGACATGGCGGTTTAGGTCCTCCTGCCAGGCACTCTGCACAGCGGGCTTGAACGTGAGCACGAGGACGCGCCTCATGCCCATCGACTTCGCCAACTCATATGTGGCGAAGGTTTTGCCAAAACGCATCTTGGCGTTCCAGAGGAACTTGGGCGTGCGTTGCGAACCCTCGGCGGTCACAGACTCGAAGTACTCACGCGTGCGACGCACGGCCTCGGCCTGCTCAGGTCGCATGCTGAAGTCCTGGTCGCGCGCCTCGTCGTTCTCGGTGCGGTCGCGCACGGCGATCCAGCCGGCACGCACTTGGTCGGGCGTGCAGCGATACCACTCGCCATTGATGTTTTCGCAGCCGTGGGCCTCGAGCCAGTCATGGACGGGATGATCTAGGAAAAAAGTGCCGTCGTCGCGCATCGCGGACTCGGCAAACTCGATTTTGTATGGCTTTTTCTCAGGTTGCAGTACGGGAAACTGCTCACGTACGCGTTGCTCAACGTCCTTGGCCGTATAGCCGACCTTCAGGATTCCTTTGTGGTTGGGATCAGTATCGGAATAGGCATAGATGGCCGGATGGGCGTCAGGGCGCTGAGGGAAGAAATCTTGCGTAGGCATAGCTATTCCATTCCGGGAATCGAGCTGCACACATCGTCTATCTCAGACTCGTCTAGCCCATACTTTTCAAATAGTTCTTCATCAGTCCAAGCATGGCTCCAGTCTTGGACCGGAACGAATTCAAACGCCTTCGGAGCCATATCCTGCGTGGCCGTCCTGGTTGCAACAAGATATCGAACGAAACGCGTCTTCAGATACTGAATTAAGTTATTTGCCTCAGAAGCAGATGCACCAAGAACAAAAACGTTATATGTGTTCGAACTGCATGACCCCGGTTCAGCAAGTTTCGGCTTTCCGAGAATTGTGCCACCGGGATTGCCGGCTCGCGGAATAAGAACCTTGTACTTTTGGACATCGCCGGCGTTTCGCGTGACATTCTTCTGTTCAATCCAGCACTCGCCATGCGCGATATACACCTTAGTCGCGAACGCGCCCGTCTTGTTCTTTTTAACTGGATATGACGAAGATCCGTCAGCGGTCTGGAGAGAACCGTCGGTACCGTTCCATAGGGCGCGAGTGTGGAACCCAAAGTAACGGCCCGCGTTTAATTCTTCCGAAAGCGGCTTTTCCTGCATGCTGCGTATCTTCTTTAAAATGGATATCTGTTTTGAACTCCTAATGAAGGTTTCCATCCCGTCCTCCAGTAATGGCCTCTCATCCATCGAGACGTCGTTACCGTCATGCGAGTAGACACGACAAAGCCCCCTATGGTCTCGATCCCAAAGGAAATAACAGACACCGCCTTTAATCTCGACACCGGGAAAGCAATCTGACGCATTCACATAATCATGGAGCTCCCTGATGCGGTCGTCATGCAACATCTCAGCTCTAAACGAATCTAATCCTCTGCCGCCGGCATACCACCTCGCGGGAATGATCATCGTTAAATAGCGGGGGCTTAGTTTCATGCCCTGCTGGACAAACTTATGGTAAATCGGCATCGCACTGGCGCCATTGCCGCCATCGCTTAACTGATAAGGAGGATTGCCAATTACTACGTCGAATTTCATAGGAAACAGTTCCCCTGGATTATCTTGATGGATGAATTCATACGCATGGGTTTCAAGTTCGGCATCGCGTTTGTACTCTTTCTCCGAGGCACCACAATACCGACACCTGCCATTAAGCCATTTGTGTTCGCAACGTCCGTACCTGATATTCCCGTCAGAGCTATCAAATTCCACCACTGAATAGCGACTGTTAGCATATTTGGAACAATATGCACTGCGACGAGACAACAAGCCCGTCAGCTCTGTAAGTGCGACACCGTAGACTTGCTTCTTGAGAATATGCTCAAGGCGCTCATCGAGAACGGGATAATCATCCTGCAGCCCCTCGATGAGGCGCTTGGTTATTTCACGAAGAAAGACGCCGGATTTGCAGGATGGATCAAGGAAGGTGGCTTCCGGATCCGACCAGATTTTCTTCGGAAGCATATCTAGCATTTGGTTGGCCATCTCGGGCGGGGTAAAAACCTCATCGCTCGATAGATTCGCGAGGCATGACAAGACGTCAGGATTGTACGTTGTGTCGTATAATCCACTCATGCTGCAGCTCCTATCTGATAAATGCTCGTCAAAGGATATTCCCGAATCGGCAGAGGAATGTATGCCTTAACGCTTTCGTCGTATTCCCATTCCGACGAAGGAGAGCCAGAAGAACCAAAAAGGCTCATTTGCTGCCGCTGCCCCTCAAGAAGTTCGTCAAGGCGAAAATCGCGGCGCTTGACCCTATCCCCCATCGCCAAAGACCACTCAGAGAAGATGATTGGCTCGTCGGTATCTTCCTGACTCTCGTCCACAAGACGCATCGAGAGAGCATTACCGCAAAGGATGTTCATATCAATCACAGTGCGGATTGTATCTAAGAATGCGGCGTTGACGCGACCTTTCGCCACCTTGGCATATTCTCCGATGAACTGCTCAAAAAGACGCTTGCGACAGGCTGCAGCGTTGTCAGACAGGAGATCCACGCCGTAGAGAGAGGAAACCGCCACAAACGCATGTCGTTCGTAGTCAATAGATGAACTGCCGTAGCGCCTTTTCACGACCTCAAGCTTGCGGCGCAGAACTTCAGCAAGAAAGTTACCATCGCCACAGGCCGGCTCCAAGAACCGGGAATCGATGCGCTCGCACTCACCCTCTACCATGTCGAGCATTGCATTAACCTCGCGTTCGTTGGTGAATACCTCACCATGGTCGACGACACGCTCTCTTGATTTAATCTGTTTATCCACGACCGCGGCCCCTAGCATACAATTTCCCTCAATGGTACGGTCACCATTCTCGCATGTTCGCGAACTTACTTAGCCTTACAATCCTGCCTTGCCTCCTCAATAGTCTCAATATGATCCAGGGCACACAGCAGCCTTGTCTTCTTTAGCTCAAATTGAAACCTAGCGACTGAATACACCAGTAAGCCAACTAGAACAGCCGCCGGAAACAGAGATGCATTCAAGTTACCGAAAAAGGGTATTGCTTTTTGATTAGCCCATCCAAAGACCTTAAAGCCGGTTGCAACTGTTAAGACCAAGCCAATGACGGTGGGGCTCCAATCCGTATAACATGTCTTTTCAACCGCCCACTTAACTATCCCGCATTTCTTGTACAGACCAATGTTCGTGCCTCGTCCATCCGGAGAAAAGTCCATCTCCGTAATTAGATCGATTAATTCAGCCTCACTGTAGCCGCTTTCCTTGAATCTTTTAATGAAGAAACCTCCTGGTCCAGGACCACAGATAGGACGGTTTACACGAAACAGTTCCTTATAGGCGATTTCCATTGTTAACTCCTTAAAGTACGGGTGCCATTTACGCTATCGTTCTATCATTTCGTCCGGACAGATTTTTATCGGACTGCAAGCAACCATTCACAAGGACATCCCGTTCAGCAAATCCTCGTCCGGTTGCTCACCGCGCTCCTCATATCCGCGCTCAAGCTTTTTCCCAAGCGCCGCAGCGCAACGCTTCGTTTCATCGGCAAACAGGTCATCGATAGCTCTGTCGATTCGCACGCAGGTCTGCCGATGCTCGTTTTTCCAGGGCAGGTCGAGTCCCAGGCTCTCGTCCCAATAGCCGCCAAGCTTTGCGTTGAACACTTCCTCGGGATATAGCACGTCGCTGCGGATGCCCTCAACCGTATCGTCCTCGTCCATATCGGGAGCAGCACCGCCCTGTTCAAGATACCTGCGCAGCTCCTTTTCCTCCCGGATGCAATTCAGCACGCTCGCGCATACCGCAGCCAAAAAGCGGTAGCGCTCGCATAGGTCCCACTCGCCGCCGAGCCATACGCGATAGCCCAACATAACGCTCGCGGACTCCTCGCCCAGCGGGAGCAACTCCCACGAATACACATCGACAAGCGCATCTTCCCCTAGCCTTTGCACGCCGTCGCGCGTAAAGGCGCACGGGCTCACATCGTAATGGCCAAAGCTGCGACCTGCACCACGGCGATTGATGACGTGCTTGGGCAACAGGACGATCTTGTCGCTGGGCTCGGGATCAATCTTGCGCAGCTTTTTGAGCTTGCGGCGGGCGCGCTTTAGGCCGCGATCGCTATCGCCGCGGCCGCAGCCGCCCGGCTTGCCGCCGTATCGCAGGGCAACCTCGCGTGCCAGGATCTTTGTGTCCGCAGCGCACAGCAGGTCGCTCACGGTGGGCAGATCTTCCCACTCAATACCGTCGACATCCCAAATCCTGCTCATGTTCAACCTCTTTCTGGCTGTTCAACTACGTGCTCATTCGCCCTGTTTAACGTGCTTGTAAGGCATGCGCCCCACTAGAGCGCTTTCTTGCTGGGCGCAATCACTTCGTCCACCAGGCCCAGTTCTAGGGCGCGTTTGGCGTTACACCAGCAGTCGCGCTCGGTGAGCTCATGGAACTCCTGAGCGCTCAGGTTGCCGTGCTCGGCCAGTAGCTCGTCCAGCTCGGCACGCATGGCTGCCGCATGCTGGGCCACAATCTCGATATCGGTCTGCTGCGCCATGCCCGTGCCGCCCATTAGCTGGTGAATGAGCACCTGCGTGTGGCGGTACACCTGGCGGTGGTCGCCGCAGGCCAAGATCACCGCGGCCATCGAGGCCACGACGCCCTCACCCACCGTGATCACGGGGCAATCGAGCGACTGCATGGTGTCGATGAGCGCCAGCCCCGCCGTAACGCTGCCGCCCGGGCTATTGATGATGAGGGTGATGGGCTCGGCCGCGCTTTGATGTTCCAGCACCAGCATGGACTTAATAAGGCCGTTGCAGGTCACATCGTTGACCTCGCCCTCCAGCAGCAGCACGCGGCTGTTAAGCAGCTCGCTTGCCATATCGACGGCGGCAACGCGGCCGTCCTTGGACTTCTTGATGATGCTGGGCTCACGATACATAACGGACATGGCAATTCCCTTCTAAACGGAATCGGTAAGGAGGCAAAAACTGGACCGCACGGCTTACGGCTAACGGAAGCCGTGCGACAAAATATGCAAGATGGGATACACAAAGCTGCAGGGACTAATCCCTTAGCCACTTAGCTGCATTGGGATGGTCGTCGCAAAAGTACTTCTTGGCGCGGAAGGGACGCATGCCGGTCACCTTGACCAGGCAATCGGTGCGAGGCATAAGCCCAACCTCGCCTGGGGTCATCACGCAACCGCGCACATCTACGGCAGTGCGCTCGGCGCCCACGTACTTGGTGCCCAAAACCGACTCGCCACACAGTTCGCTTATGTAGTTCTGCGTCGCGATGTTGCTGCCGCCACCCATATAGACCAAGCTATCGCAGTTATCGAGGATGGTAAGCGCCGTTGATTTGCCGTACACGACATCGAGCTGGCTCAGCGATTGCGCACACATCAAAAAGCTAATGCCGCGACTGCGCACGGTCGCAATGCTGCGCTCAAAATCGGGGATGCGTCCCACATTGGGAAACTCATCGAGCACAAACTGCACGCGACGCTGCAAATGGCCGCTGGGGCTGGCATCGGCACGGCGCTGGGCAAGGTTAAACAGCTGCTTAAGGGCAACGTTCGCAAGCCATGCATTAGCCGAATCGTTGTCGCTCACTTTAAGATCGATCACGCGCTTGCCCTCGTCAATACGATCAAGACGCATCTCGTCATTCTCAAAAACGCGCATGAGCTGAGGCGTCTTAAGCCGCGAGATAGTTGCATTGAGCGTGATCAGAATACTCTTAAGCGTCCTATCTGCCGCACCTCGAAAATCGCGATACTGCTCAACGCCATACAGATCAGCGTTCTCCGCACCATACTTATCGAGAAACTCCCTGGACTCTACCTCTTCTACAAGGTAGTCCAACGGGAATCGCCCCTCACCATCTCCCGTAACCTTGATGAGCGCAGCCAGTTTAAAGACGTTGTTCATCTTAAGGTAGCGGCGCGGAGCCTCAGGATCCCCGCCTGGCGCAAATGTGCCAGCAAGGCACTCCAGGAGGAACAGGATTCCAACAATCGCTCGAAGCAGCAGGTCGTTCGCGTTGTCCCAAAACGGGTCGTTCCTAAAGCTGCGCCTGTCAGGATCGATCCCCTCCATGATTGCCGCCACCGTGGTGGGGATATCCTCGACATCCATCACGTAGCGCAGGGGATCGTACCCGGACGACTGCTCGGGATTGATGGTGTCGAGAACCGTTACCTCGTAGCCGTCCTCTTCAAAGCCTTTTCCCGTGCGGCGCAGTAACTCGCCCTTGGTGTCTGTGACCACATAGCAGCACTCGTGGTGGTTGAGCAGGTTGGGCAAAACGAAACTCGCTGTTTTGCCGCTACCAGTACCGCCAAAGGCAAAAACATTGTTGGACACGCTTGTCTCCCAGTGCTTGTCGCCCTCGTAGAAAGCCACCGTGGCACCTTGCGCCAAGATCACATCGCGCTGCTCATCGCCGGATGACAGCGCCTGCATCTCCTCCTTAGTCGCCCACTTCTTGGTCTGATACTCCGTTTGCTGCGCGGCCTCGTAGCCGTACATCTTGATGACTGACATGGCGTGGCTCCTTTCTTGTCCGTGACGTTGGTGGTTGTTAAGCAATGCGATCGACACCGTCGTCCTCATTGAGCTGTGCCGAGCGCGACGACTTGGTCGCGTGGCCGATCAGGCGCTCGGCCTGCGCCAGATAACTCTCGCGAGCAGCAGTTGAAACCGTCCCGTCGCGCAGATACGCAAGCAATGCATTAATCATCAGCTTGTCGAGCAGGTCGTATCCCTTGGCCCGAGCGCAGTTGAGGAGGTAGCGGTCCTGAAGCCCCCGTACCTTAGTTGCCAAATCGATTTCCATCTTTTCCTCCATGTAATAAAAAGTGTGTCGTTCGTCCAAAAGTGCCTCAAACGGGCGTTTGACGCATAACTCAAAGTTGAAACGCGGACTCGTATCGAACACGCGTCGTTGCACCTTGAGGTAGCGCTTATAAAACATGACGGCATCATCTTCATCCGCCGTAAAGCCACGCGATCCATCGCGGTGCAGCCGGTCGTAAGGCTTTTTGCTATCGATATGGCGCACGAATGGGGACGGAATATAGGCATCCTTCTTGACGTTGTACTTCATCCCTGTCGTAACCTGCTCAAACAAGAGAACGCCAGCTGACTTAAAAGCCGCATTACATCCATGCCTAAACATGCTCACCACGGCTGCCACGCTGCCCATGCAGCTATCGCGCGGGGAAAAATACAGCGAAAGCAAAGCGAGCGTCGCAGCAGTCAAAAGCTCGCGGGCCTCGTGTACATCGGCTCGATACTGCTCGGGCACCAGCCCGGGAATATCGGGCGAGCGCTCTTCCAGCACGCCAACGAGCGATTTAGCCAGGCGCTCGACGTTCTTCTCGCCGCAGTACGGACACGGAAGTGGCAGCTCTGCCTTCCTGTTCACTTCGCACATACCGCGGAGATCCTCGTCGATCGCACTGAGGAATGCCTCGTAAATACTGTCCCGTTTCTTCATGAATGCTTCTTTCTATCCGGTTTCAGGTGGTTGATGTAAGTCTGTTCTAAGTTCTAGAATGTTCTGACGCTAGAACGATGATTATTGATCTAACCTGTAGTTTCATAAGTGAAATCATCCTGCTCGATTGCTTAGTTTGCCTAAAGGCTACAAAGCGAATGTATCAAGCAATTGCTATTGAGTTGGCTTTGGATTGCTTCGAGGATAGCACAGCGTGCTGTTCTCGTCATTAGAAATTTTAATATTTTTCTGCTAATATAAACCCACTGAGAAGAAAGGGCTCTATACATGCGTGAAACTACATCATCATTGCCACGCCTCACCGCCGCCGCCCTCTCGCGCGCGCTTAACCTGGAACAAGGCAGTCGCCTGCTCACTGTCCGTCTGCCTGGCGCTGTGGATGCCGAAGATCTCGCTAAGTGCTTTACCCTAAACGGTAACGGCGTGCCCGATATTTGTGAGCTTGAACCCGGAAAGCAGAATGCAAGCGATGATGATGCAGCGCCGGTGTTTGTCGATGCATCAAACTACTACCGCGCAAATAAGCACGATATCGAAAAAGACAGTGCCGCGCTCATCGATTATTTGGAGCCTGGCTACCTTGATTTTTGCGACTGGGGTCCTTTTATTTGGTGCCTGTATGCTCTCGCCCTTTCGGGCCGCACTCGAGCAGCCGTGGTACTTCCCGCCGATTTACTTGATAAAGCTGAACAAGCACGCACGATTTTGATACGCGAAGGGCTCATCGAGAGCGTCGTTTATTTGCCACTTTCCGAGCCCAGGCCCTACATGACAAGCGCGCTCCTCATACTGTCTTCAGGAAATCGCAGCGTTGCATTTCGCAGCGCAATTGAGCCCGGACCGCGTTTTCAATATGTGACTAAAACATCGTATTACTCTGATATCACCTTTTCTATCTCTCCTGACTGGGCCCGCATTGATACCAATACGCCAAGATCGACGCCAATCGAAACGTCCACTTTTGCCACGCGCGAGCTGCTCCAACACCACGCCGCTCTCTCAAAAGGCAAAATCAGCCTCATCGCCATCACCCGAAACTACAGCGCCACACTCGGTGACTCTTTTACGCGAGTCGCGCCATTCATGCCCCGCGAGAGCACGACATCGAACGACATTGACGCAGTCGAGGTGCGCCGAATCTCATCTCAAGATTTTCAGGACGGCAATCTTCTGCCCGTAGATGCTTCAGATAATCAAAATAGCTCGGATTCTAAATTCGTAAAGGTGGACCCCAGCGTTCTCGATCGTTATGAGCTCCGCGCTGGAGATATCGTCATGCCGCGCATGCTGGGTCGCTACGGCGCGTCCAACCTGCTCGTCGTCAGCTCCGATGACGCTAAGCAGCATCTGGTTGCTTCGCATAACACCACCGTCATTCGCCCGTCATTCCAAACGATGACCGAAGATGAGCGCGTAGTGTTTTCGGAGATAATTGTTGGATACCTTACCGAAGGCCACGGGGCGCAGCTGATTCAAGCATTAACTGAAGCAGCCAGCATCCGCGCCATCCGTCCTAGCGACCTGTTTGAGATCGAAGTCCCGCCGGCGCTCGACCCGCGCACACGCGAGTATAGCGAATCCATCAACCGCTTTGCCGAGGTCGTAAGGACAAAGAAACAAGCCGAGGCCACTGTCGCCCAAGCCCAGCGCGACCTCGAAGGCGCAAAAAAGGCCGTCACCCAGGTGGTCGACCAGACCTGCGAATAGCGCATAGGCAGTAGAAACGTCTTAAGCCGGCGACAGGAACTAATTCTGCCGCCGGCTTAACTATCTAGCCTATTCCCATCCCGTGGTCTGAGGATTCCATTTGCACACATTCGCCGAATGATTAAAGCACGGTGTATACAACCGATTGACGACCTCTTCTGCCCCAGCAATGTTCCCCGCGAGATCAAGTACCCCCGCCTGCCTCGCCATCTTTACGTACTGTGCAGAACCATTTTGTTTCCACCAGAGAGGCGCCACGAACTCTTCCGGCATTGCCACTTTGCGGGCAGACGCTTCTTTCTCGACCCTCTCGACAAGCGTAGCCCCATCGACGAAGCAAGTTTTCGCGTACACCAAGATGTCGACTATATCCTTGATTCGCGATGAAGCACGGCCCTCATGCATCTCTATCATTGCGAGCAATTTATCTGCAAGGGCACTCTCCACTCGGCATACTCGATAGTCGCAGACTGGGAGCCCCTCGATATTCAGACGATCGATCGGCGCAAGAACCTCAGGCTCAAGTCCCCGCACTTCATCAATTACCAAGTCAATTGAAATTGGCTGTAGCTTCTTGGTTCCCATAAAGGGGGTGAACCACACCTTCGCACCGCACCGATACTCATCTTCTTCTTTGATTTGCTCTGCACGATCAAAGACGAACGAAACGAAATCCTCCAGATCAATCAAGCAGCCTGCACCAGATCGACAATAGCCTCTTCGAGACTCTCCTCTTGAGCAACCAAGTCAATATCTCTTGTGACACGTGCATCGAGTGTTCGCGCCAGGACGCTTTGACCGCCCTTGAGCACAAAGCTGCCGTCATCTTCTGAAAAAACGCGACATAGGAAGCGATGAAAGTAGAAACCGACGATTGCCCGATTAGTATCCATTGGTGATTCTCTTGCGGCATTCCTAACAGCCATCTCCAATGCGGCAGGCGTTTTGTACTTCACCATGTCCTCCGTTTCGCATTACCCGTTCAGTACCATCAGCAAAGGCGCCATCAGCTCGCGTCGTTTGGCGGTTTTAGAGTTCTCCTCTACAAGATCCTTCAGCCGTTGTATATCGAGTCCACGTCCAAGCGCGTCGTGATAGGCATCGATAATTAATGAGGGATCCTCGCAATCGAGGCAAAGATCGACAAGCGTGCGCTCGGGTTTAGTTACCGGCAGGCCGTCGAGCCAAACGATGTCCCGCTCAGCAATCTCGCGCTTTACAAAAGAAAGGGATTCGTTTCTTGTATTGATACGCATGGGCGCGGTCATCCTGTAGGGGGACAGATAGAAATCGCCCATTTGCTGCAGGTTCGCCGCTGTCGTACCGCTCACGGCGATGCCATCCCACTGACGTTTTCTCTCCCACGCGCAAAGGGAGGGATTGGTGAGCTTCCAAAAGGCGTTGAGTTCGTCGGTGTCTCGGCGCTGCGTTCCAGACATCCGGTAGGCGCCGTGGCATATCCGTTCAAGACGCCCTGCGCGGCATGAGTGCGCCAGCGCATCTCGAGAGATGTCCATGCGAGCCGCCTGGGCTGTGGTGAACACGCCCTCGCTCTCGGAAAGCTCGCTTATCGCCGCTATGTTGCTAAAGTACTTCATGCTGCAATTGTAGGATATTTTCATACTTTTGCAACGTGATTTTTGATCCATTAGATCCGTTTGCCTTGTTTACCCCATTTCTGACGCCGTTTTGCACCGGCACCCCATCCCCCGCTATTGAGGTCTAATACTTTTCCGCGAAGTGAACGGCTGTTTTTGGACCCCTGAAACATCCGCATTTTTCGGCGGCAAAATCGTGGGATTTCAGCATTGAAACCGCAGGAAGCGGCACCTCTAAAGTGTCGATGCTTCGGGGGTCCGTTTTCACTCATTCACTTCTCGGAAAAGTATTAGACCTCGCTATCAGCTATCCCAAAGATCAGACCGCCCCTCCTTCACGCCACGCAAAACCTGCCTTTTCTGCCCCTGCCCGCCTCCGCACCACCCAAAAACTCATCCAACATTAATCTTGGCTCAAGAATCGCTTAATCTATAACCTGCACTATAGAGTTCGACCAAGGGCGGGGCGGCGCAACGCAAACCGCCGAACGCAACGCTCGCGCCCGAGCAAATTGCCCGGCGTCGCGCCCATCGAACGAAAGGACAGGTCATGGACGACCTCGAAAAAGTTGAAACCATCCGCACCAAGTGCAACGTGAGTTACACCGATGCCAAGGCGGCGCTCGACGCTGCCGACGGCAACGTTTTGGATGCCATCATTTGGCTCGAGTCGCAGGGCAAGACCCAGACCACGTCGGCGCATGCCGCCACCGAGTCCGCGCCAGTCGATGAGCCCTCTGCCGAGATGGTCGCCGCGCAGGTCGCTTACGAAAAGTCGAGCGAAAAGACCGACTTCTCCAAGAAGATGGACAGCGTGTGGGAGTACCTCAAAAAGCTCTTCCGCCTGAGTCTGGACACCAAGTTTATCGCCACGCGCCGCGATGCGATCATCCTCAACATTCCCATCCTGATCCCCATCGTCGCGCTGTTTGCCTGGGGCGCCACGATATGGCTGATGCTGATTGGCCTGTTCTTTGGCATGCGCTACCGCATCGACAGCGACGGTGATGTACCCGGCAGCATCAATAACCTGATGGATCACGCCGCCGACGCCGCAGACGACATCAAGCAAAATCTCAACGACGACAAGTAATCGCAGACGGGGGCACGTATGGCACGAATCCTGATTGTAGAGGACGAGGAGAAAATCGCCCGCTTTGTGACGCTCGAGCTGGAGCACGAGGGTTACCAGGTAGAGCACGCCGCCGACGGCCGCACCGCCGTGGACCTGGCGCTGGAGCGCGACTACGATCTGATTCTGCTCGACGTACTGTTGCCGCAGCTCAACGGTGTGGAAGTGCTGCGGCGCATCCGCAAGCACAAGGATGTGCCGGTGATTATGGTCACCGCGCGCGATGCCGTGATGGACAAGGTGGCTGGGCTCGATGCCGGCGCCGACGATTACCTGACCAAGCCGTTTGCGATTGAGGAGCTGTTCGCACGGATCCGCGTGGCGTTGAAGCGCTCGGAGGCCATGCGGGCGGCTTCGGGCGTAGCTGGCGTCGGCGCCGGAGCGGGCATGGCGGGCGTCGCGGGCGAGAAGGCCACCGCGATGCCCCCGGCCAGTGACATGGCCCAGACCCCTGCCTCGCCCTCCCCTGCCACACTCACCGTGGGATCGGTTGCGCTCGACCCCGACCGCCGCGAAGTCACGGTCGGCGGCTCGCCCATCGCGCTCACGGCCCGCGAGTTCGACGTCCTCGCCCTGCTTATGGCGCACGCCGGCACCGTGCTCACGCGCGAGCGCATCGCGCATGAGGCGCTAGGCTACGACTACGTGGGCGATACCAACAACGTCGATGTGCACATCGCACATTTGCGCGCCAAGATCGAAGACGCTGGCGGCGCCCGCATCATCCAGACCGTGCGCGGGGTGGGCTATGTCTGCCGCGCATAACGCCGAGGCCAAGCGCGTCACCTCCATCGCCCGCGCCATCAACTGGGGCTATATGTGGCGCCGCTTGATGAGCTACGTCTGGCTCGATCTGTTGCTGATGGTGATTGCGGCGGCGATCCTCGTCTATGGATACAACCAGACGCTGCCCGACAGCGCGTTTACCGCAGGCTGGATTCCCGGCGCCACCGTTCACGGCATGTCGCTGACGCCCGCACGCGGCTGGGACCTGACAACGCTCACCTATACCGTCGAGTTTGCGCGTACCACCAAGACCTTCCCCCTCGCGCAGGACCTCGTCGCGCTATGGCCTCTCTACCTTGTCGTTATGGGTTGGCAGGTCATCAGCGTGCTCAACATGCTCGGCGGCGCCCGCCGCGTGCGCCGCACCATGGCGCCGCTCAACGACCTTGCCTTGCGCGTGGACGAGCTCGGCCGTATGCAGCTCTCCGGCGGCAAGATGGAAACGCTGGAACAGGCCATCGAGCGCGCAAGCGTCGACTCGCCGAGCGTCACCACCGGCGACGCCGACCTGGCAAGCATCGAGGTCGCACTCAACCGCCTGCTGCGCCAGATGCAAGAGGCCAAGCTGCAGCAGATGCGCTTTGTCAACGATGCGAGCCACGAGCTGCGCACGCCCATCGCGGTGATTCAGGGCTACGTGAACATGCTCGACCGCTGGGGCAAAGACGACCCGGACGTGCTGGCAGAATCCATCACCTCGCTCAAAGCCGAAAGCGAGCATATGCAGGAGCTCGTGGAACAGCTGCTGTTTTTGGCACGCGGCGATGCCGGTCGCACCGTGCTGCGGCGCGCGAATACCAACCTGGCTGCACTGGTCGGCGAGGTTTGCGAAGAATCACAGATGATCGATGCCGGGCACACGTATCGACTGGCCTTTGACGCTGCGCTTGTCAGCGACTCGCGCTGCGATGCGTCCGTCGATGTGGCGCTTGTAAAGCAGGCTCTTCGCGTGATCGTGCAGAATGCCGCCAAGTACTCGGATGCGGGAACGCCCATCTCGTTTGGCGTAGCGCCGGATGCGGGCATGGGCACGATCGACATAAGCGTTGAGGACGAGGGTATCGGCATGAACCAGGAATCCGCAGCTCACGCGTTCGAGCGGTTCTACCGCGCCGACAACGCGCGCGATGCCGGCGCGCAGGGCTCGGGTCTGGGGCTTGCCATTGCCAAGTGGATCGTCGATAGCCATGGCGGTGTCATCGGTGTGACCTCGGTCGAAGGGGTCGGCAGCCGCTTTACGATTCGCCTGCCACGGTAGGGATGCCCCCTCGTGGATCGAGGTCTAATACTTTTCCCGAGAAGTGAACGACCATATTCGGACCCCCGAAGCATCCGCATTTTTCGGCCGCAAAATCGCAGGATTCCAGCATCGAAACTGCAGGAAACGATGCCCTTAAAGTGTCGATGCTTCGGGGGGCTGATTTGTCTCGTTCACTTCTCGGAAAAGTATTAGACTTCGGTTTTTGACCGTTGCAAAAGTCGATCCCTCGGCATAAATAAAGGGATAGGGCCACACGGCCTATCCCTTTTTGCTAACTAAAGCAGCTTATGCGCTACTCGCGGCACAGGTGCACGGCGAAGCCGGCGAACTCGCGCTTAAAGTACACGAGTTTGGTGCTACCGTCGGGCAGCAGCGCGCGCGACTCCTCGTTGACCTCGAGCCCGCGCTCGGCAAACCACTTCTCGGCCGCATCGATGTCGTTGACGGCAAAGCCGATGTGGCCCTTGGTGCCACGACCGTTCTGCTTCATGATCTCGACCAGCGAATCGTTAAAGTACGAAACCGGGGTCTCGATGACGGGCAGGCCCATCATCGTCGAGAACAGCTCCGCGATCTCCAGGGCGTCTGCCGGGTCGGTGGCGTTAATGCCCACATGGGCAACGCGCATGCCAAAGAGCTCGACCGGATTGGCGTTCTGCCCACTCATACAGTTAGCGCCTACTGAGCCATGACGTCGAGAACAGCCTTCTCGGCAGCGACGCGGTTCATGCCGGTCATGAAGGGCACGCCGCTCACGTACGGGCAGGTGAGACCCTCGGGGGCAACGGTGGTGGCGATCAGCAGGTCGGCGCCCTCGTCGCAAGCGTCCTTGGCCTCGGAGATGGCGCACTGCACGATCTCGTACTTGTCGGCGTAACCGTTGGCGTCGAGCATGGTGGCGACCTTCTGGGCAACGAGCGTGGAAGTAGCAGCGCCAGCACCGCAAGCCAAAACGATCTTCTTCATAGGTAATGTCTCCCTTCATGGTTTACTTTAGGTAAGTGTACCGCAGCGAGCGATGGCGCTCGGCCTCGATGAGCTTTTATGCCAGTTTGCTTGCGCGCTGCGTATAATACATCTAGTACGTGTTGCCATACCGCTCGCTTTACGAGCGACTAAGGACCCTAATATGCCCGATTCCCGCACCCTCTGGACCGCCGTCGTCATCATCTGTATCGCCGTGTCGGTATTCTTTAGCGTCAAAAAACGTACCACGTTTAAGCGCCTGCAGCAGCTTATGGCTGCCAAGCGGTGGGACGAGTTCGATCGCCTGCTCGACGCTAAACTCACCAGTATGCTGTACCCGCGCTACAACCGCGACTACCTGCGCCTGAACTCCTATCTGCTGCGCGAGGACCACAAGCGTGTCGACGAGATGTTCGATTTGCTGCTGGGACTCAACCTGCCCAAGATGCAGCGCGTCGACCTGGTAATCAAGGCCTTTAACTACTACGTTGGCCAGGAGGACCGCAAAAAGTCCAAGGAGTTACTGCACGAGATCAAGGGCTTTGAGGGCGGTCAGGCCGAGGCAGTCGCGCACGAATGCCAGCTGATGTACGACACGATGATCCTCAAGCGCCACAACGACATCCCCGAGCTGGAGCGCATGCTCAAGGAGGCCGGTGACGACAAGGTCAAGAGCTGCCGCCTGGAATACCTGCTGGCCCTGCAGTACAAGAACAAGGGCGACGAGGCCAAGTTTGCCGAGTACTTGGAAAAGTCGGGCCAGCACTCGATGGCTGTCAACGCGTAACGGGCGGCTTGTGCTAGACTTCTAGTCTCACGGGGGCGTGGCGGAATTGGCATACGCAGGAGACTTAAAATCTCTCGCCGCAAGGATTGTGGGTTCGAGTCCCACCGCCCCTACCATATGGAGTTTTCGAGCCCGTGTCCCCAAGGGATGCGGGCTCGTTTCTTTTGGACGCCGGTGGGGCTCGAACCCGCGAGGGGGCGAGCGTTAAGCAAACGCGGAGCGTTTGTAGCGAGCCGGCGAGGGCGCCGGCAGGCGGCCGAGGCCGGTGCGTATTTGCGCAGCAAATACGCAGACGTCCCACCGCCCCTACCATGTGGCTTTTACGGGCCCGTGTCCCCTGGGGATGCGGGCTTGTTTCTTTTGGATGCCGATACAGATGGTGAGTTGCGGTGGAATAGGGACTGTTGGGGGTGCGGACAGAAAGTTGGACCGCGGGGCGGTCCGG
>NZ_QRQC01000027.1 GCF_003475325.1 Collinsella sp. AF33-16 | reverse complement strand
TCGCAATATTCAGCGGTGCTCATGCGGGCAAATACTCACTGCCCTTCAGCCCTGTCATTTGTCTCCGCAAGTTAAAACGAAATTGGGGCCGATTCCAACATAGCTGGAATCGGCCCCAATTTCTATTCAACAACTTTTGCAATCATCGCGAACACGGGTTTCGGACCATTCCGCGACCCCGCAAGTCGTCGCATCGCGCTTGCCAAGGTGCCTCTGTTATTACGCGCCTATTTAAACATGAGTTCGACGATTCCTGCCCAAACAGCCTTTTCATCGATGTCTTCATCTTGGGCAACGGTATTGCTCGCTCCCTCAAGTACGGTGTAAAGAATCTGCACGTACAGCATGACGTCTGTTTCATCGGAAAACGCGCCAATTTCTAGGCCATGGAGAAGGATGTCTTTAAGCGCGTCCATAGTTCGGTTGATCGCCGTTGCCTGACGTTCCTGAACTGCAGGGATTCGATTTGCCTGAATACTGACCTCGGCCAGCACGCGACGGCGCTTTTCATCACTACGATAGCCACCTATAACCGAATTGCCGAGCTCGATAAGCGCCGCCTTGAATCCGTCCCTATCGACTATTAGCGAGTAGTCGCGCTGATAGTCGATAGTCGGAAACATACTATCTAAGAGCGTGGTAAAAATATCCTCTTTAGAGGGAAAGTAGTAGTACACCGATGGCTTGGATATACCGACACGGTCGCAGATTTTTCCAATGGACGCCTTGTCGTAACCGACTTCTGCCACAAGATCATACATTGCGTCCAATATTTTTCCCTTTGTGCTCACGCTTCACTTCTCCATTGCAAATCACTTCCGCATTGCCAACATTATTAAGAATGGCAACGGAACATCAATTCGTGTCCAAACACGACCACTATAAACGGTGAACGGTAGGTATCGACAGGCGAATGGCAATTATACAAAAACACCTACCGAACGGTAGGTATAGTAGTACTATAGCTGGTGTAACCCCGCTATTGTCGCGGCCGGACAGCATTGCGGGAAACCCGACGGAAGGACCAACCATGTACGAGAACTATCGTATGCCGGGCGAGTTTGAGAAGCGCTCCAACGTCTATGTGACATGGCTTCCCGATTACATTCGCGCAGAGGGCTTCGATAATCGCCAGCCCTGCGTTGACGTAATTAAAGCTTTGCTTGAGTATGGCGACGTTACGGTCAACCTCAACTGTGGCACCCCCGGCTCCTACGAGGAAGCCTGCTCGCGCCTTAAAGAAGAAGGGGTGGATCTCGACCGTATCCAGATTACGCAGTTCGAAGACTCCAACTTCTACGTTCGCGACAACGGCCCCAGCATCATGGTCGACGACGAAGGCCATTCCTATATGGTCAACCCCGCTTGGACCTATTATGGCGTGTGGGACAAGAACTCCCCAGAGTGCCAGTCCGCACGCAGGGCAGCTGTTCACATGGCGGTTGCGCTCGGGTGCTTCGATATCGTCAATTCCGAAATGGTTTCGGAGGGCGGCGACCGCGAGTTTGACGGTCACGGCACCCTGATCGCCATCGAGGACACGGAATGCCGCAAGCGCAATCCCGAGTTCTCAAAAGAGGAAGTGGAGGCCGAGTACAAGCGCATCTACAACCTCAACAAGGTTATCTGGCTGCCGCAGCCTATGCTTGAGGACGATGACTATCGACTGGGCATCCTCGACGAGAAGGAAGATGGAACTCCTGTCTTCGGCATGAGCTTCGCCGCCCACATCGATGAGATGTGCCGCTTTATCACCCCGAACAAGATTCTTCTTGCCGAGGTATCCGATGAGGAGGCCGCCTCGAGCAAGGCGGGCGCGGAATCGCGTCGTCGCATCGACGCCGCCTACGAGATTCTACGCGCCGAGACGGACTGGGAGGGCAAGCCCTTCGAAATCGTTCGCATGCCCACTGCCGAGCCGATCGAGGTTGTCATCGCCCCCGGCGACGAGGACTACGAGCTGTATAAGGGCTTCATCGACGAAATGGGCGGCAAGTTCATGGATGGCACCCCTTGGCCCGAAGGCCCCGTTCACTTTTATGCCGCAGCAAGCTACTGCAACTTCCTCATCTGCAACGGCGTCGTTCTTGGCCAGCGTTATTACCACGAAGGCATGAGCGAAGTCGTGAAGGAGAAGGACGAGCAGGCCAAGGCGGTTCTTGAGAGCTGCTTCCCCGATCGCAAGGTCATCATGATCGACTCTCTCGCGCTTAACCTGTCCGGCGGCGGCGTGCACTGCTGGACCAAGGACGTGGCCGCCAGCTGCTAGCAAGTTCTTAAACTTGCGCTGCCTGATTCAAGCGCCACATTTACAGTCCCCGAGGGATATCCGTGTTTCCCTCGGGGGCGCATTCGACACTTACCCATCAAACAATTGAAAGGAAATAGGCATGAACAACAGCCTTCGCGGTCGCGACTACCTCAACATCCACGATCTTTCCTCTGAGGATTTCCGTTACCTCATCGATCTTGCCTGGAACCTCAAGGCCCAGAAAAAGTCCGGTGTCGACCAGCGCTACTTCCCCGGCAAGAACGTTCTCGCCAACTTTGAGTGGGGCTCGACCCGCACTCGTTGCGCCTTTGAGACCTCTTGCAACGACCTGGGCATGGGCTTCACCTATCTGACCAACTCCCACATGGGCGATTGCGAGACCATCGAGGATGCCATGCGCGTCTTCAACGGCATGTATGATCTCATTGTCTATCGTGCACAAAAGGACGAGCAGTTCCTCTATGATGTCGCTGACTTGGTCGATATTCCAGTCATCAATGCCCTCACCCTCGGCGATCACCCGACCCAGATGCTCGCTGACGCTCTCACGATGGAGGAGCAGTGGGGTGGTCTGCGCACGAGCCGTGGCAAGAAGATGGCCTTCGTTGGCAACTGCGCCGGCGCCCCCGTGTGGTATGGCCGTCTGTGCGCGATGCTCGACATGGACTTCCTCGCCATCGGCCCCGACGACCTCCGTCACCAGATGTGCAAGGAAATGATCGAGGAGGTTGAGGCCTGCTACGCCAAGTACGCGCCTAACAGGACCTTCACCATCACCTCTGACCTTGATGCTCTGGACGGTGTCGACGTAATCGTTACCGAGGAGTGGCGCTACATCAACCCCGAGTGCGGCGACGAGGTTCTGGACCCTGACGACTACAACTCTTGGCTTGGCGACGCCGAGTCCCTGTACCCCTATCGCGTCACCAGTGAGCTGTGCAAGCGCACCAACAACCCCGACATCTTCTGCATGCACGAGCTCCCCTCTGTTCACAACGCAAATCACCGCGTTGGCAAGATGTTGCTCGCCCAGTGCAAGAACGACCTGCATCGTGAAATCATCACCGAGGGCTTTGAGATTGCGGACGAGTGCTTTGAGGCCAACGCGTCGGTCATCTTCCGTGAGGCAGAGAACCGTCAGCACACCATTAAGGCCGTTATGTGCGCCCTTCTGGGTCTCTAGGAGCTGTATCAATGGAAAATGCAAAGTTAAAGAGCAGCAAGGTTTACGCATGGGTTCTCGTGATCGCGCTCGGCCTCATGTCTGCCGGTACGACCGGATCCTATAGCGTAATCGCTGGCTCCTTCGTCGCGCCCGTGTGCGAGGAGTTCGGATTTGACTACTCCATCTTCTCGTATTACTTCACTGCAACGCTCATTGGTCTTGCAGCGGCTCTTCCGTTTGTCGGAAAACTCATCCCCAAGGTTGTTGGCAAGTTTTGGCTCCCCGTCGTTGAGCTTATTCTGCTCGCCGCTGGCGCAGGCATGGCCTTCTACACCGAAGTCTGGATGTTCATCGCAGCTGGTGCTTTGATTGGCGTTTGCTTCGCCTTCACTACCGGCGTCGCCATGTCCGATGTTATTGACCAGTGGTTCAAAAAATCTGGCGGCCTGGCAATTGGTCTCGCTTGGGCAGTGAACTCGATTTACATGCTCATCATGAGTCCCGTCATCACCTCTGTCATTGAGGCTGCTGGCTGGAGGACTGGTTATCTGGTGCTCGCTGGCGTCTCCGCCGTGCTCATTCTTCCCGCTTCCATCCTGATTATCCGCTATAAGCCCCAGGACAAGGGCATGCTGCCCTATGGCTATGTCGAAGGCGAGACGGTCGCCGAGACCGAGGAGACGACCGAGGATAGTGCACGTGGCGTTAGCTACGCACGCGCTATTAAGTCGCCTGCATTCTTTTTCTGCATCGGCTTCCTCTGCCTCGTTCAGCTTACTTGCTGCATGAACCAGCTGTTCCCCACCTATGCCGCCGAGGTCGGCTTTAGCCCCATGGTGGGTGGCTTCATGGTTTCCGCCGCATCGCTGTTCGACCTGTTCCTCAACCCGATCGTCGGTACCACTTGCGATAAGTTTGGCAGCACCAAGGCCATTCTGAGCTGGCTCGCCGTCTCGATTCTCTCCTTTGTCATGCTCATGATGAGCAGCGGCAACTCGACGCTCAGCATTCTTGCTGCCGGTGTTAACGACGTCATGTACGTCATCGCCGGCACCGCTCTGACCGTTTTGGTGATGGACGTCTTTGGCTCCCGTGACTTTGGTCGCATCTTCGCGCTCATCTGCTCCGTGGGCTATATCGTCGGCGCCTTTGGCATGCCCGTCATGATGAAGGTATACGAGCTTGTCGGCTCCTTCCAGGGCGTTTTCATCTTCTGTATTGCATGCAACGTCATCATCGGTCTGTTCTTGCTGCTGGCAAAGAAGACTGGTAAGAGCCTCTCTTGGGACGAATAGTTCGATTCGTCTTAGTCATACGCTGTAGGAGTTAATCTGCAGCAGCTTTAGGGCATCGGCTAACGCCGGTGCCCTTTTTCATGGAATGTGACAAAGGGACAGTCCCTTTGTCACATTGGGCGCCTAGCTCGTTTTGCCCACCAACGTGATACGGATGCTTGGATGGGTGTACTCGTCAAATTCATCCTCGGGATCCGTGTCAAACGAATAGTACGTTTTGATGGGGTTGTCACTCGTCCTGATGGAGATTCTCTCGTAGAGCGAACCGTTCAAAAAAGCCTGCCTAAACTCTTCGGGGAGCTTTTGCGGTGCTAGGAGCTCGGGACTCACGGTCTTGACGTCTACGGTTTGGACGACAGAGGAAAGTTCGTCCAAGTCGAGCTCGATGCGGGCGAGGTTGTCCTCAAGGCTCGCGTCGGGGTCGATCTCTGCTATGTAACTCACTTCCTTGAGCGTTCCCTTGTTGTCGAAATCCAGGTACGTATAGGTCTTCTGGGTATCGGAGTCGCCGTCGTGAAGGTAGCCGCGGACGTGATAGCCGTAATCTTGATATCGCTCGTAAGGGTCATCGGCGGACACGTACTCGCATGCGGGTTCTAGCGTCTTGCGGGCGATGGCGATCTGCTCGGCCGCGGCCGCGGCGTTCTGTTGCGTCTCGATGTTTCCCTGCGCCAGCTGCGGGATATAGGCACCGCACACGATTGCGAGGGGCAGTGCCACAAGCGCGACGATCCACTTTTTTGCACGGGGGATAGGCACGCCACAGGCCTCTGCCATGGCCTTTGCGTTGGCAAAGCTTTCGGCAAGCACGTCTGCCGCGGTGGCGACGGCGCCTACGGCAGCGGCGACTTCTGCCGCGCCACCCAGGTTGCGCGCGGTCTCGTTGTCGCTGTTCTTGAGCAGGCGCGCGGCGGCCTGCGTGCCAATAACGCCCGCGATTTGTGCCGAGCGGTCTTTCTCGGACTGCTCGACGGCGAGTCGGCGCTGCATTTCTTTCCACTGCTTGCCGCGCATGCCAAAGCGCGGCGCGAGCGCGCAATAGCAGAAGATGATGAGCTCGATGGCGGTGAGCGCCAGGGCGGCCATCATGCCCGTCTCCTGGAAGCCTTCGTGATGGAAGACGATGTCGTCAATCATTTCGAAGGGAATGATCGATAAGGGCAGCACGAATGCCATGGCAAGCGCCGCGCCGGCAACCTTGGGGCAAATGCAGTATCGCTGGATGCGCTTACGTTCTTGTTCGGAGAGTGTTGCCATAGCTGGTCCTTGGTGTCGTGGCGGTCATTACGGCGCGCGGCGCGCGGGATGTATCAGTCTGAGCTAGCGCTGGATAAGAACATAGAGCAAAATACTCAGCGCGATGAGCAAGATACCCGCGATGTTAAACATCAGCGTGGCAAAGTCGCCCACGATAGGGCGCTCGACATAGCTCTTGTCTGGGCTGCTGGGGTTGTAGTGCACAGTCATTTGGCTGCCGAGGGGCCAAAGCTGCTCTGCGAGAGTATCTAGGCGTGCGATGGGTCCTGTCTGTACGTGCAACCAGCCCTTGGCGTCTTCGTAGGCGGTGGCTTGCGTGCGGATGGGGAGTCCCGACAAGCTTTTGGTCTTTATGCCACGGAATTGTTTTTTCGCGCGGTATTGCGTGCCGTCGACGGCGTATTCCAAAACGGGATACATCCTGCCTTCGCCCATAAAGCGATGGTCGATGACCGTTCCCATGGTCACGGCGGTACAGGCCTTGACTTTCTTGCGAGCGGCGGCTTTCATGAGCGCGCTCACTCCGATAAGCAGGATGCCGATGCCCCCAACCAAGATGAGCGCGAGCAGGGATATCTGCGACGTGGTCACGGCGTTCTCCTTTGGCGCGATACCGTCATATGTGACTCAGTATAGAGAACCCCCGCCCTCGGTGGGCGTATTATGTGACAAAGGGACTGTCCCTTTGTCACATTGATTTGAGAGTGGATGTTGATGAATTTATCGCTGGCCCCCATGGAGGGGATTACCGGGCATGTGTTCCGTCGCGTGCATGCGGAGTGCTTTGGCGCGCTCGATTGTTATTACACGCCGTTTTTGCCGCCGCCGCGGGTGGGCAACCGCTTTGGTGGCAAGGCGTTTAAAGAGGTCGATCCTGCCAATAACCAGGGGCTTAACGTAGTACCTCAGCTGATGTCCAAGAATGCGGACGAGTTTGTGTGGGCGGCGCAGGTGCTCGCCGAGATGGGGTACCGCGAGGTCAATCTCAACCTTGGCTGCCCCTCGGGTACGGTTGTTGCCAAAGGCAAGGGTTCGGGCTTTCTGCGCAACCTGGATGAGCTCGAGGTGTTCTTGAGCGACGTGTGCGAACGCTCACCCTTGCCGGTGTCGGTCAAGACCAGGTTGGGGTTGGAAAGCGATGACGAGTACGAACGCGTGCTCGACCTCTATTGCCGCATGCCGCTGGCAGAGCTGATCGTGCATCCGCGCGTGCAAAAGGACCGTTATACGGGCTCGCCGCGTAAAGAGTTTTACGGCGAGACGTTGGAGCGGGCGCCGTTTCCCGTGGCCTATAACGGCGACATCTTTGATCTTGAGGACATGGATGCGCTGGTGGGGGCCTATCCCGGAACACGCCACGTAATGTTGGGGCGCGGCTTGCTCGCGAACCCCGCGCTGGCTCGCATGGTTAAGGGCGGCCCTGCTGCCACGGCCGCTGAGCTGCAGCGCTTCCACGACATGCTGTTTGCGGCCTATGCGGACGAGATTGGGGGCAACGCGGTCTTTCGCATGAAGGAGTGGTGGTTCTACGCCAAATGCGCCTTCGCCGATCCCGCGACCGTTCACAAGCTCGTTCGCAAGACCAAAAAGGTCGATGAATACCGTGCTGCTGTCGACCGTGTCTTTCGCGAGCCGCAGCTTGCGCCCATCGCCCGCTTTTGTGGCTAAATGATCCCTTGGGGACGGAGAAGAACGGATCGCCTGTGCCGGACCCATGCAAAAAACTGTACGCCAGCATCCAAGGATGTCGAAAAATATCGTTTTTGGATGCTGACGTACATGTTTGGTTCGGCAGGGGACTAGGCAATCATTGCATCGAGTGTAATGAGTTCCCTGAGTCGCTCCGTGCGCGTTTGCCCATGGCGCTTTGCCTTTGCGTCAAATGCTTCAAGAACCGATTCGCCCACACGTGCCGATAAAACAACGCTTGGTTCATCGGAAATCGGCGGCCTTCCCAACTTGACGGTGTGGCCCTTCGGCCACTCATCTTTTTCGTATGCCGCTGCGGCTTTTTCTAGCTCACCGGGAGCAAACCCCATCATCTTTTCGAGCTGCTTGGCGTCCATAGTGCCTCCTATCGATCGATTCCGATTTCCCTGAGCACCTTGCGCGTAGGAGGGACAAGGGCGTGGTAAATGATGTAACCATCGCGATCGGAGCAACATCGAGCAATGAGCTCCATGAGGCGGCTTCTTCCATCAAGTCCAACGAGAACGTAATCGATGCCTCCATTTTCAAGATCACGCCTGAACCATGCAAAAGCGGAGTTCCAGGCGCATATAATATCCGTCTCTGTCAGCCCGTGTTTGAGGGCATGGGGGTGGATTGCGATGAGCTCCATATGGACCTCTCTTTATGTATACAGTTTTGTAGACAAAAATACAAGCAGTTAATTAGGTTAAGCAGTCTGTTTTGGTTGGACTGTTCGTTGCAAAGTTGGCACCGGAGGCTCTAGCGTTTTTCGCTCTTTAGCTCGGTGTATGAGCGTCCGTTGAACTCCCAGAGGGGAGTGTTTTCATAGACTATTGCGAGGAGCTTGGAGACCTTGTTTATCTCCGCTTGTTTGTAAAAATCGGGTCGTACGACGATCAATAAAAATTCGGCATCTTCGGTTGTTTGTTGTGCTGCCGGCATGCCGTTGAGACCAATAGAACGCAAGAGCTTTGCCATGATGAAATCGAACTCGTCCTCTCTTGCGTGAAGGCTTGCGGCACCCAGCTTGGAATCATTCAAGATATACAGTTTGAGATTATTAACAGATTGTGTGTAGCTGGCATATCCACAGACGATGTCCTCATAATCTAGTTTTTCGATTGGATGCTGCTTATGGCCAGTGAATATGGCTGCCCTCCTGCTCTGAACACGTCGCTCGCGTAACGAGCGCATTTCCTGGGTGTACTCGCTATGGCGTTCGTATTTTCGATAGGAATATCCGTAGTCGTCGTAGTAATAAGGGTTATTTTCGACCGTGTCGTCTAGTTCCGGCGCTATGAGGTACAGCTCTCCGTCCTTGGAAAGTATGCAGGGGTTGTCGATACGCCCCGACTCCTCTTTGATTTTCCAAATGGTTTCATTTACTTCGAATATCGAGACTGGTTTGGGAGCGCAAGAATTGTAAAGCTCAACAAACTTCTCAAGCGAGATGATTCCGCAAGCATCTGTATAAGCGCGTGCAAAGCGCCAAACTTCCTGGTTCGCTATGAGCTCGCGGAATTCCCTGTTGCTTGGAGCATCTTGTGGGCTTTGGTATCTGGCGTGAAGCGCGACGCGTGATGAGGACCATCTGTTGTCGGCCGCGACGTTCATGAGCTCCAGACGCAGGTACTCGTTTGTAATGCGAGCGAGTGACTCATAGTGAGTTAGGCCAAGCTCTGATCTAGGTGGCACGTCTTTGGGAACGGCGCGAGCGAACTTAATGCAGCGTGTGAGATAGGATTGTCCTAAGCGGGGACCATAATGCTTGTGTAGATGGCCGCCGACAGGGGAGAGCAATCCTTTGAGGTTGGTAACGGGGTATCCGGCGGTCTCTTGTTCGAGGCGGCGCCCGATGAGCAATGCCCCCTCAAGCGAAGTTTCATGATCGATACCCTTTTGATTAAGGCTCTTGGCTTCAACGATTCCGCTGATATCTGAGCAGGCGCTCGAAACGATGTCGGACGTAAAGGTTGGAATCTTTTTTGCCATAACGATGCACTCCTGTGTGACTCACGGATAACGGAAACGTTTGGTTGTGAGTGCCGTTCTTTGATGGCGACGGCGAACAGGAGCGCAGCCTGTCTGAGATGGGCGAGTGCGGTAACCACCGATCTTACTTACCGAGCTCGCTCCAGCGTGTCATTGGGGACCTCCGCAGGAGCTCTCGACTCGTCTCATGCCTTGAGGCGAGTATAGCATAAAAGCAAACGTATGTTCTATAAATTTGAGAAGCTGAATTCCTACCTACTCATTTAAGTACGTCCCCAATGAGTGCTAGAGGAGGTTTTTCTGTGCCCAGGTGATGATGTCGCTCGACTCGTAGAGCGGTTTGCCGTCAATGAACAGGCAGGGAACCTGGCGTTTTCCGCCGACGGCGATGAGCGTCTGCTCGGCATCGGGGTCAGTCGAGATATTGCGTTCGGGAATGGTCACGCCGTTATCGGCCAAAAAGCGCTTGACCTTTATGCAATACGGGCAGCCGGTCATAACGTACAGCGCGAGCTCGTGATCAGTAGCCATGGGTCTCCAATCGGTTGAGGTTTCGATTGAAATACCCAAAGCCGCTGCAGTCTATGCGTGAGCCGACGACGACTCGATCGTCTGGACTAGAAACGCCGTGGCGCCGGTGCCGCAGGGCTTGTCGTAGTAGTCAACAAAGCGCTGGTCGGCAAGATAGCCGTGGGCGAGGCCCAAGTACGCCTCGTCTTGGGGCTCGCATCCCCAGTTGAGAGCAATCCAGCGACGATGCATCGCGACAAGCTTGCGAGCCTCGCTTCCATCCGGTTCGCCGTCGCTCATGGCAATCGAGAGCTGGCCCAGAATAGCGCGTTCAAGTTCCTTCATGTCGTTCCATGTCTGAGGATCCATATCCAGTAACGTTTCGTTTGCTGCATCGATAGCCTCATCGCCATAGCGCGCCCGCGCTTCGGCGCCGTAGCGCTCCTCGTTTTCTTGCACGGCGCGCCAGCGTTCCAGTTGCGGCAGCACGGCGCCCATGAGCGAGACAGCTTCGTCGAGCGACATACCGGTGTTTTGTGCCAGGCGCGGGGCACAATCCTCGATCATTGCCTCCATCGTAGTGTCGTAGGTGTACTTGCCGTGGTCGTAGCACCACTTGCAGTAATGATCGGTCGCGGTGCCCGCAGCATCGGTGCCGCAGTCGTCGGGTGTGAGTATCATGCCGCAGCTCTGGCAATAGTGCTCGGGCATTTCGAGCAGGTGAGACAGGGGCTCGCCGGTCACGGCGGCGATGAGCTTCATCATGTCGATACCCGGTGTGACCTCGCCGCGTTCCCAACGGCTGACGGCTTGGCGTGTGACGAAGAGCTTGGCGGCGAGCTGCTCTTGGGTAAGGTGATGGGCGCGACGGACAGCAATGAGCTTTTCTGCAAAGGCCATAACGGCTCCTTTCTGCTTTCTGCTGGTTGATGGCTTAAGCATACGCGGCAGTAGGTGCCCTTCCAAGCAACCGTTGGTTGCACGACGGGGACCGCGACGAAGAATTGCGCGCAACGCCCCACACCTCCATGCCGTACAATGACCGGCATGGAACCTATCGCACACATACATACCGACCTGCCGCAGAAGTTCGGCATCCCGCGCAACAGCTTTTTGGCGCCCCATCTGCAGGGACGCATCGTCTTTGAGCCGGAATTTGCCTCCAACGCAGCGGTTGAGGGTCTGGGCTCCTTCTCTCACCTATGGCTGCTGTGGCGCTTCGAAAACGGAACGCCCGGCGGCACGGCTAAGGACATAGCCGCCGATGCCAAAACGCAGGACAGGTCCGGCACCAACGCAAAATGGTCGAAAACCGTGCGCCCGCCGCGTCTGGGTGGAGCCGAGCGTGTGGGCGTGTTTGCCACACGCAGTCCGTTTCGCCCTAATCCCATCGGGCTCACCTGCGTCAAGCTCAGCCGTGTCGAGCTCACCGACGATGGCCCCATCATCCATGTGCTGGGGGCCGATCTGCGCGACGGCACGCCCATCTACGACATTAAGCCCTACATTCCATTTGCCGACTGTCACCCGGATGCGACGGGCGGCTGGATTGAGGACGCGCCGTGGCAAGAGCTCGACATCGAGTTCCCGCAGACGCTGCAGGATATGGTCCCGCCCACAAAGCTCCCCGGCCTGGTCGAGGTCCTGCGCCAAGACCCACGCCGCGCAGGCAGCAAGCACGAGCCGAACCGCGTCTATCATCTGGCCTTCGCCGGGCTCGACATATCTTTTACGGTTGATGAAACCCAGCTAACCGTAGCCGCCGTCAACGACGCGCAAGACTAATCAGCCATTCGTCCGCACCCGTCAAATTAAGAGCCAAACCCCATGCCAAAACCGCCCATGCTGGTGGACAATAACGCCTACCAAAACAATCCGCTTTGCATGGGAGCCCAGGATGAAATACGACTTTACTTCGCTTATCGACCGCCACGGCATGGACTCCATCGCCGTTGATTCTTGGGGTGAGATCCCCGGCATGGCTCCAAACGCACCCGACGAGGGCTTCGATCGCATTCCCATGTGGGTAGCGGACATGAATTTTGCCACGGTGCCCACGGTCCAGGAGTACATCATTCAGCGCGCCCAGCACCCCATGTTTGGCTATTTCGATCCGCGCCCCGAGTACTTCGACCGCATCATCGAATGGCAGAGTCGCCGTAATGGCGTCGAGGGCCTGGCACCTGAGCACATCGGCTACGAAAACGGTGTGCTGGGCGGTGTCGTGTCGACGCTGCGCGCATATGTCCAGCCGGGCGATGCGGTGCTGGTCCACAGTCCCACCTACATCGGCTTTACCAAGTCCATCGAGGCCGCGGGCTATCGCATTGTCCACAGCCCGCTTAAACTCGACGACCAGGGCGTGTGGCGCATGGACTTTGAGGACATGGAGCGCAAGCTCGCCCAAAACCACATCCATGCCGCGGTGTTCTGCTCGCCGCACAACCCCTGCGGCCGCGTATGGGAGCGCGATGAGATCGAGCGCGCCATGGATACCTATCGCCAGCACGATTGCGTGGTGATCTCGGATGAGATTTGGTCCGATATCATCCTGCCGGGGCACAAGCATATCCCGACGCAGTCGGTGAGCGAGGATGCCCGCATACGCACGGTTGCCCTCTACGCGCCCAGCAAGACGTTCAACCTGGCGGGCTTGGTCGGCAGCTGCCACATCATCTATAACGAGACGCTGCGCGACCGCGTGTGCGCCGTGTCCAACAAGACTCACTACAACGAGATGAACGTCCTCTCCATGCATGCGCTTATCGGTGCCTACCAGCAGCAGGGCTACGAGTGGGTCGATGAGCTCAACGAGATCATCGATGCCAACGTTGACTACTTCTGCGATTACGTTGACGAGCATTTTGAGGGCGTGTCCTATTCACGTCCGCAGGGCACCTACATGGTGTTTCTGGACTGTACCAAGTGGTGTCGCGAACATGGCCGCGATATTCAGTGGTTGCTCGACGAGGGGGCGCGCGTGGGCGTGGGGTATCAGGACGGCCGTCCGTTCCACGGGCCCTGTCACATCCGCGTGAATCTGGCACTGCCGCTTTCGCGGGTAAAGGAGGCGTGTGAGCGCCTGGACCGCTACGTTTTTGGGGTATAGGGGGCGCTCGATTCGAGTGCTGCCCCATGTGCCCACGCCGTCAAAATGCGTGGGCACATGGGGCGCAGAGGGTAGCGAGCGCGTTTTCCGCATTCGCTACTTTTCATGAATCTGCTTGCCGCAAAGATGTTCAATCGAAATCTCGTAGAGTTGGACGCCCTTTATGTCTTTGGCGATCTCCTCCTCGACTTCTTCGGCAGAAGGGTAGTACTTAAGCGCGAGCTGACGGACTTTGTCCTCGATAAACGCGGGCGCTTCATCTACCAGGCGACAACGACCAAAGACAACGGCACTCATAACGTAGGGAGCCCAGTCGCCGTCCTTGTACCACTCGTTGCCGTAAACGGTAAAGCAGACCTTATCGTCACGCCTGAGCGAATCGACCTTGTGGCCGGCCTTGGCGCCATGGAAATAAATCTTGTCGTGCTCGGCGTCAAAGAAGTAGTTGACGGGAATGGCATAGGGGTAGCCATCATCGCCGTTGACGGCAAAGACGCCGCGCTTACAGGTGGCGAGCAGTTCGCGCGCTTCCTCGTCGGTGATGGCGCGTTTCTTTCGACGTAAGGGCCTAAACATCGTTGGCTTCCTTTCTACTGCGCATGGTGGTTGAGCACAAACTATAGCGAAACAGCCCCGTTTTTCTTGATACAGGCGAGTATGTTTTTGAGCTTGTTAAAGTCGAGCGGTTTGGGCAGATGGGCGTTCATGCCAGCGTCGTGTGCCGCCTTGGCGTCTTCGGCAAAGGCGTTGGCGGTGAGCGCGATGATGGGGATGTCGGCCGCATCGGCCTTTTCGCTCAGGCGGATCGCGCGGGTTGCCTCGTAGCCGTCCATGCCCGGCATCATGATGTCCATTAGAATCGCATCGAAGCTACCCGCGGGACGGCCAACGTATAGGTCGACCGCTTCGTTGCCGTCGGCGGCGCGAGTTACGACGATGCCCTCGCTTTCGAGCAGAGCCTGGGCAATCTCGGCATTGAGCTCGTTATCTTCTGCCAAAAGAACGTTCATGTCTGCAAGCGAGCAACTGTATGCCTGCTCGTCCGTACGTTCTTTTGCCTGAGGGTTCTTGTCGATCTCGAGCGGAATCTGGACGTTAAACGTACTTCCCACGCCAACCTCACTCGAAATCTCAATCGTGCCGCCCATCATATCGATGAGCGATTTGACGATAGACATGCCAATGCCGGTTCCTTGGAACTTGCTACGCGCATCGTCGCCTTCCTGGGCAAACGGCTCGTAAATGTGCGTCAAAAACTCGGGCGTCATACCAGTGCCGGTATCCGAGACGCTAAAGCAAAACACGGCGTGCTCGTCGTCGACCGGTTTGATGGTCGATGAGAACGTGACGGTGCCTCCGTGCTTGTTGTACTTGATGCTGTTGTCGAGCAGGTTGACAAGGATCTGCCGAATATGGGTGGGGCTGCCGATCATATATTGGTCGACAGCGTAGGGCTCGCTGGTGTCGAGCATGGTTATGCCGCGGTCCGATGCGCGGAGCTTGCACAGTACGAGCGCATTGTCGCACAGCTCTTTAAGGTTGAATGATTCGTGCTCGAGCGTCACTTTGCACTCCTCGATCCTGCCCATCTCGAGGATGTCGTTAATCAGTGACAGCAGGTGATTGGCGGCAACGCGCGCCTTGGCGCGGCTTTCGCGGGCGACCTGCATGTCGCCTTCTCTCAATTCCTCAATTTCGATAAGGCCTAGGATGCCGTTGAGCGGCGTGCGGATGTCGTGGCTCATGCGCGTGAGGAAAGCGGTTTTGGCGGCGTTGGCGGCATCGGCTTTCTGCCGTTCCTCCTGTGCGCGGTAAAGCGACCAGACAAGGATGACGATGCCGGTGAGCAAAATGCAAATGACGACTGCCGCAATGACGATGCGGTTGCGGTAGAGAAGTCGGAACGCATCCGATTCTTGCGCCGAGTACGATGTGGGGAAATAGCTGTTTGCAGAGAGCGATTCACCTGCATTGACGATGCCCTTATTGATGATTCCCAGCAGCTCGGGCTTGCCGCGCGAAATTAAACACGATAGTTGTGCCGTGTTGGTGAGTTCCTGTGTTTCGAAATCCTCGATGTCGTAGATGTCGCGGAGAGTTTCCAGGCGCGTGCTGGGGACAATGATGCAACGTGCCTTCCCCTCATCGAGGGCTTTGAGCACCTCGCCGTCATTCGAATACTCGGTTACCGTTGCGTTCGGAAAGAGACTTTCGAGCTCAAAACGGTTAACGATTGTGCTCTTTGTACAAGCGATGTTCTTAAGGTCGCTGTTCAGGTTTTTGCCACTGTGAATGGCGGTCAGCGAAACCGTTCCCATCGAGTTTGACTGGATGACCCCTGTCTGCTCGGCGAGCCAGTAGTCGCGAAACAACGGCAGGGCGACATCGATGGTCCCGTTGGAAAGGGCTTTGATCATTTGCCTGTTGTTCGAGAGTGCGATTGTTTTGACCGTAATACCAAACTTGTCGTGCAACGTCGTTGCAAGCGAGGCGAGCGATCCTTCCATCTCGCCGTCGTCATTTTGCGTGCAGTAGGGAAGTTGGTTTTTAAGATAGCCGAGCGTGATGGTATTGCCGTTTGCTTTGAGCCAGGTGGTCTCGGGGCCGGTGAGCGATGACGAGCCACTGTTTTGGGTCGAGTAACTCGATTTGACTTCCTCGTTATAGCGCGGGTTATCGCGGGCGATGGTCGTCATGGCGGCGTTGATGTCGTTCATCAGATCGGGGCGGCTTTTGGGAACGGCAAAATAGTAGTCGCTCGAGCCTACGTAGAACATGGGTGACGCATCGGGCGACGAAATGGTATCGTTCATGATGACGGCGTCGACCTCGCCGTCTGCAAGCGCCTCAAAGAGGGCACTGCCGGTGTCGATTTCTTTATAGGTGCAGGTGACGCCTTCGTCGGCGAGCCACTGCTGGCCGACGATAGTTTGCATAACGCCAGAGTTGCAGCCGATGGTGAGGCCTTGGAGCGCCTGGGGGTCACCCTTGGCCAGATCGTCGCGGTCGGGCCTGGCGTAGATGTAGTAGCGCTCGGTGCCCTCGGGGTTCGAGGAAAAGAGCAGCTTCTGCTCGCGCTCTGCCGAATACGAGATGTTGGGCATGAGGTCGATTTCGCCTGCTTCGAGCATGTCCATAAGCTCGGAGAAGGTGCCGCTAACGTATTCGTATTGCCAGCCCTTTGTGTAATACGAGAGGGTCTGGAGGTACTCGTAGCCCCACCCCGAGAGTCGCTCGCCCGGCATGTCTTCCTGGAAGCCTTTGTTGTTGACGAGCCAGCCAACGCGGACCGTCTTGACCTGCTGGTCGGAGTCGGCGGCAAAGGCGGGAGCGAGCATGACGGCGCTCAGTATGGCGAGCGCGGCAAGCGCGACGGCCAGGGTGCGATATAGAGCCAAGCGAAAGACAACGGAAGGTTTCACATGAAATCCTATCGAGTTGAGACAGTTTCGCATAAGGATACCAGCTCAGCCTGCCCATTCGGCCGCCGCACCGCTAAACGGTCACTCCCGGCAGTTGGGGACGTTCCCTTTCTGCCGGCAGAAAGGGAACGTCCCCAACTGCCGGGTGTGGGACAATAACGAGCGAATGTGATTGGGCGTCTGGAAAAGGGGTCGCGATGAACAAGTTGAGGACGCTTGCCGACGTGTTGCGCCAGGCTGGCTTTGCACGCATCACGGGCCTGTTTCTCGTCTTCTATCTGCTGTGCTCGACGGTCGTCTGGCTGTCCGAGCCCACGACCCTTACGTTTGGCGACGGCCTCTGGTTTAGCTTTGAGACCGTATCGACCATCGGCTTTGGCGATATCCCGGCCGAGACGCCGGTTGCCCGCGCTATCACTGTCGTTTTGAGCGTCATCAGCATCTTCTACATCGCCATGCTCACGGGCGTGGCGGTGAACTACTGCAATACGCTCATCAAGATGCGCCAAAAGGACACCATGGCGCGCTTTATGGACGATCTTGAGCATTTGGAAGAGCTCGATCGTGACGAGCTTGCCGACCTATCGCGCCGTGTGCGCGAATATCGCCGACGCCAACGCTAGAACGGGCGCCGCGCGTCACGATGAGGGGGACTAAATATGAATATCACGGTATACCTGGGCGCCAGCGTTGGTAACGACCCAGCATTTTTGCCTGCGGTGCAAGAGCTGGGCAACTGGATTGGCTCCAACGGGCACGCGCTGGTATACGGCGGGTCCAAATCGGGCCTGATGGGTGCGCTCGCCGATAGCGTACTCGATGCCGGTGGACACGTGACGGGCGTGGAGCCGAGCTTTTTTATCGAGGCCGAGTTTCAGCACGATGGCATCGACGACCTCATCGTGACGAGCGACATGGCCGAGCGCAAGGCCAAGATGATTGAGCTCGGTGACGCGTTCATCGCCTTTCCCGGTGGGACGGGTACGCTCGAGGAGATTGCCGAGGTCATGTCGGCCGTGTCGCTGGGGCATCTGAGTGCGCCGTGCATCCTGTATAACCTGGACGGTTACTACAACGACCTCAAGGCGCTGCTCGGACACATGATTGATAAGGGCTTATCGAGCCCGCAGCGCCAGCACGGCATCTACTTTGCCGACGATTTGCGCGAGATTGCCTCGATTATTACCGGATAAGTCTTGAGCCTGCCCCACTATGACTCCCAATGGTGCCGTTTGCGGCGCAGATGGTTGGCTCGTTCGGGCAACGCTCGCTCTACAATAAAACGTATCTTTGTCGATTTTGACCACGGGAGGTCCCGATGGATAACCTTGCAAAACCCAAAAACCGTGCGCTGTTTTTAGTGAGCGTGGCCGTGACCGGTGCGTTTGCGGGCGCCGCGGTCTGGCTGTTTTTCTTTGCGATGGAGCACGGTATCGACTATCTATGGACCGAGATCCCTCATATGCTGGGCGTCGCTTCGCCCGAGCTCGCGAGCGGTCCGTTCGGTTTTTTGCCGTACCCGTTTTTCGTCTGCCTGCTGGGCGGCCTGCTGATCGGTCTGTACGAAAAGATGACGGGCACCAAGACCGATGACCTCAACCAGGTGATGGCCAAGGTTAAGCAAGACGGTCGCTACCCGTACGACAACCTCGGCAAGCTTTCGCTTGCGGCATTGCTGCCGCTGCTGTTTGGCGGAAGCATTGGACCGGAGGCCGGCCTGACCGGCGTTATCGCGGGTCTGTGCAGCTGGGTCGGCGACCGCATGCGTCGCTTTGGCGCCGAGTTTAGGGAGCTTACGCTGCTGGGTACCCAGGCTGCCCTGACGGCGCTCTTTACCGCGCCCATCTTTGGCTTTGTGGCGCCGCTCGCCGGTAGCGCCGATGGTCGGGGCGCTGGCGAGGGCTCCGCGTCCGACGAGATCACCATCAAGCTGCCCAAGGCGCAAAAGACCGTGGTCTACGGCATCGCGATTGCCGGCGGCCTGGGCACCTATCTGCTGCTCGGCCAGCTTATGGGTGGCGGCATGGGCATGCCGAGGTTCGAGGCTGCCGAGGTGGGCAACCTGGAACTTGTCTGGCTCATTCCGCTGGCGTTGGTCGGCACCGTATGCGGTTGGCTGTACTTTGTCTCCGAGCATGCAAGTGAGGCGCTGTCCCATGCAATAGGGGAGCGCCCGGTCGTCAAGGCCATGCTGGCCGGCCTGGCGCTCGCCATCTGTGGCACGGTCCTGCCCTACACCATGTTTGCCGGCGAGACCCAGGCCGATGTGCTCATGGAAACCTATCTGACCATTCCCGCTGGCGTGCTTATCGCGACCGGTCTTGTTAAGGCCATGCTGACGCCCGCCCTCATCAACCTTGGTTGGCGCGGCGGCCACTTCTTCCCGGTTATCTTCTCGGGTGTGAGCCTGGGCTATGGCCTTGCCATCCTCACCGGCGCAGATCCGGTCTTTTGCGTCGCCGTCTGCACCGCCTCGACGATGGGCGCCGTCATGCGTCAGCCCGTCATGGTCGTGGGCCTGCTGCTCATGTGCTTCCCGCTCAAGGGCATCGTCTGCATGATCATCGCCGCTGTTATCGCCGCCGGCATTCCGCTTCCCAAGCCGCTGCGCAAGTAGTACGGTGGCGCACGCCGGGGACATGCCGTTTGCCATGGATTTGCGGATGGGCGATTGCGACCGATTGCGGCCCGCGTGGGTCGAGATTTGCTTGCCTACAGGTCGCGTGCCCGATAGACCTTGGTGCTGACGGTGCAGCTGATTGCACATAGCGTGAGGGCCAGTACGGCAATTCCTGCGCACAGGCAGCCGAGGACGGCGGGATCGGGGTTTGCCCCGGCAATCGACATGAGCCAGTTGCTGATGGGGTTGGAGGAGCTCAGCGCTGTCATGGCAAGGCACCCGAGCAGGGCAAACAGGCCGACGGAAAGGCGCAGCGCCTCCATGTGTCCAAATCGAAAGAACAGCGGCTGTGCCAAAAACACCATCATGAGGGAGATGAGCATCGATGCGGCGGAGGCTATTGTGGTCTCAAAGACGGTCTGTCCCGTCGAGGGAATACCCGCGCTGTTGAAGAGCGGGATGGAGACGATGCTCAAAAGCGCGGCGGCGCACGCCATGACGGCCGAGAAGACAATGATGCTCAGGTAGCGTGCACAGATGATGTCTTTGCGCGAGATGGGCAGCGTTGCCCGATAGCGCTCCCATCCGTTTTGATTGTCGTAGCCGGCCAGCGAGTTCATGACCACGATGGGCGACATGGCGCTGACCGCGCAGGCGCCGGCACTCATGCCAGAGTCACCGTCCGATGCGTTGGCGAGGGTCAGTACGACGAAGATGAACAGGCCGACGCCCGCGATGCTCGGGACAAGCGTGCGGACGATGGCGAGCTCAGACATAAAGGCGCGTTTCATTTCGAAGCCCCTTTCAGCGTGAGGCGAAGATAGTCATCAATGGTTGCCCGGTCGCAGGGAATCTCGGGGAAGGCCTCGAGCACATCGCGACGGTTGGGCACGAGCACGTCCACGCTATAGGCGTGGTGGGCGGCACGGGCGCCTTCGACGCAAGCCATAAGCTCTGCGGCCTGTGCTTGGGTGCAGTGGGCGATGCCGGCTCGGTCGGTAATGTCCTCGCGCGGCAGGTCAAACACAATCGAACCGTTATCGATGCAGATGACGCGGTCGGCGGCGCGATCGAGGTCGGACGTAATGTGGCTCGAGAGCAGCACGCTGTGCTGGCCGTCGGCGACAAAGGCAAGCAACTCGTCGAGCAGTTCCTCGCGCGCCATGGGATCGAGGCCCGCGGTGGCTTCGTCCAAAACGAGCAGCTTGGCATTGTGGCTGAGCGCACAGGCGAGCTGCAGCTTCATGCCCATGCCGCGGGAGAGGTCCTTGACCTTCGTCTTGGGGTCGAGGCCAAATCGGTCGATGAATCCGGCGAACGTTTCGCAGCTCCACGTGGGGTACGCCGGGCCTACGAGCCTCTCGACCTGGCCCACCTTGAGCGTGGAGGGGAAGAGGCATGTGTCCAGGACAAGGCCGACGCGGGAGCGCAGGTGGCGCTGTGCCTCGTCGGGCGCGTTGGCGTCGCAGCGCTGTCCAAGCAGATGCGCCTCGCCGGCATCGAGCTTTATAAGCCCGAGCGCGGCGCGAATGGTCGTCGTCTTGCCGGCGCCATTTGCGCCCACAAAGCCAACGATCTGGCCGGGCTCCACGGCAAGTGTGACGTCTCGCAGTGAAAAACGGTCGCTCACACGGCGTGAGATGCCTTTGAGTTCTAGAAGGTTTTGCATGGTATAGCCTTTCTTGCAGATGGCTACTGCATGGTTTCGGGGGCTATCAGGTCGAGCATCTCGTGCAGCTTGTCGCGCGTAACGCCCAGGGCTTCGGCTTGGCTCGCCGCTTTCGCAAGCAGTTCTTCGATATGGCAGAGCTGGTTTTCGCGCAAGAGCTCCTGGTTGCCCTCGGCGACAAAACAGCCCTTGCCCTACACGGTGCAGATAAACCCGAGCTGCTCCAGGTCGGCGTAGGCGCGCTTGGTGGTGATGACGCTCACGCCAAGATCGCTCGCGAGCGCGCGGATGCTGGGGAGTTTGGCTCCCGCAGTGAGTGTGCCCGAAAGGATCTGAGCTTTGACCTGTGAGGATATCTGTTCGTAGATAGGCTTATCGCTCGAATTGGATAGGATGATGTCCACAGCGGCTCCTTAGCTGTTGGGCTACACGTGTATATAACCGGGTAGCACAATATATATACACTATGCACTATATATACACTATGCACAGTTACGCAAGAGACAAATTCGGATTGGGCCGGCTACCCAGGCCCCCTTGATTCTCATTTTCATTGCAACAGCCTCAGGACTCA
>NZ_QRQC01000026.1 GCF_003475325.1 Collinsella sp. AF33-16 | reverse complement strand
GTCTTTTTAGTGCCCTCGGATTGGGTCATAGTGTCTGTCGTATCTCGTATCGCTCGATGGACGATGCGCGGCCACGCGAGCGTCTGGTCGACCCCTTGCGCATTACAGCAAACGGCGACCAAACATATCTGATTGCCTGGGACATCGCGGTCGATGAGCAGCGCACCTATCGCATGGATAAAATCGAGGGACTCGCCTTAACGGAAGACTCCGTCGTGCCTCACGCACCGGACGTTGCATCCCTCCACGATTCCCTTGCCCGGACGCAGCGTAGCGCAAAGCTCTTGATGCCATTCGATATGGCGGAGCATCTGGACTGGGCCGGCATCACCCTAATCGAACGCAGCGGGACAGACATGGCAACGGTAACCGTACATTACGGCTCCGAGCGTTGGCTGCTGAGCCAGATAATCGCAGCGGGCGGAGCCATCCGCATCTTGGATGACCCCGCCCTGTCAAAGCGTCTGTGCGATATGGCAAAAACCCTCGTCTGTCCGCTTTAGCGCCGCCGCTCGTGGCGTGCACGCCACAGCTGTAGATAGTGCCCGATCTGCGCCGATTCGATGCGCTGGTAGGAGCTCGTGGGCAGCGACGTTAAGAACTTCTTGCCATAGCCCTTCGTCACCAGGCGAGGATCCGCCAAGATCAGCACACCGCTATCGGTCGACGAGCGAATCAAACGCCCCGCGGCCTGCTTAACCTCGAGCACCGCCTCGGGCAGCGAATAGCGCGCCCATGCGCGGTCTTCGCGCAGGTTGCGCTCGCACGAGAGCGGGTCCGTGGGGCTCGAGAACGGCAACTTGGGAATGATGACGCAGCGCAGCGTCTCGCCGCTGGCATCAAACCCCTCCCAGAAGGCCTTGAGCGCAAAAAGCGACGAGGTCGGTTCGTTGATAAACCGGTCGCGCAGGCGACGAGGAGATGAGTTGCGCTGCTGGCAGTTGAGCTCCAGACCCGCACGGGCCATCTTGGGCTCAACGCGGGCGTATAGGTCCTCCATGTCGCGCCGATTGGTGAACAACGTGAGCACCGATCCGCCCATGGCAAGATGGGCGTCGACCAGCACGCGCTCGAGCGCCGTAAGATAGCTCTCACGATCGCGCGGATCGGGGATATCGCCCGCAACGACTACAGCCATGTTCGAATCGAAGTCGTAGCTCGAGTCCAAGTGCAGCGATGAGGATGTTGAAGCACCGATGCGATCGAGGCCGACCGCATGGTTAAAGTGTTCAAAGCTTTTGGACACCGTCATGGTCGCCGAGGCAAAGATAGCCGTGTGAACCTCGGGCAGCCACTCGGTTGCCAAGGCCTCGCCAATGTCGATGCGCTCTGCGGTCATTGACTCTCCGCCGGCACGCAGCCTGCGATTGACCTGCAGCGAATACACGTAGTGTTCATCGGTACCATCAATGATGAGTTTTAGGTTCTCGGCCAGCTCGTGCAGGCGGCGCGAGATATCACCCAGGTCGACAACAACCTCTGGCTTGTCGGCGGCGACGGCTTGCACCAGCGCGTCGACGCTCTTGTCAGCTTGTTCCAATGCGTCGATGCCAGTGTAGGCCGACTGTAAGAAATCATGCCAGTCGTCAGATTCGCGCAGCTCGGGGCCAATCCATAGATTGGCATTGTCATAGCCCCCACGGGCACGGCGACCGAGCTCGCGAACGCCATCGAACACGCCGGCAATCGCCATGCTCGCGCGCGCAACCGTCGACGTCGCCTTGGCAGTAAGGCCCAGATAGAGCGTAGAGCCCTCGGAGGTTGCCAAATCACGGGAAACCTGGCTTAGCGCGCCGGTGCTCGAGCCACCCAGACGCTCAAACAGAACGCGTGATTCGTCCGCCGACACCACACGCGCCCACTGACGGCGCGCCTCGCGCTCGATGGAATGGGCCTCGTCGATTACCCAATGACGAATCGGCGGCAAAATCCTGCCCTCGGCCGCGACGTTGCGGAACAGCAGGGAATGGTTGGTGACCACCACATCGGCATGCGCCGCACGACGGCGAGCGCCGTGGACCAAACATTTATCAGGGAAAAACGGGCAGAGGCGACGAGCACACTCGCGCGAGGCCGTCGTAAAGTCGGGACGGTTGACGCTGCGCCACCGAATGCCGAGCGAGTCGAGGTCGCCATCGGCTGATTGGCAGACGTACGCCATAATGACCGCGACCGCCGTGAGCGTGTCCGCCGGATCGCGCTTGGTGGTAATCTCGACCTGGCCGCGGCTCATGCGCTCAAGCTTGCGCAGGCACGGATAGTGGTCATACCCCTTGAGAGCGCAAAATGACAGACCACCGTCCAGTTGCTCCGCAAGTTTTGGCAGCTCATGGTACATGAGCTGGTCGGCAAGATTGTTCGATTTGGTCGCAATACCAACCGTGATGTTGTTACGGCGTGCTGCCTCGGCAAAAGGCACCAGATAGGCCATCGATTTGCCGACGCCTGTGCCTGCCTCAATTACTCGATGAGTGCCCGTGACCAGCGCATCGCGGACCTCGAGCGCCATCGCGATCTGCTCATCACGCGGCTCGTAGGTGGGATACATGCGATTGACCAGGCCACCTGGCGCATAGTCTGCCTCGATCTCCTCACGACTCGGCATCTTGAGAACCGGCAGTTCATCGGCGTCCACCCGATCGTCGGCGCGATCGGCCTTGAGAACGTCAGCACGAGCGGCGCTGAGAGAGAAGATGGGACCAGGGTTCTGCCCTGCCAAGAATGAGAAGATAGGACGATAGGACCAAGGCACGTCCGGATGCATGTCGGCTAGGCGCGCCATGAGGCCCTGGGGCAAGTCGGTGAGCGCCACGAGCAACACGCGCCATACGCCACACAGGGCGTCGACGTCGGCATTGGCACGGTGTGATACCGAGTCGCAGCCAAACAGATCGGCCATAAAAGACAGCTTGTGCGAGGCCAGGCGCGGAAGCGCGATGCGCGACAGCGCCAGCGAATCGATCCAAATATCGCTCACGTTGACGCCGCCTTTGACCGACTCGATAAACGAGCGGTCGAACGTGGCGTTGTGTGCGATCACCGGGCAGCCACCGACAAAATCGGCGAGAGCGGCGACGGCCTCAACCGCCGACGGGGCATCTGCCACATCGGCATTTGTAATGCTCGTGAGCTCGGTAATCTCGGCGGGAATCAGCTGCCTGGGATGCACGAAGGTATCGAAGCGGTCGATGACCTCGCGGCCCGAAAGACGGGCCGCCGAGATCTCGATCAGCTCGTTGTCCTGCACCGAAAGACCCGTGGTCTCGGTATCGAGGATAATCACATCTTCCTCGATAAGGCCGAAGGACTGCGTTTTGGCGCGGTCGGCAAGCGTGGCATAGGAGTCGATGACAAACTGCGGCGTTCCTGACGAAACCGCGTCCTCGATTAGCATGCAATGCCCGCTCGACGAAGGCCCATACGGATCAGGCTGTCACAGACCTGCGGGAACGTCATGTCGTCGGTGTGGCGGATCTCATCCGGATACAGCGACGTATCGGTCATGCCGGGAATGGTATTGGTCTCGAGGATAACGGGGCCGTCCTCGCTCACAATAAAGTCGCTGCGCGAGATACCCAGGCAACCGAGGGCCTTGTGAGCGGCACAGGCAAGTTCCTGAGCGCGAGCGTAATTCTCGGGTGAAATCTGCGCCGGAATGCGATGGATATCCGTAGGGTCGACATACTTCACGTCCAGATCGTAGAACTCGCAGTCCTCGGGCTTACGAATCTCGACAATCGGCAGGGCGCGTACGTCATCTTCGCCGTATACGCCGACGGTGATCTCGGTACCCTCGATGCACTTCTCGACCAGCACTTTGTCGCCGTACTCAAACGCCTTGGCGATTGCCGCGGGCAGCTCGGAGGGCTCATGGACCAGGGAAATGCCATAGCTGGAACCGTTGACGGCCGGCTTCACAAAGCAGCGCTCGCCACAAACCTCGACGATATGATCGATATCGACTTCATCGCCCACCTCGAGCGCAAGGCCGGGGGCAATGGGAATGCCCGCCTTGGCGTATAGGAGCTTAGAGACCTCCTTGTCGGCACCGCAGGCGCTGGCAAGTACGCCCGAGGCCGTGTAGGGGATACCCAGGGTCTCCATGGCACCCTGCATGGCGCCATCCTCACCGCCGGCGCCGTGCATGGCGATAAATGCCACATCGAATCCGCCGGTCGCCATGGTTACCATAAAGTCATCAGCGGCCGTGTCAAGCAGCTCCACCGAGGTGTAGCCGGCTTCCTTCAGTGCCACCACAACGTTCTTTCCCGAATCGAGCGAGATCTCGCGCTCGGCGGAATGACCGCCCGCCAAGACCGCTACGTGCATGTTCTCTAGGCTTTTACCCGGCATGGGCAGACTCCTCCTCTATAATTTCTGCAGCTGATACCATATTGTAGCGATACCCTCTACGTTTCCCCAAAATCGAAAGGCTTCCATGAATCCCAGGACTAAATCTCAGGACATTCGCGACTTGAGCCAAAACGATATTCGCGAGCTCGTGGCCGAACTTGGCCAGCCCGCCTTCCGCGCGAAGCAGCTCATCGAATGGGTCTTTGAGAAGAACGTTTGTTCGTTTGACGATATGACCAACCTTCCCAAGGCTTTCCGTGAGCAGCTTAAAGAGGCTTTTGCCTTTGATACGCCGACTGAACTCACCAAGCAGGTTTCCAAAGATGGCTCGCGCAAGTATCTGCTCGAGTACCACGATGGCATTTCCGTCGAGACTGTCGGCATGCCCCGTCGTAACAAACTTTCCGTCTGCGTTTCCACCCAGGCAGGCTGCGGCATGGGCTGCGCCTTTTGCGCTACCGGTCTCAACGGCCTCAAGCGCTCTCTGACCGCTCAAGAGATCGTCGACCAGGTGCTTCATGTATCCAACGACTTTGGCGAGCGTGCCACAAGCGTTGTCTTCATGGGCCAGGGCGAGCCGTTTGCCAACTACGACGAGGTTCTCAAGGCATTGCGTATCCTCAACGACCCCGATGGTATCGGTATCGGCGCTCGTCACCTCACCGTCTCTACCAGCGGCGTTATTCCCGGTATTCGCAAATTTGCCGATATCCCCGAGCAGTTCACTCTTGCCGTTTCCCTGCATTCCGCCATCCAGTCGACGCGCAATAAGCTCATGCCCGGTGTTAAGAAATACACGCTGCTTCGCCTTCACGAAGCGCTTCAGCTCTACACCGAGAAGACTGGCCGCCGCCCGACCTATGAGTATGCCATGATCGAAGGCGTCAACGATACGAATCCCGAGATGCAGGCACTCTGCGACTTCTGCGAGGGAACGCTGTGCCACGTTAACCTGATTCAACTTAACGACATCGAGGGCAGCCCGCTCAAGCCGGCGTCGATTCATAAGGTTGAGGATCTTCAGCGTCGTCTTGAGTCCCGTGGTATCGAGACCACGATTCGTAACTCCCGTGGTAACGATATTGACGCCGCTTGCGGACAGCTGAAACAGCGTTTCAAAGTTCAGAAGAACGCATAGGGGAGTCACACTCCAAAACGTTTCATGTGAAACATCGAACGGCCCCTGTTGCAGGATATGCAACCGGGGTCGTTTCATTTATTGACCTTAATTTTGAATCAGCTGCTACCTGTCCCATTTTTACGGCCAAAATAAGGGGTCCTTGTCTCATGAATCAGACAAGGACCCCTCACAATTTGCTGAGTAATTGTTAGGTACCTAATAGCCTACATTTTCCCATTGGTTGCTGACCCAACCTTGATTAATCTTGGGATTCTTCGTTACCTGAGCAGTACGCATGGCAACATCTTCTGTCATAACATCCATTTTCTTTTTGGAAGTATCGACGATATCTTGCGCGCTACGAAGCAAACGACCTCGAAGTTCATCGTCTGTCGCGATCCTATAGCCAGCAAAGGCACCAGCTGCGACAGTCGTCACCAATGCAATCGCTGTTAAAATCTTATTCCTCATCTTGGCCTCCTTGATCAAACTGAATCATTTCGCCAAGAATACGAGAGAGCTCTTCCTCGTCTTTAAACTCAATCTCAATCTTATTCTTTCCACGCGAGCTCTTCACACGCACGTTGGTATTAAAAACCTGACGAAGCACGCGGGCAGCCTTTTTAAAAGACTGAGGCGTTGCAGGCCTCGGCGTCTTAGGTGTCTCTCCGGCAGAAAACAACGGAGCAAGATTTTCTGTCGCTCTTACGGAAAGGCCCTCTGTAACAACTTTCTCTGCAAGTCGAATACGCGCGTCCTCATAGGGAACTGCAAGAATCGCACGCGCATGACCAGCAGTAAGTTTGCCCTCAAAAATCATCTGCTGAACTACTTCGGGGAGATCGAGAAGACGCAGCGAGTTTGTAATTGCAGAGCGTGACTTGCTTACTGCCTTCGACAATGCCTCCTGGGTCATACCGCTGGCATCGATAAGCTGGCGATAGCCCTTAGCCTCTTCGACGGGATTCAGATCAGAACGCTGAAGGTTTTCGATAAGAGCAAGTGCCAGCATCTCTTCATCATTAACATCTTTAATGATGACAGGCAGTTCCTCAAGACCAGCAAGCTTTGATGCCTGATACCGACGCTCACCAGCGATGATCTCATAGCCGTTTCCATGCTTGCGAACCAAGAGCGGCTGCAAAACGCCATGCTCTTGGATTGACTCGCTCAACTCGCGAAGTTCAGTTTCATTAAAATGAATTCGCGGTTGATTAGGGTTGGGAACGATATCCTCAATAGGTAGTTTTGTTACAGATGCGGCATTTGAAGCAGATACAGCAGAACCACCGGTCTCATACTCGGCCTCTGAGACCAAAGCATTGAGTCCACGTCCCAATCCGCCACGTTTCTTTACACTAGGCACGCTTGATCACCTCTTTTGCAAGGTTCATATACGCTTTTGCACCCTTGTTTTGAGGTGCATAGGTAATTACCGGTTCTCCAAAAGACGGAGCTTCGGAGATTTTAACCGTACGGGGGATTAGCGTCTTAAATGCCTTATCACCAAAGTACGATTGAACCTCCTCAACAACCTGATTCGATAGAGAAGTACGCGAGTCATACATAGTCATAAGCACACCATAGGTGTCTAAGCCCTTGTTCAGACGTGATTTGACCATCTTCATTGACTCTAGCAGCTTCGTAACGCCCTCGAGTGCGTAGTACTCGCACTGGATCGGAATCAAAACGCTGTCTGCTGCGGTCAAGGCATTGATAGTAAGCAGGCCGAGCGAAGGAGGACAGTCAATGAAAATAAAATCGAACTCGTCCTGAATCGGCTCAAGCAAATCTTTGAGGCGGGTTTCACGAGCAATTGCGCTTACGAGCTCAATTTCGGCACCTGCAAGCTGAATCGTAGCTGGAATTACGAATACCTTTTTGCAATTTGTATCAAGAACAAGCGATTCTGCCGGCACATCATTCAACAATGCATCATAGATGCAGCGATCAAGGTCTTCTTTTTCAATTCCAAATCCACTGGTGCTGTTTCCCTGCGGATCAAAATCGACAATCAGTGTCTTACGACCCTGCTCACCCAGTGCTGCTGCAAGGTTCACAGCCGTCGTTGACTTACCGACGCCGCCTTTTTGATTGATGATTGCAATGATACGCGTGTCTTTTGCGCTCTTAGAACGCTTAACGTCGCGAAATCCCACGGTCCCTCCTGGTGTGTATTAAAGCTGTCAAACGGAGGATGTTTCACGTGAAACATTCCGATTCGATATCAACCGCCATGTTTCACGTGAAACACTGCAAGTTGTTAGTATCCATTATGTTTCACGTGAAACATCTAGGCAAGCGGATTCTTCTTTGCCATGCCATTTGCACGAGGCAATGAAACGGATGCCGGATGACTCTTTTTAAGAACAATGAACTCCCTGTGGCCCAAGCCCTCAGGCAAATCGATTGCGTCATTCAGAAGCAAAGTGAAGCCGCAAATCTTAGCTGCTGACATGCCGGAAGCAAGCTCCTCATCCGAAGGATTACCCTTGGTGATAACAAATAGCCCTCCGTCTTTGAGGAACGGAGCAGCATACTCAACAAGAATCGGTAGAGGGGCGAGTGCACGAGCGGTTACGACAGAGAACTGTTTCTTATGGCTTCGAGCATATTCTTCAAGGCGATCATGGACTGCATGACCATTTTTCAATCCCAGAGCATGAGCAAAAGTATTGACAGCATCGACCTTCTTGCCAACAGAGTCAATATAAGTAGCTTTTCGATGCGTGGTTATCGTTAATGGAATACCAGGGAAGCCCGCACCTGTTCCCATATCGAGCAAAGCACCCTCAGGAGCCTTATTGATATAAGGGAGCAAAACAAGTGAGTCGAGGATATGAAGTACAGCAGCATCTTCTACGTTAAGAATACGAGTGAGATTGGTTGTCTTATTAGTTTCAAGAACCAAATCCAAATGCTGAATACATTTCCTTAGATCAGCATCATTTATATTCAAGGAATACTCTTTGCAATAGGAGGTTAGTCGACTTAGCATCTCGTCAGCCTGCAGGTCTGTAAGTACAAACAACAGAAGCTCCTTTCTGACAAAAATCATTGTATCGAGAACTTTTGACAAAAAAAGGGGACGTGGAAACCACGCCCCCTTAGCATAAGCTCGAGTAAATTATCGAGCAACAATCACCACATGGCGATCAGGGTCAGAACCCTCAGAATGGGTATCGACGGCATCATTGCCACGAAGCGCAATGTGAACCAGTCGGCGCTCATAGGCATTCATGGGCGGAAGCGAAACACTCTTATGAGTACGGATGGCACGCTCGGCGGCAGACTGAGCCATAGAGGCAACCTTCTCCTGACGACGGCTCTTGTAGCCTTCAACGTCAACGACGACCGGATACCTAAAGCCAAGCTTGCGGCTCACCAGCAGCGAGAACATAACCTGAAGGGCATCGAGGGTACGTCCATGGCGACCAATGAGAACAGCAAGATCAGGAGCCGTAACATCCAAAATCAGCTCGCCCTCGTCGCCCTCGTACTCATCAATAGGAGAGTTGGCGGCATCGAAGTGCGAAAGGATGGAACGCAGAATGGAAATCGCAACATCGGCAATGGTGTCGAGCTCCTCATCGGTCAGCTCTTCACCGGCCTTGTAGCGCTGTGCAATCTCGGGATAATCGCCCGCAATCTGCGGGGCAACCTCCTCAAGCATATCCTCGATGATCTCTTCAGACATAACGTACTCCAAAAATTAGGTACCTAAATAAGATTACTGTCCCATTACTTCTTCTTGTGCGGACGCGGCTTCTTCTCGCGACGAGTGACCTCGACCTGCAACGGGGCGTTCTTAAGACGCTCCTCCTCTTCGGCCTTAGCCTTGTCGATAACCTTCTGCGTCACGAAGATCTGCTGGATAACCTGCCAGGCAGAGGAAACATCGTAGTACAGCAGAACGCCGACGGGCAGGCTCCAGCCCATCCAAAGCATCATGACGGTCATGACAACGGCCATCATGCGCATGCTCTGCGCCTGCTGACCGGTCTGGTTGCGCGACATGTAGAGCTGCGGAATCAGGGTCAGAACGGCAAACAGGATCAGGCAGATCAGCGCAGGCAGTGCCACCATAAAGCCATCGGCAAAGGAGGCGCTCGGCGTGGTGGTCAAGTCGGGCAGGATGCTGAAGAACGAGAACGTGCCCTCGTTAAAGTACTGCGGTAGGTTGCGCAGAAGCGTGAACAGGGCGATGAGGATGGGCATCTGAATCAGAAGCGGCAGGCAGCCGGACAGCGGATTGAACTTGTTCTCGCTGTAGAACTTCTGCATCTCCTCGGCCTGACGCTGGGGATCGTCGGCGTAACGCTCCTGGATCTCGAGCATCTTGGGCTGCAGCACCTGCATGCGAGCCGTCGACTTGGTCGACTTGAGCATAAGCGGCGTCAGCAGCAGACGGATGATGACCACCAGGATGATGATGGACAGGCCCCAGTCGACCGCAAAGGTCTGGATGAGCTTGAGCAGCTCGAAAAGGATGTTAACAATCCAATCCCACATGTAAGTTTTCCTCCGATAGCGAGTGCCCGCTAGGGCACAGGGTCATAACCGCCGACGTGCAGGGGATTGCAGCGAGCGATGCGCCTCACGGCAAGCCAGCAGCCTCTCAAAACACCGTACCGCTCAATCGCCTGAATGGCGTATTGCGAGCACGTTGGGTAATAAATGCAAGCGTCAGGCAATAAGGGCGAAATAACCTGTTGATATATGCGAATAGGAGCGATGGCAACACGTCGCAAAACGTGATTGCTCATCGCTCCTCCCCGGCAACGCCGGCGCGTTTCATAAGCGAACGCAACGCCTTGTCCATCTCCTGCGGCGAGGAAATCCTCGTCTTGGGAGTCGCGAACAAGATGATGTCATAACCCGCAACGGGAAATCCGCAGCTGCGGGCGGCCTCGCGCATCACACGCTTAGAACGGTTGCGCACGACTGCACAACCGAGCCGTTTAGCACCAACGAAGGCGACCCTTCCGGAGTCGCCTTCGCCAACCGATTCACATATGGTCATTCGAATCAGAGGGTGATTGAAACGACGCCCCTGACTGAACACATGCTCGAAATCTTGCCGAGACTTAATAGTCTTCATGCGAGATGTGTGTATCGCTGCTAGACAGTGAGACGCTTGCGGCCCTTGGCGCGGCGACGGGCGAGCACGGCACGACCACCCTTGGTGGCCATACGGGCACGGAAGCCATGGGTCTTGGCACGCTTACGCTTATTAGGCTGATACGTACGCTTCATCTTAAGTTCCTCCTGCTGCATTTCGAGCGTCCGCGGGAGCGCGGACGCAGATATAGACACGTGAGCTTGAAGATTGTAGGGAAATCAATGTTCAAATGTCAAGAAATCAAAGGTAAAAGGTTGCAAAGAGCACACGGTTCCCCCATAAGCAGAACCGGCATTTGAGGCAGCAGGCAACTTTTCACGAAATTTCATCGTGTTTTCAACAGGTCGTGTTGGAAATGTTGAGAACTTTTCGTCCGTTTTCCAAAGTTTTCAACAGGTTTTGAAAACTTGTCGAAAGATGAGAAACATTGCGCGGTGAGCTACTATTTGTTCAAAACCTTTTGAAAGATTGCGAGCGGCATGTCTGACGACTTCTACACCATGGTCGATTCCGGTGATCCGGCACCCGACAACGAGCACATCACCGGCGTGCGCGAAAAACGCAACGAGGGTGAGCAGGACACCGCACAAGCACCAAAAGCCATGTATGCAGCGCGCATCGCGGTCTACGATGACATGCTGTCGACACCGCGTGTCATCGTCATCGAACCGCAAGACGTCCGTACCTACTTGGAAGAGACAACCAACACCGTCTACCAGTGCATGAAAGAGCAGGGAGGACGCATCTCGCTGATGGTTATCCGCGAGATTGTCGAAAACTTTATCCACGCGCATTTTGCAGAGCCCATCATCTCGATTCTCGACGGTGGCGATACCATCCGCTTTGCCGATCAGGGTCCGGGCATCGACGACAAAGAGCGTGCCTTCGATTTTGGCGTAACCAGCGCAAACAGCAAGATGAAACGGTATATCCGCGGAACCGGAGCCGGGTTTCCCATGGTACAGGAGTACTTGGAAAACGCCGGTGGCGCTGTCTCCATCGAGGACAACATGGGCAACGGCACCGTCGTGACGGTAAGTCTGGACCCCAAGCGCGTGCAGGAAATCGAGCGTGCCGGCGGGCGCGGTGCTGCCGTGCGGCCCGAGACGGAGCAGCCCACATATCCCCTGCCGGGAGCTTTTGCGCAGCAGCCCATGGCAACGCAACAGATGCAGCGCCCCGTGGGACAGATGCAGCAGCCCGGAATGCTTCCTACACAAGAGCCCCAGGCGGCATCGATGTCGATGCCGCCAAACGCGCCAGAGGCCATGCCGCTGGCGGATCAGGATGCAGCAGCAATGCAGCAGGCGACGGGGGCACCGGGTGGCCAGCAAATGGGCTATCAGCCGTACCAACAGGGATATCCATATCAGCAGATGCCGCCACTGGGGTATGGCCAGCAGTTCCCGCAGCAGTACCAGCAGGGATATCAGCAGCCGTACCAGCAGATGCCGCAGCAGCAGTACAACCCCTGGGCCCAGCAGATGACTCCGCAGCCTTACCAACAGTGGCCTCAAAGTTTTCAACAGCAAATGCCGCCGATGCAGAGTTCTCAACAACCAGCAGCTCAAATGATGTATCCTAATGCAGCAAATCAGTATGCGCAGCCGCAACCGGACGTGTTCGTAAGCGATCGCGGCAACGCCGCGCTGGGCTATCTGGCGCAAAATCAAGCGTGCGGTGCTACCGATCTGGCGAGGGCGTTTGGAAACTCGGCCCCCACTTGGTCACGCACGCTCAATGACTTGGCGCAGGCCGGCTTGGTCATCAAGCATGGCCAGAAATACCATCTGACCGAACTCGGCGCCGCTCGCGTGCGAGCTCAGAGCTAAAGAACGGGAGAGACAGTGGACGAGGAAGCAAGCATCATCCTGGGGGATGCCATCGCCTTTTGCCAGCGCGACGGCCAAGATGCACGCCTCATCAACATGCTGGGGCAATCGCGCGCCATAAGCCTAACCGAAGATACGCTCACGATCGAGGCCCCCTCGCGCTTTGCCATCGCGCAGCTCAAAAAGCATCAGCCGACCATTGAGGCCTATCTGGAAGAAATCGCCTTTGCACCGATTGCGCTCGACATCGTGGCACCGCAAGGCGCCGCGACGGAATCCGCTGCCGCGACGGCGCCCGCCACGGCTCCCGCTGCTTCCCCGGCGGCGCCGGCCTCCGCAGGCGACGTGCCGGCAATCGGGCACCAGCACAGCGATGTTTCCCGTGAAACCATGGCACCGTTGCCGACCGCGGCGGCGACGTCAACGAACGCACCCGTCACGCACATGCCCATCGCTCACGACGCAACGACGGGCGCGGATTCGGGCATTGCAATCAAGAACACGCTCTCGGCCGATGATTTTCGTCGCATGATGAACCAGATGAAGGGCGGAGCGCCAACTAAATCCACGCAAGCTGCGACCCCCGCTTCACCCATGCCAGCACCGACCGCGCCGGCCGAACAGAATACGGATGGAGCCCCGCTCGCCGCGAACTCAAAATTTACCTTTGAGAACTTTGTCTACGGCCCCGAGAACAGCCATGCCTATCGCTCGGCACTCAAGTTTGCCGCCCTCGCGGACGAGCGGGGCACGTGCACATCACTGTTCATCTACGGCAAATCGGGCCTGGGCAAGACGCACCTGCTGCTTGCCATCAAAAACGAGCTCGCCGAAAAGTCGCCCGAGATCAAGGTCAAGTATGCCAACTCCCAGGCATATCTGGACGACCTGATGACCGAGTTCGACCGCCAAAAGAAGAGCAACGCCCCCATCATGCAGGCGTACCACGGCGTGGACGTGCTCATCATCGACGACATCCAAAACATCATCGGCAAGCGCGCGAGCGTGGACTACTTTTTCCAGCTCATGGACGAGTTCATCCGCAACAACAAGAAGGTCGTCATCGCGGCAGACCGCGCCCCCAAGGACCTGAGCATGGACGAGCGTCTAACCAGCCGCTTCAACGCCGGCATGCTCTGCCTGGTCGCAGAGCCCAGCTACGAAATGAAATACAAGATCTTGCAGCGCTATTACGAGAACACCATCGTCGCCGCTCCCGAGGCAGGCGACGACTCGCTGCTGGCGGCCTATGGGGGCGACGGCGGGCACCTAACCGACGAGCACTTTAAACACATGGCCGAGGTCTCGGGCACCAACATCCGCGAACTCGAGAGCTTTTGCGAGCGCTGCGCCGGCGAGGCGGGCGACCGCGAGCGCGAGGGCGGGGAGCTCACCTTTGACGATATCGACGCCATCGCCAGCCAATACTTTGACACATCGGCCAAAAAGATCAACGTCCAGACGGTTCAGTCCGTCATCGAAGAGCAGTACGGCGTGACGCACGAGGAGCTCATCGGCCCGCGTCGCAACGCCAATATCGCCAAAGCACGCCATATCGCTATCTACCTGGCCATCGAGATGTGCGAGATGACGACCACGGCGGTGGGCGCCGAATTTGGCAACCGCAACCACTCGACCGTCAGCACGAGTTACAAAAAGGTCCAGAAGATGATCCAGGAAGACCGCACCGTCACCGAAGACCTCAAGTCGCTGCGCGATAAAATTACACTGCGCTCGTAGGGAAATAGAGACACCTGTTGAAAACTTGTCGAAACCACGGGCATAAGGTGTCTAAAACCCAACCCGCGGTGATGAAAAGTTTTGCGCAGGTTTTGAACGTGGAAAACCACCCCTGTTGCACACAGGTTGCTGTCGATTCTCTTTCTTGGTCTGACCTGCGTCTTTGGGAGTAATCAACAGTTTCGTCAGTGCTATTACTATTATTAAGATATTTATATCTATAGAAAGGTATTAAAAGATGAAGTTCACCGTCAGCCAGAGCTCGCTTACACAAGCCATCGGCGTCGTTATGAAGGGTGTCGCTTCGGCATCCACCCTTCCCATCCTGTCGGGCGTGCTCGTTAAGGCCCAAGACGGCATCTTGGAATTCCAGACCTCTAACTACACTATCTCGATCCGTCATCGCATCGCGGCGCATGTCGAAGAAGAGGGCGAGATGGTTATCCCCTGTAAGATGCTCTCCAATATCACCAAGACCCTCCCCGATGCCCCGGTCACCTTTGAGCTGTCCGAGCGCCAGGTGCTGATTGGTTGCGAGAAGAGCTCTTTTAGGCTGAACACGCTCGATGCCAATGACTTCCCCGAGTTTCCGGCCTATGCCATCGAGAGTGCCGTGGAGCTGCCGACCGATGTCTTGTCCGAAATGGTCGGCCGCGTGTGGCGCGTCACCTCGACCGACAAGGCCCGCCCCATCCTGGGCGGCGTGCACATGAAGGTCGAGAACAACACCGTGCGCCTGGTGGCGACCGATTCCTTCCGCTTGGCCGTGTGCGATACGCAGGTCGAGACCTCGACCCTCGAGGGCTCCTTTGAGCTCAACGTTCCAGCCGACGCCTTTAACGACGCGCTGAACATCATGGCCAGCCAGGCGACCATTATGATCGGGGCTACCGACACCCAGGTCGTCTTCGAGGCCGGCAACACCACCTACGTGTCGCGCCGCATCGAGGGCGTGTACCCCAACTACAAGCAGCTCATCCCCGATTCGTGCGTGACGAGCGTCAAGATCGACGTCGCCGCCTTTAACGCCGCCCTCAAGCGCGTGGCCGTTATCGCGAGCGCCAACCCCGCCGTCAAGTTCGAGATCGATGTCGAGAACGGGCAGATGGGCCTGTCCTCCATTTCCAATGACCAGGACCTTGCGCAGGAGACGATCGATGTCGAGGCCGAGGGCGAGTCGGGTACCATCGCCTTCAACTACCACTACATCTTCGGCTGCCTCAATGCCCTGTCCAAGGAGAAGGAGATCACGCTGGAGCTCAAGAGCTACTCGCAGGCGGGCATCTTCAAGTCCTACGACAAGATCAACTACCTGTACCTAGTCATGCCGGTCCGCATCTAGCGCTGCGCCATGACCATATTCGCCCGCGATCTTTCCGTTGCGCACTACCGCAGCTTCGATAGCTATCGCCTTGCCCTGGACGAGGGCGTGACGATACTTGCGGGACCCAACGCGGCGGGAAAGACCAATCTCATAGAGGCGCTGCAGCTGCTGACGAGCGGCGCCTCGTTTAGGCATCCGACCGCAGCCGAGCTCGTCCATGACGGCGTGGGCTCGTGCAAGATCGAGTTGAGGCTCGAGGGCGACGGCCGCGTGCTTGATATGGGATTGAGCGCGGAGGACGGTAAGCGCTCGTTTAGTCGCAACGGCAAGAGATGCTCTGCCGCCGGTGTGCGCGGGATTCTGCCGAGCGTGCTGTTTTGCCCCGACCATCTGGACATGGTTAAGCGAGGCGCCAGTGTGCGCCGCGCCGCCCTCGATGACTTTGGCATGCAGCTGAGCGTGCGTTATGCCGATCTTGCGAGCACCTATGGGCGCTGCGTGACCCAGCGTAACGCCCTGCTCAAGGAGACCTGGTGCTGTCGCGAGATGCTCGGCGCGTGGAACGATTCGATTGCTCGCGCGGGCTCGGCCCTGCTCGTGCACCGGTTGGCCCTACTCGACCGGCTGGCGGGCCATGTGCACACTGCCTACGGGCAAGTGGCGTCCGGCGAGGCTGCCAACGTGACCTATGCGTCCACGCTGGGGGATTTACCCCAGGTCGAGGATCGTGAAGAGCTGAAGGGTTGGGCGTACGAGCGCATGCTGGCTGCCCTTGACGAGCATGCCGACGAGGAAATTCGCCGCGGCGTGACGTTGGTGGGACCGCATCGCGACGAGATCGAGTTCACCGTGGCGGGTCGCTCCGCCCGTTCATTTGCCAGCCAAGGACAGCAGCGCACGCTGGTACTGTCCTGGAAGGTGGCCGAGGTGGCCGTGGCTCGCGATGTCCTGGGCACCGCCCCGCTGCTGCTTTTGGACGACGTGATGAGCGAGCTCGACGGCGAGCGTCGCGGCGCTTTCCTGCGGCTGATCGGCGATGATATCCAGACGGTCATAACTACGACCAACCTGGGGTACTTTACCGATGACCTGCTTGATCGAGCCAAGGTGGTGAGCATGGGTGAGACGTGCTAATTACGAGCGCGAGAGCGAGACAGTCGCCTTCAGTGGATTTTTGAACGCAGAGCGCCAGCGCATCCTGGCGGCTGCAACGCCTAAGCGCCGTGCGCAGATGGAGGCCGCCGAGGAGTCGCGCGCGGTCTATCGCGCATGGAACGCGGTGTGCTCGGGCACGCGCGAGGGACGGCATGTGACGGGGCTGCGCTACCTGCCCGAGTCCAATGAGCTGCTGGTGTATCTCGACTCGCCCTCGTGGACGCAGGAAATGACGCTGTTGCGCGAGATCATCCGTGCGCGCATGGAGCGCGCCGGTGCGCATGTGGACGGCCTGGTGTTCAAAACCACCGCGCCCGGTCACACGCCGCCCGCCGCCAAGGAGCGCCTGCGCCCGGCGACGACCGAGCGCCCGCCGGCCCCGCACGCCGACCTAAGTGAGGCCGAGTGCACCGAGATCGAGCGCCAGGTGGCGCCCATCGAAGACCAAAAACTGCGCGAGGCCCTCGAGAATGCCATGAGAGCCAGTGCCGAGTGGGCCAAGGGCGTGCAAAGCAAAAAAGAGCCTTAAATCGCATCTGGTGGCCTTGTAGAGCCAAATACCCTCGGTCCCGAGGGTATTTTTTTACGATAAACTAGTAAGGCTGTACACATTTTCTTGACTGAAGGAGGACGTGTGACAAACGAAAACGATTACGATGGCGGCGAGATTAAGATTCTCGAAGGTCTCGAGGCCGTTCGTAAGCGCCCGGGCATGTATATCGGCTCGACGAGCGCCAGCGGTCTGCATCACCTGGTGTGGGAGATCGTTGACAACTCCGTCGACGAGGCCATGGCCGGTTTCTGCACCGAGATCCAGGTGACGGTCCACGCCGACAACTCCATCACGGTCGTCGACAACGGGCGCGGCATCCCCGTCGACGAGCACCCTGTTAAAAAGATCCCGACGCTCGAGGTCGTTATGACGATCTTGCACGCCGGCGGTAAGTTCGATAACTCGGCCTATAAGGTCTCGGGCGGCCTGCACGGCGTAGGCATCTCCGTCGTCAACGCACTGTCCAAGCGCGTGGTCGTTCAGGTTCGTCGCGATGGCAACACCTACGAGATGGAGTTCTCGCGCGGCAAGACCGTCAAGAAGATGGAGGTCGTGGGCACCTCGGATTCGACGGGTACCACCGTCACCTTCTGGCCCGACGACGAGATCTTCGAGACCTGCATCTACGATTTCGATACGCTGCACAACCGTCTGCAGGAGACGGCGTTCCTCAATAAGAACCTCAAGATCGTGCTGACCGACGAGCGCGAGGCGACTCCCCACGTGGAGGAGTTTTGCTACGAGGGCGGCATCATCGACTTCGTCAAGTTCCTCAACGAGGGCAAGGACGTCCCCGAGGCCTTTAAGGAGCCCATCTACATCGAGGGCAAATCGGACCCGGACGCTCCCGTGGCCAAGATGGGCGAGGTCGAGGTTTCCCTGCAGTGGAATAGCGGCTACGGCGAGAACGTCATGTCGTTTGCCAACGACATCTACACTCCCGAGGGCGGCATGCACCTTGAGGGCTTCCGCACCGCGCTCACCCGCGTGATCAACGACTACGCGCGCAAACAGAACCTGCTCAAGGAAAAAGACGCCAACCTGACCGGCGACGATGTGCGCGAGGGCCTTTCGGCCGTTATCTCGGTCAAGCTGCCCGATCCGCAGTTTGAGGGGCAGACCAAGGCCAAGCTCGGCAGCTCCTATATGCGCGCGCTCACGCTCAAGATCGTGACCGACGGCCTCGCCGATTACTTGGAGGAGCATCCCAAGCCCGCCCGCGAGATCGTCAAGAAGGCGCAACAGGCCTGCAAGGCGCGCAACGCCGCCCGCAAGGCGCGCGAGGCGACCCGCCGCAAGAGCCTGCTCGAGACGGCGTCCCTGCCCGGTAAGCTCGCTGACTGCTCGGTGCGCGATGCCGAGCTGACCGAGCTCTTCATCGTAGAGGGCGACTCGGCAGGCGGTTCGGCCAAGGACGGCCGTCGCCGAGACATCCAGGCGATTCTGCCCCTGCGCGGCAAGATTCTGAACGTCGAACGCGTTGGTGACCATCGCGCGTTCTCGAGTGACACCATCCAGTCGCTGATTACCGCGATCGGCTGCGGCGTCACGACGAGCGCCGGCGACGGCGGCGACTTCGATATCACCAAGGCGCGCTACCACAAGATCATCATCATGACCGATGCAGACGTCGACGGTGCGCATATCCGCATCCTGCTGCTGACGTTCTTCTACAAGTACATGCGTCCGCTGATCGATGCCGGCTACGTCTATGTTGCCTGCCCGCCCATCTTTGGCATTAAGGTGCGCAACAAGATCCACTACGTGTATCCCAACGGCCGCCAGCCCGAAGACGAGATCCTGCGCGACACCATCCAGAGTCTGGGCCTGAACCCCGACGACAACGACGAGGACGGCAAGGCCAAGGACGGCAAGATCACCAAGAAGCGCAAGGGCTATACCGTCCAGCGCTACAAGGGCCTGGGCGAGATGGACCCCAAGCAGCTTGCCTCGACGACGATGGATCCCAAGACCCGCATCCTGCAGCGCGTGTCGATCGAGGATGCCGTGGTGGCAGACCGCGCCGTGCGCGAGCTGATGGGTTCCGAGGTCGGCTATCGCCGCGAGTACATCGAGAAGCACGCACATGATGCACGCTTCCTTGACGCTTAAGAGGAGGTAACGTGGCAGACGATATCAACAATAACGAGGGTATGGACGAGGCCGGCGACGCCGGTATGCCCGATGATCTGAAGCGCCTGCTTGCCCGTGCTGAGCAGGGCGAGGACGGCGACCCGGACGCCTATAACCCCGATGCCGATGATGATGAGGAAGAGGACGACGACGCCGAGCTCGAGGAGAGCTTTGGCGAAGTCGACCGTGGTGCCTCGGCCGGTGAGGATATCAACGGCGGCCAGCTCCAGATTTCGGAGTTTGGCCGCGAGATGAAGCAGTCGTTCATCGAGTATTCGATGTCGGTCATTACGGCCCGCGCCCTGCCGGACGTGCGTGACGGCTTAAAGCCGGTGCACCGCCGCATCCTGTACGCAATGAACGAGAGCGGCATCTACCCCAACCGCCCACACAAGAAGTCGGCCTGGACGGTCGGCGAAGTTATCGGTAAGTACCACCCGCATGGCGACTCCGCGGTCTACGAGGCCATGGTTCGCCTGGCGCAGTGGTTCTCCATGCGCACGCCGCTCATCGACGGTCACGGCAACTTCGGCAACATCGACGGCGACGGCGCGGCAGCCATGCGTTACACCGAGAGCCGCCTGGCAAAGCCCGCCATGGAGCTGCTGCGTGACCTGCAGAAGGATACCGTCGACTGGCAGCCCAACTACGACGAATCGCTCGCCGAGCCTCAGGCGCTGCCTGCGCGCTTCCCCAACCTGCTGGTCAACGGCAGCCAAGGCATCGCCGTCGGCATGGCCACCAATATCGCCCCGCACAACCTCACCGAGGCGATCGAGGCCACCTGCTACCTGATCGATAATCCCGATGCCACTGTCGACGAGCTCATGCAGATCATGCCCGGTCCGGACTTCCCCACCGGCGCCATCATCATGGGCAGTGCCGGTATTAAGCAGAGCTACGAGACCGGCCGCGGCTCCATTACCGTGCGCGCCAAGGCCCACGTGGAGTCCACCAAGACCGGCCGCAGCCGCCTGGTCTTTACCGAGATTCCCTACATGGTCAACAAGGGCACCCTGCAGGAGAAGATCGCCCAGCTCGTCAACGACAAGCGCATCGAGGGCATCTCGGATATGCGCGATGAGTCCAACCAGAAGGGTATCCGTCTGGTCATCGAACTCAAGAAGGGCGTCATCCCGCAGGTCGTGCTCAACAACCTGTACAAGTACACCTCGCTGCAGACGACCTTTGGCGCCAACAACCTGGCGCTTGTCAACGGCGTTCCCAAATGCCTGAGCCTGCGCGAGATGCTGCAGCACTACATCGACCACCAGGTCGACGTCGTCACCCGCCGCACCCGCTTCGACCTTAAGAAGGCCCAGGCCCGCGCGCATATCCTTGAGGGCTACCTGATGGCTCTCGACCATATTGACGAGGTCATCAGCATCATCCGTTCCTCGCAGACCGACTCCGAGGCCAGCAGCCGCCTGATCGAGCGCTTTGGCTTTACGCCCGAGCAGACCACGGCCATCCTCGAGATGAAGCTGCGCCGCCTGACCGGCCTGGAGCGCGACAAGATTCAGGAAGAGCTGGACGGCCTGCGCCGCGCCATCGCCTACTACGAGGACCTGCTGGCGCACGAGGGGAAGATCCTGGGCGTCATTAAGGAAGAGATGCGCGAGATCTCCAAGAAGTTCGGCGATAAGCGCCGCACCGAGATCAGCCATGTCGAGAAGGACCTGGACGTCGAGGACCTCATTGCCGACGAGGACATGGTCGTGACCATCACCCACACCGGCTATGTCAAGCGCATCCCGGTGGCCGCCTACCGCGCCCAGAAGCGCGGCGGCAAGGGCGTCTCGGGCGTCAACCTCAAAGAGGACGACGTCATCGACGAGATGTTCATCGCGTCCACGCACGAGTACGTGCTGTTCTTCTCGAGCAAGGGCAAGGTCTATCGCCTGAAGGTGCACGAGCTGCCGGTGGGTACGCGCCAGGCACGCGGTACCGCGATCGTCAACCTGCTGCCCTTCGAGGAGGGCGAGAAGATCGCGAGCGTCATCAGCTGCCGCGAGTTCCCTGCCGACGAGTATCTGATGTTTGCCACCAAGAGCGGCATGGTCAAGAAGACCGTGATGAGCGCGTATGACCGCAGCCGTCGCGACGGCCTGATCGCTATCAACCTGCGTGACGACGACGCGCTGCTGAACGTGCGCCGCGTGCGCGAGGGCGACAAGATTATCCTGGCCACCACCGCGGGCAAGGCGATCATGTTCTCCGAGGAACAGGTGCGCGCCACCGGCCGCGATACCAGCGGCGTTCGCGGTATCGGTATGAAGGACGGCGTGAGCGTTCTGGGCATGGAAGTCACTAACGGCAACGGCGATCTGTTCGTCATCACCGAGCGCGGCTACGGCAAGCGCACGCCGGTCGCGGACTACCCGGAGCAGAATCGCGGCGGCCAGGGCGTCTACACCATCCAAATGACCGAGCGTAAGGGCAATCTCGCGGCCATGAAGACGGTGGGCCCGCAGCACGAGCTGTTCATCGTGACGGAGGGCGCGACGGTCATTCGCGTCAAGACCGACGAGATCAGCCAGACTGGCCGCGCTACCCAGGGCGTCAAGATGATGACCGTCGACGACAACGACCGCATCTGCGCCGTAGCCCGCATGACGGCAGCCAAGGAAAAACCCGAAGGCGAAGGCGCCGAGGCCGCAGCCGACACCGAAGAGGCCCCAGTCGACCTAGGCGACGGCAACGACATGCCAGAGGATCTCCTAGACGAGTAAGAGGCCCTAGCTGGTAGAAAATATCAGACCCCATATATCGGCGGTTGAACTGCCTCCCATTTCTTGGACACAAGAAATGGGAGGCT
>NZ_QRQC01000025.1 GCF_003475325.1 Collinsella sp. AF33-16 | reverse complement strand
CGGCCTAGTCGCTATTTAGGGCGTCCAAGATTTGGGACGCAGTTCACTTGATGCGGAGCCGGGCCTTAGTTGTTAGAACGACGGAACTCGATTATTCGACCGTGACGCTTTTCGCCAGGTTGCGGGGCTGGTCAACGTCGCAACCGCGCAGGATGGCTACCTCGCGGGCGAGCAGCTGCAGCGGGACGCTCGCCGTGATGGGGCTGAACACGTCGCGGACGGCCGGCACGCGAATGATGCAGTCGGCAATCTTGTTGATCTCCTCGTCGCCCTCGGTGGCAACGACGATGACCTTGGCGCCGCGCGCCTTGCACTCCATAAGGTTCGACACGGTCTTGTCGTAGGTGGCACTCTTGGTGGCCACAGCGATGACAGGGAAACCCGGGTCGATCAGTGCGATGGGGCCATGCTTCATCTCGCCGGCGGCGTAGGCCTCGGCGTGCAGGTAGCTGACCTCCTTGAGCTTGAGAGCGCCCTCGTAGGAGATAGCGGCGCCCATGCCGCGGCCCACGAACAGCGCGGACTGCGCGTCCTTGCAGACAAGCGCGGCCTCGTGCACGGCCTCGGTCTGCGTATCCAGAATCCACTGGATCTGCTCGGCCGTATCGGAAAGCTCGCGGAACAGCATGCGCGTCTGCTTGGTGGTCAGGCGGTACTTGACCTGCGCCAGCAGCAGAGCCAGCAGCGTCAGGCTCACGACCTGGCCGATGAAGCTCTTGGTCGAGGCGACAGCGATCTCCTTGTTGGCCTTGGTGTAGATGACGCCATCGCTCTCGCGCGCCACCGGGCTGCCCACCACGTTGGTGATACCAAAGACCTTGGCGCCCTTGATGCGCGCATCGCGAATGGCGGCAAGGGTATCGGCCGTCTCGCCCGACTGGGACACGGCAACGACGAGCGTCGTCGGCGTGATGATGGGGTTGCGATAACGGAACTCGCTGGCCGCCTCAACCTCGGTGGGGATGCGAGCCCAGCCCTCAATGAGATTCTTAGCAATGAGGCCAGCGTGATAGCTGGTGCCGCAAGCGATCACGTAGACGCGGTCGATGTCGTTGAGCTCCTCGAGCGAAAGGCCCAGCTCATCGATGTCGAGCTCGCCGGCAGGCGTCATACGGCCAACCAGCGTGTCGCGCACGACGCGCGGCTGCTCGTGGATTTCCTTGAGCATAAAGTCGGGATAACCGCCCTTTTCTGCCATGTCCAGGTCCCAGTCGATGTGGGTGACCTTGGGCTCGATAGCGCTACCGGCCTCGTCGGTGTACTCGACGCCTGCGGGCGTGAGCTTGGCAAACTGACCGTCCTCAAGCACCACGACATCGCGGGTGGCGTCGATGAGTGCAATGACGTCGGAGGCGACATAGGCGCCGGTCTCGCCTGCGCCGACCACAATCGGGGAATCCTTGCGGGCCACGGCGATCACGCCGGGCTCGTCAGCGCATACGGCGGCCAGACCATAGGCACCGACCACGTGGGTGCAAGCCTCGCGCACGGAGGCCGTCAGGTCGTGCGTCTCGGCATAAGCCTCTTCGATCAGATGCGCGAAGACCTCGGTATCGGTCTCGCTCTTAAAGTGATGGCCGCGGCCCTCCAGCTCCTCGCGCAGCTCGGCGAAGTTCTCGATGATGCCGTTGTGGACGATGGCGATACGACCGTCGCAGCTGGTGTGGGGGTGAGCGTTAACGACGGAGGGCTTGCCGTGGGTAGCCCAGCGAGTGTGACCGATACCGCAGGTTGCGTCGCTATCGATATTGGAAAGCTCGCTCTCCAGGCCCGCGACCTTGCCCACGCGGCGGATAACGTCGAGGTGCGCCGCGGCGCCCTCGCCCACCTCGAGCGCGACGCCCGAGGAGTCATAGCCGCGATATTCCATACGCTTAAGGCCCGTGACCAGTATGTTCTTTGCAATATCAGAGCCGGTGTAGCCGACAATTCCGCACATAGGATAAATCCCTTCGTCCGCGTGACTGCAAAACGCCCACGCACAAGGGGCGCTGAGACGTATAACGTTCGAGTATTGTACTCACGCAGGCGCAAGCTGATATACCAGATGTGGTATCTCAACTTAGATACCACCCGATGTACACACGTCCAAACCACCACGATGGGGACAGGCACCTTTGTGGTGGTTTGGGCTCCAGCGTTTGCCCAGATAAAACCTACCAAAATAAACCTGTCCCTAATTGGCAGGTTTTGACACCCTAGGGGCGGGCGATGCTACAATCTGGCTTGTACTTGAAACGCATCAAAGGGGCCGCTATGGCAAAGGTAAAAATCAGCGACGTCGCGCGCGAGGCCGGGGTTTCGCTGGGCACGGTTTCCAACGCGCTCAACCACCCCGAAAAACTGCGTCCCGAGACCCTCAAGCTCATTAACGAGACCATCAATCGCTTGGGCTACCTGCCCAACCAAAGCGCCCGTCAGCTCGCGGGCGGCACCACCAAGTCCTTTGGCCTGGTCCTCCCCCGTCTCGACCACGGCTTTTCGCTCCAAATTGCCAGCGGTGCCCACAACGAGGCACGCAAGCACGGCTATGACTTGCTCATCGCTAACGCCGACAACGACGACATTCTCGAAGACCATTACCTGCGCTACTTTATGGGCACTCAGATGTCCGGCGTCATGGTTCAGCCCATGGCGTCCCCCGACTGGCACCCGGCCATGACTAAAGTGCCCGTGCCGATCGTCCATCTGGACATCCACTGCTCCGAGCCCGGTTATTACGTGGCTGCCGATAACGAAGCCCAAGGTCGCATCATCGCCGAGCTCGCCGTTGCCCGTGGCGCACGCCATATCACCGTTGTGGGCAGAGCGGCATTCATGCAGCTCACCTTGCGCGTACTTGGCATCCACAAGGCCCTCGCCCTGCATCCCGATATCAAGATCGAAGTCATCGACGCCGGCGAATGGAATACCGCTGCCGACGGCTACGGCATCGGTGCCCAAATCGCTGAGCGCCCCGCGGACGAGCGCCCCGACTTCGTGGTCGGCCTGACCGACGTATTGGCCTCGGGCGTTATCTCGGCGCTGATAGACAAAGGCATCTCCGTCCCCGAGCAGGTCCGTGTGGCCGGCTGCGACGGCAACCCGCTCGCCTGGAGCGGGTCGGTCCCACTCACCACGGTGGCACCCCCAGGCTACGAGATTGGCCGCAAGGGCATTCAATTGCTCATGGAGCAAATCGAAAACAAAGCCCCGGCGAAGACCAAGCACGCCCGTATCGGTTCCGCCGCACGCATCGTCACCGCGGTCACGGCCGTCGAGGACATCAACCGCCAAGAGCTCGTACGACCGTTTTTACTGGAGCGCGCCAGCACCCAGGCAAGCAGTCACACCGAAGCCACCGCCATCAACCTCGGCGCCTACCTTTAGCACACGGCCTTGACCGCGGCCGTCAGGTCGAACAACGTATCGAGCACCGCCTCGCAGCCGTCCACCACGTCCTGCGGCAGCGGCACGATATCGGGGACAGCAAAGACGTGGCAGCCAGCCGTAATGCCCGAGACGCAGCCGTTGCGTGAATCCTCGACCACGGCACATTCCTCGGGAGCAAAGCCCGCGCGCTCGCAGGCAAGCAGATACATCTCGGGGTCGGGCTTGCCGTGCACGACGTCCTCGCCGCAGGTCACCGTTTCAAACTTGTCAAAGAGGCCGACCATCTTAAGGTTGCGTTCTGCCGTGACATGGCGCGACGACGTTGCAAGGCCCACGTGATAGCCCGCAGCCAGCAGCTCGTCTATGCACTCGGCAGCGCCGGCCTTAAGCTCCAGATCGGTCTTGACCATCTCGTCGCGAATCTCCTTGTGGCGACGATAGAGCGCCTCGGCGGTTTCTCTGCTGCCGTAATGCGCCTCAAGGATGTCCATGACATCGGGCAGCGTGCGACCGATAAACTGATGAATCAGCGTGTCATCAATCGCGACACCCAGCTCAGCAGCGGGCGCTTTCCATGCCTTGATGCCCAGACGCTCGGTATCGACCAGCGTTCCGTCCATGTCAAAAATAACAGCCTTGATCATATCGGTCCCCCATCGGCTCTCGCTGTCGCATTGCCGCAACTCTACCGCATTTGGCAACTTGTATATAACGTATATACCATATTGCACTTTCGTTACATAGATAGAAGTCTTATGACAAGCAGTCCAGTAGGATTATAGTTTTCGACCGAGTACATATTGGTAAGGATTGATTCATGTTTTCAGACACTACCGCACCCGCAGAGGAGCTTCAAGACAAGCTATCGGCGCTCGAACAGCTGCTTTTGGCATACGGGCGCGTGGCAATCGGGTTTTCCGGCGGCGTTGACAGCAGCTTTTTGGCCGCCGTATGCGCCCGCATCATGCCTACCAATACCCTCCTCGTCCATCTCACCACGCCGCTCATCGGCACACCCGAGCAGGCTTCGTTTGAACGGTCCGTTGACGGGCAAACCGATGAGGGACCACATTTTAAGCTCCCCGTGCTCAATCTTTCGGTCGATCAGCTGCAGCTCCCCCAGGTAGCCTGCAACGATGCCGACCGCTGCTACCACTGCAAGCGCGCCGGCTTTACCGCTATCGTCAACCACGCCAAGTCGCTCGGCTTTCCCACCGTCATCGATGGCAGCAATGCAAGCGATCGCGGTGACTACCGCCCCGGCATGCGTGCGGCAGAAGAGCTCGGCGTGCGCTCGCCGCTTATGGAGGTCGGCTTTACCAAAGACGAGGAGCGCGAGCTGCTGCGTGCATGGGGCTACCCCGTCTGGAACCTGCCGGCAGGCGCCTGCTTGGCCACGCGCATCCCCACGGGCGAGGAGCTTACGCGCGAGAAGGTCGATTTAATCCGCGCCTGCGAGGATTACCTGCACGATCTTGACCTGGCTCAGGTCCGCGCACGCCTAGTCGGCGGCTGCATGCATATCGAGGCCGCTCCCGCAGATGTCGCAAAGATTGCCGCCCTCGGCGGTACCGCCGTCGACGACAAGGGCAAGACCCCGCTGCCCGCCGCTATCGAGTCCGCGCTGCGCGAGCTGGGCTGCGGTCACATCTCCCCCGAGGTCACCCCCTACATCCACGGCAACATGAACCTGTAGGTTACGACGTTTTACAAACGGCGTAACCGCTCGGCGCTGCGCAGGCCCCGGGCACGACAATCTGACGTTCAACTGCACGGGCGCGACCAAAAGGTCAGCGCCCGCTTGTTTCACGTCACCTTGCCGCACCCGAAACCTGCTCGCTCGCGCATGCTCAACCTGAACCACATAAATTGTTGCCGACCTTCTAAAAGGGGACAGGTTTATTTTGGCAGGTTTTATCTGGGTAAACGCCGAATAGCCCTACATTCACAACCGCCGCAGCTCCATATGAGGCAAATGAACCGGCGGCATTTGTCCCAAATCTTGAGTATTTGTTCGGCAAAACTGCCTGCGGCGTCTCCTGCTAGACTGGTAGATTCCGAACCGTCCATCCAGGAGCCTCAATGTCGCGCAAGTCCGCCTACAAGCAAGTACTTTCCATCGGCGCCGCCGTGGTGCTGGGGTTTGCGCTGTTCACAGGGTCGCTCGACGGAGCGCCCAAGCTGCTCTCGCCGCAAAGCGATGAGCAGGCGGCGGCTCTGGCCGAGAAGCAAAGCGAGAGCCCCAACCGCACCGACGACGAAGCAGACCTGGTTGCCCGGCTCGAATCGGGAACAGCGAGCTCCGAGGACTCCGGCGATGGCTCTGAATCCGCCACGACCGACACCGCTGACGATGTCTCTTCAAACGTCACCCCCATCGACGAGGTGGAAAACCCCGACCTCAACCGCGCCCGCGGCGTATACCTCAGCAGCATTCCCGACTACGCGGGTAACCCCTATGTTGCCCTTCGCACCGACAGCACGCACCCGCTCGGCACACCATCATTCACGCTCGATGAATACGAGCGCGCTACCGAAGAGGGCTGCTTTAAGAAATTCTCCAAGCTCGACAGCCTGGGCCGCACCCGCAAAGCGCTCGCCTGCGTGGGCCCCGAATCACTCGGTCAAGGCGAGCGCGGCGATATCTCGCGTATCCATCCCGCTGGATGGCGTCAGCAGCGCTACGACTTTATTCCGGGCCAGAGCCTCTACAACCGCTGCCACCTTATCGCCTGGTCGCTCTGCGGCGAAAACGCCAACCGTAAGAATCTCCTCACCGGCACGCGCTATCTCAACGAGACGGGCATGTTGCCGTTTGAGGAGCAAATCCTCGACTATATCCGCGACACGGGCAACCACGTGCTCTATCGCGTCACGCCCATGTACAACGAAGAGGAGCTCGTCTGCCGTGGCGTACGCCTCGAGGCGCAATCGGTCGAGGACCACGGCAAGACGCTGTGCTTCCACGTATATTGCTACAACCTGCAGCCGCATGTGCAGATCGACTACGCCACCGGCCGCAACCAGGCATCCGGAGACTAGCGCCGACCAAGCTGCCCCAAAACCTAAAAAGATCCGTTTTCCTCCGTCCCCCAGGGATCAAAAAGGGCCGCCCTGGATTGCCCAGAGCGACCCTTGCACCGGCATGCATGTTGCAGGCAACGCCACGCGCTACTTAGCGCGACCCTCCTCATAGCGCTCGACCAGCTTGGCCTGAACGTCATAGGGAACCTGCTCATAGCCAGCGGGCTTCATGGTAAAGTCGCCCGTGCCGCGCGTGATGGAGCGCAGACGCGTCGAATAATCCGTCAGCTCAGCCAGCGGGGCTTGAGCAATGACCACGGTGTCACCGCGCTCATCGGTCTCCATGCCCGTCACGCGACCGCGCGAGGCCGAGATGTCGCCCATCACGGCACCGGCGTAGCTCTCGGGGATCGTCACCGTGATTTCCTCGATGGGCTCCAGCACCACCGGGTCGGCATCGGCACATGCCTTGCGCAGGCCAATGCGAGCCGCCGCGCGGAACGCCATCTCGTTGGAGTCGACGCTGTGATACGAACCGTCGTACACCGCGACGCGAATGCCCGTGAGCGGATAGCCGGCAATAATGCCGTCCTTCATGGTCTCCTGGACGCCCTTGTCCACGGCGGGAATCAGCGAGCGCGGAATGCGGCCGCCCACGACCTCATCCACAAACTCGTAGCCGTCGCTCGTGCCGTCGGGCCCAATGAGCGGCTCCACGCGCAGCCAGCAGTCACCATACTGACCGGCGCCACCGGTCTGCTTCTTGTGGCGGCCCTGGGCGCTCGCCGTGCGGCGGATGGTCTCGCGATACGGAATACGAATCGGCACGCTCTTGGCGGCAACCTTGGTGCGGTCCTCCAGACGGTTGAGCAGCACCGAAACCTGCGCCTCGCCCACCGCCGAGATGATAGTCTGCCCGGTCTCCTCGTCGCGGTCGATGCTCATGGTCGGATCAGCCTTGCAGGCCTTCTCGATAAACGTGTAGAGCTTCTCTTCGTCCCCGCGATTCTCGGCCTCGATGGCAATGCGGTACTGCGAGTTGGGGAACTTAAACGCCGCAGCCTCGACCTTGCCGGTAATCGAGAGCGTATCGCCCGTCTCGGCCGCCAGCTTGGGTGCCACGATGATGTCACCGGCATAAGCGTGGCCAACCTCGGTCATATCGCGGCCGCACATCACATACAGGTGGGCCAGACGATCGCTCTTGCGGGTACGCGCGTTGATCAGCTCAAGGCCCGGCTCAAGCGTGCCCGTCAGCACCTTGATAAAGCTGATGCGACCCTGCTGCGGATCGGCCAGCGTCTTAAACACAAACGCCACCGGACGATCATCGTCACTCGAGATCTTAAGCGAATCGCCGTCGATAAGCGGCATCTCGCCGTAGTCGGTCGGCGCCGGGAAGTACGTCGCGATGTCGTCCATCAGCGAGTTGACGCCCTGCTCCTTAATGCAATCGCCCGCAAAGACCGGCACAAAGATGCGCTCGGCAATCGCCTTCGACAGCAAGCCCTCAAGCTCCTCCTGCGTCAGCGTCTCCTCGCCTTCCAGGTACTTCATCATCAGCTCATCGTCGGCCTCGGCCACCAACTCGCACAGATGGTCATGGGCTTCCTCGGCCTGGGCACGATACTCCTCGGGAATCTCCGACTCAACGGCTTCGGTGCCGTTGCAGTGGCGCGCCTTCATGCGCACCAGGTCGATAATGCCGTCAAAGTCCTCGCCCTCGCCCCAGGGAAGGGTCACGGCGCCCAGGCGCGTGCCAAAGCGCTCTTGCAGCAGGTCCATCGTGGTCGCAAAGCTGGCCTCGGAGCGCGACAGGCGGTTTACGAACACCGCACGCGCCAGACGCAGGTCCTCGGCGGCATACCAGAGCTTAACCGTCGTAGGCTGTGGGCCGGCCTCGGCGTCGACCACAAACAGAGCCGTCTCGCAGACGCTCATCGCGGCAAAGGCGTCGCCGATAAAATCGGGGTAGCACGGGGCATCAAGCACATTGATGCGCGCGCCCTTCCAGTCGATCGGCGCGATGGTCGTCGAGATGGAAAATGCACGCTTGACCTCTTCAGGGTCATAGTCGAGCGTAGGCTTGGTGCCGTCGTGGCCGCCCAGGCGGGCGGTCTTGCCGGAAAGGTGGAGCATGGCCTCGGCGAGTGAAGTCTTGCCCACCCCGCCTTGGCCTACGAGCACCACGTTCCTTACGTTACCGGTCTTGGGAGCACCCATGATGACCTCCTTGCAGGGCCGCGCGCATTGCGCGACGCCAACGGGGAGAGTTCGCGGTCGGTGCCATCCCGGGAGCAGCATGGTCGGCAGCCGAGCCGACTCACCCTCCAAATGTCCTATGCCACCACCCTACCCTTGCAGCCGCCCATCCATGCACACCTTTCGGCACGCGTATGAATACAGACGGCGAGAGGAAGAGACAAGCTTGTGGGGCAATTATTGAACCCCGTCGATGTAAACAAAAAGCCGCCACAGACCGTAAGACCTGTGGCGGCTTCGCCTCAATTAATAGTTGAGTAAATACCTGAGTCTATCCCTCGATACGGCTCAAGAACTCACGCGTGCGCTGCTCGCGCGGATGGTCGATAACCTGCTCGGCAGATCCCTCCTCGACAATGCGACCGCCGTCCATAAAGACCACGCGGTCGGCAACATCGCGCGCAAACTGCATTGCGTGGGTCACGATTACCATCGTCATATTCTGCGCCGCCAGGTCCTTAATGACACGCAGCACCTCGGCCGTCAGCTCGGGATCGAGCGCCGAAGTCGGCTCGTCAAAGAATAAGATTTCCGGATCGAGTGCCAGGGCGCGGGCAATACTCACGCGCTGCTGCTGACCGCCGGAAAGCTCACACGGCACCTTGTTCTCGTTGCCCGTAAGCCCCATCTGCACAATCAACTCACGCGCACGCGCCTCCGCCTGCTCGCGCGGGCGCTTGAGCACGCGGATCGGGGCATCGGTAATGTTTTTCATCACCGTATAGTGCGGGAACAGATTGTAATTTTGGAACACCAGGCCGAATCGCGAGCGCGCCTGCTTGGGCACATCGCCCTTCGCATAGACCGCGCCCGATCCCGCATCCGTCGCAACGGCAAGGTCGCCAAACGAGAGCGAGCCTCCGTCGAGTGTCTCGAGCAGCGTGGCACAGCGCAGCAGCGTGGACTTACCGCCGCCCGAAGGCCCGATAATCGCCACGACCTCGCCACGCTTTACCTCGAGTGAGATATCCTTGAGCACCTCATTGCCGCCAAACGCCTTGCGCGCGCTTTCGATTTTCATCACTGAGTTAGTCATGATAATAGTCCAGCTTCTTTTCGGCGGCACCCAGCAGCATCTCGACCACAAAGTTAAAGACCCAGTAAATCAGCGCCGCAATCGCAAACGGCACCATGCTCACCTGCGAGGCAACCAGCGCCTTGGCCGTCGAGAACATCTCGCCCACGCCAATGGCAAACGCCAGCGACGTGTCCTTGACCAGCGTGATGATCTCGTTGCCCATCGCCGGCAGAATACGCTTGGCGACCTGCGGCATCACGATATACAGAAACGTCTGCACGCGCGAATAGCCCAGCACCTCGGCAGCCTCGTATTGACCGCGCGGAATGGACTGCAAGCCCGAGCGATAGATCTCGGCAAAGTAACCGGCGTAGTTGATGATGAACGCCACGACGCACGCCGTCCACTTGGAATCGGGCGTGAGCGAAATGCCAAACACGTAGTACGGGGCAAAGTAGATGGCAAACATCTGCAGCATGAGCGGCGTACCGCGCATGACCGAAATGTAGATGCGCGCAATCCAGCGGAGCGGCGCAATTTTGCTCATGCGCATAAACGCCACGGGGATTCCCAGCGGAATCGACCCCAGCAGCGTCAGCACAAACAGCTGCAAACTGACCAAGAATCCCTGGCCAAGCATCTGCATCATGACCTGAATAGACAACCCAAGCTCTCTTTCACAGTAACGGAACAGCGAACCCAATGCTAAAGCGGGTTTTCCAGGTGCCCGAGTTTGCCGTGAAAGAGGAGCGCCGCGTACTAAATGTACGCAAGCGACGGTTTGAGCGGCAAAATCGGGTGCCTGGGAAAGCCGCTATTTCAGAACCCAGTTGTCGAAGGAAAGACCGTATTCTGCATATTTATCGCACAGGTCCTTGACCGCACCGTCCTCGTAGAGCGCCTTGAGCGACTCGGTCACGGCATCGGCGGACTTGGTGTCGCCCTTCTTAAAGCCGACGGCGTAGTGCTCGCTGGACAGCGGCTTGTCGAGCTGCGTATAGGCATCGGGCTTGGCGGCAAGCTGATACTGGGCAATCGAAAGGTCGCAAGCCACGGCATCGACCGCGCCGCTCTCGAGCTGCATAAAGGCCGTGTTGTACTCGCCGATGGTATCGAGCGTGGCAAACGTCGCGGCCAGATCCTTCTGGTCGCCCTCGAGCACATCCTGCGCAGCGGAATCGGTCTGAGTGATCACGGTCTTGCCAGCGAGATCGTCCCAGCTCTTGATACCCGCGTCCTTCTTGACCACGAGCACTTGCTCGTTGAGCATGTACGGCTCGGAGAACGTGTAATCGTCCTCGCGGCCCTCCATGGTAAAGCCGTTCCAGATGCAGTTGATGGCACCCGAGTTGAGCAGCGTGTCCTTGGCATCCCAATCGATGGCCTCGTATTTGACCTCCCAGCCCTGCTTATCGGCAACAGCCTTGGCCAGATCGAGATCAAAGCCGGTGTACTCACCATCGTCGCCCACAAAGCCGTACGGAGGATAGGACTTATCAAAGCCCACCACGAGCTTCTTGGACTCCGCAGCACCCTTCACATCCTTGGCCGCGGCAGAACCAGCAGCGGAGCCCTTGCCGGCACCACCGCCGCAGCCGACAAGACCAAGGCCAAGCACCGTGGCAAACGAGCCGGCTAGACCAACAAACTGACGACGAGACATATCGGTATTCATGGTATTCCCCCTTGGTGGCACTTTAGTTAAGTAAAGTGAGTCATGTAACGTTCAGAATCATACACTTTAGCGTGATAGAGCACAAGGCGAGTTTGCCCGCCGCGTGAGGGGTGTGGGGGGTTAAGTTTCCTGCTCTACAGTCCTGCTCACGACGGAGGCCACATTAAGTGGCCTCCTGTTCGTGCGGAACTCGCGATAAACTTAACCCCCCACACCCCTCACGCGGCGGGCAACCGTCGTTGGGCTTATCACTGACACGAATAAACCGCTTGCATATCGTCTGCTGGCTTGGCACGGTACAATACTTGCAGCTTAAATTCATGAATTAGTGGAGTTATTGATGGCAGAATCTCGTGCGGAGCGTAGGGCTCGTCGTGCTTTGGTGGAAGCGGCTGAGGGGTCAAAGGAGGAGAAATCTTCTACGAAATCCAAGTCTTCTAAAGCCGCAAAAAGCAAATCGGCCAAGGGCAAGGCTAAGGCCAAGCGTCCCGGCTCTCGTCGGAGCGGGGACAAGGCACCTCAGACTCGCTCCAAGCGTTCGCATAAAGATCAGGTTTCGCCTGCGCGTAAGGCTGTGGACCCCAAGTCTCCCTGTTCCATCATGAAAGCCTGCGGTGGGTGCACGGCGCTCAATCGTCCTTATAAGAAGCAGCTCGCCGCCAAGCAGACTGCTATGGAGGAACTTTTTGCCTCGCTTTGCGAGCGTGAGGGCATTGCTGTCGACCCCATTCGTGGTATGGGTGTCACCTTGGGCGACCCGGGAAAGTATCCTGCGCCGCGTGGTTTTCGTCATAAGGCTGCCACCCCCTTTGCTCCCGGCAAGGAGGGCGCTGTCCGCTGCGGCTTCTTTGAGCGCGGTTCGCACAGAATCGTTGCCGTGCCCGAATGCCCCGTCGAGGCGCCGGGAGCCCGCCAGATTCTCAACGGCATCGCTCGCGAGGCCGAACGTCTGCATATTCCTGCCTTTAACGAAGACAAGCATCTGGGGCTGCTCCGCTATGCCGTCGTTCGCTGCGGTTGGCGTACCGACCAGATTATGGTCACCCTCGTGACCGCTCAGCGCGACTTGCCGCATGCGCAGGAGTTCTTTGAGGCTGTCGCCGCACTCGATCCGCATATCGTCACCGTTGCCCAAAACATCAACGGACGCCCCGGTAACGCCATCTTGGGTGAGGAGACTCGTATCGTCTATGGCGCCGAGTGCATGCGCGACCAGCTGCTCGGTTGCGAATTCGATATCTCCCCTACCGCGTTCTACCAGACCAACCCGCAGCAGACCGAGCTGCTCTACCAGCTCGCTATCGATGGCATGGATCTGCGCCAGGGCGATGTGCTTATGGATGCCTACTGCGGCAGCGGCACCATCGGTCTTTGCGCAGCTAAAGAAGCCCAGAACAAGGGTATCGGCATCATGCTGCTCGGTGTGGAGCGCAACCCGGCGGGCATTGCCGACGCACGCCGCAATGCCGAGCTCAACGGCCTCACCCGCAGCGCTTGGTTTATGGCCGACGACGCCACCGATTACATCCTGGACGCTGCCGATAACAACGAGCGCGTTGACGTTCTCTCCATCGACCCGCCGCGCGCCGGCTCCACACCCGAGTTCCTCGAAGCCGCCTGCGCACTTAAGCCGCGCCGCATCACCTATATCAGCTGCAACCCCGTGACCCAAGAGCGCGACCTGCACCAGCTCCTCGACGGAGGCTATCGCCTGCTCAAGATCACGCCCGTCGACATGTTCCCCCATACCGACCACACCGAAACCGTAGCGGTCCTCGAGCGCCGCTAATCCACCCCGGTAGATTTTCGAGACAAGAAAGGGGGCGGCCCGTCTAGACCGCCCCCTTCGCTTGGTTTATGAACTCCGCTACATCCCCTTGCGCAGGTCACACACGCCGGCTGCCGCCATCTCGCGCAGCAGCGTCTCGCGGTCGCGCGTCACGATCAAATCCAGCGGGAAGTGAATCTCGTCAAGCATCTTGCGCGCGTGATCGAGTTTGCCAATTGCCATACCAATATGCGCGTCGGTCGAGACGCCAATCCCCACGCCCAGTTCGGCACAGCGCTCGGCAATCTTGCGGCACACGCCCCAATGCTCGGCATCGGTACCACGCTCAAGACTATGGTTGTTGATCTCGATGATCTTATGCTTGGCCTTGGCCGCCAACAACACCTCATCGATATCAAACGGAACGCCCGAGCGACCCGCGTGGCCCAGCATGAACACCTTGGGGTGCTCCAGGGCATTGATATACATCTCGGTCGCCTGGGCCAACGTCGCACCTTCGGCAATCTGCGGATTATGCACGCTTGCCACCAAATAATCCAAATTGCGCGTAACCAAATCGAACAGCGAATGCTGGCGGCTGAACGGATCGCCGGCAATATCGAGCGTGACAGGGGTGTCCTCGCCAAACAGGCTTCCGTCCAGCGAAACGATATCGGCCTCGGCACCACGCAGCACCAGTACACCACTCCAAATGCGAGGCCAGACATCCTGGTTGATAAAGAACTGGTAACTACGCAGGTCATTGGGGCAAGGCGAAACCATAGAGCTCAGATGGTCGGCAGATCCGAGCACCTGCAGGCCACGCTCTGCCGCCCAGTACACATTCTCCTCAATGGTCGAATATGCATGCGCAGAGAACATCGTATGGGTATGGATATCACAAGAAAGCAGGTAGGGCATCGGATCTCCTTATCCGGCATGGCCGTCGCGTATATTCATTGTACGCATAGCCTTCGATAGTCGTAAAACTGCTTCATCCCAATCACACAACGGCATAGACAACGGGGTCTGGCTTAAAACCAAACCCCGTTTCACGTAAAACATTACAGGCAGAGCGCTTTACTTTTAACGATACTCGTCTGCCAACCGCTTCCAAGCGGGTAGCGAATTGACAATCGTTTCGTAACTCACGCAATAGCCCAGGCGGAACCAACCCGGCATACCAAAGCTGTCCGAGGGAACCGCGAGCAGTTCGTACTTCTTCGCACGCTCGCAAAACGCATTCGCATCGGACTCCAACGCTTTCACCCATAGGTAGAACGCGCCATCCGGCTCAACATAGGTGTAGCCGTACTCCGCTAGTGCGTCGGTAAGCGCGGTGCGGTTGCGTGCATAGGCCTCAACGTCACTCGGCTCATCGATACAGTCGATAATTACGCGCTGAAAGAGGGCCGGTGCGCACACGAAGCCCAGCGTACGGGCGGCACCGGCAACGGCGGGCATTAGACGATCTGCCTGAGGATTCGTATTGGGAACAAGGATCCATCCCACGCGCTCGCCCGGCAGCGAAAGCGACTTAGAATACGAGTAGCACACCACGGTGTTCTCGTAGATCGAGGGCACCCAAGGCACCTCGGCACCGTACACGATTTCGCGGTACGGCTCATCCGAGATGAGCATAATCGGATTCTCGGGATCGCGCTGAGCGTTGGTCTCGCGCAGAACATTAGCCAGTCGCGTCAGCGTGTCACGCGTATATACGGCGCCGGTCGGGTTATTAGGCGAGTCGATAATGACGGCAGCCGTCTTATCGGTAATCGCCTTGAGCACGTTATCCACGCTCAGCTGGAACGTATCTTCATCGGCGAGCGCCTCGACACACGTACAACCGGCCTTCTCAATCCACACACGATACTCCGGGAAGTACGGGGCGATAACGATGACCTCGTCGCCCGGATTGGTAATCGCGTTGAGCGTACAGGTGAGCGAAGCCGCCGCACCCACCGTCATAAAGACGTCCTTGCCCTCATAGCTCGTGCCAAAACGGCGGTTGAGCGATTCGGCCACGGCGGTACGGCACTGCGGCAGACCCGGTGCAGGCGTGTATCCATGCAGCTGGTCGCTCGGCAGCTCCAAGGCCTTCTTAATGGACTCAGCCACAGCGGCAGGTGCCGGAACGCTCGGGTTTCCCAGCGAAAAATCGAATACGTTCTCTGCACCGATCTGTGCCTTGCGCTCAAGGCCGTAGCTAAAGATCTCACGGATGATGGAGCTTTCCGCACCGCGAGCATACATAGTTTCGTTGATCATCTGTTCCCCTTTCGCATAGGCGCTATTGTACGCTTTAGCCGAGCAAAGTGCCGCAGAATGTTGATTGGGGACAGACTTAAATGCGTGAAAACGCTCATTTAAGTCTGTCCCCAATCAACAGACGGCCCCATATCGCTCAAAAGAAAAAGCCTCCGCAGGTTTCCCCGCGGAGGCTTTCGCCACAAAGACTATTTGTCGGCATCGGCATCGGCATCGACGACGGCATGGTCATCGTCAGCATCATCGGATGCGGCTTCGGCATCCTCCTGCATGGCCGTCTGCGCAAAGGCTGCGGCATCAGCCGCCAGCTCCTCCTCGCTCATGCGAGGCGCGCGCTTCTTGGTCGGCATGCCGGCCGCCTTGGCATTGCGCTCCTCCTTGGCCGCCAGGATATCGCCCTCGCGCTCAAGGTACGCATCCCACTCGTTGTCGAGCAGGGCGTTCACGGCGTCGCCTTCGACGGTCTCGCGCTCAAGCAGCACCTTCGCCATCAGATCGAGCTGATCGCGACGGGCGTCCAGGATCTCGACCGCACGACGATGGGCCTCACGCATAATGCGCTGAACCTCGATATCGATGCGGCGCGCCGTCTCCTCGGAGTAATCCTGGTGATCGGCGTAATCGCGACCAAGGAACACCTGATGTTGCGCCTCGCCAAACACTTGCGTGCCCAGCTCCTCGCTCATGCCCAGGCGCGTGACCATCTCGCGCGCCATCTTGGTTGCGCGCTCCAGATCGTTGCTCGCGCCCGACGTAATGTCATCGCACATGAGCTCCTCGGCAACGCGACCGCCCAAGAACACGGCGAGCTCGTCGAGCATCTCGTTCTTGGTCTTAAGGAAGTGGTCCTCCTGCGGAAGCTGCAGCGTGTAGCCTAGCGCCTGGCCGCGGCTGACAATCGAGATCTTATGAACCGGATCGGAGTGCTCCAGGATGTGGCCCACCAAAGCGTGACCGCTCTCGTGGTAGGCAATCGTGGTGCGCTCGGCCTCGGTCATCACGCGACCCTTGCGTTGCGGTCCGGCAATCACGCGCTCCATCGATTCCTCGACCTCGTCCATCGAGATCACGGAACGATGGCGGCGAGCGGCCAGCAGCGCAGACTCGTTGAGCAGGTTCGCCAAATCGGCACCAGTAAAGCCAACGGTCATCTGGGCGAGCTTCTCAAACTTAACGTCCTCGTCCATCGGCTTGTTCTCGGCATGCACGCGCAAGATCTGCTCGCGGCCCTTCACATCCGGACGGTCGACCGTAACCTGACGGTCAAAACGGCCGGGACGCAGCAATGCCGGATCCAAGATGTCAGGACGGTTGGTCGCAGCGATCAGGATGACCGACTCGCTTTCCTCAAAGCCGTCCATCTCGACCAGCAGCTGGTTGAGCGTCTGCTCGCGCTCGTCGTGACCGCCGCCCAAGCCAGCTCCGCGCTGACGTCCCACGGCATCGATCTCATCGATGAAGATGATCGACGGGGCCTGGGACTTGGCCTCCTTAAAGAGGTCACGCACACGGCTGGCGCCGACACCTACGAACATCTCGACAAAGTCGGAACCCGAGATGCTAAAGAACGGCACGCCCGCCTCGCCGGCAACGGCCTTAGCCAGCAGCGTTTTACCGGTGCCCGGAGGGCCAACCAGCAACACGCCACGCGGGATCTTGGCGCCCAGCTTGCGATAGCGATCCGGATCACTCAAAAAGTCACGGATCTCCTCGAGTTCCTCGACTGCCTCGTCCACGCCGGCAACGTCCTCGAACTTGACCTTGGGGCGTGTGGCCTCGTTGGTCTTGGCGTTGGTCTTGCCAAACTGCATGTTCCTGTTGTTGGCGCCCATCATCTGGCGCATAAAGTAGAACATGATGGCAATCAAGGCGATCGTCGGAAGCACGCTCATCGCGAGGTCGCCCCAAAAATCGGGATCATTGGTGTTGACGATGTACTTGGTATCGGGGTGCTCCGCCATAAGCTCGGCAAGCGAATCGGAGCCGACATAAGTCGAGGAGAAGCTCTTGAGCTCGCTCGTATCGCCCTTGTCCTTTTTTGTCTTCCAGTAATGACCCGTCACGCTTCCGTCTTGAACCGTATAGGTCAGATCTTCGACGCGATCCTGCTTGATGGCGCTGACCATCTCGCTCGTCGCGAGCTTAACGGTATTGCTGGAATTGGCAAAGCCGGAGCCCATGTTAAAGAAGGCGTAGCCCAGGAGCGCGCAAGCCAAAATAAAATACAGCCAGCCCGTACGCGTGGGCTTCTTGCCTCCGGGCACCCCCGGGATCTTAGGCTCCCGGGGAGTCTGGGAATTGTTATCGTTACGGTCGTCGGGCATCTTACGAATAAACCTCCGGTTTCAAAATGCCCAGATACGGAAGGTTACGATAGCGCTCGGCATAGTCGAGGCCGTAGCCCACCACAAAGGCATCGGGGCAATGGGTTCCAACATACTTGGGCGTGATGGCCGAGGTACGGTCCTCAACGTCCTTCCACAGGAAGGCGGCGACCTCCAGAGAAGCGGGCTTGCGGCTCTCGAGGTTCTTCATCAGATACTTGAGCGTCAGGCCCGAGTCCAGAATGTCCTCGACGATCAGCACGTCGCGACCGCGGATGTCGATATCCAGGTCCTTAATGATACGCACGATACCCGAGGACTTCACACCGTCACCATAGCTCGAAACAGCCATGAAATCGATGTTGGTCGGCAGCTCGATCTTGCGCATCAGGTCGCCCATAAAGACCACGGCGCCGCGCAGGACCGCAATCAGCACCAGATCCTTACCCGCGTAGTCGCGAGTAATCTGCTCGCCTAGGCGAGAGACGATACCGTCGATATCCTCCTGCGTAAACAGAACCTTCTCGATATCCGGATGTTGAGAAGCCATGACAACCCTTTCTTGTGCTTATCGCCCACACACCGCCGTATGGACGCGAACTTCACATTTTAGCAGCGCACGGGGTATATTTTCTAGCCCGTACGCCATCAGCGCGGGAATACCGTCAACGTCGCACAGAATAGCTGGCGTGGGATGCTATTCCGCATCGACCACACGAAGCAGATACGCCACGCGCGTTGCGGCCGTGCATTTAAAGCGCTCGTCCGCGCGAACGCCTGCGACCCATACCACGGCACCTCCCGGAGCCGTTCTCACCACAGGAACGCCTGCGCGCTCAGAAACGGGAATACGAGCCTCGTTGAGCAGGTCCGACACCTTCTTACTTCGCCCACTCATGCCCAGCGGGCACATCACATCCCCCGGCGCGGGACCGTCTACCCACAGACGCGCCAAACGCGCCTCGGCGGGAATCTCCCCGCGCGAGCCGGCTAGCATCCGCTCGCTATCGCGGTCGGCGAACCCCAGGGCCGCCGCATCCACCAAGGCCGCAACCTCCCCGTCAGCAGCAAGCTCGCGGGCACGGTGCACGATATCGCGCCCCGGCTCCACAGCCATCGGCTCTGCTGTCAGCATACGCCCCGCCCCCAGCGGCAGACGACCGGGAACGGAGATCCAGTCGGCCACTAAGCCCTCGCGCGCCGCCGGGGCCTTGAGTGCCAGCATGCCAAACTCCACGCGCGCATCAATTCCCGCCGGGAGTGTGACCGACCCCGCACCCTCGGCAACGCAGGCGAGCACGCGCTCCACATGCCGCATCTCCGGCCGAGCATCGGGGTCGATGCGCTTAATCGCCAGCCGCACGATGCGCCGCGCGATTACCACCTCGGCCGCAGCAAGGCGCCTGGCATCGAGCACCAGCGCGCCCGCCGCCTCCTTACGCAGGCAGCTTCGAAACGCCTGTGCCGAAAGCTGAGACAAAAACGCGTCCTCATCGCCTAAGATCTCGCAGGCGGCGCCAATCGTCTTGCAGACGCTCGCGTTGCGCTGCGCCACCACCGGCATCACTCGATGGCGCACGTAGTTTCGCAGATACGAGATATCCTCATTGCTCTCGTCTTCACGCCACGGCTGACCATGTACCTGTAGATAGCCCACGAGCTCGCCATGAGTTAGGTCGAGCAAGGGACGCACCACGATATTCCTCCGGCGAGGAATGCTCGATAGGCCAGCGGGCCCCGAACCCTTAATCGCGTTCATCATAAACGTTTCCGCGCGATCCGAAGACGTGTGCGCGGTGCAGATACGAGCCGCCGTTCGCGGTGCCCCCGTCTGGGCGCAGAGCTCGCGGACATACCTCCGCGCCGCGGCATAGCGCACCTCGCGGGCCGCGGCCTCAACATTGCCCGACTCCCCATCAAAATAAGCGTGCTCCACGCACAGCGGTAAACCATATTTCGCGCAGAGCTCACGCACAAAGGCCTCGTCGCCATCGGACGCCTTGCCGCGCAGATGGTGGTTTACATGCAGCACATGCAGGCGCTCGCGAGCAATGGGGGCAACACCGCGTCCGTCTTGGATATCCAGCTTTGATGTGCACGCCATAAGAAGCAGTGCCGTCGAGTCCGCGCCGCCTGATACCATGAGCACGACAGGAGCAGCCTGCTGCCTCGTTCGGGTCTCATCGACTGCCCCGGGCACGGCATGGTGTCCGTAATGCTGTGATACCGTTGGCATTCGCTTCCTCCTCTATTCGTCCGCACCCATTGTATCCTTTGGAATCTTATGTCTCGTCTGCACCTTCATATCCTCGGCAGTGGCTCTAAAGGCAACTGCGCACTCATTGAGGGCCCGCAGGGGCTCATTATGGTCGATGACGGACTGTCTCGCCGCGAGACATTAAAGCGCATGGCAGAACTGGGGCTCTCGACAGACAACGTCTCGGCTCTTCTCATTACTCATGAGCATAGCGATCACATCAAGGGCCTCGATGTCTGGTGCAAGCACTGGCACGGCCCCCTCTTTGCCAGCAGGGGCACGCTTTCGTGCAAAGAAACCCTCGCACATCTACCCGTAGAGGAATTTGACCCCGGCGACACGCTTTCCATTGCCGGCATCCGCGTGCGAACCTACCCAACATCGCATGATGTCATCAATCCTGTCGGTTATCGATTCGACACTCTCGATGACTCCATTGGCTTTGCTACCGACACCGGAGAGCTAACCAAACAAGCTATAGACACCCTCGAAGACTGCCGAGTTCTTGCACTCGAGAGCAACCACGATGTGGCCATGCTGCGCCAAGGGGATTACCCCCGCTTCCTCCAAGAGCGAATTTTATCTGCAAAAGGCCATCTCTCTAACGACCAGGCCGCCGACGCAGCGCGTGGGCTCGTCACCGATCGAACCGAGCAGCTCATCGCCATGCACATCAGCCAGGACAATAATCGTCCAAGCCTAACCGTCAAAAGCTATGCCAAAGCTCTAGCCGCAACTCTGGATGACGAGGTCGGCAGCTCCGCCACCCTTCTCCACGGATCGCGAATACTCTCGATACGCCCCGCCAGCCAGCACCGGCCAGTAACCATTCAATAGACTGTCCTAGGCAGCAAAAGGGGCCGGGAATCGCTTCCCAGCCCCTTTTGCTGCCTTTTAATAGCGCAGAACACCAACGAAGCTAGTCAATGGAGATCTTCGTAACGTTCTTCTTCTCGACGATCTTAGGTACCGTAACGGTGAGGATTCCGTCAGCATACTTAGCAGAGAGACCCTCGCTCGAAGCGTCCTTCAGATATACGCCACGCGTCGCGCTGTACGAGCTAAACTCCTTCTGCAGGTAGTTCTTGCCCTCGTTCTCCTCGTCCTCCACAACGTTCACGCTAATGGACAGACGGCCCTCATTGAGCTCGACATCGATGTCATCCTTGGCGACACCGGTCAGATAGGCCTTGACCTCATAGCCATCGCCCTTATCCTCAACGTCAACGGGAAACGCCTTGGAAGCAATCGAGTTGTTTGCAAGGTCGGTCATATCATCAAACAGATCGAACAGCGAGCTAGCAGAAGGACGAACGCCAAAAACCGAACGATAAGGAACCATGCTTGCCATGTTTACCACTCCTTTTAGGACTGCCGAGCCATCTTCTAGGTGACTGGGACTTCTTTTGACGCTCTTATATATGCCCACCCAGTGCTTATATATACATCGACTATAAAGTTTTTTGAGTCCTGTAATATAAGCATATCTAAGTGTGAATGACTCAGGTTTTAGTAAGGTTAAGGTTCTTTGAACCAGAGCTTAAATAACGAGTATGTTCGCAGCTACAAATAACAAGGGGCTTACAATGAGCGCGTACACGTTGTTGGTAACGAGCTAAAGGGCATCATGGACGACCAAAACCAGAACAAAATATTTATGCCGACGCAGGGGGAAGATACTTCCACGCAGCCGCCAGGGTTCCATCGCCCCCACATCTCGCAAGAGCCCATTAATGATCCGGAGCCCGAGTATGTGACGAGAAATCGATATCAAACACTCGAGGATGCCCAAACGGGACGTAAACATATGGGCGTCGCCTCGGGAGACCCTGTATATCTGAAAGACGCACCATTATCTAAAAACAGCGCAGTTAGTGATGAGCCGATGAAAGCATCTGCCGCTCATCAACAAAGAGGTCCTCGACCAAAGCAAACCTTGACGCATTCGGCTCGCTATCTCGAAACGCCAAAACAGGGAAAATCAATCTTTGTTTCATCAAGTAAACGACGCAAGCAGCATCGACTGACAATCCTGCTTTTGATTATTGTGTCCATAGCAGTTGCCCTTGTTATTCGATTTATCTTCTTTAAATAAAGGCTCAATACCAAAAACGATAAGATCATCTGGTGTAATAGAGTCATTTACGCTCCGTAAACGCAAAAAAGGGGGAGGCCGCGAGGCCTCCCCCTTCCAAGTTCAAGCGTACGGCTCGGTGCCGTCCACCGGTCAGCGGCGCC
>NZ_QRQC01000024.1 GCF_003475325.1 Collinsella sp. AF33-16 | reverse complement strand
CTGAGTCCTGAGGCTGTTGCAATGAAAATGAGAATCAAGGCCACGCACTTTACCTGCGTAAACAATGTGAGTGAAATATGAATCTCGATGGATACGCCCGCAGCCGTGTATACTAAACAGCTGTGTGAAACCAGGGGAGTATTCTGGCTGGACAAAATGCCTGCTTAATAGGGTTGTCAGGTAGTCCGGGCGCAATACAAGGCTGGGGAGCACGTCGTGTAAGTAGTGGTCCTCTAGGGGCGTACGCTCGGTGGTGTACGCATTGTCCCAAGACCACGCGAGAGTTGGGATCATATCTTGATCAGCATGATTCTCGGCCGCAAGATTGGCATGACCCAGGTTTGGGACGAGGACGATAACGTCGTTCCCGTCACGGTCATCCAGGCTGGCCCCTGCGCTGTCTCGCAGGTTAAAACTCAGGCAACCGACGGCTATGACGCCGTCCAGATCGGTTTCGGCGACATCAAGGCCAAGAACGTGAACAAGCCCATGGCTGGTCACTTCGCCAAGGCTGGCGTCGAGCCTGTCCGCTTCCTTCGTGAGGTCCGCGTCGAGAACGGCGAGGAGCACAAGGTCGGCGAGGTCGTCACCGTCGCTGATTTCGCTGATGTCGAGAAGGTCGACGTCATCGGTACCTCCAAGGGTAAGGGCTTCCAGGGTCGCATCAAGCGCTGGGGTCAGCGCCGCGGTCCTATGACGCATGGTTCTCACTTCCAGCGTCACCCCGGTTCTATCGGTCAGTGCGCCTATCCTGCGCGCGTCCTCAAGGGCGTCAAGATGGCCGGTCACATGGGTAACGAGCGCGTTACCGTCAAGAACCTTTCCGTTGTCCGCATCGATGCCGAGCAGAACCTCATCTTGGTCAAGGGCGCTGTCCCGGGTGCCAAGAATGGTCTCGTCGCCATCCGTATGGCCTAAGGGCCCAGCCCATTTAGCCCAGCGTCATACCAAGGAGAACACTTAAATGGCAAAGTTTGAAGTAAAGAACAGCGAGGGCAAGAAGGTCGCCGAGGCCGAGCTCGCCGCTGAGGTGTACGGCATCGAGCCGAACATCCACGTTATGCACCACATCGTCAAGTGCCAGATGGCCTCTTGGCGTCAGGGCACCCAGTCTGCTAAGGGTCGCTCTGAGGTTTCCGGTGGCGGCAAGAAGCCTTGGCGTCAGAAGGGCACCGGCCGTGCCCGCCAGGGTTCCATCCGTGCTGCCCAGTGGCGTCACGGTGGCGTCGTCTTCGCCCCCAAGCCCCGTTCTTACGCTAAGCGTATGAACAACAAGGAGGTCAAGCTGGCTATGCGCTCCGCGCTGTCCGCCAAGCTGGCCGATGGCGAGCTCGTGCTCGTCGACGACTACGGCTTCGAGAAGCCTTCCACCAAGGCTGCCGTCGCCATGCTCAAGGCTCTCGGCCTTGAGGGCAAGCGTCTGACCATCATCGTTCGCGATGAGGACGTCAACGCCTACCTGTCGTTCCGCAACATTCCCAAGACGTTCATCATCACTGCCGACGAGGCCAACACCTACGATCTCGTCAACAACAACGCCGTGCTGATGCCCGCCGACATCGCCGCTCATTTCGGGGAGGTGCTTGCATAAATGACCGCCCACGAGATCATCATCCGTCCGATCGTGTCCGAGCGTTCCTTCTCCGGCATGGAGCAGAACAAGTACACGTTCGAGGTCGCCAAGGATGCTAACAAGTATCAGATCAAGGACGCTGTCGAGGAGATCTTCGGCGTCAAGGTCGTTCGCGTGAACACCTTGACGGTCAAGCCCAAGACCAAGCGCGTGCGCTATGTCGCCGGCAAGACCCGTTCTTGGAAGAAGGCCATCGTCACGCTGGCCGAGGGCGACACCATCGAGGTCTTTGGCAACCAGGCCTAAGACTCGCTGCTGTTGAGTGAGCTCATGCCTCCCAAATAGGGGAGGCGAGAGCTCAGGGTTTCGGGCGTATAAAATGGACACGCCCGGAACCGTGTATACGTCCGGTGTCATCGCACCCGAGGCAGAACCTCGAATCCCTGTCTGCGATGGCTAACGGATTCCTATTGAAAGGGATTGTAATGGCTGTAAAGCACCTTAAGCCGACCTCCGCTGGTAGGCGTTGGCAGACGATCTCCGATTTCTCCGAGATCACCTGCACCAAGCCCGAGAAGTCTCTTCTCGAGCCCCTGCCCAAGAAGGCCGGTCGTAACAACAACGGCCGCATCACCACCCGTCACCAGGGCGGCGGCGTGAAGCGTCGTTACCGCGTGATCGACTTCAAGCGCAACAAGGACGGCGTGCCCGCCAAGGTTGCCACGATCGAGTACGATCCGAACCGTTCCGCTCGCATCGCTCTGCTGCACTACGCTGACGGTGAGAAGCGCTACATCCTGGCCCCCAAGGGCCTCGAGGTCGGTCAGACCATCATGTCCGGTTCTGACGCCGACATCAAGCCGGGCAACGCTCTGCCCCTCGCCGACATCCCCGTCGGTACGCTCATCCACGCCGTCGAGTTCCAGCCGGGCAAGGGCGCTGCTATCGCCCGTTCCGCCGGTAATTCCTGCCAGCTGATGGGTAAGGAGGGCAAGTACGCTATCGTCCGTATGCCTTCCTCCGAGATGCGCCGCATCCTCGTTACCTGCCGCGCCACCGTCGGTGAGGTCGGCAACGCCGATCACGCCAACATCGTCATCGGCAAGGCCGGCCGTAAGCGTCACATGAACGTGCGCCCGACCGTCCGCGGTACCGTCATGAACCCTGTCGACCACCCGCACGGCGGTGGCGAGGGCAAGAACCACACCTCTGGTCGTCCCTCTGTTACCCCCTGGGGTAAGCCGACGAAGGGCCTTCGTACGCGCAAGAAGAAGAAGGTCTCGAACCAGCACATCATTCGTCGCCGTAAGAAGTAATTTCGGATACCGAGTTTTAGGAGAAAGCACTTATGAGCAGAAGTCTCAAAAAGGGCCCGTTCGTGGAGACTCGCCTTCTCTCGCGTATCACCGCGATGAACGAGGCTGGCAAGAAGGACGTCGTGAAGACCTGGTCCCGCGCGTCCACCATCTTCCCCGAGATGGTTGGTCACACCATCGCCGTCCACGACGGCCGCAAGCATGTGCCCGTGTATGTTACCGAGTCCATGGTTGGTCACAAGCTCGGCGAGTTCGCGCCGACTCGTACGTTCCGTGGCCACAAGGCCAAATAGGGGGTTAACCGTAAATGGCAACTAAGTCTATTGAAACTGAGGCCACCGAGGTTCGCGCCGTCGCTAAGTACGTGCGTGTTTCCCCCAGCAAGGCCCGCCTGGTGGTCGATCTGATCCGCCGCAAGCCTGTCGCTCAGGCCTTCGACATCCTCCACTTCTGCGACCGCGCCGTCGCCGTGGATGTCGAGAAGGTTCTCCGTTCCGCCGTTGCGAACGCCGAGAACAACAACGGTCTGCGTGCCGACAACCTGGTTGTCGCCGCTGCCTATGTTGACGAGGGTCCGACGCTTAAGCGCATCCGTCCCCGCGCCAAGGGTTCCGCTTCTCGCATTCTGAAGCGTACTTCCCACATCACCGTCGTCGTTGCTCCTCGAAAGGAGGCGTAAAGCTGTATGGGTCAGAAAGTCTACCCCACCGGCTTCCGTCTTGGCATCACCGAGAACTGGCGCTCCCGCTGGTTCGCAGAGAAGGATTACGCTAAGACCCTCGGTAACGATCTCGAGATCCGCAAGTACCTCGAGAAGCGTCTTTCCCGCGCAGCTGTCTCCCGCGTCGAGATCGAGCGCGCTGGCGACAAGGTGAAGGTCATCATCCTCACCGCTCGCCCCGGCGTTGTCATCGGTAAGAAGGGTGCCGAGATCGATACCCTCCGCACCGAGCTCGAGAAGGTCGCTGGCGTCTCCAAGGGCCAGCTCTCCGTCGACGTTGTCGAGATCAAGCGCCCCGAGCTCGACGCCAACCTCGTTGCTCAGTCTATCGCCGAGCAGCTCGAGGGCCGCGTTGCCTTCCGTCGCGCTATGCGCAAGGCTGTCCAGTCCGCCCGCAAGGCCGGCGCTAAGGGCATCCGTATCCAGTGCTCCGGTCGTCTCGGCGGTGCCGAGATGGGCCGTCGTGAGTGGTACCGCGAGGGTCGCGTGCCTCTGCACACCCTCCGTGCCAAGATCGACTACGGCACGGCTGTCGCCAGCACCACCATGGGCGCTTGCGGCGTGAAGGTCTGGATCTACCTGGGCGAGAAGCTCCCGGGCCAGCCTGTTCCCAACCCTGCACTCGAGGGCTCTTCCCGTCCTCGTCGTCGTAACTCCGAGAGGAGGGGTCAGTAGTGCTTGCCCCTAAGCGTATTCTTCACCGCAAGGTGCAGCGTGGCTCCATGAAGGGCCAGGCCAAGGGTAATACCGAGCTGCATTTCGGCGAGTTTGGTATCCAGGCTCTCGAGGCCCATTGGATCACCAACCGTCAGATCGAGGCCGCTCGTATTGCCATGACCCGCTACATGAAGCGTGGCGGTCGTGTCTACATCACGATCTTCCCCGATAAGCCCATCACCAAGAAGCCTGCCGAGACTCGCATGGGTTCTGGTAAGGGTAATCCCGAGGAGTGGGTGGCCGTCGTCAAGCCCGGCCGCATCATGTTCGAGGTCAAGGGCGTGCCCGAGGAGGTCGCTCGCGAGGCTCTGCGTCTTGCACAGCACAAGCTTCCCATCAAGACCAAGATTGTTGCTGCCAAGAACGCTGAGCAGCGCATCGAGAAGGAGATGGCTGAGGAGGCCGCTCTCGAGGCCAAGTGGGCTGCTGAGGACGCCGCCGCCGCCAAGGAGGAGAACTAATGAAGCCCGCAGAGATTCGTGAGCTCTCGGACGCTCAGCTCGTTGAGAAGCTGAAGGAAATGCGCGCCGAGCTCTTTAACCTTCGTTTCCAGATGGCCACCAGCCAGCTGGACAACACCGCTCGCGTCAACACCGTGAAGAAGGACATCGCTCGCGTCCTCACGGAGCAGCGCGCCCGCGAGATCGCAGCGGAGAAGTCCGCTGTCGCCGAGTAGGACCTAAGGAGAGAACATGACTGATTCGCGTAACTCGCGTAAGGTCCGTACGGGTGTCGTTACCTCCGTCTCCGGTGCCAAGACCATTGTTGTCACCATCACCGAGCGCAAGCGTCACCCCAAGTACGGCAAGATGATGACCAGCTCCAAGAAGCTGCACGCTCACGACGAGGAGTGCACGGCTGGCGTGGGCGACACCGTCCGCGTTATGGAGACCCGTCCTATGTCCAAGATGAAGCGTTGGCGCCTCATCGAGGTCGTCGAGCGCGCTAAATAAGCAGTCGCTCTTACGACTTGTACGTTTCCGAAGATGTGCGTATGCCTGGCTTGCATACCACGGGCCGTATAAAGGCTGCGCACCTCTCTTCGGTTCTTAGTTCGGAGGAACATCTACCATGATTCAGATGCAAACCATGCTGAACGTCGCCGACAACTCCGGCGCTCGCAAGATTCGCTGCATCAAGGTGCTTGGCGGTTCCAAGCGTCGTTATGCAGGCATCGGCGATGTGTTCATCGGTGCTGTCCAGGAGGCTACCCCTGGCGCCAACGTCAAGAAGAAGGACGTTGTCCGTTGCGTCGTCGTTCGCACCGTTAAGGAGATCCGCCGCAAGGATGGCTCCTACATTCGCTTTGATGAGAACGCCTGCGTTGTCATCAACAACGATGGTTCGCCCGTCGGCACCCGTATCTTCGGGCCCGTCGCTCGCGAGCTTCGTGACAAGAAGTACATGAAGATCGTCTCGCTCGCTCCCGAGACCCTGTAGTTAGGGGAGATATATGTATATCAAGAAGGGCGATAAGGTCCAGGTTCTCTCTGGTAAGGATCGCGGCAAGCAGGGCGTTGTCCTGCGTGCTCTCCCCGCCGAGAACAAGGTCGTTGTCGAGGGCGTTTCGGTCGTCAAGAAGGCCGTCAAGCCCAACGCTGCCAACCAGCAGGGCGGCATCGTTTCGCAGGAGGCTCCCATCGACGCCTCCAACGTCAATCTCGTTTGCCCCGAGTGCGGTAAGGTTACCCGCGTCGGTCACGAGAAGGACGGCAAGAACAAGCTGCGCGTCTGCAAGAAGTGCGGCCACAAGTTCTAAGCTGCCCGCAACATCAAGTTGCTAGCAAAGGCCCGGATGCCCCACGGCACCCGGGCCTTTTTCTATCCCCACTCGATGGCTTCGGTTCTGCCGTCCCGTCATTCCGGTTGCATCCAGTTTTCGGTGCCGTCTCGAATCGAGTGCCGCCAGGTGACACCCTGTCGCGTTTCGTCGGCTTCGGGGACAAAAGTCGGGACAACTTCAAAAACTATTTTCGAACTCAGGGCTTTGAGTTTTTGTTTTTGTCCCAAAGGGCGCGGCGGGATGCCTTTGGAGGCTCGATAGCGCCGAAAACGCCCGTTTTGAAACTTAAATGCCTTTTCGCGTGCAAGCCGCCAGCTGCAATAGGAAGTGAATCAACGCAGGTGGCTTTCAAGCAGTTTGCAAAACTGCAGGTCGCAGGTCTTCATTGCCAGTAGGAGAAATGAGTAGTCTCAGGTGGCTTGCCCATGAGTTGACGAACGGGATTTGAGATTACGCTGACGTCCGGAAACGCTTCGAGCACGGCGTTACGTTTTTGGGGTTTGGGCGTAGCCCCTGCACCCGCGAGCGCGGGCCTTAAGCCCGCCGAGAGGGTGACGCGTCGAAAACGAAGGGGAAAGAGAGAAGGGGCCGTCCCTATCATTCAGGTTGCGACCGAAGAAGACAAGGAGACCCCCTGAGCCTGAATGATGCCCCACAGACCGCGTCCGACCGAGCTCAAGCCGAGCTTTTCCTGACGTCCGCCTTCGCGAAGATGATGGCTGGATTGGCTATGGATTGGCAACACTTATTTGGACGATTCCGGGAGGGACGGCCCCGCCTCCCTGAACTCGACCGGCGACATGTAGCCCAGCGTCGAGTGGATCCTGAAGTTGTTGTACCAGCGCACGTAATCCAAGAGCTTGGCTCGGAGCTCGCGCGTCCCTCCTCGGTCCTTCGGAGTGGCCGACGATCTCCCCGTTGCAGAGGTCGACGAGCAGGCAGACGTAGTTCCACGACGCCCCGACGCGCACGCAGACCAAGTCGCTGCATATATGGGTGCACGGCGCCCTGCCGCCGAAGCCGCGCGCGACGACGTTCGACACGTCGGCCTCGTTGACCGCCCCGGGGTGCACCTTGAACCTCTTCCTGCCGTATGCGCCGGCCAGGCCGTTCTCCCTCATGATGCGGCAGACGCGGCGCCGGCTGACGGTAACGCCCGACCTCCCGGGCGACGCCTTGATCTTGCGCGATCCGTTCCGGCCCTTGCTGGCGGCGTGCGCCGCCGCGGCCGCCGTCGCCCCCGACATTAAGGTCCTCAAGGGCCGCGTCGTCTCCGGCGACCAGTTCGTCTCGCCCGCGGAACAGAAGGAGCGAATCCTCGCGACCTTCGGCGACCTGTGCTGCGAGATGGAGGGCTGCACCATCGCGCAGGCCGCTTATCTCAACGGCGTGCCCCTCGTCGTCGTGCGCGCCATCAGCGACAAGCCCTGCGCCGAGGGCCGGGTCGTGACTACAACACTTTCGAGAAGAAGGCCGCCTGCGACTGCGCCCGCATCGCCGCGCGCATGGTTAAGCTTTAGGCCCTGCGCGCCGGGGCCCTTCTTTATGTTGGGACCCCGGCGCGCCGGGCCCTTTCCAAAGCGAAGTGTCGAGCCGAAGTGTTGAGCGTCGGCCCTGAATGTTCAATGGCCGTTGTTTTCTGCCCCTCAAGTGGTGGACTTTTCCTCGGAGCTGTTGATTCCCCCACGCGCCCCCTTCCGTTCTCTGTTCTCCCCTTATACTCCTTGTACGAGGAGGTAAGAAGTCATGGACAAGACCACACAGGACAGCTTGGCAAAGAAACCCGTCGACATGAGGGACAGGATTCTCGAGCATCTCGAGGCCCTCACCTCTGCCGTCTCGCTCGACGACCTTGCCCGTCTGTCCACCTCCGACATCGCCGAGACGCTCATCATCTCCAGGAGCCTGGCGAGCCAGTACCTCAACGACCTTGTTCGCGCCGGTCTTGTGGTTAAGGTGGCGGGCAGGCCTGTCCGTTATTTTCATCGCCGCGCGTTCCAGAAGCGTTTTCAGGTAAAGCTCTCTGCAAGCGAGTACGCCTCGCTCGCCGACCTCATCCAGGCGACGGGAATCGCCGATCACCGCGACTTCGCGCGTGCCGTGGGCTTCGACATGAGCCTCAGCTCCGTTGTCGAGCAGTGCAAGGCTGCGGTTCAGTACCCTCCGTTTGGCCTGCCCATCCTCTTGAGCGGCGGCGTGGGTGTCGGTAAGTCTTTCCTTTCTCGCCTTGTGTACGAGTACGGCAAGAACCAGGGCTTGCTGTCCCGCGACTCCTCCTATGTGCGCATCGACTGCGCCGGGGTCCCGGACGCCGCCTCGTTCAACGGGCTTCTTGACGAGTCGATCGCGAAAGCGCGCGGGGGTGTGGTCTTTGTCAACGGCATCGAGGCACTCTCTCCCTCTGCGATGGAGCACTGCCTTGCGACGGCCCTCGGGCTCGATGCCTCCCAGGATGCGCCGCGCGCTCGCCTCGTTCTTTCGACGACGCTTTCCGCCGATGACCTGAAGGTTTCCTCGGCCTACAGCAAAATGCCCATCTGTGCCCGCGTCCCCTCACTCAAGGAGCGGACCCCCGAGGAGCGCGAGGATCTCATCTTGAGCTTCCTGCGCAGCGAGGGGTGCCGAATCGGTTCTGATGTGAAGATCAGCCGCGGCGCATACCGTTGCCTCGTGAACGCGGACTTTTCCGATAACATCGCCGGCTTGCGCGCCTGCGTGACGAACTGCTGTGCCAAAGCGTTCCTCAATCGCGAGGGCGACTACGTCGTCGTTCGCCCGTATCTTCTTCCCAGCGGGCTCCTCTCCTCCGCGCAGATCGATCAACAGCCCGACGATGGCGTTCTGATCGACGCGTCTCTGGATGCCGCCGAGAGCACAGGGCCGGTCGAGCAGGCGCTCGATGCCCTGTGCTCCCTCGATGAGCGATTCTGCGCCGGGGAGCTCTCTGTCTCCGAGCTTGTCTCGCAAGCTGTCTCCGCTGTGCGCGGCGTTGAGGATCACTTGATCTTCGACCACGGCGTCGCCTCCTCGAGGTCGCGCGCCTTCGAGCGCGTCGTGGGCGCGGTCCTTGCCGACGCAGGCTCTTCTTATGGCATCGAGCTTTCGAGGAAGGTCGCTTTTCTACTGGCCCAGGAGATTTGCCTGCAGTTGTGGCCGGGTATCGGCCTGGCTAAGCGAAAGTCTGCCTGTGCGGAGCAAATCTCCCATCTCCTCGGTGCCGTGACCTCCGAATTGCCGTTTGCCTCGAGTGTCTCCGATCAGGTCGCCGCAGACGTGGAAGGGGCGCTGGGAATCTCGCTCGATCACTTCACGAAGACGCTTCTGACGCTGTGCGTCGCATCGGAGTCTCGCGATGCGAAGGCCCTTCGGACGCTCTGCGTCATCTTGTCCCACGGCTACTCAACGGCGACGAGCATCGCCGACGCGGCGAACCGTATGCTCGGCATGCATGTGTACGAGGCTGTCGACATGCCCTACGACCAGCAGCTGAAGGACATCGTCGGTCCGCTCCAGCGCCTCGTCGACCGCCATTCCTACTGTACCGGGGTCGTGTTCCTCGTCGACATGGGCTCCTTGGAGGAGGCCTATAAGGCCCTCGAGAACGTTACCGACTCCACTATCGGCGTGGTGAACAACGTCTCTACCGGTCTTGCGCTCGAGATCGGGGTCGGGCTGCTCGGCGGCAAGTCCATCGCCGAGGTTCTTGGCGATGCGACCGCCGCGTGCGTGACGCACTGCAAGGTGATCGAGCGCGTCAACCGTGAGGACGCCATCGTCTTCTGCTCCGAGTCCGGGGTCGACGCCGCGGAGAGGATACGCCAGCTCGTCTCGCAGAGCCTCCCGCGCACCATAGGCGCGCGCCTGCTCACGAGGCCCTTCAAGCAGCTCGTCGCGAACGGGTCGAACGACGCCGTTTTCTCCGAGCACCGCGTCTGCGCCGTCATCGGCACGGGAGACCCCGGGGTCGCCTCCGTCCCCTTCGTCGCCCTCGAGGACATCATGTCGACGGCGTCCGCCTCTAAGGTTGATGCCGTGTTCGGCAGGTGGCTTGACGCTTCCGAGCTCTCTTCTTTCCACGAGAAGCTGCTCTCGAACATGACGCTGCAGAACGTCATCCGCTCCATCACCATCCTCGACCCGGAGCGGCTATTCCATGAGATCGAGAGCGCCGTGCACGAGCTTCAGCGCAGGACAGGCGAGAAGATCGGCAGCAACGCCATCATTGGGCTCTACGTTCACCTCTGCTGTCTCGTCGAGCGCCTTGTTACCAGAAACCCCATTGAGACCTACGTTGGCCAGGACCGCTTCGAGGAGGAACGCGCCGATTTCATCGAGTCCTTCAGGCAGAGCTTCTCGAGCATCTCGACGCGCTATCGCGTAGAGGTTCCCGTAAGCGAGATCGCATATGTCTTCGACTACATAAGCGTGAGCGCCGCCCCGGCGCGAGAAGAGCGCCTCGGCTCCTCGGACCTCCTGCTCGACGAGTGACCTTCCCCGCGCCGCCGCAAGCTGACCGCGCGTCCTCAATAATCCGATAACCCCTTGCCCGGCGCGAATCCGGATAGTGCCGAGGCAGTACCGAACGCAAAACTTCATTTGATAGGAGCAAACATGAGTGTTGTTATGGCACGAATCGACAATCGCCTGCTTCACGGCATCATCGTGACGCAGTGGGCCCCGGTGTCGGGCGCGACCCGAGTCATGGTCATCGACGACAAGGTCGCCGGCGACGAGGTCCTGAAGTCCACCATGAGGATGGCGCGCCCCGCGGGCATGGCCGTTTCGATCATCTCCGAGCAGACCGCGCTCAAGAACTTCGCCGCGGGCAAGTACGACCGCGAGAAGGTCTTCGTCATCGCCAAGGAGCCCGAGACGATGCTTCGCCTGGTCGAGTCGGGCGTCGAGCTCCCGTCGCTGGTCGTCGGCGGCTCGCTCGTCAAGGAGGACGGCATCCAGCTCACCCAGCGCGCCTACGCCTCCGCCGAGAACGTCCAGAGCTACAAGGCGCTCATCGCCCGTGGCGTCAAGGTGACGGCCCAGTTCGTGCCCGCCGACAAGCCCGTCTCCGTCGCAGACCTCATCTAAGGGGGAAATATGGTCAACTTCACTATCCTGCAGGTCGTCCTTTTGACCCTGCTGGCCTTCATCAAGCACGTGGACTACTACGGCATCCCGATGATCTTCGTCAATTACGCCGTTTTCTGGGGCCTCATCACCGGAGTCGTCATGGGCGACTGGAAGACCGGCCTTGTCATCGGCGGCACCATTCAGCTCATGCAGCTCGGCGTCGCGGGCTTCGGCGGCTCCTCCATTCCCGACTACGGCACGATGGCCATCATCGCCACCGCCTACGGCGTGACCCTGGGCTCCGACACGGGCCTCGCCATCGGCCTGCCGGTCGGCATGCTCGGCATCCAGCTCGACGTCGTCGCCAAGATCCTCAACGGCTTTGTCGTCGAGAAGTCCCAGAAGTTCTGCAACGAGGGTAAGTTCAATCAGATGAACGCCATCCTGTGGGTCTGCCCCGCGCTCTTCGGCCTGTGCGCCGCCCTGCCCGTCTTTGTCTCCGTGACGCTCGGCCAGCCCGCCGTCAACTGGCTCCTCGAGGTCATGCCCCAGTGGTTCCTCTCCGGCCTCACCCTCGCCGGCAAGATGCTCCCGGCCGTCGGTATCGCCATGCTGCTCCGCTACATGCCAACCGCCAAGTACTTCCAGTACCTGCTCGCCGGCTTCTTCCTCTCGGCCTTCCTGAACGTGCCCATCATCGGCGCCGCCATCGTCGGCGTTGCCCTCGCGATTGCGTTCTACCAGCGTGCCGAGAGGGACACCGAGCTCGCCGCCCACGCTTCCGCAGACGCCTTCATCGGAGAGGATGAGTAACCATGGAAAACGAGAACATCACCGCCGTCGCTGAGGGCAAGCCCTCCGGCTACAAGGTCACCAAGAAGGACCTGCGCAACGCGAACTGGCGCTGGCTCATGAGCGTGTGCACCTTCAACTACCAGACCCAGCAGGGCGCCTCAGTCGCCTACGCCCTCTCGCCGGTCCTGAGGAAGATCTACACGAACGACGAGGACTATAAGCAAGCGCTCAACAACCACTTCCGCTACTACAACACCCAGCCTTGGCTCGCCGCCATCATCCTTGGCGCCTGCGTGGCCATGGAGGAGCGCGACGGCCTAGCGGCGGCGGACGCCGTCCAAGACCTGAAGATCGGCACCATGGGACCGCTCGCCGGCGTCGGCGACTCCCTGCTCATGACCATGATCCCGACCATCATGGGCTCCATCGCCGCCTACATGGCCATCGAGGGCAACCCCGTGGGAGCCGGCATCTGGTTCGCGCTCATCCTGGCCATCTTCTGGGTCCGCATGCACGCCCTCGAGTTCGGCTACAAGCAGGGCGTGAAGCTCGTCACCGACTTCAGCGAGAAGCTTCCCAACCTCACTGCCGCCGCCTCCGTGCTCGGCCTCACCGTGGTCGGCTGCCTCATCGCCTCGGTCATCGGCGTCACCTGCCCGATTAGCTTCAGCTTCGGCGACGTCGCGATGGAGATTCAGCCGCTGCTCGACAAGATCCTGCCTGCCATGATCCCCGCCGCCATCACGGGAAGCGCGTATTACCTTCTTACCAAGAAGAACGCGAGCATGACGGCCCTCATCCTCGTGGTGATCGTCCTCGCGATGGTCGCCTCCGCCGCCGGCATCCTCGCCTAGCTTCGACCCAAGAGATTGGTGAATCAATGAGAAAGATAGTTGTGGCGAGCCATTCCCTTCTCGCCCAGGGCTTCAAGGACACCCTCGAGTTCCTTACGGGTAAGGGCGACGCCGTCAACGCCGTGTGCGCCTACGTGAACGACAACGGCGAGGGGCTCGACGCGGCGGTCGAGGCGGCTCTTTCGGGCACTGACGAGGTCGTCGTCCTCACCGACGCGTACGGCGGCAGCGTGAACCAGCGCTTTTCCCGCTTCGCCTCCGACCGGATCCACGTGATCGCGGGTGTCAACCTCCCGCTCGCCATGACGGTCGCGCTCGCGCGCCCCGACGAGAAACTCGACTTCGACGCCCTCGTCAACGAGGCGCGCCAGCAGATCATCTACGTGAACGGTGCCAGTTCCGCCGAGTGCGACGACGACGAATAGAGGAGGTCGACGATGAGAGAGTTCCTTAAGGACGTGTGGATGCACGGCGGTGAGGAAAGCCGCGCCATCACCCCCGAGAACATCACGGGCGAGAAGGGCCGCGCCGCCATGTCGGCCAGCCACCTCGGCGTCGGCCGCAAGGGCTCGTGCTGCGTGCCCCTTGAGTCCGGCGAGACCATCACGCTCGCGGACATCGAGGGCCCCGGCATCATCCGCCACATCTGGATGACCGTCCCCGACAAGACCGCCGCCGGCAGCTTCGTCATGCGTGACCTCGTGCTGCGCTTCTACTGGGACGACGAGGAGACCCCCTCGGTCGAGTGCCCTGTCGGCGACTTCTTCTGCAACGGCTTCGGTGAGCGCGCCATCGTCAACTCGATGCCCATCTGCGTGAACCCGACGGGCGGCATGAACTGCTACTTCGAGATGCCCTTCAGGAAGCACGCCAAGGTCACGCTTACGAGCGAGCACCCCGGGTTCATTAAGTACATCTTCTACACGTTCAACTACGCGCTCACCGACGTGCCGGACGACGCCATGTACTTCCACGCCCGCTTTAACCGCGAGCGCAGCACCCGCAGGGGCGTCGACTACACCGTGCTCGACGGCGTGCGCGGCAAGGGCTACTACGTCGGCACCTACATGGCCCTGTGCGCCCTGGAGCGCTATTGGTGGGGCGAGGGCGAGATGAAGTTCTTCCTCGACGGCGACGAGGAGTTCCCCACGGTCACCTCGACGGGAGCCGAGGACTACTTCGGCGGTGCCTGGGCCTTCCTCGACAGGCCGCCCCACGCGCTGCCCGAGGCGCAGTGCTTCAACACGCTGTTCGCCGGCTACCCGTACCGCTCGACGCGCGACGCCACGCGCGACCGCTTCAGCGCGGGCAAGCCGAACCCGAATCCGATGCTCGCGACTAACGACGACGCGCTGCCCAGGCACGGCCTCTACAGGTGGCACCTTCCCGACCCGATCTCGTTCAAGGAGGACCTGCGCGTGACGTTCCAGGACCTCGGCAACGACGACATCAAGCTCTACGAGCGCGAGGACGACATCTCCACCGTCGCCTACTGGTACCAAAGCGAGCCGCACGCCGTGCTCGCCCCGTTTGCCGCAAGGCAGGACCGCGTGCCCAGGTAGGGTCGCCTCGAAACAAGCCAACGTTATGGGCGCCCGCGGTTGACCATGACTGCGGGCGTCCCTTTGTAAGGAGGATCACATGAGCGAAAAGCAAATGAGGCTCGGCGCCCTCGAAGCCGGCGGGACCAAGATGGTCTGTGCCGTGGTGTCCGGCGACGGCGAGGTCCTCGACCGTATGGAGACCCCGACGCTTACGCCCGCCGAGACCGTCCCGCAGATGATCGAGTGGTTCACCGCCCGCGATGTGGACGCGTTGGGCATCGGCGCCTTCGGCCCGACCTGCGTCAACCCCAACGACGAGCGCTACGGCTCCATCCTCCAGACGCCCAAGCTCGCGTGGCGAGGCCATGGTCTTCGCGCCGCGTTCGCCGACGCCCTCGGGATTCCGGTGGCCTACGACACGGACGTGAACGTTGCCTGCCTCGGCGAAGTGGTCTTCGGCTGCTGCAAGGGGCTCGAGGACGCCGTCTACGTGACCATCGGCACCGGCGTGGGCGCGGGCGTCATGTGCGCGGGCAGACTCCTTCACGGCATGCTGCACCCCGAGGCCGGTCACATGCTGGTAAGGACCCGTCCCATCGAGGAGGGACGCTGCGTCTGCCCGAGCCACGCGAGCTGTCTCGAGGGGCTCGCCTCCGGCCCCGCCATCGCCGCGCGCTGGGGAAAGCCCGCGGCCGAGCTCGTGGACAACGATGAGGTGTGGGCGCTCGAGGGGGATTATCTGGGGCAGATGTGTGCGAACCTCGTGCTCATGTACTCGCCTCGCCGCATCGTCCTCGGCGGCGGCGTGATGCACCAGGAGCAGCTCTACGGCATCGTCCGCAAGAAGACCCTCGAATATCTGGGTGGCTACATCCAGACCGCCGAGCTTAAGGACATGGAGAGCTACATCTGCGCCCCGGGCTGCGGCGGCGACCAAGGAATCCTCGGCGCGGCCGAGCTGGCAAGAAGGGCGCTCGCGTAACTTGCGCTCTCTCCGCCATACAACGCGTTAAGAAAAGACGAGCGCTTCTTGCCAATTGAGCGGCAAGAAGTGCTCGTCTTTTGCATTTGTTTTTGGGGCAGGACGCCCCGCCTCCGCTAGAGTCCCTGGACCGCCACACCCACGAGGTTTGGACCGGTGTGGACAAGAAGCGCGGGGCTGATGTCGGAGCGGACGACCTCCACCGCGTTGGCCACGCGCTCGCACAGGGCCTGCTCCATGCGGTCGTAGAGGTCGGCGTGGGCCGAGGTGCGGCTCGCGGCAAAGCGCACCTTGGGGTGCTTCTCGACGATGGCGGCGATGAGCTTGACCTCGGTGCGATGCGGTACTTGCACAGCCATTTCGTGTACGCGAGGCTGTTGGCTTTCTGGGCCACAGCAATCACCTCCCCCTAGTATGATGACCTGAACAATCCTCATGCTAGGGGGAAGGTTTTTGTCGCGTAGCGGAAATTGGCCTCCACCCGCTGAGCGGGTGGCTTTCTATGCCGCGCGTGCCGCGCGGCACGGACTAAAGTCCATGAATAAAAACGAGGAAGGCCACGTCCGGCCTCCCTCGCAAAGGGTCTCTGATTACTCCCACTCATTGGGGACAGACTTAAATGGGTGCTCTTGAAATGCCGGCGTCTGGGGACGTTCTTTTTCTGTCTGCAGTTTGGAACGTTCCTTTTCTGTCGGCAGTTTGGGACGGTCCTTAGAGCTGCAGCGCGCCATGAGCGAAGGCGAAGCGGATCATCCTGTCTTTTGAGTTCTAAGCATAAGCCCCTGTCTCTGAGCAATGACCGGTTCGCATTTGTGCGTATTTGCGTGCGTGGGATTGCGTGAATATGCGTATAGATGCGCCGTTTACGGGACAAAAATGACCGTTTAGCGGTGAGATACGCAAAAACGCGCACAGACGCGCGTGTTTGTGCGAATATAGAGCTATCCGAAATGCAAGACGTTCTATGACACAGGAGGCACATATGGTAGATTCCAAGCAGGCTCCACTCGACTCCGCGGCAGCCGCAAAAGCAGCGTTCGCTTCGGTCCAGGACAAGCCATTCCCCGATGATATCTTTACGGCTCCCGAGCTTCGTTGGGCTGTGATCGGGTGCGGCGTTATCGCCAACCAGATGGCCCAGTCTCTCGCTCTTGCCGGCCGCAAGCTTGCGGGCGTCGCCAACCGTACGCTGTCCAAGGCTCAGGCTTTTGCTGAGCAGTATGGCATCGAGAAGGTCTATGAATCGGTTGAGGACCTCTACGCCGATCCGGGCATCGACGCCGTCTATATCACCACGCCGCACAACACGCATATCACCTATCTGCGCGCTGCCCTGGCAGCCGGCAAGCACGTGCTCTGCGAGAAAGCCATTACCCTCAATTCCGCTGAGCTCGACGAGGCGCGTGCCATCGCCGACGAGCACAACGTCGTCCTCATGGACGCCACCACGGTGCTCCACATGCCTTTGTATCAGGAGCTGCGTCGTCGCATGGATGTCGGTGAGTTCGGCCGCATGAATCTCGCTCAGCTCAACTTTGGCAGCTACAAGGAGTACGGCGATCTGACCAATCGCTTCTACAACCGCAACCTTGCTGGCGGTGCCATGCTCGATATTGGCGTGTATGCCCTGTCCGTCATGCGTCTCTTTATGGTCAGCCAGCCCGCTGAGGTCGTTTCACTGGGCAACACCTGTGAGACTGGCGTTGACGTTGCGGGCGGCATCGTCTGCCGCAATGCCGAGCAGCAGCTGGGCGTCGTGAGCCTTACGCTTCACTCCAAGCAGCCCAAGCGCTCGGTCATCAGCTTTGACAAGTGCTACATCGAGGTCAACGAATATCCGCGTGCCGATCACGCGACCATCGTGTGGACTGCCGACGGCTACCGCGAGGAGGTCCACGCTGGCACCGAGGCCTACGCACTGTGCTACGAGATGGCCGATCTTGAGAAGGCCGTTGCCGGCGACGACTCCAAGCGCGAGCTGCTGGATTATGCTTCTGATGTTATGGAGCTTATGACCAAGCTTCGCGCCGACTGGGGAGTCGTGTACCCCGAGGAGGAGTAAGCGATGCTTGCGGAAGATAGGCTCAACGCAATCGTATCGATGGTGCAACAGACGGGCTCGGTTACCGTACCGGAGCTTGCTGAGGCCCTGGGCGTGACGGCGTCTACCATTCGGCGCGACCTGCAGACGCTCAATCGCGCACACCGTATCGCCAAGGTGCACGGTGGGGCGACGAGCCTTGAGCGCGCGCACGTGACGCGCGACCTAACGCTTAATGAGCGCAGCGATCTCCATAACGACGACAAGGAACGTATCTGCGCCCGTGCGGCGGCGCTGGTAGAGCCCGAGAACTTTGTGTACATCGATTCGGGTTCGACGACGCTCAGGCTCATCGAGCATCTTCCGCATCTCGAAGGGGTCACCTATGTGACTGATTCCGTGCTCCATGCTCAACATCTCGCTTTGCGCGGCATGCGTACCGTGGTGCTGGGCGGCGAGCTCAAACCCGCGACCGAGGCGCTCGTTGGCCCCGATGCCTTGGCAACTCTAGACCGCTACAACTTCAACTGCGGCTTTTGGGGCTCTAACGGCATTGCCGCCGAGCAGGGCTTCACGGCGCCCGATATCGAGGAGGCACAGGTCAAGCGCATCTCGATGCGCCATACGGCCAAACGCTTCGTAATCTCGGATGCCAGCAAATTTGGCATGGTGGCGCCCGTCAAGTTCGCGGACTTCCGCGACGCAACGATTATTACCGCAGGCGAGGTCCCCGCCAAGTACCGGGCAATGGACAACGTCATCACGGTCTAACAGCAAGGGACGGGCTAAGGCCAAAACCACCGCGAAGGGGCAGGAACCTTTGTGGTGGTTTTGACGTTTGTCCAGATAAAACCTGCCAAAATAAACCTGTCCCTTTTTGGCAGGTTTTAGGGCTCCCAGGGGCAGGGGGCTTCGATGTGGATGTGCTCGCCGGTTACGGGATGCGTAAAGGACACGCTGTGGGCGTGGAGCATGAGGCCACAAGGACGCGGCGTCCCGTACAGGTCGTCGCCCACCAGGGGATGGCGCTCGCTCGCCAGGTGCACGCGAATCTGGTGTTTGCGGCCGGTGAGCAGCTCGACATCGATATACGAGCGCGTGGGCAGGCCGCGGCGGCTCTTAAGACGCTTGAGCACCTTCACGCGCGTTTGAGACGGCTTGCCGCTGGCGCCGACGCGCATCTTTCGGCTGTCGTGACGGTCGCGGGCGATGGGCTTGTCGATGAGCTTTTCGTTCCAGTCGATCTTGCCCTCGGCGAGCGCCAGGTAGTGCTTTTCGAACGCGTGGTCGATGATCATCTGGTCAAAGGCGGGCTGCGTCTGCTTGTCGAGTGAGAACAGCACCACGCCGGTGGTGTCACGGTCCAGGCGATTGAGCGGCTGCATGTCGGTCGCGGCAAAGCCGTCGCCCATCGCCAGCAGCAGGTCGCTGGCGTAGTCGGTAAGTGTGCGCTCGCCGGTGCCGTCACCGTGGACGATCATGCCGGCGGGCTTGTCGATGGCCATGAGCCAGGCGTCGCAGTAGAGGACTTGAGGTTCTTCGTTCACGTGTAAGCCTTTCGGTTAGCTAATTCCCACAAACATGCAGCCCGAGGTGGCGCCGCGCAGGCGGGCGGCCGGCTTGCGGCCGGCTTGAGCCGCCTCGACAGCGCGACGGACGCGAGCGACGGCACGGCCAATCTCATCGGCCTCGAGCAAGGTTCCGTCGACCATAAGACGGCGCACGCCGGCATCGAGCAGCTGCGGAACTTGCGGCGTGAGGTCGATGGGGTAGGCGTCGTACAGGCGTGAGCGGCCGTGGATGTCGGTACGCACCGGCATGACCTTGCCGTCGATATTCTTGAGCGAGAGCTTGCGGGCACGCAGGCGGCAGTTGGCACAATCGTGGATGCAGCCGTTGGCAACCTGCAGAATGCAATGCTCGCTTGTCATGACGCGCGGGCGGCCAAAGACGGTGATGCCCAGAGCCGCGGGCGCGGCGGTGCCGAGCGAGATAATCTCGTCGAGCGTGATCTCGGGCGAGAGCCAAAACGCACCGGCTCCGCGCTCGGCAAGCGCCTCCATGCAGGGCGTGTTGTGCACCGGCAGGCAAGAGCGAATCTCGGCCGTGGCGCCAACCTGGGCGGCCAGGGCAAGCTCAGAGATGTTGCCAATAGCGACCGTGGCGCCGGCAACAACCCATGGGTCAACGCGGACGTGGTCAACGGCGCGGCAGACCTCATCGAGCACGGGTACGATGCCCTGCTCAAACGTATCGGCGGGGGAGAGTTCGGCCGCATCGAGTGCGTCGGTGGTCATGTAGATGCGCGTTGCACCCTCGGCGCGAGCGGCCTCGGCGGCCTCGAGCGAGGTGACGGTAGCGCAGATCTGCGGCTCATCGCGGTAGTGCTCGGGCGCGGGGCGGGAATCATTGGTGACAATCGCCGGTAGCTCGAGCGTGCGGGCGCGCTCCTCGTACGGTGCCAGAATGGCCTCTTCCAGCGCCTTACAAGCGGCGGCGCGCACCTTGTGCACGGCGGAAAAGCCCATGCCGCAACTCTCGTCGAGGGCCACGTCAAAGCTCGCGGCCTCAAAGGGAGAGGAGCCCATGCGCCCGACGTGCTCAACCAGATCGGATGCATCGACGGCGCGTGTCTTGGCGGCCTCGACGGTGAAGCCTGTGGCGGTGGCGGTGAGCGCGGGGTCGTCACAGCAGGTGAGTGTGACAGTAAACGGCTTGCCCAGGCGCGCCACGACGGACACATCAACAGCGCGGCGGCGCAGCACATCGCGCTTGAGCGCGGCGCCGGCGGCGTCGATGGCACGCTGGCTGCGAATCACGCGGACGCGGCAGCCCTCGGGCATGCTACGGGGCACGCGACACTCGATAACATCGCCGGCAGCGGCATCATCGGCGGCAATGGTGGTCAGGAACTGGTCAAACTCGTTATCGTGGCGAAGCTCCAGCAGGTCGCCCTTGCCCACGGGCTCAAACAGCTCAATGCGGGCGATGGCGGCGCGGCGACGGCGGTCGTCGGGCTTGAGGCCGCGCACATCGCGGTTGGCCGGGCGGCTGCCCAGCACCGTGCCCACGATCTGGCCGCGGTTGTTGGAACGCTCATAGCTCATCATCTCGTCGCCCGAGGTGCCGTCCTGATAGGCGTGCGTAAAGTCGCGGTTAAAGCAGCGCTTGAGCTGGCGCTGGCGGGCGGCTTCCTCGTCCTTGGCAACGGTGGCTCCGGATAGCATGTCGTCAATTTCGTGACGATACACATCAACGATGGAGTACACGTAATCGGGCGCCTTCATGCGGCCCTCGAGCTTGAGCGACGCGGCGCCGGCGTCATACAGACGGCGAACAAGCTGCGAGGTGTTGGTGTCACGCGGGCACAGCGCGCGCTCGCGGCCGGCGGGGGAGAGCGTGCGGCCGTTCTCGTCGATCAGCTCGTAGGGCAGGCGGCAGGGCTGGGCGCACATGCCGCGGTTGGCCGAGCGGCCCGCCATGGCAAAGCTCGACAGCAGGCACAGACCCGAGTAGCAAAAGCAGATGGCACCGTGGCTAAAGACCTCGAGGTCGACATCGGGCGCGGCGTCGTGGATGGCGGCGATCTCGTCGATGGAGAGCTCGCGCGAGAGGGTCACGCGGTCGGCGCCCTGCTCGCGGCACCAGATGGTTCCGCGGTCGTCATGGATGTTCGCCTGGGTTGAGATGTGCGTCTCGATGCCGGGCATCGTGCGCTTGACCTCAAAGAACAGACCCCAGTCCTGGATGATAAAGGCGTCGGCGCCCAGCGTGGAGCAGCGATGGATGAGTTGCAACGCATCGGCCATCTCGGACTGCTTGATGACGATGTTGACCGTGACGTAGACGCGCGAGCCGGCCAGGTGTGCAGCGCGGCAGGCCTGCTCAAAGGCCTCGTCGGTAAAGTTCGTTGCCTTGCGGCGGGCGTTGAAGCTGCCCATGCCACAGTAGATGGCGTCTGCCCCGGCAGCGAGTGCGGCGGCGAAGGGCTCCGGGCCTCCGGCGGGGGCCAAGAGCTCGGGTCTACGGTTGGTGGTTCGACTGGCGGTTGCGGTCATATCCTGCCTTTCAAAATGCTCAGATACTCAAAAGTATAGTGGTGCCATCGCGGCAGGCGATGCCCGTGCCCTAAGCGGGATAAAGTCTTCAGCAGCTTGGACTGGCTGCTTCACATGAGAACCGTTCAGCGGTCCGGGGAAACCGTTGGGCGATAAAATATTCTCGAAAGCTGATAATTATCTTGCATCGGGCAAACTCATCCCCTACTATCCCAGTTAAGCGCGGTGTTCAGACCGAACTGTGCCTCCCGGTGTGAACGCCGCGCTCACGCTCTCTCAACTGATCGTAAGGAGAAAAACATGAGCAAGACCGTCGTGTCTTCCGATAACGCACCCGCAGCCATCGGCCCGTATTCCCCCGGTATCCAGGCCGGCAACATGGTGTTCCTGTCCGGCCAGCTGGGCATCGACCCCGCAACCGGTAAGATGCCCGAGGGCGTCGAGGCCCAGGCCAAGCAGTCCCTTGCTAACGTCGAGGCCCTGCTGACCGCTGCCGGCGCCACCTTTGCCGATGTCGTCAAGACCACGGTCTACCTGGCCGACATCGCCGACTTCGCTGCCGTGAACGAGATTTATGCCTCCAAGTTCGAGGCTCCGTTCCCCGCGCGCAGCGCTTTCCAGGTTGCCGCTCTTCCGGCTGGCGGTCTGGTCGAGATCGAGGTCGCCGCCGCTCTCTAAGGCGTTGACCACAACTAAACATGACATGCAAAAAGACCCTGCAGCGCGTGAACTGCGTCCCAAATCTTGGACGCCCTTAATAGCGACTAGGCCGCGAGGGCCTGATTCCGGAACTCCTC
>NZ_QRQC01000023.1 GCF_003475325.1 Collinsella sp. AF33-16 | reverse complement strand
GGATACGCCTAGGCGCGGTCCAAGAAATCGTCCGCACCCCCTTACGGCTACTTTTATCCGAGTGCCCGCGATGCCTGGGTCTACAGCACGGCGCGTAGTGCCGAGATCATGGCGCGTCCCGACAACCTCAAGTACTTCGACTTCCATCCGGTTGACAGCAACGTGGTGCGCTGGTGTGACCACCTGATCAATCTGTACCGTGTGGCGGTGCAGCGCATCCCGTTTATTTCGCTCACCATGAGCTCGGCCACCTATGTGTGGATCATGATTGCCGTGGTGGTCTACCTGCTGCGTCGTCATTCATGGCGTGCGCTGGCGATCTGGGTGCCGCTGTTGGGCGTGCTCGCCGTGTGCCTGATTGGTCCGTGCAACGGCTCGACCTACATGCGCTACCTGTATCCGGTCATCGCCTGCATGCCCTTCGCCATCGGCGCCACCGTCACCCGCAGCGACTTCCTCTGGTCCTAACTTGGTGCATTGGGGTCAGGTTTCTTTGCACCAAAGGGGACATCATCACGACGCCTTCATTTTGGGGTTTATCTCGCAGGCTAGTAGGTATATCATAACGACGTTTGTTTATATTGCCCGAGCATCTGCGCTGGGCTTTAGGTCGAAACCGATAGGAGACACGTATGTCCGGACACTCTAAGTGGGCCACAACCAAGCATCGTAAGGGCGCGCAGGACGCCAAGCGTTCCGCCCTCTTCTCCAAGCTCAGCCGCAACATCACTGTTGCTGCCCGTCTCGGCGGTGACCCGCTGCCCGAGAACAACGCCAGCCTCGCCGCTGCCGTTGCCAAGGCCAAGGCTCAGTCCATGCCTAAGGACAAGATCAAGTCCGCTATCGACAAGGCTTTTGGTTCGGGTGCTGACGCCGCCGTCTACGAGAACATCGTGTACGAGGGCTACGGTCCCGCCGGTGTCGCCGTCTACGTCGACTGCCTGACCGACAACCGCAACCGTACCGCCGCTGATGTCCGTTCCGCCTTCTCCCACGCTGGTGGCAACCTGGGCACCTCCGGCTCCGTCGCCTTCCAGTTTGAGCGCAAGGGCCAGATCGTCGTCGCCAAGGAGATCCTGGATGAGAACGCCAAGAAGGAGACCATGATCGCCAACGGTGCTGCCGGTGACGAGGATGAGTTCATGATGGCTATCGCCGAGGCCGGTGGCGAGGACTACGAGGATGCCGGCGAGGAGTGGATCGTCTGGACTGCTGCCAACGAGGTCATGGCTGTCTCCAAGGCGCTCGAGGAGCAGGGTGTCCAGGTCAAGGGCTCCGAGACCACCATGGTCCCGACCACCCCGACCGAGGTTTCCGGCGCCGACGCCAAGAAGGTCCAGCGCCTCATCGACCGTCTTGAGGAGCTCGACGACGTCCAGGACGTCTACAGCACCATGGACATGACCGACGAGGTCATCGCTGCCCTCGAGGAGGAGTAGCGCCAGCACGGATTGAGCCGTGCATATCTGGGCATAATGAAGCGAGCATGCAAGCCTCGTGGAATAGATGAGCCGGATCCGCGTGCGTAGAGCACCGGACCCGGCTCTTTTATAATGATGCGAACCGTTTTGCATTTCGAGAGCCGAGATTTGAAGGGAGCGCCGCGTGCGCGTACTCAAACGAGCCCTAGCGATCGTGTATCTTGCCGCCACCATCGTGGCACTGGGTACGCTTGTCTGCCAGTTTTGGGGGCCGTATACGTATCGCTTTATGCTGCTGATGCGCGACCCCATGCCGCGCATCGTCGTGACGGCGTGCGCCGGCGTCGTGGCGATCGGCGTACTGCTGAGCTTTTTCCGCCTGATGTTCGCCCGTCGCGAACCGTCCTGCGTGCATCCGGCGGGGGAGCGCAATATCGAGGTTACCCTTGCGGCGCTTTCTTCGTGCGCCAGGGTTGCTGCCGAGCGCGACGACCGCGTGATGGTCGAGCATGTCGAGGCTCGCGTCCAAGGCCCCGACGATTCGCACGTCCGTTTTAAGGTCGAGGCTATCGCGCTTGACGATAAGGACGTGGCATCTCTGGCTACCGCGATGCAGCAGCGCATCGAAGAAGCCTGCGATACCATGCTCGGCGCGCCGGGTACGACCGCGCGCGTCCGTTTTTTGCCGTCCAAGACTACCGTCCAGACCGTGGAGGTTTCCGGTGAGTGATACCAATCAAGATAAGACCGCTCGTACGCCGCGCCTGACGATTGACCAGAGCGCCACGTCGGCGAGCGAACCTGTTGATTCCAAAGCAGAGGCAACCGAGTTACAAGACGCGGCAGCCGCGGATTTTGACGAGGCTATGGGTCTCATCAAGGGTACGGGCGCTGCCATCTGGAGCTATGCTGTGCGTCATCCCAACACCACGCTCGGCGCCGTCGCCGGCTTTATCCTCGCCGTGTTGGTGCTCACGTTGGGCCTGTGGGACACGCTCGTCATTGCATTCTTCGTGCTGATCGGCGCCGTGATCGGCCAAATTCGCGACGGCGAGAACGGGATCGTCAACTTCTTCGGCCGTCTGTTTAGCGGCCGCTAATATGTATTCGACTGTCGCATCCGCGGCAGGCATAAGGAGGAACCATGGCTTTTAATACGAAGGTCGATGTAGCCGATACCGAGCTCGAGGAGAACGAGGCGGTCGTCGCCGAAGCTGAGGATGTGACGCTCGAGGATGAGGCTCTCGTCGAGGCCGAGTCCGATACGGATGAGGACGACGAGGAATCGGATGAGTCCGAGGACTCGCTGACCTATTCCAACGGCGTGATCGAGAAGATCGTTGCCATGGCCACCCGCGAGGTTCCGCACGTTCTGGGCATGAAGGGTAACCTCATGCACTTTGTGCAGGAGCAGTTTGGTGCCGAGAATCTGACCAAGGGCGTGACGGTCGAGGTCGCCGATGACAATCGCGTGGTCGTCAACATCTCCGTCATCATCGAGTACGGCGCCTATGCGCCCGCGATCTTCGACGATGTTAAGGCACGTGTCACCGAGCGCCTTGCCGCGATGACCGGCCTTGAGGTGGCGGGCGTCAACCTGCGCATCGAGGATGTCATCACCCCCGAGGAGCACGAGCACCGCACCAGCCAGCACGAATAACCTTCCAAAAAGGGACAGGTTTGTTTTGGCAGGTTTTATCTGCGAAAACATTAAACGGCCGACCGCGCAAGCAAAAGCGTGGCCGGCCGTTTTTGTACGCTCCCGATATAGTCATACCGCTCGTCTAACTAAGGGTTGCAATCCCCACGTTCCGCGTTACTCTAATGGGCGCATTGTTTCCAAATTGTTAACGAGGGGTTGCCGTAATGGCCGACGAGCACGAAACAGAAAGCAAGGCATGGGCAATTGAGGCCGCTGCGGCAGAGGCGGCGTCGCGTGCTGCCGAGGAGGTGTATCGTCCTCCCGTAGTGCCGATGGAGCGCGTGGTCGATCGCGATGTTATCGAGCGGGGCGAGCGCGCTGGTCGCAAGCGCAGCCAGGAGCCGGGCTTTCCGCGCTTTTTTGCCGAGCTCAATTTGGGCCTGATCCTCACGGCCTTTGCCATCGTCGCGTTTAAAACCCCTAATCACTTTGCTTTTGGCGGCACCTCGGGCGTGTCGGTCATTCTGTCCACGCTGTTCCCGACCCTGCCCGTCGGCGTCTTTATGTGGATTATCAATGCGGTCCTGGTCGTTCTGGGCTTTATCTTTTTGGAGCGCAAGGCAATCCTGTGGAGTGTCTTTGCCTCGTTTGCGCTGTCCGCCTATGTTTCGCTGTTTGAGCTCTTTATTCCGACCGATGTCTCGATGACGGGCGATATGTGGCTCGACCTGTGCTTTGCCGTGATTCTGCCGGCGCTCGGCAGCGCCATCGTCTTTGATATTGGTGCCTCGACGGGCGGCACGGACATCCTCGCCATGATTCTCAAACGCCGCACGACGCTTGAGATCGGCCGTGCGCTGCTGCTGGTCGATATCGGCATCGTGACCATCGCGGCCTTCTTGTACGGCCCGCGCGTCGGTCTGTATTGCGTGCTCGGCCTGTTTGCCAAGACGCTTGTGGTCGACAAAGCCATCGAGAGCATCCACCTGCGTAAAGTCTGCACGGTCATTTGCTCCGAGCCCCTTAAGGTCGAGGAGTTTATCGTCAAGCATCTCAACCGTACGGCGACTATCAGCCGCGGCTACGGTGCTTTCTCGGGCAAGTGCGTGACGGTGATCATGAGCGTGCTAAGCCGTCGCGAGGCCGTGCAACTGCGCCGCTATGCGCGCGAAGTCGATCCGGGTGCCTTTATCACGATCGTCGACAGCTCCGAGATCGTCGGCAAGGGTTTCCGCGGAACGAACTAACGCGGTCGAGCTCATCAAACAATCGAATAGCGCCCTGCGCATTGCAAATGCGTCATGTTGGAGTATTTGTCCCCACATTGGGTGATAATGATGCCAAAGACATCGTTTGCGATCCAGATGATTCGCTCAAGATACGAAGGGATGATCTCGATGTTCTGTTCGCAGTGTGGTGCCCCCATGGGCGACAACGATAAGTTCTGTGGTGCGTGTGGTGCCCCCAATGCCGGTGCCGCAGCCTCTGCCCCTCAGGGTCAGCCCCAGCAGTTTGTTCCGCAACCGCCCGTGGCGAATGCGTCCAAGGGCTGTGTGGCTCAGGCGTTTGAGGATATGACCAAGACTCCGGGCGTGCTGCAGCGCGTGTGCCAGATTGCCTTTTTACCGGCGCTGATTTGTGTTGTGTCGGTACTCGTGCTGTTTATTCCCGTTATTGGCGGCATTGCAGCTGCCATCGGCTTTTTGGCAGCTTGCATTGCGAGCGTGTGTGGTTCCGGCTTTGGTATTGAGTGGGGTCGCGATCTGTCGCTCAAGGTTGATGGCGGTATGGATCGTCCACTCATGCGTTCCACGTCGTTTGGCCTCGGAGTCTTTTCGAGCGTTATCTCGGTCGTGCTCGAGGTTATCGCTGCCATTCCCGTTATCGGTGTAGTGCTTTCGCTGGTGGAGAGCGTGGTAATTGGCGCCGCGGGCTCGTATTCGTATTACGGCTCCTATGCACTCGAGGCAGCGCTGTTTGGCTCGCTTGGCCTGCTTGTCCTGGCTATGATTGCCACGGCGGTCTTGGGGGTCTTCTTTAAGATGTTCGCCGACATTGCCGTGATGCACTTTGCGGTGACCGGTCGTGTCGAGAGCGCGTTTTCGCTCGACAAGGTCTGGGCGGCGTTTAAGCACAACAAGACCAAGCTGTTCTGCGCTTCGTTCCTTCCCGAGTTTTTGACGGGTCTGGTCGCCAACGTTGTCACATGGATCCTGACGTTCGTCTTTGGCACCATTGCCTCTGTCGGTATGTATAGCTACTACTACCGTCCTTCGGCTATTGAGGCGCTTGTTACCGGCGGTGGCATCACGCTCGTATTGTTCTTGGTGCTGACAGCGTTTGTCACGGTATTCCTTACGGTCTTTGGCAAGATGCTCAAGCATCGTGCCGTTGGCTATTGGGTAGCGCGTTATGCAGCTGAATGGGCTGATGAGGATAAGGATGACGTCCTGACCTTTGTGCTGCCGTTTGAGAAGAAGTCTGCTCCGGCTGGTTTTAGCACCGACGCAGCGCCCGTATCCGATTCCGCTGCGGCGCCTGCGCCCGAGCCCGAGCCCGTGCCCGTGCCTGAGCCTGAGCCTGAGCCCGCGCCCGTGCCTGAGCCCGACCCCGCGCCCATGTCGGAACCGGAGCCCGAGCCTGCGCCTGAGCCCGACCCCGCGCCAAGCTCCGACGAGGACTCTCAGGACGAGTAGTCCTGCCACCTGCCATTTGAGGACGGGGCGGAAATGGAAGAAATAGAGCCTGACAAATGAGCGGGGGCGGACGTGTCGAAACGTCCGCCCCCGCTTTGTTATCGCGATGTGGCTATGACTGCGAGACGGTCGCGAATCGGCTACTCGTCGTGCTTCTCCTCGCGGCGCGCGGCGGCGCGTGCATCGTGGATGCCCTTGATCGCGGCGTGGCGAGCCGTGCGGGCGTCGTGCATGGCGTCGCGTGCTTCGGCGGCTGTGGCCTTAGCAGAACGCAACTTGGCGGCGAGGTCGGGGTTGGTCTCGGCGACCGCGGCGATAGCGGGTCCGTCGAGCTCCTCTTGCGTGGGCTCGGCCAAAAAGTCGATGGCATACTGGGCGGCCACCATGGAGCCTTTTGCCAGCACAGTCTCGTCGATCTTGTAAAAGCAGGAATGCTGAGCGTACGTGGCGCCAATCTTGGGGTTGCGCGCACCTACAAAGGCGAGCACGCCCGGCACGCGGCGCAGGTACTCCGAAAAGTCCTCGCCCGAAAGCGTGCCGCGGTAATGTCCCTCGCCGGCGGGGCCCAGGCATTTGAGTACGGCCTGGCGGCAGCGCTCGCTCGATGCGGCTTCGTTTTCGACTTTGTAGTTGGCGATGGTGTAGTCGGTGAGCTTGGCTTCGGCGCCCAGGGCTGCCGCGGTATGCTCCACGATGCGGCGCATGAGCTCCGGCATTTCCTCGTGGGTCGAGTCGCCGTAGGTGCGCACCGTGCCGGCGAGGTAAGCCGTGCCGGCGATAACATTGCGCGCGGTGCCGCCATGCAGCTCACCGACGGTGATAACGGCCGGCTCGTAGGGGCTAATCTCGCGCGAGACGATAGTCTGCAGTGCGTTGACGATCTCAGCGGCAACCATAACGGCGTCGTGGCCGCGCTGGGGCATAGCGCCGTGGCACGAGGTGCCGCGGACGTCGATGCGGAACCAGTCGGTATTGGCCATGCGCGGACCGGGCTCGCAGCTTACGGTGCCGGCGTCAACCTCGCTCCAGATATGCGCGGCGTAGGCACCATCGACGCCGTCGAGCACGCCCGTGCCGATCATGAGCTTGGCGCCCTGGCCGTTTTCCTCGCTGGGCTGGAAGACGATGCGGACTTCGCCGTGGATGTCGTCGGTCATATGGCGCAGGATTTGCAGCGTGCCGAGCATCATGGCGATATGGCAGTCGTGGCCGCAGGCGTGCATGCAGCCCTCGTTGACGCTGGCGAACTCTTCGCCGGTCTGCTCGGTGACGGGCAGGGCGTCGATGTCGGCGCGCAGCAGGATGCGGCGGCGTGGTGTGCCGTCCTCGCGATAGGCGTCGGGCGCGGTGCCGCGAAGGGTCGCCACAAGGCCCGTCTTAAGGGGACGCTCGTAGGGGATATTCATGGCGTCCAGCTGGTTGGCGATGTCAGATGTCGTGCGTTCCTCGGCGAGGCTCAGCTCCGGGTGCTTATGGAAGTGGCGGCGCTGCTTAATGATGTAGGGTTCAAACTCGGCAGCGATATCTTGGATGGCTGCGGTGACGTCGTCTGCCGCGCGAACCTCGGTTGCCGCCATAATCTGCTGTGCCTTGGTCTTCGTCATAGTCGATTTGCTCCTTGCTGGTTTATCGCAAAATCGTACAAGCTCATTCCAGTATGCCACCTGCCGCTAGGGCTGGTAAAGTTGCCGTTTGCCGCTTGGGGTTTTGTTACAAGGGCGGGGGAGTACACTCGGGGGTGTTGAATTTCCTGCCAGAGATGGGGATGCCCATGCAACATATCGATCGGATTATCCGCTCCAAGAACGTCTTTACCGCGCAAGACGGCATCGATACCGCCCGCGAGCTGGCGATTGCCATCGCAGGCGACCGTATCGTCGCAGTCGGTGCGCCCGATGACGTGATTGCCGCCGCGCCTGCCGCCACGCCGGTTATCGACTACGGCGAGCAGTTTGTCTGCCCAGGTTTCCATGACGCTCATCTGCACTTCTTCCATACCTCGGTCGGCTCCTCGCCGTACATGCTCATGGATATGGGCACGTCCGAGGCGGCGCTGGTGCAACACGCGCTCGAGTTTTCCCAGGACCTGCCCGACGACGCTTGGGTTGTGACTCAGGGCTGGCGCGACTACCGTTGGGACCCGCCCGAGCATCCTACCAAGGCGTCGCTCGATGCGGCATTCCCCGATCGCCCCTGCGTTATGTATTCGGGCGACGGCCATACGCTGTGGCTCAACAGCCGCGCACTCGAGGCGCTCGGCGTCACGCGCGACAGCGAGCCGCCAGCGGGCGGTGGCTACGACAAGGATGCAAACGGCGAGCTCACGGGTATCGCTCACGAGGCGGCCGCTATGCAGCTGCTTCCGCGCTGCCTTGAGTGGCTGGGGGAGGATCGCATTGCAAGCGCTTACGCCGATCAAATGAGGCGTATGGCCGAGCAGGGCATCACCTCGATCTGCGACATGTCGCTCATGCCCATGCCGGGCTGCGATTTTATCCGCGACGATGTCTACGGCAAGCTACAGGCAGCCGGCAAGTTGGGCATCCGAGCCCATCTGTTCCCCACGCTGCTGGATGACCAGTTGCGCTTGGAAGAGCTGCAGACCCGCTACGCGAACAACGCGCTGCTCTCGGCGCCAGGCTTTAAGCAGTTCTTCGACGGCGTGTCGAGCGAACACACGGCATATCTCACCGAGCCCTATACCAATCCGCGCTTCCCGGGCGACCAGGGCCGTCTGACAGTTCCTGCCGAGCGCATGCGTAAGCTGGTTCTGGCGGCTGCGGAGCGCGGCCACACTGTGCGTATCCACGTCATCGGCGACGGTGCGATTCATGCCGCGCTGGATATCTTCGAGGAGGCCGCCGACCTGTACGGCCTGCCCCAGCACGGCCATAACACACTCGAGCATCTGGAGAACCTCCTGCCCGAGGACATCGACCGCCTGCGCAAGCTCAACGTGATTGCCTCGAGTCAGCCCTGTCACATTACGCTCGACCCGGGCGGCCCCGAGCGCGGTTTGGGCATGGAGCGCAGCCGCATCATGTGGCCGTTTGCAACCTATAAGCAGCGCGGCATTCGCCAAGCCTTCGGTACTGACAGCCCTATCACGCCCGTTACCAGCATGAACGTGCTCTACACGGCTATCACGCGCCAAGACCCCAAAAGCCACTGGCCCGAGGGCGGCTGGCTGCCGAGCGAGCGCATCGATGCAGCAACAGCCCTGCGCAACTACACCCTGGGCAGCGCCTATGCAGCGGGCGACGAGCAAAACCTCGGCAGCCTAGAACCCGGCAAATACGCCGACCTGGTAGTCCTGGACCAAAACCTGCTCACCATCGACCCCCAAGAACTCCAAGCCACCAAAGTCCAAGCCACCTACCTGGCAGGCAACTTAATCTACGAGCGCTAGCCCCATACCCCACCCACAAGGGGCGCGTTTCAGCAACGTGCCCCTTTCTTGTTCGCACCATCCGCATCGCCATTTTGCTGTACTGACTTTTCTGAATGCCGGGCCCGAATTAGTTAACCTGCCTCCCGGGGCGGACCGGAGGGCATGAAGTTTGTCGCGAGTTCCGCACGCAAAGGAAAGCACTTAATGTGCTTTCCGTCTTGCGCAGGACTGTAGAGCAGCAAACTTCATGCCCTCCGGTCCGCCCCGGGAGCCACCGCTAAGTTATCCCCTGGCATTCAGAAAATCTAAGTGCCAAAAAATAAGATTTTTTGACTCCGTGTTGTATAACCCGCCATTCGTGGGTACCATTCAACGCGTACGCAAACAAAAAGGGTTAATTCGTGTGGTATAACCGCGCGGCCCAAAAAGGAGGAGACAAGCATGTCGTCTTTGAAGCCGCTTGCAGATCGTGTTCTGGTCAAGCCCGACGAGGCCGAGCAGAAGACCGCTTCTGGTCTGTATATCGCCAGCAACGCTCAGGAGAAGCCGCAGCGCGGCACCATCGTTGCCGTTGGCGCTGGCAAGGTCAACGACAAGGGTGAGCGCATCCCCATGGACGTCAAGGTCGGTGACGTTGTCATCTACGGTAAGTTCGGTGGCAACGAGGTCAAGGTCGACGGCGAGAAGTATCTGCTGATGCGCGCCGACGACATCTACGCTGTCGTCGAGGCCTAGTCTCGTCAGAATCTCTGATTCGTCTTTGAACGCGCCCGCCGCATAGGACTCGGAAGCGGCGACGCGAGTCACATTTCTTTTGGAGGATTACCTACCATGGCAAAGAACATTACGTTCAACACCGATGCCCGCGCCAAGCTCGCCAAGGGCGTCAACACTCTGGCCGACGCCGTTACCGTCACCATGGGCCCCAAGGGCCGTTACGTCGCTCTGCAGCGCACGTTCGGTGCCCCGACCATCACCAACGACGGCGTTTCCGTCGCCAAGGAGATCGAGCTCGAGGACAACATCGAGAACATGGGCGCCCAGCTGGTGAAAGAGGTCGCCACCAAGACCAACGACACCGTGGGTGACGGCACCACCACCGCAACCCTGCTCGCCCAGGCCATCGTCAACGACGGTCTGCGCAACGTCGCCGCTGGCGCCAACCCGCTGGCCATCCGTCGCGGTATCGACAAGGCCGTCAACGCTGCCGTCGCCGAGATGAAGGCTCAGGCCAAGCCGGTCGAGACCAAGGAGCAGATCGCTTCCGTCGGTACCATCTCCGCCGGTGACCCCGAGGTCGGCGAGAAGATCGCCGAGGCCATGGAGGTCGTGGGCAAGGACGGCGTCATCACCGTCGAGGATTCCCAGACGTTCGACATCACCATCGACACCGTCGAGGGCATGCAGTTCGACAAGGGCTACGTCTCCGCTTACTTCGTCACGGACAACGACCGCATGGAGGCCGTGATGAAGGATCCGTACATCCTCATCACCGACCAGAAGATCTCCAGCGTCCAGGACATCATGCCTGTTCTCGAGGCTGTCCAGCGCGCTGGCCGTGGCCTGCTCATCATCGCTGAGGACATCGACGGCGAGGCTTTGCCGACCCTGGTCCTCAACAAGATCCGTGGCGCTCTCAACGTCTGCGCCGTCAAGGCCCCGGGCTACGGCGATCGCCGCAAGCGCATCCTCGAGGACATCGCCGTCCTCACCGGTGGTCAGGCCGCCCTGGACGAGCTGGGCGTGAAGGTTGCTGACATCACCGCCGATATGCTCGGTACCGCTAAGTCCGTCACCATCTCCAAGGACAACACCGTCGTCGTCGGTGGTGCTGGCTCCAAGGAGGCCATCGACGCTCGTATCGCTCAGATCAAGGGTGAGATGGAGAACACCACCTCTGACTTCGACCGTGAGAAGCTCCAGGAGCGCCTGGCCAAGCTCTCCGGTGGCGTTGCCGTCATCAAGGTCGGCGCTGCTACCGAGTCCGAGCTCAAGGAGATCAAGCACCGCGTCGAGGACGCCCTGCAGGCAACCCGCGCTGCTGTCGAGGAGGGCATTGTCGCCGGTGGCGGCGTCGCCTTCATGGACGCTGCTCCTGCGCTCGACGCCGTTGAGCTTGACGACCCCGAGGAGAAGATCGGTGTCGACATCGTCAAGAAGGCTCTGACCGCTCCGGTCGCTACCATCGCCAAGAACGCTGGTTTTGAGGGCGCTGTCGTGGTCGACAAGGTTGCCGAGCTGCCCGCCGGCCAGGGTCTCAACTCTGCCAACGGCGAGTGGGGCGACATGATCGAGATGGGCGTCCTCGACCCCGTCAAGGTTAGCCGCGTCACCCTGCAGAACGCTGCTTCTGTCGCCAGCCTGATTCTCATCACCGAGGCCACCGTCTCCGATGTGCCCAAGAACACTCAGCTTGAGGACGCTATCGCTGCTGCTACCGCTGGTCAGCAGGGCGGCGGTATGTACTAAGGCCGACAAGGTCTAGAACTCCCACCGGGAATCCGGGGGCGTGACGGGGGCTTCTCTCCGGAACGTCCTCGGACATGCAAAGAGGCTCCGCATCGCGCTTCGCGCTGCGGAGCCTCTTTGCGTCCTGCGGAATGTTCCGGAGAGAAGCCCCCGTCACGCCCCCGGATTCCCTGCGTTTACGGCCTTGAGGTCGGCGTGGGCGGAGGACTTGGTTGTTGGGAATACGTGTCCCGGTCGCTGTTTCGCGGCTTTGCCGCGAAAGGCGCGCCGCTTTGGGGCGAGTGGAGGATGTGGTTGTTGCAGTGGCTTGTCCCCTTCGCTGTTTCGCGCTTTGCGCGAAAGGCGCGCTACTTTGGGATGGGTGGGGAACGTGGTTGTTGTGGCAACTGATCCCCACCACAAATTACCCTCGGCATACTTGCGCGAACGATTGCTCGTGCTACACTTGCAAGTGCTGTTTCAGGGCGGGGTGGAATTCCCTACTGGCGGTAAATCGGGCGGTGCCAAAGGGGTGCCGCGGAGCAGGCGAGGCGTCTGCGACCGAGCCGATGAGTCCGCGACCCGAGCGTGTGTTGGTTCGCATACCGGCTGAACTGGTGAGATCCCAGTACCAACGGTTAGAGTCCGGATGAAAGAGGCAGGTGATCTTATGTCTGAACAGTCGCAGCATATCCATTTTGAGAACACGAATAGGTGGAGCACCAAACAGCTCGTTACCATGGCGCTGATGTGTGCCTTGGGCGCCCTGTTTATGTACGTGCAGCTGCCTATCCTTCCTTCGGCGCCGTTTTTGACGTATGACCCGTCGCTGGTGCCGGCGATGGTGTGCGGTTTTGCGTATGGTCCTGGCGCCGGTACTGCTGTTGCCGCTATGGCGATTGTTATCCATGCGCTTACCACGGGCGATTGGGTCGGCGCACTTATGAACCTGGTTGCCACGCTGGGCTACATTCTGCCCGCGGCTATCGTGTACCAGAAGATGCATACCTATAAGGGTGCCGTGATTGGCCTAGTGTTCGGTGTCATTGCCGCTACGGCGTTGTCTATGGTCGCAAACCTTACCATTGGCGTATGGTTCTGGTATGGCTCGGTCGATGTGATCGCCCCGCTTATGATTCCTGCCGTGCTGCCGTTCAACCTTATCAAGACCGTGCTTAACTCGGTGTTGACGCTAGCGGTGTATAAAGCAGTCTCCAACCTCATCACGCCTAAAAAGGACCAGGTCAAAGGCCGCGCATGATTGAGTGTCGGGGCGTTTCCTTTAGCTATGACGGTGCCGTGTCGGCACTCGACGGTGTCGATCTGAACATCGAGGACGGGGAGTTTTTCTGCATCCTCGGTGGCAATGGGTCGGGCAAGTCGACGTTTGCCAAGCATCTGAATGCGCTGCTGCAGCCCGATGCGGGCACGGTACGTATCAACGGTATGGATGCGTCCGATCCCGAGCTGGTCTACGACATTCGTTCGACCGCAGGCATGGTGTTCCAGAATCCCGACGACCAGCTGGTGGCAACGCTTGTCGAAGATGACGTTGCGTTCGGTCCCGAAAACCTTGGCGTGCCATCGGCGCAAATTGCGCAGCGCGTACGCGAGGCGCTGAAGGGCGTGGGCCTGGTGGGCTTTGAGCGCCACGAGACCCATGCGCTTTCGGGCGGTCAAAAGCAGCGTGTGGCGCTTGCCGGTGTGCTCGCCATGGAACCGCGCGTGCTCATTTTGGACGAGGCGTCCTCGATGCTCGATCCGCGCGGGCGCAAGGGCCTTATGAAGGCCTGTCACGTGCTGCACGAACGCGGCATGACCATCGTGATGATTACGCACTTTATGGAAGAGGCCGCCGAGGCCGATCGTGTCGCGGTGTTTCGGGCGGGGCGCGTTGCCATGCTCGGTACGCCCGAGGAGATTCTGACGCGGGCGGACGAACTCGCGCAGCTCAACCTGGATATGCCGGCGTCGTGCTGTCTGGGCAGGGCACTATCTGCGAGGGGCGTGCCCGTTTGTGCAAAGGTGCGCGAGGCGGATATGGTCGCCGAGATTGCGCAGGCTTATGTTGAGCGAAATGTGGCGGGCGCCACGGAGCGGCCTTCCGTGCCCGATGCTCGCGTGCCCGACAATGCCTCCTCCGAGACCGACGAGACAAATGTTTCGGAGCCCGTTATCGAGATTTCCCACCTCTCGTATAGTTACTCGCTGAGCGCTCGCGAGCGTCGCCGCTGGCACAAGCGCTCGGCCACTGCGGACGCATCGAGCAAACAGGCTCTTTGGGGCAACGATCCAAACAGCCCCTGGGCGCTACGCGATGTTTCGCTGACGGTGCATCGCGGGGAGTTTCTGGGGCTGGCAGGTCATACCGGCTCGGGTAAGTCGACGCTGGTCCAGCATCTCAACGGTTTGATTCGCCCCCAGGAGGGATTCGTTCGCGCACTGGGGCTCGACCTGGCAAACAAGAAAGATGCCGCCGCGGTTAAGGCCAAGGTCGGCGTGGTGTTTCAATATCCCGAGCGTCAGCTGTTTGCCGAAACCGTGACGCAGGACGTGGCGTTTGGCCCGCACAACCTTGGCTTGTCGCAGGCCGAGGTTGTCCGCCGCGTTGAGTCATCGCTCGCGCGCGTGGGCCTCGACTTGGCCACGGTGGGCGACAAGAGTCCCTTTGAGCTTTCGGGTGGCCAACAGCGGCGCGTGGCGTTTGCCGGCGTGCTTGCCATGGAGCCCGAGGTCCTGGTACTCGATGAGCCTATGGCGGGACTCGATCCGGCGGCGCGCAGTGATTTCCTGGAGCTCATCGATCGACTTCACCATGGGGTCCTGACCGTCGTCATGGTCTCACACAGTATGGATGACCTTGCCAATTGCTGCGATCGTATTGTCGTGATGAACGAGGGCACGGTGTTTGCTGAGGGCACGCCCGCTCAGGTTTTTGCGCATGCGGATGAGCTTAAATCGATCGGCTTGGGCGTTCCCGCCGCCCAGCGCATGGCGTTGGCGCTCTCGGAAGCGGGCGTGCCGCTGCGTTGCGGCGGGCTCTATACGGTTGAGTCGTTGGCCGACGAGTTGGCAAATTTGCTGATCGGTCGCTCAGACGGTTCTTCTAACGTCTCGGACATTGCTAAATCCAAGACGGTCGCGCGAGAGGAGGGCTGCTAATGGAGGCGTTTTCGTTTGGCAGTTACTATCCCGGCGATAGTGCGATCCATCGCCTGGATCCGCGCACCAAGCTGCTCCTGGGCTTTGTGTTTTTGATCACGACGCTGACCGTCGGCGGCTTCCGCGGACTGGCCCCGGTCGCAATTTTCGCCGTGCTGATCTATGCCGTGTCCCGGGTGCCGTTGCGCCGGGTCCTATCATCGATGGCGCCGCTGCTGGCAATCGTCGTCGTGGTCGCGGTGCTCAACTTGTTTACCGATCAGAGTGGGCGCATCCTGTGGCAGCTCGGCTTTCTGCAGATAAGCGAGGGCTCACTGCGTTCTGCCGCCTTTATGGCGTGCCGCCTGACGTTGATGATGGCCGGCATGAGCGCCATTACGCTCACCACGCCCACGCTCGACCTCACCGCGGGCTTTGAGCGCCTGCTCGCGCCGTTTGCGCGTGTGGGACTTCCTGCGCACGAGCTCGGCATGATCATGGGTATCGCGCTACGCTTTATGCCGCAGTTTGCCACCGAGATGAAGCAGACGGCCGATGCGCAGGCAAGCCGCGGTGCACGCGTGACGGGAGGTCCGCTCGGCGGCGTGCGTATGCTCGGCAGTGTGGCGATTCCGCTGTTCACGGGCGTGTTCCGCCATGCCGAGACGCTGTCTGCTGCCATGGATGCACGCTGCTATCACGGTGAGCAGGGCCGCACGCGCCTGCATGCGCTTGCATTTCGCCGCGGGGATGCGCTGGCTGCGGTGGTGACGGCGCTGCTGCTCATCTGCGTCATCGTCATCAACCTTCAACTTGTTTAGGCGCGATTCGAGCGCAAGAAAGGGGTCCCTATGACCGACAACGATCGCACGGCTCAGCTTGAGCGCGCCTGTTCATATCTCAGGCGCATTCCGGCGTGGTATCTGGCCACGACCGATGTGGCCGACGGGCATCAGCCTCGTGTGAGGCCGTTTTCTTTTGCCATGGTCGATGACGGTAAGTTGTGGTTTTGCACGTCGCGCGACAAGGACGTGTGGGCGGAGCTGAGTGCGAATCCCAAGTTTGAGCTCTCGGGCTGGAAGCCGGGGGAATGTTGGATCGTATTGACCGGCGAAGCCGCACTTGAGGACGACGCAGTTGCGAGCGACAAGGTGCGTCAAGCGGGTTTTAAGCACATGGTGGGCATTGGCGAGGAACACGAGAGTGCCAACGACGGCCGCCTTGCTTTCTTTTCGGTCCGCAACATTGCCGCGCGCTTCTGTGATATCGACGGCAGCGAGGAGCGCCTGGAGCTCTAGCGCGTCTCAAATTAACTACCCGTTCCGAATTAGCTAGCGCCAGGAGGACACATGGACGGATTGAATACGGTGTTGGAGTATCTGACGTCGGTGCCGGCATGGTATTTGGCGACGAGCGTTGACGGACAGCCTCATGTGCGTCCGTTTTCGTTTGCGCAGATCCAGAATGGCAAGCTGTGGTTTGTAACAGCGCGCACCAAAGATGTGTGGCAAGAGCTGCTGCAAAACCAGCGCTTTGAGGCCACGAGTTGGTGGCCGGGCCATGGCTGGCTCATCTTGCGCGGGCGTGCCGGCTTGGATGACCGGGCTTTAGGCGAAATGCGCGAAGCCGGGTGGAAGCATCTAGAGCACCTGGGCGAGCACTATGAGGGGCCTAACGACCCCACGCTCGTCTTCTTTAGCGTCGAGGATCCCGAGGCTTTTATCTGCAATCACGACGAATGGGTGCCGGTCGAGCTCTAGCCAGCTGGCTCATCCTAACAACTTGGTTTTCGCATGGGCGGGCCCCGTATTGCCCGGCGCCGTTAGGAGCGCCGGTCAATACGGGGCCCGCTCCATTTGTCAATTCCTTCAAGCGAATGTGTCGGGAATGTTTCAATGCATGAATATGCAAGCCATTTACGTATTCATGCATCTTTTGGTGCTAAAGTTTCAACTCACTTCATAACGACTGCTGCGAAATGCGCATCGGTGCATAAATCGCAGACAAGGAGTCTGATATGTCTTTGAAGGTTGGAATCGTCGGCGCGGCTGGATATGCCGGAGCCGAGCTCATTCGCCTCGTCCTCGGTCATCCCGAGTTTGAACTTGCTGCCATTACGTCCAACGCCGATGCCGGCCAGCCGTTGTCTGCGGTGTACCCGAGCTTCACCGGCGTAAGCGATCTTGTCTTTACGACGCATGATGCCCCTGAGCTCAAGAACTGCGACGCGGTCTTTTTGGCCGTGCCGCACACGGCTGCCATGGCACAGGTGCCCGCGCTGCTTGCATCGGGCGTCTCCTGCTTTGATCTTTCGGCCGACTACCGTCTGAACGACGCGTCCGTTTTTGAGGCTTGGTATGCCGCCGAGCATACGAGCCCCGAGCTGCTCAAGACCCGTGCCTTCGGTCTGCCCGAGCTGTTCTGCCAGGACTTGGAGACCGCCGCATCCGACCATGCCGACGGCAAGCCCGTGCTGGTCGCCTGCGCCGGTTGCTATCCCACCGCAACGAGCCTTGCCGCCGCGCCCGCCGTGCGCGCGGGCTGGGTGGCCGAGAACGGCCCCGTGATTGTCGATGCCATTAGCGGCGTGACGGGCGCCGGTAAGTCCTGCAACGCCCGCACCCATTTTTGCAGCGCCGACGAGAACTTGGAGGCCTACGGCGTGGGCAAGCATCGCCACACGCCCGAGATTGAGCAAATCCTTGGCCTGACCGATCGCGTCGTCTTTACCCCGCACCTGGCACCGCTCAAGCGCGGTCTGCTCTCCACGGTGACGCTGCCGCTCGCGCCGCAGGCTCTCGACACGCTGGCTCTTGAGGATGTCGTCGACCATTACAAGCAGTTCTACGCCGGTCGCACCTTTGTGCGCGTGCTCGATGCCGGCCAGCAGCCCAAGACGGCTTCGGTCGTCGGCACCAACGCTGCCCAGATTGGCCTCGCGCTCAACAAGCGCGCGGGCGTGCTGGTGGCGACGGGCGCCATCGACAATCTGTGCAAGGGCGCTGCGGGCCAAGCGGTCCAGTGCGCCAATATCGTCTTTGGCTTTGACGAGCGACGAGGCTTGCCCACAGTGGCGTGCCCGGTGTAGCACATTCGATTGTTAACGATTTGGTAGTCGGGCATCGAGTGGGGCGCCACTCTTAAGCTGGTTTCATGATCACGACTGGCATGGCGCACCAACCGATGTCCGTTTTTTGTTTGACATAAGGAGTCATAAAGACGATGAATACCGAGCTGTTTGATATCAAGATTCGCGCCGTCGAGGGTGGCGTTACGGCTGCGGCTGGTTTTAAGGCTGCAGGCATCCACGCTGGGTTCCGCAAGAACCCCGAGCGTCTGGATTACGCGCTCGTCGTGCCCGATAAACCCTGTCCCGGTGCTGGCGTGTTTACCACCAATCGCTTTTGCGCGGCGCCCGTGCAGGTGAGCCGTGCCAACCTGGGCGGTACCGACAAGGGGTACGGTATCATCGCCGGCATTTCGGTCAACTCTGGCAATGCCAACGCCGCCACGGGTGAGACCGGCCTTGCATGCGCGCGCGAGACGTGCAGCATCGCATCGCAGGTCATCGGCTGCGAGCCTCAGCAGATTCTGGTTGCCTCCACGGGTGTAATTGGCCAGATTCTGCCGATCGACACGTTTGAGACCGCCATTCCTGCTGCCTACGAGGCGCTCTCCGCCCACGGTGGCGCCGATGCCGCTCGCGCCATCATGACGACCGACACGCACTCCAAGGAGTACGCCGTGTCCTACGTCAGTGAGGCTGCGGGTCATGCGGGCAATGTCTATACGGTAGGCGGAATGTGCAAGGGCTCGGGCATGATCATGCCCAACATGGCCACCATGATCGCAGTTATCACTACCGATGCCCCCGTCGAGCCTGCGGCACTTCATGCCCTGCTGCTCTCGACCGTCAAGCAGACCTTTAACAAGGTAACGGTCGATTCCGACACCTCGACCAACGACACCTGCACCATGCTTGCCTCCGGTGCCGCTGCCGCAGATGCCGAGCCTATCGTCGAGGGCTCCGATGCCTTTGACGAGTTGACATTTGCCGTGCACGAGGTGTGCGAGAGCCTGGCGCGCAATATCGCCGCCGATGGTGAGGGCGCATCCAAGCTTGTTACGGTCAACGTTACCGGCGCCGTGAACGACGAGGAGGCCGATATCGCCGCCCGCGCCGTTGCCAACTCGCCGCTCGTTAAGACCTGCATCGCCGGCCATGACTGCAATTGGGGCCGCGTTGCCATGGCGCTCGGTAAGTGCGGCGTGAAATTTAATCAGGAAGACGTTTCCATCGACATGATGGGCATGCCTGTCTGTCGCGACGGTCTGACTGTTCCCTTCGATGAGGACGAGGCCCTGCGGCGTTTTGAGGTGCCCGAGATTGTGATCTCGGCCGACCTCGGCGCAGGCGATGCGGCAACGACCGTCTGGACCTGCGACCTCACGCACGAGTACATCTCGATCAACGGCGACTACCGTTCCTAAACTCCAGGCGCGCTGTGCATCTCGTCGCGATTGCGGACGGCGGAGCACGGCGCGATAACGATACGAAAGACGAGGCAGACTATGAAATTCGCACGCGATTGTCGCTCGAGTGAATCCAACGAGGCAACCGCGCAGCTGCTGTTTGAGGCGCTGCCGTGGATTAAAAACCTGACCGGCAAGACGGTCGTTATCAAGTATGGCGGAGCCGCCATGGTCGACGAGCAGCTGCGCCGCGACGTGATGAGTGACATCGTCCTGCTTAAGATCATCGGCATGCGCCCCGTTATCGTGCATGGCGGCGGCAAGGCCATCAATGAGGCGTTGAGCCACTATGACATCCCTGTCGAGTTTAAGAACGGCCAGCGTGTGACCACGCCGGCGACCATGGATATCGTGCGCGAGGTGCTGGGCGGCAAGGTCAACCAGGAGCTGGTCGCTGCCATCAACCGGCACGGCAACCTGGCCGTGGGCGTGTCGGGCAGCGATGCCGGCACGCTCATCGCCGAGCCGCTCGACCCCGAGCTCGGTCGCGTGGGCAAGGTCGCGCACGTCAACACCGACTATATCGAGCGCTTGCTCGATAGCGAGTACATTCCCGTCATCGCTACCGTTGCGGCGGGGGAGGACGGCGGCTTCTTTAACATCAACGCCGACACCGCCGCCGGTGCTGTTGCGGCGGCGCTCCATGCGCATAAGGTGATCTTCCTTACCGACGTCGATGGCCTGTATAAGGACTTTAGCGACAAGGATTCGCTTATCTCCAACCTGACGCTCGACGAGGTCAATGAGATGCTCTACGGCGGCGAGGTCGATAAGGGCATGATTCCCAAGCTGCGCGCGGCCGTCGATGCGCTTGCCGGCGGTGTATTTCGTGCCCACATCATCAACGGCACCACGCCGCATTCGCTGCTGCTGGAGCTGCTGACCGATGCCGGCGTCGGTACCGTGATCCATTCCACCGAGACGGCTTACGAGTTCGATACGCATCCGCATCCGCTTTCGACGTTTGCTGCGCGTCTGACCGAGAACCTCGACGAGGTCGAGAAGCTTCAGACGGTCTAACTGACTCGCAGCCGCCCCATTCCTGCACCCATAGGCCTGCGCCGTCTGGCGCCCAACGAAAGGCATCCCATGTCACTTGTAGCTCAGCAATCGCTTGAATCCCATTACGTTATGCATACCTTTGGCCGCTCTCCGGTCGAGTTTGTCGAGGGTCACGGCATGAAGCTCACCGGCGACGATGGTCGTGAGTACCTCGACTTTCTTGCCGGCATCGGCGTGTGCAGCCTAGGTCATGGCGACCCGGCTGTGCTCTCGGCGCTCGAGGCACAGACCAAAAAGCTCATGCATGTCTCCAATTACTTCTACATCGAGCAGCGTGGACAGGTCGCGGCGCTGCTGTCCAAGCTTGCCAACGACGACTTAGATGGTGCACGCGTGCTTGCCGATGCCATTGCCGCCGGCGATGAGACCACGGCAGCTGCTCTTGGTGCCCCGGCTGCGGATGAGCAGGTTTGGGAGACCTTCTTTGCCAACTCCGGCGCCGAGGCCAACGAGGGCTCGATGAAGCTCGCGCGCCTGTACGCCAAGCGTGCCGGTAACGGCGGCAACACTATCGTGTGCATGCGCGGCGGCTTCCACGGCCGTACGCTCGAGACCATTGCCGCCACCATGCAGGATTGGCTGCAGGATAGTTTCCGCCCGCTGCCGGGTGGCTTTGTGGCCTGCACGCCCAACGATATCGATGAACTGCGTGCGATCTTTAAGCAGCTGGGAAGCGAGGTCTGCGCTGTCATGCTCGAGCCGATTCAGGGCGAGAGCGGTGTGCACCCCATGACCGAGGAGTTTATGGCGGCGGCGCGTGACTTGGCACACGAGGCAGGCGCCGTTCTTATCGCCGACGAAGTCCAGTGTGGCATCTTCCGCTCCGGCAAGCCGTTTGCATTCCAGACCTATGGCGTGGAACCCGACATTATGAGCCTTGCCAAGGGCATTGCCGATGGCGTGCCCATGGGTGCCGTGGTGGCAAAGAAGGAAATCGCCGACGTGTTTAAGCCGGGCGACCACGGCTCGACCTTTGGCGGTAGCTGCTTGGCCGTCGCGGCGTGCGCCGCGACGCTCTCCGCGCTCGTGCGCGGCGGCTATGCTGAGCATGCCGCCAAGGTGGGCGCCTATATGGAGCAGGCGCTGGCCAAGCTTCCGCACGTTACCGAGGTGCGCGGTCGCGGCTTGATGCTCGGCTGCGACTTGGATGACGCTGCGGGCGATGCGCATGATATTGTTGCCCGCGCGCTTGCCGCCGGCGCTGTGATTAACGCTACTGGTGCCCACACGCTGCGTTTCCTGCCGCCGCTTGTCTGCGAGGAAGTCGACGTGGACGGCCTGATCGAGATCCTGGCGGGCGTTTTGGGCTAACACGGCGCAATAACTTAATTTGGACCGGGTTCTGGACTGCGGGCGTGCCATATGCGGCACGATTCAGCGGTCCGGAACCCGTTTTGCCACAAATCTGCAATGGCCAGGAGAGCCTTTGGACAAAAAATGCCAAATGTGAGTACTGTCACCAGCTGAATCTCATATGAAACCGACTATCTAGGATTAGTTAGACCACACATGTTCAGTTATGTTAATGGGGAAACAGCTAGCAAAGGCTTCAAATCGCTGATTCAGGGCTAGATTTACCCAGCGAAACCCAAAAATCGCTGCTACAAAATTAGTAACAGTACTCATTTTTGCCATTTTTTGGCCACGGCCTTTGTGGCGGACGTGCTGGCGGGTTCGAATCCCATGCACCGGGCGCAAGCAAAAACGGTCCCCTTTCGAGGGCCGTTTCCAAATCAGTGGTGGGCGATGAGGGATTCGAACCCCCAGCCTTGTGCGTGTAAAGCACCTGCGCTAACCGTTGCGCCAATCGCCCGTGCGGAGAGAGTATAGCAAAACAATTGCCTCATTCATCTCATATCCATTAAAGGTAACTGGCGCGTGTCACAGCCCTTGATTCTCATTTTCATTGCAACAGCCTCAGGACTCAG
>NZ_QRQC01000022.1 GCF_003475325.1 Collinsella sp. AF33-16 | reverse complement strand
GGATACGCCTAGGCGCGGTCCAAGAAATCGTCCGCACCCCCGTTTGGCGATTTTTAGTCCGTATTTCACCGCAACTTATGAGGGAATGGTTAAAGGGTGCTGAGGCTCGGGGTCCAGCCGATGGTGGGTAGCTCGCCGTCGAGAACCTCGTTAATGGTGGCGGCCATGCCGGCAAGCAGGCTGTTCTCGCTTACGGTGAGCGTGTCGTAGCCGCCGGCTCGCATAAGCTCGCGAATCACCACGGCACCAGCCAAGATCACGCCCGCGCGTTTGGGCTGTACACCCGGTAGCGCGGCGATGCCTTCCGCGTCCAACACAGACATGCGCTCGATAGCGGCCGAGACCTGCTCCAGCGACAGCTCGCGTAGGTGCACAAAGCTCGAATCGTACGGTTCCAGCTCGTGGACCAGAGCCACCAGCGTAGTCACCGTGCCGCCCACCGCGACTAAGCGTTCGGCGCGCTCAAAGTCGACAGGCAGGCCCTCAAAATAGGCGGCGAACTGATCGCCTGCCCACGCGGCAGCGGCAGCAAGTTCGCCATCCGCGGGCGGCAACGCGGAGAAAAAGCGCTCCGTCACGCGACGGCAACCGATGTCCAGCGAGCGCGTTCCCTCCAGCGCAAAGACGCTGCGCTCCGGAGCGTATACGCCCGTCGCGAGCTCCGTGGAGCCGCCGCCCGAATCCGCGACGATGATGCGCTCGCCGGCAAAGTCGTGCGCCACGCCAAAAAATGTCAGGCGCGCCTCGACCTCGCCCGGAATCACCTGTGGTTTGAGCCCCAACTCGCGCAGGCCGTCCAGCAGCAGCGCGGCATTGGACGCATCGCGCGCGGCACTCGTGCACGTGGTGCAGACGCACACGGCCCCAAAGGCACGGGCCTCGTCCACAAACATGCGGCACGCAGCGAGCACACGCTCGACAGCTGCCTCGCAAAAGCGCCCCGTCGCGTCCACGCCCTCGCCCAAGTCGGTGATCTCGGTATGCTTGGACGATTCCACGATCGCCCCGCCCTCGACCTGCGCTAGCACTAGTCGCGACGACACCGTTCCCAAGTCGATCGCGGCCACCTTATATCGTTTGCAATTTGTCATTGCGGGCTCCCCTCCGGGCGCTACTCGCCTACTCGCCGCTGGACGCGACCGTCTGACCCTCGACGCCGTTAAATCCAAACAGCATGTCGAGCGTCTGAATGTACCACGGCGCGTCCTTGCCGACTTCCTCAATCTCCTTGGCCACTTCGCTGGCCTTCTTGGCGTTTGAGGACTTTTTGCTCGACGACGAATCCGAATCCTCGTCCAGACCCTGTACTTCAATCCTCTTTTCGCCGGGCATCACCATGCCCAGTTCCCGTGCCCGATCCTTAATGCCCTCTTCCGAGAGCCACTTGTCAGTGTCTTTTTTCATCTCATCTCTGTATTGCTCGCGAATCTCGACCTGCTTGGCCAAGATGTCGTTCGAGCGTTTTGCAACGTACAGGTCGCGCACGGGGAAATACAGGCTCACGAGCGCCAGCGCCACCACGATACCGATAAACAGCGGACGCAGAGAGCCATGCGTAAAGTCATAGATTGCCTTGACCACCGCGTTGTCGTTGGCGTAATGCATAAAGTCCGAGCCCGAAAGACGGCTCGAGGGTCTGCTCGATTTGTCGTGTGCCTGAGTCGAGGGACGCGATGCATGCGACGAACGTGCCGGGCGCACTGGTCCATCTGCCAAAGTATTTGATTGGGCATTGGGGCGCGAGGTACTTGTCGGGCGCTGCGCGGGGCGGTCGACGCCGGCGTAGGCGGACCCACCGAGCTGCACCGTGCGCGCACGGCGAGGCGACGGCTCGCGCGAACCGGCGGAATAGTACCTGTTGTCGTAAATCTGATCCATGTGCGCCTTGTGCGGTTGAGGTTTGTTTGCGCTAAGTCCTTTAGTTATAGCACGAGCGCCCGCACCGCCTTCGCCAGCCTTTGCTCGACATAAAAAAGGCGCTGAGCCGTATGGCCCAGCGCCCATGGCGCTTTGCAGCATCCAGTCAAGGCGGGACGGAACCGAGTCAGCCTCCCCCTCGCCAAATTCGCCCGTTTAGCGAATGTTGTAGAACGCGGTCTTGCCGGCATAGCGCGCGCTGCCCTCGAGCTCGTCCTCGATGCGGATGAGCTGGTTGTACTTGGCGATACGGTCGCTGCGGCACGGGGCGCCCGACTTGATCTGGCCGGCGTTGACGCCCACGACCAGGTCGGCAATCGTGGAGTCCTCAGTCTCGCCGGAGCGGTGGCTCACGATGCAAGCATAGCCGGCCTCCTTGGCGGTCTCGATGGCCTCGAGCGACTCGGTGAGTGTGCCGATCTGGTTGACCTTGACCAGGATCGCGTTGGCGGCACCCAGCTCGATGCCCTTCTTAAGGCGCTCGGTGTTGGTGACGAACAGGTCGTCGCCCACCAGCTGCACCTTGTTGCCAATGCGACGGGTGAGCTCAACCCAGCCGTCCCAGTCCTCCTCGGCCATGCCGTCCTCGATGGAGATGATGGGATAGGTGTCGACGAGCTTTTCCCAGTAATCAACCATCTGGGCGCTCGTGTACTCCACGCCCTCGCCCTTGAGCTCGTACATGCCGGTCTCGGCGTTGTAGAACTCGGTCGAGGCCGGGTCCATGGCGTACATGAAGTCGACGCCGGGCTTAAAGCCGGCCTTCTCCACGGCCTTGGTGATGTACTCGAACGGCTCGGCATTGGTCTTGAGGTTGGGCGCAAAGCCGCCCTCGTCGCCCACGCCGCCGCCCAGGCCGGCCTCGTGCAGCACGCCCTTGAGGGTGTGGTAGACCTCGGCGCACCAACGCAGGCCCTCGGCAAAGCTCGGGGCGCCCACCGGCATGATCATGAACTCCTGGAAGTCAACGTTATTGTCGGCATGGACGCCACCGTTGAGGATATTCATCATAGGCGTGGGCAGCAGGTGGGCGTTGACGCCGCCCAGGTACTGGTACAGCGACAGGCCCGCCGACTCGGCAGCGGCGCGGGCGACGGCCAGCGACACGCCCAGGATGGCGTTGGCACCGAGCTTGGTCTTGTTGGGGGTACCGTCCGCGGCAATCAGCGCGGCATCGACGGCGCGCTGGTCGAAGGCGTCGAGGCCCACGACGGCGTTAGCGCACTCGTTATTGACGTGCTCGACGGCCTGCGAAACGCCCTTGCCCAGATAGCGGCCCTTGTCGCCGTCGCGCAGCTCACATGCCTCAAAGGCGCCGGTCGAAGCACCCGAAGGCACCATTGCGCGGCCAAAGCTGCCGTCCTCGAGCACGACCTCGACCTCGACGGTGGGATTGCCGCGGCTGTCGAGCACCTCGCGACCGTAGACGTCCAAAATATCGCTCATGTTGTCTCCCTCTCACTTGGAAACGGGTTGAATGCTTGGCGACACGGCTTGCACGCTACAGCGGCGCGCAGGTTCATAAGTTAGCCTTATCGCACTTTTTGCATTATGCCCTAAGTTAGACAAGGGATACAATCTTTTTAAAAATAATAGGGGCGATGGGACAAGTCCGTCCCGTCGCCCCCGCAGTCTTACTCCTCTGCCTTTGCGGCATCCCAGAGGTCATTGAGGCCGTGGGTCGAAAGCTCGGCCAGATCCACGTGGGCGTCGGCCGCCATCTGCTCCATCGCGGCCCAGCGGCGGCGGAACTTTGCCGCACTGGCACGCAGGGCGCTCTCGGCGTCAATTCCCTCCTTGCGCGCAACGTTGACCAGGGCAAAGAGCAGGTCGCCAAACTCCATCTCGCGCTCGGGAGAACCGGGAGCCTCGGCCTCAAACTCGGCACGCTCCTCGGCAACCTCGTCCCACACGTCCTGGACCGTCTCCCACTCAAAGCCCACGGCAGCCGCCTTGCGCGACACCTTCTGAGCCTGCATCAGCGCCGGCAGGTGCGTGGGCACACCGTCGAGCAGACCCTCGGGTGCGGCCCCGACTGCCGCCACGGCCTGGTCTTTGGCGGCCTTCTCGGCAAGCTTGACCTCGTCCCAAATCTTGAGCACCTCGTCGGAGTTGTCGGCATCCGCATCGCCAAACACGTGCGGGTGACGACGGATGAGCTTGGCGTCGATATCGCGCGCCACATCGGCCAGCGAAAACTCGCCGGCATCCGCCGCAATCTGCGCATGCAGTACGACCTGCATGAGCACGTCGCCCAACTCCTCGCGCAGGTGTGCCGCGTCGTCGGCCTCGATGCAGTCGAGCGCCTCGTAGGCTTCCTCGATCATGTTCTTGCCAATGCTGCGGTGCGTCTGCTCGCGGTCCCACGGGCAGCCGTCGGGCTGACGCAGGCGCCAGATGGTCTGCACCAGATGCTGCAGCTCGGCCGACGCGTCTACCAGCGTGGACAGGTCGCGCGAGCCCTCGGCATTTTGCTGAGCCAGCTGCTCTGCCATGGTTATTCCTCCTCCAGGATCACGTGACGGAACGCGCCGTCCTCGTAGATGCCATAGCTGTGCGTACCGTCCTTGGGAATGCTCACGCTGCCGGGGTTGAAGAGCCACAGGCCCGGGTGCGCCTCGCTTGCCTCGTTAACCTTGATGTGCGTGTGGCCGTAGACGAGCGCGGAGCCCTCGGGCAGCGCGGGCGCGTGATCAACGCTGTTATGCATGCCAGCGCCAAAGACGTGGCCATGCGTCAGGAACAGCTCGCGGCCGGTCTCGTCGAACAGCGTGGCGTAGTCGGCCATGACGGGGAAGTCGAGGACCATCTGGTCGACCTCGGCGTCGCAGTTGCCGCGCACCGCGATGATGCGGTCGGCCAGGGCGTTGAGCAGCGGAATCACGCGCTTGGGAGCGTAGTCGCGCGGCAGGTCGTTGCGCGGGCCGTGGTAGAGCAGGTCGCCCAGCAGCACGATGCGGTCGGGCTGCTCGGATTCGATGGCGGCGACCAGGCGCTCGGTCCAGTATGCCGAGCCGTGAATGTCGGAAGCGATGAGGTATTTCATGGGGAGTCCTTTCGGTGTGGGGTTGATGGGGCTGGGCGCGGGATGTCGCCGGCCGCGCTATTCAAATCGCAGTGCTGGGGCTTGTGCCGCCTGCATCACGCGCTGGAGCGGCACATTATGCTCGCGGGCAAGACGGGCGCAGTCCTCGTACTCGGGCGCCGCACGCTCACTGCCGTCGGGCAGGGTGGCTACTTTGACGGCCACCTCGCCCCAAGGCGTCGCTACCTGCTCAAAACGACGCGGCAGGCAGACGCGTTCCATCACCTGGCGACGAACGGCGTTGGTCGTGGTCTCCAAAAAGATAATCGTCTGTAGGCGCTCGATATCCTCGTGCGAGCAGATCACCTGCAACTGCCATCCGGGGCGGCCCTTTTTGCAGTAGAGGGACAGCCAGTGCACCTCGCGGGCGCCGGCCTCGCGCAGGCGGTCAGCGGCGTAGGCGAGCACCTCGGGCGACGCGTCATCGATGTCGCACTCCAGCTTGACGATAGTTTCGGGCGCATCGGTCTCGCGAGACAGCGGGGATGTGCTATCGCATTGCATACGGTCCGGATCCTTTCAGCGCGGGCTCGTTTTGTTCACCCAAACGCTAGCACATCGGACGTGGCGCAGGCGTGACTTTCGTCCGTCGCCGCCCTCGCCCCTATCTAAACGTGTACGTCAGCCTCCAAACATGTCATTTTTTGTCGGTTTTGGAGGCTGACGTACACGTTTTGGAGCGAGGCCGCACACGATCAGAATTGCGCCCGCACTCCGTCCACCACAAAGTTCGCCGCACTCAACAATTTTGGACTTTCTACGCAGTTCATCGACCAAAAATTACCCTCGGCATACTTACCCGCTGCACGATGTTACTCTAGTTGCATTTGGCTAACTAAGCGGCTGCCGAGGACCCCACCCGGCACCGTTACGGCATAGGAGGTTTCATGTTCGAGAAGCGGCTCTTCTCCCTGGTTCCGCAGGCAACGCCCTACATTATGGCAAGCGTCCTGTTTAAGTGGATCGCGCTCATGGCAAACATCACGGTGATGTGGGTGCTTGCGCGCATCTTGGGCGGCATCGTCACGGACGGCCTTTCCGCCGCACTCGCCGTCGATGCCCTCGCACAGGCGGCCTTGCCGCTCGCCGCCGCCATCATCGTGCGCGCCGCCTCCATCTACCTGGCCCAACGCGCCGGCGACAAGGCCGCGTTCGAGGCCGTCCGCCGCGTGCGCTCACTCGTCTACGACAAGCTCACCGCACTCGGCCCCTCCTACACCGAGACCGTCCCCACCGCCGAGGCCGTCCAGACCAGCGTCGAGGGCGCCACGCAACTCCAGGTGTACTTTGGCGGCTACCTGCCGCAGCTCTTCTTTGCCGGCTTGGCGCCCATCACGCTGTTTGTGCTGCTCGTGGGCCAGGCGGGTTTTCCCGCCGCGCTGCTGCTCGCCTGCGTTCCGGTCATTCCCGTCTCCATTATGATGGTCATGCGCAACGCCAAAAAGATCGGTGCCGAGTACTGGGGCAGCTATGTCGATCTTGGCGGCATGTTCCTGGAAGCCGTGCAGGGTCTCACTACCCTTAAGGTCTACCAGGCCGATCGCAGTTGGCACGAGCGTATCAACGCCGAGTCCGAGCGTTTCCGCGCAGCGACCATGCGCCTGCTGGTGATGCAGCAGCGTTCCATTTGCGTTATGGACCTGGTCGTCTACATGGGCGCCGCGCTCGGCATTATCGTAACCGCGCTGCAGCTCGCCACGGGCAAGATTGGCTTTGAGGCGGCCTTTCTCATCGTCTTTCTGTCGCAGGAGTTCTTTTTGCCAATGCGCCGCCTGGGATCGCTGTTCCACACGGCCATGAACGGCATGGCCGCCTCGCGCCGCATGTTTGGCATTTTGGATACGCCCGAGCCCGAGCGCGGCGATGTCGAGCTTGACGGTCGCGGCGATGTCGAGCTCGCGGGCGTGAGTTATGCATACGGCGACCGCACGGTGCTGGACAGCGCCAGCGCGACCATTGCGCACGGCTCGCTCGTGGCACTCGTGGGCGAAAGTGGCGGCGGCAAGTCCACGCTCGCGGGGATCATCGCGGGCCGCAAGGGTGCCTACCGTGGCAGCGTTCGCATCGGCGGCGTCGAGCTGCGCGACGCCACGGCCGCCTCACTCATGCGCGCCGTCACCCTGGTGCCCATCAACGGTTACCTGTTTGCCGGCACCCTGCGCGACAACCTGCTGCTCGCCCAGCCCAGCGCCACCGATACCGAGCTTTTGCGCGCACTCGACCGCACGCGCGTGGCGGCCTTTGTGCAGGCCAACGGCGGGCTCGACATGGTGATTAACGAGGGCGGCACCAACCTTTCGGGCGGTCAGCGCCAGCGCGTGTGCATGGCCCGCGCCCTGCTGCACGACTCGCCGATCTATGTGTTTGACGAGGCTACGAGCAACGTCGATGCCGCAAGCGAGGCCGCGATCGGCGAGGTCATCGCGTCGCTTGCCGGCGGGCACACTGTAATTGTGGTGGCACACCGCCTGTCGACGATCGTGGACGCCGATCAGATCCTGGTGCTGGAACGCGGCCGCATTGCCGAGCACGGGACTCACGGCGAGCTCTTGGCCGCCGCGGGCGCCTATGCGCGCATGTGGAACAGCCAGAAGCAGCTCTCGGCATATGCGTATGCAGAGGGTGATGCTGAGGATGCCGGCGCGGTTGAGGCTGTTGACGGCAGCGCCGCCTGTGCCGATGGCCTCAACGGTACTAGTTCGTCTTCCGCTGCCGCGGCGCCTGACTCCGGCCGCGCCCGTCGCTCGGCGCCGTCCATCATGTGGCGCATGATGGGGCTCGTCCGACCGCTTGCCGGCTGGCTTGTGCTAGCCGTCGCGCTGGGCAGCATCGGCATGCTCACCGCCGCGTTCGTGCCGGCCTTTGGCGCCCTTGGCCTTATGGCCGCGCTGGGCCGCAACGCCTTGGGGCTTGGTCTTATCGCAGCATGCGCGGCCTGCGCCGCCTGCGGCATCGCGCGCGGGCCGCTCCACTACGGCGAGCAGCTCTGCAACCATTACATCGCATTCCGTCTGCTCGCACACATTCGCGACCTGGTGTTTGGCGCCCTGCGCCAGCTCGCCCCCGCCAAGCTCGAGGGCCGCGGCAAGGGCGAGCTCGTGAGCCTGGTCACCTCGGATATCGAGCTGCTCGAGGTCTTCTACGCGCACACCATCTCGCCCATTGCCATAGCTCTGGTCTGCACCGTTGTGTTTGAGGGCTTTTTGCTGGCTGTGAGCCCCGAGCTCGCGGGCATCGCGCTCGTGGCCTACGCGGTCCTGGGCGTGCTGCTGCCCCTGACCTCGGCCAAGGCATGCGGCACCACCGGCCGCCAGAGCCGCGAGGGCGCCGGTAAGCTGGGCGCCTTTGTACTCGACAGTCTGCGCGGCGCGGGCGAGACCATCCAGTTTGCCGGTGGCACCGATCGCAGCCGTGCCCTGGGCAAGCTGACCGAGCAAGTCGGCGCCGTGGACGCGCGCCTCAAGCGCCGCCAGGCGGTCAGCGAGGCCGTAGCCGATGCGCTTATTCTTGTGGCTAATCTGGTGATGCTCGGGCGTGCGCTGCAGCTGGTGGCTGCGGGAACGATTGACTTTGCCGCAGCGTTTGTCGCCGTCTTTACCTTTGTGTCGTCGTTTGGCTCGGTGATGGCCGTGAGCCGCCTGGGCGCCTCACTGCAGGAGACGCTCGCCTCGGGCGCACGCGTGCTCGATTTGCTCGACGAGCAGCCCCAGTGCGCCGAGGTCGCCGATGGACAGAACGTTGAGTTTGCCGGCGCCGCAGCCGAGCATGTGAGCTTTAGCTATGTGGGCGGCGTGGACGCGGGCGGTGCGGGCGCCACAGAGCAGGTCGCGAACGACACCGCTGCGAGTCTCATCCTCGACGACGTGACCTGCACCTTTGCGCCCGGTACCATGACCTGCATCATGGGGCGCTCGGGCTCGGGCAAGTCGACGCTGCTTAAGCTGCTCATGTGTTTTTGGGACCCCGCAGCTGGCACCATCACGGTGAGCGGCGTCGATGCCCGCCACATCAACACGGCGAGCCTGCGCAGCCACGAGGCCTATATGACCCAGGACACACATCTGTTCTGCGGCACCGTACGCGAGAATCTGCTGGTTGCGCACGCCAGCGCCACCGATGCCGAGCTGCTCGACGCTTGCCGCTCCGCTTCGCTTACCGCCCTCATCGACCGCCTGCCGCAGGGTCTCGACACGCCCGTTGCCGAGCTGGGCGACTCGCTTTCGGGCGGCGAGCGCCAGCGCATCGGCCTTGCGCGCATCTTCCTCAACGACGCGCCTTTCATCTTGCTCGACGAGCCCACCAGCGCACTTGACGCTCTCAACGAGGCAGCCGTAATGCAGGCCGTTGACGAGCTCAAGCGCCGCGGCAAGACCATTGTGCTCGTAAGCCACCGTGCCAGCACCTGCGCGTTTGCCGATTTCTCGCTTTCGGTCGAGCACGGGAGGCTGAGCTAATGGCGCGCACCGCCGACACGCCGGAGCTGGCGCGCAAACGTGCACGCGAGGCCCAGATGGTGTCGCAGATGATTGCACTGTGGTGCCGCGGGCATCATGGCGGCGGGCATGCGGTCGAACAGGCTGGCAACGATGAGTCCGTGCGCGTGAAGCTCGGCCTTCGGACCATTACGCTCTGCCCTGAATGCGCCGAGCTGCAGAAATACGCCATCGCGCGCATTGAGCACTGCCCGCACATGGGCACCAAGACATTTTGCTCGGCCTGTCCTTCGCATTGCTACCGGCCTGCCATGCGCGAGAAGATCCGCGAGGTCATGCGCTGGTCAGGACCGCGTATGATCCGCTATCGTCCCGTCACCGCCGTGCGGCACGCGATTATAACCGTGCAGTCCAAACGAGCGGCGACACGAAACAAGTAGTCGCCGGCGCCGGCACGCGCCGCCCCGCCTTTCCACTCGATTTCGGCACCCGGCGTGCGCGGCGTGTTGAGAGCTGCACCATTACAATGGAGCGGATTCACCAAATGCAAAGGAGTCGCCATGCCCGCCTGCCCGCTGGTCGATTGCCATACTCATACCTCGTTCTCGGACGGGCACGCCTCGTTCGAGGACAACGTCCGTGCCGCTGCTGCCGCCGGCTGCCGCGTCATGGTCTCGACCGACCACCTTACCCTGCCCGCCAGTGTGGATGCTAACTGCGAGGTGCAGGTCGTCGAGGGCGACTTGCCGGCACATCGTTTGGCCTTTGAGGACGCCCGCAAACTCGCCGCGCAGATTGCGCCGGAGCTCACCTTTATCTACGGTTTTGAATGCGATTGGTACGAGGGCTGCGAGCCCTTGGTAGAGCACTGGTCCCAGGGCGCCGTCGTACGTCTGGGCAGCGTGCACTGGATTGGCAACCCGGGCGATATTGCGGCAGGCGCCGCGGGCACGGCAGGGACAGAGGACGTCGCGCGCCCCGATACACCCGATTCCCTTTGCGGTTGGATCGACGACGATACCAACTTGCATGTTTGGGAAAACTTAGGCGTGCGCGGCGTGTGGGAGTGCTACGTCGACGACTGGTGCCGTGCTTGCGAAAGCTCACTCAACTTTGACGCGATGGCCCATCCCGACCTGGTCATGCGCTTTTCGAAGGACGGCTTTGCACCCGACTTTGACCCCGCGCCGTTTTGGGAGCAGATGGCCGAATGCGCCCACGATACGGGTCGCCGCGTTGAGGTCTCGACCGCCGCACCGCGCAAGGGGCTCGACGATTACTACCCCGCGACCGGGCTGTTGCGCCGCTTCGCCCATGCCGAGGTGCCCATCACCTTTGGCTCGGACGCGCACCGCGCCTGCGACATCTGCTGGAACATCCGCGAGGCCCAGGCCCACGCCTACGACTGCGGCTACCGGGCCTTCGATATCCCCCACCCCACCGGCGAATGGGAATCCACGCCCCTCGCCTAACTAGTCGTTTAAGAACGTCCCCAATGACTAGTGGCGGCGGGCGTTGAGTTCGCCGGCCAGTTCGTCGAGGGTGATGCCGTAGCGCTCGAGCGTCACGAGCAGGTGGTAGATCAGGTCGCCGGCCTCGTAGCGGATGTGATCGTGGTCGTTATCCTTGCAGGCCATGATCACCTCGCTCGCCTCCTCGGCAAGCTTCTTGAGAAGCTCGTCCTCGACGTCGGTCAGCAGACGCGCGGTATAGCTCTCCTGCGGCGATGCGTCGCGACGACTGTGAATCACCTCGGCCAGTCCCGTCAGCGTCTCACCGATGTTTCCCGGCTGCACGTTAGCTGTTCTGACTCCCATGGTTATTTCCTCTCGTTACTGCAGCGTAAAGTAGGTACCGGCCTCATCGAACCGAGGCTTTGCGCCCTTTTTCTCAAAGAACTCGACGATGACGGCATGGGCCTCATCGAGCCTTTCCTTCTCGGCCTCGAGCCAAAGCGACTGCGCCCCGCAGGCATCAGTCAGGTGCACGCGGCATGGCACGCCCGCGCGGAGGAGCTCGGTGTTGCATTCGGCGACCTCGAACGGCGTCACGACTTTCATCGCACTCCCCCTTCCACGCGCTTAAAGAAGCAGGTACGGTTGCCGGTATGGCAGGCCGGGCCCGGTGAGTCCACCTTGACCAGCAGCGTATCGCTATCGCAGTCGGCCCAGAGCTCCTTGACCTCCTGCATGTTGCCACTCGTCGCGCCCTTGTTCCAGAGCTCCTGACGGCTGCGACTCCAAAACCACGTGGTCCCGGTCTTGAGCGTCAGCCCCACCGATTCCTCGTTCATCCAAGCAACCATAAGCACCTCACCGGTGTCATGCTGCTGAACCACACAAGGAATCAGCCCGTAGGCGTCATATTTGAGCTCTGCCGCGGTTGTCACTTGCTCCATTTAAAAGTCCAATCTCACAGGAATCCCTTGGCTGGCCATATACTCCTTCACCTGGCGAATGCTGAAAGTTCCAAAGTGAAAGACGCTGGCCGCCAGCACGGCATCGGCCTCGCCCTCGATCACGCCCTCGGCGAAATGCTCGAGCGTGCCCACGCCGCCGCTCGCGATGACGGGGATTGGCACCGCGCGCGCCACGGCGCGGGTGAGCGCCAGGTCAAAGCCGGCCTTGGTGCCGTCGCGGTCCATGCTGGTCAGCAGAATCTCGCCGGCGCCGCGGCGAGCCGCCTCCTCGGCCCACGCCACCGCGTCGATACCCGTGGCATTGCGGCCTCCCGCGATAAAGACCTCCCACTTGTCGGCATCCGGCTGCCCAGGCAGGCCGACGCGCTTGGCATCGATCGCCACGACCACGGCCTGGCTGCCAAACGCCGCGGCAGCTTGGCTGATCAGCGATGGGTCGCGCACAGCGGCAGAGTTGAGCGATACCTTGTCGGCACCGGCCGCCACCATCGTTCGCATGCCCGCAAGGTCGCGAAAGCCACCGCCCACGGCGTAGGGAATGGCGAGCTCCTCGGCCGCATGCGCCGCCATCTCGATGGTCGTCGCACGGTTGTCGCTCGTGGCAGTGATGTCCAGGAACACGACCTCGTCCGCACCCTCGCGATCGTAGGCACGGGCAAGCTCCACCGGATCGCCCGCATCGCGCAGGCTCACAAAGTTGACGCCCTTGACCACGCGGCCGTCCTTAACGTCCAGGCAGGGAATGACGCGTTTGGTAAGCATGGGCTACTCCTCCCCTCGCGCGGCGGCCAACGCCTGTACCAGCGTAAAGTTGCCCTCGTAGAGCGCGCGACCGGTGATGGCGCCCTCAATAGCGCCCTCGCCCACCGCGGTCAGTGCGCGGATATCGTCGAGCGTCGAGATGCCGCCCGAAGCCACGACGGGAAAGCCCGCGACCTCGGCCACATGGCGATACGCCGCCACGTCGATGCCCGTCTGCATGCCATCGCGCGCGATGTCGGTATACACCAGATGCTTAAAGCCCAGCTCGGTGAGCTGCGCCACGGCGTCGTCGAGCGCCACACCTGCGCCGTCGCGCCAACCATTCACCTTGACCTGGCCGTCACGGGCGGCAATGTCTGCCACCAGTAACTCGCCAAAGCCTTGCGCCGCCACCTCGGCAAATCCCGGCTCGGTCACGAGCACCGTGCCTAGCGCGATGCGACGCGCGCCGTAGCCGGCCAGCTCGTCGATGCGCGCGAGCGAACGAACGCCGCCGCCCACGTCCGCGGACAGACCGTCGACGCCGCAGATGGCCTTAATCGCTGCCGAGTTGGCAGCGCACGCGTCCTCGTCCTCGCCAAAGGCAGCGGACAGGTCGACGACGTGCACCCAGCTCGCGCCCTGCTCGGCAAAGGAGCGGGCAACGGCCACGGGGTCGTCAGAATACACCTTACAGCGGCTCCGGTCGCCGCGCTCCAGGCGCACGACCTTGCCGCCGATCAAATCGATTGCGGGAAACAGAATCATCGGCCGGCCCCCTCGACGATGCTCACGAAGTTCTTAAGGATGCGCTGACCCAGCGCAGAGGATTTCTCGGGATGGAACTGGCAGCCCCACACGTTGCCGTGGCGCACGATGCACGGGAAGCTCCGTGTATAGTGCGTGCGCGCCAACACATCGGCGGCATCGACGTCGTCGGCCACCGCGTAGCTGTGAGTGAAATACATGTTGGCGCCCTCGGCAAAACCGGCAAGCAACGGATCGGCCGCACCGGCGGGCGTCATGCGCACCTGGTCCCAGCCCACGTGCGGGACCTTCAGACGGCTCGACTCCAGGTGCGTGCACGAGCCACGCATGATGCCCAGGCCATCGACCCAGGGACCACCGGCCTGCTCGGGGGTGCCGCCATCCGCGGCCACGCCCTCGTCCGCAGGCACGCCCTCGTTGCCGCGCTCAAAAAAGAGCTGAAGACCCAGGCAGATGCCGAGCAGCGGAGTTCCGGCGACAACGGCACCGAGCACCGCGTCCGCCTCGCCGCTCTGGCGCATAAAGGCGATCGCGTCATAGAACGCGCCCACACCCGGGATGACCAGGCCGTCGGCGTCGCGGATCTGCTCCGGATCATCCGACGTACAGGCGGCGGCACCGGCGCGCGCAAGCCCGCGCACGACGCTCGACAAGTTGCCCTTGTGGTAGTCGACCACCACGATCTTCGGTTCGCCCACGCGACCCCTCCTCCTCGTCTTGTCCAAAACCACCACAAAGGGGACAGGCACCTTCGTAGTGGTTTTACCTTTGTAGCGGTTACAGCGAGCCCTTGGTGCTGGGGATGCCCTGCACGCGGGGATCGAGCTCGCAGGCGTGGCGCATCGTGCGGCCCACGGCCTTAAAGGCGGCCTCGATAATGTGATGCGAGTTACCGCCCGCCAGTTCGCGAACGTGCAGCGTGAGCTTGGCATCGCGCGCGAAGGCGTAGAAGAACTCGACGGCCAGCTCGGTATCAAAGCTGCCCACGCGCTCGGTGGGCACGGGCAGCTCGCAGTAGGCCTGCCCGCGGCCCGAAATATCAACAGCAGCCATCACAAGCGTCTCGTCCATGGCGATCGCCGCGTCGGCAAAGCGCGTAATGCCCGCCTTGTCGCCCAGCGCCTGACAAAACGCCTCGCCCAGCACAATACCCGTGTCCTCGACGGTGTGATGCGCATCGACCTCGACGTCGCCCACTGCGTGCACCGTCAGATCGAACAGACCATGGCGGCCAAAAGCGTTGAGCATGTGGTCGAAAAACGGCACGCCGGTCGAGATATCGCACGCACCGGTTCCATCCAGGTCGAGCTTGACGACAATATCGGTCTCCCCCGTCTTACGGGTTACCTCGGCATAACGGCCCATCTACATCTCCTCCTTCACCAGCGCGGCAAACGCAGCCAGCACCTCATCGTTTTCCTGTGGGGTGCCCACGGTAATGCGCAGGCAGTCCGCGAGCCCCGGCGCGTAGCTAAAGTCGCGCACCAAAATTGAATACTCGTCGCGCAGGCGCTCGCGCAGGCGCGTGGCATGCGGCGTACGCACGAGCACAAAGTTCGCCGCGCTCGGCCATGCCTCCACGGGCATGCCCTCGGCAGCCATCGCGCGCAGAGCGGCCAGCTCGCGCTCGCGCTCGGATGCGACCTGCGCCACCACGGGCGTGTAGGCATCACGGGCACGCACGCAGGCAAGTGCTGCCGCCTGGCTCAGCACGTTGACCGAATAGATCTGGCGAATCGCCGCGAACACGTCGATGACCTCGGGCGCCGCGATCACATAGCCCAGACGCGTTCCGGCGGCGCCAAACGCCTTGGACAGCGTATGTAGAATCACCAGGTTGGGATGCTCGCTGATAAGCCCCTGCGCCGTGGTGGCCGCGCCAAACGAATCGTCGGCAAACTCCACGTAGGCCTCGTCGACCATCACCATGCCGGGGCAGGCATCGCACAGGGCCGCGACAAAGTCGAGCGGAGCAACGTCACCCGTGGGATTGTTGGGCGAGGTCACGATTGCCAGGTTGCACTCCGGCGCCGCCGCGAGCACAGCCGCCTGGTCGAGCTCAAAGGTCGCCGGGTCGCGCCACACATCGCGCACTTCAGTCTGGCACAGAGACGCAAAGAACGCATACTCGCTAAAGCACGGCGGGCAGTTGAGCAGGGTCCTCCCCGCGCCGCCAAACGCCAGCAGGCAGTTATAGAGCAGCTCGTCACCGCCGTTGCCCACGCAGATATTCTCGCGCGTCACGCCATGCCAAGCGGCAAGCTCGTCGCGCAGGTCACAGGACATGGGATCGGGGTAGCGGTTGAGCGGCGTGGCAGCCAGGGCCGCGTCGATCGCCTCGCGCACGCCGGCCGGCACGGGGTAGGTGTTCTCGTTTGCCGAAAGGTTGATGCGCGTGGGCGTAAAGTTGGGATCGTAGGGCTCGATGCCTGCCAGATAGGGCTGGACGAGCTCCTTCATGCGCGGCGTGAGTTCGGCCATATTAGGCCTCCTTGCCGGTCGGGCCAACGCCATCTGCGCCCGCAGCCGCCAGGTCAACGCCCTCGGCAACCGTCGCCACGGCGTCGCCCGGCCAGGCAACCTTGGTCAAGTCGGCCGCGGCGAGCGACTCGGCGCTCACGGCATCCTCGCCCTGCTCCAACACGCGGCGACGCAGTGCGGCCGAAAGCGCGTGCGCCCACAGGCCCTCGGCCTCGGCCAAACGCTGCGTAGCGGGAGCGTCCGAGAGTAGGCCCTCGGGCGTATAGCAAATGACACTCGAGCGCTTAACGAACTCTTCGACCGAAAGCGGGTTGGAGAACATGGCCGTGCCGCCGGTCGGCAGCGTGTGGTTGGGGCCGGCAACATAATCGCCGAGCGGCTCGGAGCTCCAAGCGCCCACAAAGATGGCGCCGGCGTTGCGAATGCCGCCGAGCAGGCCCATCGCGTCCTTGCAGTGCAGCTCAAGGTGCTCGGGCGCCACGGTGTTCACGGCCTCGACGGCGGCAGCCATGTCGGCGGCCACCACGATGGTGCCTTCGTTATCGAGCGAAGCGCGTGTGATCTCGGCGCGCGGCGACTGCGCCACCAGGATGTCGATGCCCGCCTCGACCTCGCGCGCAAACTGCTCGTCGCAGGTCACCAGATAGCAAGCCGCCAGCGGATCGTGCTCGGCCTGGGCCATCAGGTCGGCCGCGACTACCATGGGCTTGGCCGTGGCATCGGCCAGCACGCAGACCTCGGAGGGACCGGCGACCATGTCGATGCCCACATCGCCCGAGACAATCTGCTTGGCAGCGGCGACAAAGGCGTTGCCCGGGCCGGTGATTTTATCGACACGCGGAATTGTCTCGGTACCGTACGCCAGCGCGGCCACGGCCTGAGCGCCGCCCACCATATAGATTTCGTCCACGCCGCCGAGCTTTGCCGCGGCAAGCGTGTAAGGGCTGATCAGGCCGTCTTTTTGCGGCGGGGTCACCATGACCACGCGCTTGACGCCGGCCACCTTGGCGGGAATGGCATTCATGAGCACCGTGGAGGGATACTGCGCGCGGCCGCCCGGCACATAGATGCCGGCCGCCGCGAGCGAGGTCACCTTAACGCCGAGCATCGTGCCGTCCGGGCGTGTGGTAAACCAGCTCTGCTCGACCTCGCGCTGGTGGAACTCACGAATCTGGCGTGCAGCCTTTTCGAGCGCCACGACAAAAGCGGGATCGAGGCCTTCGAGCGCGGCATCGATCTGTTCCTGAGGCAGGCGGAAGCCCTGCAGCTCAACACCGTCAAAACGCTGACAGTAATCACGCACCGCGGCATCGCCGTTGGCACGCACGTTGGCCACGATATCGCGGGCGGCGTCGATGATGTTTTGCGGCAGCACGCCCTTGCGGTTGAGCTGGTTGGTAACGAGGCGCTCACCGGGAGCAAGCTTGATGGTCTTCATTTCGGTATCCCCTATCGGTCGAGGTTGTGTTCGAAAAACGAGAGACCGGGCGGCGGCGCCAGTCGGCCCGCAGCCCGGACGTTGGGGCGCCCGTGCGTGCTCGCGCTATTGTGCCGAGCCCGCAACGGGCTCAAAATGCTTGTCCTTAACAGCCGCGGCCAGGCGATCGGCCAGATTGCGCACGCGCTGATCCAAGCGAGCGGCACCCGGGTTGACGAAGAAGCGGGCCGTGCAGTCCATGATGCGGCCGGTGATGACCAGGTCGTTATCGCGCAGTGTGGCGCCCGTGGCGGTAATATCCACGATGCGATCGGTCATGCCGACAATGGGGCCCAGCTCGATGTTGCCGTGCAGCGAGACGATGTCGGCGTTCACGCCGCGCTCGGCATACCAGGCACTCGCGATGCGCGGATACTTGGTGGCCACGCGAAGCGACCCACGGCGGGCATAGTTGCGCTCGGCCTGGCCGGCGCGCCACGCGGGCTCCGCCTCGATAAAGGTGCACAGGCCGTAGCCCAGATCGACCAGCTGCAGCAGGTTGAGGTCTGCCTCGATAAGCGAGTCCCAGCCGCAGATGCCACAGTCGGCACCGCCGCAGCCCACAAAAGCGGGCGCGTCGCTGGGACGCACGATGACAAATTCGATATCGCCGACCGTGCCCTCGCCGGCACGTGTGTCGCGACCACGCACGATCAGGTGACGGCCGGGATCGCGCAGCTCAGAGACGTCCAAGCCCGCGGCCTCGAGCACATCGAGCGTATCGGCCTTGAGCGAGCCCTTGGGCACGGCGATACGCAGCGGACCCTCGGCGCCACGGCCCACGGCATGGTCACCATCGGAAGCAGCGTCCTCGGCCGAGGTGCGCGCGGCTTCCAGACGCTCGAGCGAAAAGGCAAAGCCCGCCGCCGGCACCTCGATGCCGTCGCCGAACGCACCGGTAAAGATGGAGTCGTAGCGACCGCCCGAGCCCACCGGATCGGGCAGGCCACCGGCATAGGCCTTAAAAACCAGGCCCGTGTAGTAATCAAAAGAGTTCATGATGGAGAAATCGAAGGACAGCACCTGGGCGTCCTCGGGAGCCAGACCATCAACCAGGGCACGCATCTCGCGCGTCAGCGGCGCGACGATGCCCGCCGCCGCCAGCAGCGCGTCGACGCGGTCGAATACCTCGGCGCCGCCGTGCAAGCGCGGCAGCTCGCTAATGGCGGCCTTGACGGCCTCGGGCTCGGCGCTTGCCGCCACACGGGCATCGAGGCCCACAAAGTCGTTGGCGTGCACGCAACGCAATGCCTCGGCAGCCAGTTCGCGATCCTCACAGGCCGCGAGCAGTTCCTTAAACGGACGCACGCTGCCCGCGATAATGCGCGCATCGGGCAGCGCCAGCTTGCGCATAGCCTCCGCCACCAGCGAGACGATCTCGACATCGCCCGCGACATCGCCCGCACCGATAAGTTCAAGGCCCAGCTGAGTAAACTGACGCGAGCCACCGGCATTGCGTTGGCACTCGCGAACCACCGGTGCCTCGTAGCGAAGGCGCAGCGGCAGATCGGCCGCGCGCATGCGGGTCGAAACCAAGCGCACGATCGGCAGCGTGTTGTCGGGACGGACCACCAGCAGGCGACCGTCGTCATCAAAGAGCTTAAACGGGGTGTCCGCAATGCGGCCGCCCTCCTCGAGCGAGCCCTTGTCCTCGAGCAGCGGCGTCTCGACCGGAAGGTAATGATGCTCCCTGAAGCAGCCCTTCACCGTCAGCGCAATCTCCTCGCGCGCCTGAGCCTCCTCGGGCAATATGTCCCGGAATCCCCACGGTGTGGCCGTCATCTGGTGAGCCTCCTCATGCTGTGTTTCATATAGAGCAGAAGACCGGCATAGCTCCGCCGGTCTTCTGGGTACTTTAGCATACTAGAGTGTTTGCGGGGAGAATCGTCCTCCTCGGCTCATAGCGTATTCATTTGGAAACATAGGGGAAAGCGCGTCCCGCCCGCCAGCCAAAAACTGGGATGCGGTTTCCGGTTGAGGTCCTCAGCGGAAAGTGTGTCCCATTCTGAGCGCCTGTTCTGGGACGTGCTTTCCGCCAGAAGCCTCAAGCGGAAAGCACGTCCCGTTTCTCAAAAAGCGTCAAACGCCAACTCGGCGCCCTGTCCCACTTAGGCGCCAATCGCGCGTCGGTACTCCGCCATAACCTGAGCGTCGGCTGCCGCGGGATTGGCGAAATAGCGCCAATCATAGGTCTCGGCCGAAACAACTCCGCGATAGCCGCGCGCCACCAGCCTATCCAGGTCGGCGCGCATATCGCGGTCGCCGTCACCCCAAGCAAGATGCGTCGTGCCATCTGCCGCAACATCGACAAAATGCACGTGGGCGACATCATCGCCAAGCAGATCAAAATAATCGTCGATGGTATCCCCCGCCACCGCCATAGCGCCCAAATCCAGACACGCCTTAAGTGCCGGATGATCAACTGCCTCGATCATGCGCTTCGTATCGGCCGCCGAGTTCACGATCATCGACTCAACCGGCTGTAGGGCCTCGAGCACCAGTCGCACGCCGCGCTCTCCCGCATGCTCGGCAATCGCACGCAGCATCGAGGCGCTGCGACCCCACGCGTCCTCGATCGGCTCGTTCAAAAATGCCCAGCCGCTCGAGACCATGACCTGCTCGGCTCCAAGTTCCGCCGCGATATCTACAACGTTCTTAAAGTACGCGAGCGTGCGGGCACGCGCCTCATTCCCGCGCGCCGCGATATTCCACGGCTTGGGGTTGTTCTGTTCGGGACAAAGCCCCACAATCCGAACCCCATACCGCTGCGACAGCTCCCGTACCCGCTCGAGCGAATCGTATCCATGGCAATCGACATACAGATGCATCGCCCCGGTCCAAAGCTCGCAACACGTATAGCCCGAGGCCGCTGCCGAAGAAAAGAATTCCTCAAGGTCAAAATAACGATGGCTGATATTCATGACGGCAAGCTGCGGATACTCCATCTTGTCCACCTTTCGGCAAAAGGGCGCCGCAGCACAGTGTGCGCGACGCCCCCTCTTACATTGTTTTCATTATGACGGATACCCTACTGGACACCAAGCACTCCAAAGAACGCGCCAGCGATACTCACGAGCAGGATCACAAGCATGATGAGCAGCGGATTCATCTTCTTCTTGAGCATGAGATAGACAATTCCAAACAGCCCCATCGTGACAAAGCCCGGGAAGATTCCGTTGAGCAGCTCGGCGAGCGTCTGAGCACCATCGCCCGCACCGACCATGAGCGGAATGTCCACGGTGACCATCTCCATGGTCATAGCACCGATCACCATGGCGCCCATGATAGAGGCCATCTTGACGATCGTGTCCATAATGCCCGATTCCTGGACCTTGCTGATCATGTCCGAGCCAAAGCGATATCCCACAAACGTCAGCAGGTAACGGATGATGTAGTGAGGAACGTTGAACACGAGCAGGAACAAAATCGGGCCAAGAATAGAGCCCTGCAGCGCCAGCGACGTGCCGACACCCGTTGCCAAAATTCGCAGCGTGCCCCAGTAGAAAGCATCGCCCACGCCGGACAGCGGCCCCATCAAAGCAAGCTTGACATTAGAGATCGCGCTCGTGTCAAAGCTATCGTCAGTAGCGTTGACCTCCTCCATTGCAGCGGCGATGGACATGGGAAGCGTCGAGATGTACGGCGTGACGTTATAGAGCTCCATATGGCGCTTAAGGGCGGCCTTAAAGTCCGCATCCTGCGGATACAGCTTGCGAAGGATCGGCATAAGGGCCCACATAAAGCCGATATGGCCCATACGCTCGTAGTTCCAGGAATGCTCATAGGGAATCGAGCGCCAGAACAGCTTCTTAAGGTCTGCGCGGGAAATCAGCCCGTCGTAAGAAGACTCAAACTTAAAACTCATCGAACCCACTCCCAATCGCAGGATCCTCGGTTGCCGCTGCGGGCTGCTCCGCTTTTTTCTTATCACCCAAAACCGTCATCGCGACGACGATGATCGCGGCAAAGATCGCCACGCCCGTCGTGCTAATGCCAAAGTAGGCGACGAGGAAGAAGCCAGCGAAGAAGAACGGAGCCACTGTTTTGTTCATAATCATCTGCGCCAGCATCGCAAAGCCGAGTGCGGGCAAGAAGGCGGCGGCGACATCCATGCCGGTCTGAACGAAATCGGGAATGATGTTGAGCAGGCTGGCAACAGCATCGGCACCAAAGAAGAATGCCAGGGGAATAATCAGCAGGCCGCACCAGCTCTGCGCGTAACCGGCGATGAGCATGTTGCGCGTGATGGCCTTGGTGTCTCCGTCCTCGACGTTTTTGTCGATACGGTGCACCAGCAGCAGCATGACCGGTTGGCCCAGGGCCGTGTCGAGCGCCAGGACGATCGTGGCGATAGGAATACCCAGGGTCAGGGCCGCCGAAGCGTCCGCGCCGGCCTGCATGGCAAGAGATACGCCCAGGATAGTGCCGGAAATCGTATCGGGCGGGTTATAGGCGCCGACCGAGATGGCGCCGACCATGGCAAGCTCCATCGTGGCGCCCATGATCGTGCCGGTCACCATGTCGCCCATGACAAGGCCAACCAGAGGTCCGAGCACGATCGGGCGCTGGAGGTAGCTCGTGCCCGTCAGCCACTCGGAATAACCCAAAAGGGCAATAAGGAAAATCAGGATTGTCTTGATAACCATGACGGCCCCTAACCGATGACCTTCGCGGCGTCAGTCTTCGCATCTGCCGGAATCATCTGAATGAACAGTTCATAGCCCTCGCCGAGCAGCTCCTTCACGTAGGCCTCGTTCTCGGGCGTGAGGAACACGCTCGTCGAGACCTGGCGGGCATTCTCGCTAAAGGCAACGTTGCCGAGGTTGATCTTCTTGACTCCCATCGCCTTGGCGACGGCACCGGCCTGCTGAATCGTCTCGCAAACCACGAAGAGTTTGTACTTATCGGTCACACCGCTCTGGAGCGCCTTGACAGCATCCTCGGTGTTTTTGACGACGACCTTGCATCCTTCGGGCTTTGCAAGGGACAGGGCCTGCAGACGAAGCTTGTCATTGAGGACCGTGTCGCTCACTAACAGGATGCAGTCGGCACCCAGAGCCGAGGTCCAGCTAACGGCAACCTGGCCGTGAAGCAGTCGATAATCTACACGAATCATCTGAATCATGATGTGCTCCTAACGATTAAAACTCATCGAGTTCGGCCTGCCCCAGCAGGTCGTTGACGTACTTGACCTTAGTGTCGTCCGCCTCGACGATCTGGCGAATGGCCTCGTCGATCGGAGTGGAATCGGGTACGAACAGCAGCTGAATAAGGAGTGGCAAGTTCATATTGGTCACGAGGTGCGTGTTGGGACGCGTCTGGACGATCTTGGTGAACTCGTTGTTGACGCTGCCGCCAAAGAGGTCGGTGCAAACGACGACCTCATCGTCCGCGGCAAAGCCGTCCAGAATCGCTGCAGCCTCCTTGGACAGGTCCTCGTTTCCGTCGACATACATAGAGAGCGCATGGACGTTTTCGCGCTCACCGGAAAGCAGGCCGATGCTCTCGACGATTCCAGACGCGAAATGAGCATGGGACGCCACGATAAACTGCCTCATTCGATCCCCTTCCTAGCGAATTTCGGCATAAAAATGCCCGGACGCATGCGCCCGGGCAGGGTGCTTCTTAAATGAGTGGTCAACTATTAGTAGTCGAACTGGTGATAGTAGCGACGGTAGTTGAGGTTGTGCTTGGTGACCGTCTCGTAGTAAGCGGCAAGGCGATCGGTGATCAGCGAGGAAAGGATCCACGGAGACACGATGACGCGGAACTCGTCGTCAAGGCC
>NZ_QRQC01000021.1 GCF_003475325.1 Collinsella sp. AF33-16 | reverse complement strand
GGGCTCAATATCGCCGGTGTCAAAGAGGGCGATTACTCACTAGATGCCAAGATTTCAGCTTTGCTTAAGTAATGGCATGCTTCTAGGCCAATTCGTTTTATGCCGTCATGCCTATTCGATATAACAGTCGATAGCAAAGCTATATGTTGAATCGTTAATGAAGTCCGTAATCGTCGCGCCCATGCCTGATCCGCACGTCCACTTATCCTTCTCCGCGTCATATGGCGTTGGCCCCCACCCCGTTTCATATGATGCTTCGCTTTCCGTGAAGTTATTCATCACGTATTTATCCTTCTGCATGAGCGCGTACCAAGCGTTTGCATACATCACAAGCGGATCGATTTGGACTATCGAGTACTTTCCGGAACGAATCTCAATTTCTGTTTTATCGTTATAATAAGCGACTGTGAGCTCAATCTTGGCAAGCAGCGGCAACGTTTCGTCTGATTCCCTCTGGATTGTTATGACATCACCGGCCATAGCGTCGGCAGACACAGTTTTGCTCTCTGGCGTGAAAATAGTCTCTCTGCTTCTTGTTCGCGTTTTTTCATTGCCATTTTCATCTCTGACCACCGTGTCGACCACGAGCGTCAATCGCTTCTGAGCGTCCGGCAACTCCACGGCTTCTGCCATCCCGGCTCGCATCAAAATAGGAGCCCCCGCCATCAGACCTAAGAACTGCTTTCTATCAATCATTCTTCATTCCCCTTGTCTACTTGATTTGACTTTCTCAGCTGAATGGGGATACAGAACAGTCCCGTCAAGTTCCTTATCTTCCACAAAAACTAGAATCCATTTATCACCTGCTTTCAACCCTGAGACATATCCGGAACTTGACTTACGGCGCATATCGATTCTCTTACGGCAACCACTTGGCATAAGCGCCTCAAATTGCCCGTTATGAACATCCGATAGAGCGCGCACCTCGACTGCAACAACCGTGTCGTTTTCTCCCCCATTAGTCGCCCTTAACAGAAAGAAGCTCGCTGCGGTGAGCAAAGCAAAGGAAAGCACCAATAGGAGCATTGCCCTTCGAATGAACTTGTCGCCGTTCACGAGTACAATCAACCCTTGCAATATGTGCCATCGTGAGACGTGTAAATTGATACGTCATATGGAAGAAACTGTAGCTGGTTTGTCCATCCATTCCAAACAACAAGCAGGTACTTCTTGGCATTCGAGTATGTGTTATGCATTGCCACGTAGCCCACAACTGCCATTGCGTGCCCGCTGCCATTTGACCGGAGCCTTCCAGAGAAAATACTCAGATTCCCCGAGTCGGTATTCACCCTAAAGGAATCCCATGACGGATACCAAACGAATGACGTCTCAAGCTCCTTGCCTCGTCTTGCACAAAACTCCTTTAAGGCCGGAGCGGGTTTATCAGGAGAAGTCTTGCCTTGAGTAAAGTACAGACCAGTCGCTTGATCATATTTCTTTTCTTCTTCTTCCCATGTCCCCGACAGCCTCCAAAGCTCCGAGTATAAATCGGACAATTTAAGGCGGTTCAAAGTCACATAGTGACTGCTAACTGCAAACATTGCCGAAACAGCGCAAGCATAAGTCCCCGTTTCTTTGATAACTTCTGTTTGCGTTGGCGTTATTATTCCCGAAACCGTTTTGCTCGCATCAACAACATATCCCTGTTTATACAAATCCTTGGCAGATACAAAAACGTCATCGAAATGTTCCGGCGATCCGCTGCGATTGCCTCCCGAGGACAATTTATTTGGTACTTTTTTTCCACTTGCGTCTAAAACAATGTTTTTATCTAAGTCGGCAACGCCAACAGTTAGCTCGTCAATCTTTAACGCAACGACGTTATCCGAGGATGCGAGGAGTGCAATTTCTTCGCTTGCACTCTCGATAGGTAAAAGAGCGTTCGGAGCCAAGCAGTATTCGCTGATCCACCAAGATCGCTCTGAATCAAATACGACGTAGCCATAGTTAACGTCATCCCGCTTCGCACGAACGATATACCCGATTGATTCCCCATCGGAATTCACCATTTTTACTGGGTCACAAGCGGTCACCGGCTCATCCGATACATCATCAAAGAAAGCCTGCGCTTGCTCCACAGCTATTTGCGGTGTGACACGGACCAAGTCGTCGTCTCCAAAAACCAACCTTGGAGACATCAGGGCGGCAAGCAACACTATGAATCCGACAATCACCTTTCTCGAATAACGCATTTCTTCCTCCATCCGTGTAGTAGGGAGATACGGTAACTAAATGATATTCTCTAGATAGTGTTATACGTTTGATATTGTTTTTACTGACACACTTTTAATCGGTGAAAGGTCTTCTTTTCGCCCTAAACGAGAAAAGGGTACTGGAGAAATCTCCGGTACCCTCACATTGCCCTCTATTTACTTGCTAGTCCTTAAACAGATAGCCCACGCCGCGGACGGTGGTGATGTGCGCCGCGATCTGCGGGCCCACCTTGGAGCGGATGCGTCGGATATGCACGTCGACGGTGCGCGTACCGCCGCAGTACTCAAAGCCCCACACGCGGTGCAGCAGTACCTCGCGGCTGTAGGCGCGGTTGGGATGCGTCGCCAAAAAACTCAGCAGCGAGTACTCCATCAGCGTCAGGTCAATGGGCTCGCTATCGAGTGTCACCTGGTAGGTGGCCAGGTTGATCTCAAGGTTATCGATGTTGAGCACATCATCGGAGGCGACGGGCTCCTCCTCGCCCATCAGACGCTGTGCACGAGCCTTGAGCTCGTTGGGCGTCGCCGTGGGACATACAAAGTCGGCATGCGCATGATTCGGCAGGCGCAGGGTGCCGAGCGCCTCGTCGTCGACGATCACCAGCATGGGAACACCGCCGCGATCGTCGAGCCACTTGGCAATCTGATCGATGCGGTCGCTGCGGATGCCATCGGAATCGAGGATCAGCAGGTCAAAGTCGTGCGCCGCAGTTGGCGAATCGGGGGTGGCCAGACTCACCTCGACACCCAGGGTGGTCGTCAAGCTGCGGGCAAACTCGTGGAAGCGCGTCGTGCGCGCCATGAACAGGGCACTCTTTTCGGACATATCGGCCTCCAAAGAAATGAGCTCAATCGTACTGGGACAAGCCAGCGCGATTAGGAGTTCGCCAGGTAGTGCTTGATCTCCCATTCGGTGATCGTGGACTCAAACTTATGCCACTCGTCGCGCTTCTTTTTGAGGAAGAAGCTATGGATGTGCTCGCCGAGGGCATCCTTCATAAACTGCGAGTCCTCAAACACGTCGAGCGCCTCTTTGAGCGAGCGCGGCAGCGGCGCGTAACCGGCCTCGAGCATCTGACGGCCGGTGAGCTTGAGCGTCTCGGCCGTTGCCTCGGGCGGGAGCTCCAGCTTGCGCTCGATGCCGTCGAGACCAGCCGCCAGCGTGACGGCGTTGACCAGATACGGGTTAGCCATGGGATCGGGGCTGCGAAGCTCAATGCGTGTGGAAAGCTGCTTGCCGGGCTTGTAGACCGGGATGCGGATCATGCTTGCGCGGTTGCGCAGGCCCCACGTGGCGTACTGCGGCACGGAGTCGCCGCCCGTGGTGATGCGCTTGTACGAATTGACCGTGGGGTTGGTGATGGCGCTAATCTCGCGCGCGTGCGCCAAGATACCGGCCATATAGTGCTTGGCGACGTCGGAGAGATGGTACTTCTCGTCGCCCTCGCCCCAAAAGACGTTGTTGCCGTCATGGTCGAACAGCGACTGATGCAAAAACATGGCGCTGCCGTCCTCGCCCGCCAGCGGCTTGGGCATAAAGGAGGCGTGGCAGCCGCTCTCGTAAGCCTGCTGCTTAATGATGAGCTTGGCCGTGGTAATGGCGTCGGACATGCTCAGGGCCTCGGCGTGGCGCAGGCTCATGCCGTGCTGTGAGCGACCGGCGGCGTGGAAGGTGTACTCCACGGGCACGGACATCTTCTCGAGCGTGAGGACCGTGTTACGACGCAGGTCGCGAGCGGCATCGCTCACCGAAAGATCGAAGTAGCCCACGTTGTCGAGCGGCTCGGGCGTGTGCTCGTCGGGGAAGTAGTAATACTCCAGCTCAGCGCCCACGTTGAGCAGATAGCCAGCCTTCTCGGCCTTGCGGAACATGCGGCGCAGGGCATCGCGCGGGTCGCCGGCAAACGGCTTGCGATCGGGAGTGCACACGTCGCAGAACACGCGGGCGACGCCGTTGTGGCTCGGGCGCCACGGCAGAATCTGGAAGGTCGAGGCATCGGGGAACGCCAGCATATCGGCTTCCTCGGGCGTGGCAAAGCCCTCGATGGCCGAGCCGTCAAAGCCAATGCCCTCCTCAAATGCGACCTCGAGGTCCTCGGGGCTAATAGCAAAGTTTTTGAGGCGGCCGAGAATGTCGACAAACCACAGACGCACAAAGCGGATATCACGCTGCTCTACGGAGCGGAGTACGTAATCGATGTTCTGCTGGTTCATGTCGCTCCCCTTTCTTTCGGGCGGGTTTCGACTGGTCTATATCGCAGATACTATCGCAGAAAAATGTTTCCGCAGGGTTAAAGCGTATCAAGCGCTCAAAAAACGTGTGTGAACAGGCTGGTATGACAAGTGATTATCGCTCGGATTCGGAAACAATTTGCCTACACGCTCGTTCCAGCGCCGGAAACTCCATCGTCACCGCATCCCAAACAACCGATCGGTCGACATTGCCGTAATCATGCGCGAGGTAATTTCTCATGCCGATAATTCCACGCCACTCAATTTCGGGATGAAGCCGCTGCGAGCGTTCCGACAACTTGCCCGCTTCTTCCGTCACCCTAAGCGCGCACATCAAAAGGGAGTCCGCCAACGCCCTCGTCCGCACGTCATTCGCATGCAGAAACTGGTCCTCGGTGATATCAAAAGCCTTGATGCGCTCGTTCGTTTCAGCGATGGCCTCCAAGACCTCTTGGGCGCGGAGGCCGTCTGACTTACGCGCGATCATAAAGGATCACTCCTTCGCGCTCGATTACCGCGGCAAGATCGTCATCAAGATAATCGCTCGAGACAAGGTCCACCTGCCTTCCGGTTTCCTTGCGCACTGCCTCGCCAAACGCCGACAACGCAAAAAGACCAAAGCCCTGCTCGCGATCGACTTCGAGGCGCAAGTCGATATCACTATCTGCACGCGCCTCGCCACGGGCATACGATCCAAATAGGATCACGGTTTTGATGGCGGGAATCGGGCTGGCTGCCTCGCGGACGGCGGACTCAATCTGAGCGGTATCCAAAATGCCCGCTGCGGCGCTTTCGCTCGCAGAGCTTTTACCGAGTGAAGGCACAAACGGCAGCGAGCGCTCGCGCAACATCTGCCTCATGAACATATTGACCGCAACGGACGAAGTCATGCCGAGTTCTTCGCACAGCTCGGCAAATGAATCTTTAATTGACGAGTCCACTCGAACACTCAGCACAGACGCAGCCATGGATACCTCCTGTATGACATTGTCTATATAATATCACACAGACTAGCGCGAGGTCGAAGCGCGGTGTTCGATGTGACCGGGGATCTCGATGCGCTTGGGGGCGAGCTTTGCGGCGTCGCCCACCGTAGTGGTAACGACGTCGATGCGCTCGGACAGACGCTCGATTACGCGCTCGGCGATGGTGTGGGTGTCTTGCGCGGCCGTGGTCACACCGCCAAAGAGCACGTGGTTCCAGGGGTAATCGTCAAACGTTGCGATCTTAAGGCCCGCCGGCAGCGAGGGACCCAGCTGCGCCAGTGCCTCGGTCAGGCGCAGGAAGACCAGGCCGTTGACGGCAATGAGGCCGAGCTTTTTACCCGCATAGCCGCGGATGGTCTCGTCCAGGCGACTGACACCCTCGGCACCACCGTCCGCCAAGGTGACGACCTCGCCGGCCAGGCCGCGGCGCGAGAGCTCGTCGGCAAACGCCTCAGCGCGCTCACGACGCACGGGGCTGTCATCGCTTGCCTCGGTAAGCAGGCACAGACGCTCGCTGCCCGCAGCAGCCAAGGCGTCTACCAGGCCGGCGACCAGCTCACGGTTGTTAGATGTCACCAGATCGATGCCGCCATCGGCAACATCGCGGTCGAGCAGCACAACGGGTAGGCGTCCCGCTGCCGCGGCGATCGCCTCGTCATTGCCTCCGCAGGTGTTGACGACCAGGCCGTCCACGCCGGCATCGATAAGTCTGGTGAGCGACTCCGCTTCCTTGGCGGGGTCGTTGCCGCTAATGGCCGTCATGAGCGAGCAGCCGCGCGCGGCGGCGCTGGCGGAAAGCCCTTCGAGCATGGCGCTGGAGAACGGGTTGGCGATGTCGGCCAAGATTACGCCGATGAGGTTGGCGCGCGAGCTGCGCAGATTGCGTGCGGCGGCACGTGGGCGATAGCCGGTGCGCTCGATAACCGCCGCGATGCGGGCGCGGGTCTCCTCGGTCATCTGCCCGGGGCGGTTATTGAGATAGCGCGAGACCGTGGCCGGGCTCACGCCCGCCTCGGCGGCAATGTCCTTAATCCTCATCTGCGCCATAGCGCACCCCGTTTCCCAATTGTCAGCAATCTGAGCCATTTTAGGCATTTTTTAAAAATCTCGGTTGCAAAACGCTGTAGGTGAGCAGCATCGTTTTTGTGTCTCGAGCAGATGCGGCGATGGGCTAGATTGACGAGTCTTTCGACAGCTCAAAGTAGTCGGGATGCAAGGCGATAACCGGGCCCTGTTCCTCGGGCATCAGATGCAGGTGCGTCTCTGCCAGGTAGCTCGCCGCGTCGGTATCGCCCTTCTTAATGGCCTCGAGAATTCGGCGATGCTGCCGACGAATCGGCTCCCAATCCAGATCCTGCGACACCATACGCAACCAGTTGTATCGCTCAAAATGTGTGTTGACGCTCTTCATCCAATCCCACAACATGTGGCGGCCGGCAATCTCAAAACACGTCTCATGGAACAGGTTGTCCAGATCGAAAAAGCGACGCGTTTCGCTATGGTCGAGCGACTCGGACTCGGCAAGAATCCGCTCGAGCCGCTGCTTTTGCTCGGGCGTGACGGCAGAGCAGCATTTAATGAGCACGCTTCTCTCGAGTTTCTCGCGCAAGAAACAGGCGTTCTCGGCGCGCTCCATGCTGATTTTTGAGACATAGGTGCCGCTTTTGGGACGCGTTTCCACCAGCTCCTGCTCACGCAAGCGCACAAAAGACTCGCGAATGGGCGTGCGCCCGATTCCCGTCTCCTTTTCCAGACCAATCGCCGAAAGGCGCGTGCCGGGCTTGAGCTCGGCATAGATGATCTTGGAGCGCAATGCGTTGTATGCCTGATCTTGCAGGCTCTGATTATGCTGGTGTTGTTCCATAAAGCCCTCGGATGAAGCTCACGGTTTGTCGAATTTCACCACGTAATACTATCGCATCGACACGCCCCAGCTCCCAATCAGTCTTTTTGGGACGGGGCTCTTTTAGCTACCCTGGCCCGCAGATCGGCCCCCCTTGCCACAAAAGTGGCCCATCTATTACGTTAACACGGATAGCCTCGGCCATACCGAAAACCGTGAAAACAAAACCGCAGGTAGACAGCTTGTCGATTTTCGAAAAAACCGACTATGGTTGACCCCTGCGGCTTAAACGTAGTAGATAGGCCCTTTTCGTGGCGCAGCACTACTGCACCCCAAATTGGCACCCCGAGCCTGTTATAAGTTGCTGTGAAATACGGACGGTTGATAATCAAGGGTTGAAAATCAAGGCGCGCTATACGGCTTGCTATATCTCACTATACTTTGCTGTACGTCGCTGTACTTTGCTATAACTTGACAATAATCGGCCCATTACCATCCGGGATATAACGGACCCCAAGCCAACGCTGGCTTGGGGTCCGTCTTGTACCATGGCTCTTTTGGACTATGAGCGCTCGTATTTCGTGGCCCGCCCGGTTCCCTGCCTTACGATTGCATTCCGTTCAAGCAGAGATTCGAGTGCCGCCAACGTCCGCATGCGGCTCAGCCCCGTCTGTTTTTCAATCTCGCTTCGCGACATAATTCGCCCGCCCGACAAGGCCTTGAGAACCTGGACCTCTTCCTCGGACCCTTCAAAGGCATCGGTAACGGGCAATGTGACGGCCACCATGCCGCCGCGAACATCAAAAATTGGTTGATTGATCGAATCGCGATAGGCACGTCTAATGCGCGCAATTCCCGTACCAAATTTCTCGATGTAATCCAGCTTTAAGAAGGCCTCTGCAACGATGGGGTTTCTGAGCACGGATATCTGCCCATACAGGTATTGTTCCGTCGTCAAACCGGCGGGCAGCGATCCGGGGGAGGTCACAACGACGCGATCATCGTACAGGGCAATTTGAACGTTCGCTCGAACGTCCCACGTCCGATGCACTAAAGCGTTTGCAACAGCTTCGCGGAATGCCTCAAGAGGAATTCGATCGGTTTGGACGCGCTCCATCCCTTCGATACGCTCATAACGGTAGTAGCGTGCAAACATAGCCACCGCCCTGTCCGCCTGCTCAATTGCGGATACATTTGTCGCCGCCTCGCGATCCAAGATCACATCCTCGGTATCGCCAAAACGGACGCAGTCGATGCCTGGAAAATCATTCTTATCCGCTAAAATCGCCGCGGCATTGGTATAGCCATCCTTGCCGAGCAAGCGGAGCGTACGCAAGATATCCGACGTTAGCTCGGAAATGCCGAGGTGTTCAACACACTTATGCTCGAGCGTATGAAAGCTCAAGTCCTGGCGAGCCGACGTGAGCGCGTCGAACGTTACGTTGCTGCCTTCGAGCGTCAGCCTGCCATACTCAAACCGGTCGACCTCCACCGTTGCCGAATCGTTTCGCCTGTAGGCCTTTCCCTTGCTTCGATAGGGTTTGTCCTGTCCCTCATAAACCGTAAGGATTACGGTCCCGTGTTTCTCATCGGGCTCGAGCGTGTAACGGGGAGCGGGGTCCAAGCTGTCATTAATCATGTTCTCGATGCGGAGACACTCTGCGACCGGATCTGCAAGGCCGACAACCACGCCCTCGTCATCAACGCCAAACTCAATCTTGCCCGTCCCATAGTTTGCATAGGCGCTCACCGTTTTAAGAAACGTCGGCGTAACGCTTTCCTTGTATTCGACTGTAGGGCTCTCTCTAACAACCATATGCACAACCCCCTCGTTTCGTACCATTCATAACCGTATTATAAGACGAAAACCGTTTGCGTACTGATTTATATAAGACGCAAACTGTTTTCGTCTTGATTTGCGTACGGAATTAAGACGCATAATTTCGCTTTCGTATGGCTCAATACCGGACGCAGACTGTTTTCGTCTGTCAATACGTCTGAAATCCAAACGAAAAGAGCCCCGAGCTCGTATGAACTCGGGGCTCTTTGTGCCGCACATCTATGAGAGGAAAAATTCGATGCGTACGGGCGCTACCCCATGAAGCCGCCCTGGGATGGCGGCAACCTCGCCGTTACCCGTCTGATGGGTGTGCTCAAGGCATCCGTTCCCCTCTTTATCGACGTAACGGGCAAAAAAGTTCGTCGAGGAGACCATCCGCACGCACCACGGTGTGGCCGACGCCATTGAGACGCGCAACCCCACCGCCGCTCACGATGCGATGTATCTGCACCTGGTCTACAACCGCAATATGATTGCGGAAGGCACACAAACAAAAGGCATTTAAGGCTCGACAATAATCTTTCTTTGATAAAACGCAGGCAGCGAGCGCTTGCGTTTTATCAAATGGTGCAATGGGGTCAGGTTTACATGCATCAACTTAGCGCAAAGTAACCTGGCCCCCACGCAACAAAGGGTTAACTAGAGCTCGCAGGCAACCTTGTAGCCATCGCCGATGGCGTCGCGAATGTTACCGCACTTGTTGGCATCGCCCAGCACGTGGGTGGCAACACCGGCTGCAGCCAGGTCGTCTGCCAGCTTGGTATTGGGACGATAGCCCATGGCAAGCACCAGCGTATCGGCACCGGTGATGGTGTGGACCTCGCCGTCCTTCTCGTAGCTGATAGCATCCTCGGTAATCTCGGTCACCTTGGCCTCAGTCAGCACGTGGACACCCTTGGAGAGCATGCGCGTGATGAGCACCGCGCGGCCGGCACCGCCCTCGTTGGCGGCGAGCGTCTTGGTCATCTCGATGACGGTGACATCGCGATTGGCCGGCGACAGGTCGTTGACCAACGGGGCCAGGTAATCGGCCGTCTCGCAGCCGACGGTGCCGCCGCCCACGATGACGATCTTCTTGCCCGGAAAAGCCTTGCCGCCCAACAGGTCGTCAGCCGTCATAACCTGCTTAAAGCCCTGCATGAAGGCCGGAGCGATGGGCTCGGCGCCATAAGCTAGGACGACCTCGTAGCCGGCGTAGTCACGCTGAATGTCCTCGGCAGTAAGCTCAGTGCCAAATACGCACGTGACGCCGGCCTCGGCCAGGCGACGGTACTGGTACTTGATCACACGAGTGAGCTCCTGCTTTGCCGGCGGAACGGCCGCGATGCGCATCTCGCCGCCCGGTTCGTCCTGCTTATCCACGAGCACCACGTTATGGCCGCGCTTGGCGGCAATGTAGGCCGCCTCCATGCCAGCGGGACCGGCGCCCACGACGAGCACGTTCTTGGCCTCGGCGGCAGGCTCGTAGCCGGCCTCGTCGCGCTCGACGTCCGGGTTGACGGTGCAGGAGATGCGCTTGCCAAACATGATGCCGTTCAGGCAGCGCAGGCAGCCGATGCAGGGACGGATCTCGTCGGCGTTGCCGGCAGCCGCCTTATTGCAGAACTCGGCATCGCACAGATTGGCGCGGCCCATCATGCAGATGTCGGCGGCGCCGTCCTCGATCAGCTCCTCGGCGATCCAGGCCTCGTTGATGCGGCCGACCGTGGCAACGGGAATGTTGACGTGCTTCTTAATCTCGCGCGAGCAGGCGGCATGCGAGGCCTGCTGCGTACCGGCGGCGGGAATTGCGGAGCCACGCTTGATGGTGGTGCCGCCCGACACATGAATCATGTCGACGCCGGCCTTCTCCAGGCGACGCGAGACGTAGATCATGTCGTTGAGGGTCAGGCCGCCATCGGTGTACTCGTCGCCCGAGATACGGACGTCGATAATGAAGTCCTTGCCGCAGCGCTCGCGAATCTCGGCGATGACCTCGAGCAGGAAGCGCATGCGGGCGTCGAGCGAGCCGCCGTACTCGTCGGTACGCTTGTTGTAGAGCGGAGTCAAAAAGCCGCCGAGCATACCGTGGGCGTGCGCCGCATGGACCTCGACGCCATCGACGCCGGCCTTCTGCATACGCACGGCAGCGTCGCCGAACTGATGCGTGAGCTCGTGGATCTCGTCAACCGTGATGGGACGCGGTGCCTCGCGGGCATAGGACGGGCCCACAAAGGACGGGGCGATCAGGCGCGGCGTGCCTGGAATGTTAAAGGCCATGTAGGCGGGGTGGAAGAGCTGCGGCATGATCTTGCAGCCGTACTCGTGGACGGCCGCGGCGAGCTTTTCCCAGCCGGGGATAAACGTGTCGTCGTAGCAGCACATGTCACCCGGCAGATAGGTATAGGTGGGCTCGACCGTCACGACCTCGGTGATGATGAGGCCCACGCCGCCCTTGGCGCGGGCGCGGTAATGATCGACCAAGTCGTCGGTCACATAGCCATGATCGGCCAGGTTGGTTGACACTGGCGGCATAAAGACGCGGTTCTTGACCTCGGTCGTACCGACCTTGATCGGGCTAAAGAGCATTGGATAGGCAGAAGACTCCATGCAGGCTTCCTTTCGTTTGAGCCGCTCGGCGGCAGTTACTAACGTACTTATCGTATCAGTATCCGCCGCATTCGCACTCGCTCGCACTCCCCACCTTCAATCCCGACCCTCACAAAAAAGTTGCGGTGGAATACGGAGTAGATGAGACTTTTGACAGCCAAAACAGTCCGTATTTCACCGCAACCGATGGGCGGGGTGGAATTGAGGGCTCAGATAGTCAGTCATGCCCTCATCCGCCACTTCCTCACCTACAGCGCGCCGTCCAGCATAAGGTTCACCTTAAGCACGTTGACCGTGGGCTCGCCGAAGACGCCCAGGAATCGGCCCTTGGTGCACTGGGCGATGATCTCGCGCACCTCGTCTTCGCTCTTGCCCGTGGCCTTGGCAAGGCGCGGGACCTGGTACTCGGCGGCATCCGGAGAGATCTCCGGGTCGAGGCCGGACCCCGAACACGTCACCAGGTCGACGGGCACAGCGTCCATATCGGCATCGGAGTTGGCGGCGCGAATCTTCTTCACGCGCGCATCCACAAGCTGCCGATACTTCTCACTCGCCGGGGACAGGTTGGACGGGGCACCATACGCCATGAGCTCGCCGTCTTCGCCTTCGACAATTGACACGTTCTGGATACGACCCCACATGTGGGCTTCGTCATCGAAGTTCTGGCCGATGAGCTCGGAACCCACAACCTTGCCGTCGACCGTAATAAGCGATCCGTTCGCCTGGTACGGAAACGCAAGCTGCGCGACGCCGGTCACCACGAGCGTGTATCCCAGGCCGCAGACGATGGTAAACAGCGCGAACACGCCAAGTGCGCGCGATGCGATACCTTTGAACATACAAACCTCCGTCTACATCATGCCAATGCCGAACAAGGCCAGCAGCATGTCGATAATCTTGATGAATACGAACGGCGCCACGATGCCGCCCAGACCCCACACCAGCAGGTTATGGGTCAACAGCTGGCCGGATGGAACCTCGCGGTACTTGACGCCCTTGAGAGCCGCCGGAATTAGCGCGACGATGACCAGCGCGTTGTAGATGATGGCGGACAGCACGGCCGTTAACGGGTTGGTGAGGCTCAGGATGTTGAGGGCGCCCAGTCCCGAATAGATCGGCGAGAACAGGGCCGGGATAATAGCGAAGTACTTCGCCACGTCGTTGGCCACCGAGAAGGTCGTGAGCGAGCCGCGGGTCATGAGCAGCTGCTTGCCAATACGCACGACCTCGATGAGCTTGGTGGGGCTGGAGTCGAGGTCGACCATGTTGCCGGCCTCCTTGGCAGCCTGGGTGCCCGTGTTCATGGCCACGGCGACGTCGGCCTGGGCCAGAGCGGGCGCGTCGTTGGTGCCGTCACCGGTCATGGCGACCAGGTGACCCTCACGCTGGAACTCGCGGATCTTCTCGAGTTTGCCTTCAGGGGTGGCCTCGGCCAGGAAGTCGTCAACGCCGGCCTCGGCGGCGATTGCCGCGGCGGTGAGCGGATTGTCGCCCGTCACCATGATGGTCTTGATGCCCATCTTGCGCAGGTCGGCGAACTTCTCCTTAACGCCGGACTTGATGATGTCCTTGAGGTACACAACGCCCAGCACGCGGCAGTTCTTGGTCACGACCAGCGGGGTGCCGCCGGCCTTGGCGATGCGTTCGACGGCCTCTTCGCACTCCTGGGAGAACACGCCGCCGGCTGCCTCCACATAGGTGCGCACGGAATCGGCAGCGCCCTTGCGGATCTCATTGCCCTCGTAGTTCACGCCGGACATACGCGTTGCCGCGGTGAACGGGATGAACTCCATGCCCTTATCCTCGAGCGTGCGGCCGCGCAGACCGAACTGCTCCTTGGCGAGCACGACGATGGAACGGCCCTCGGGGGTCTCGTCGGCCAGCGAGGAAAGCTGGGCGGCATCGGCCAGCTCCGCGGGATCGACGCCGTCGACCGGGATGAACTCGGCGGCTTGGCGGTTACCCAGGGTGATGGTGCCGGTCTTGTCGAGCATGAGGATGTCGACGTCGCCGGCGGCCTCGATGGCGCGGCCGGACATGGCCAGCACGTTGGCCTCGTTCAGACGGCTCATGCCGGCGATGCCGATGGCGGACAGAAGGGCGCCGATGGTAGTGGGAGCCAGGCACACGAGCAGCGCCACGAGCGTGGTCACGGCCGTGGGGTTGACCATGTCGTTAAGACCGACCGAGAAGCAGGAGTAACAATACAGGGCCAGCGTGACCAGAATAAAGACGATGGAAAGGGCCACCAGGAAGATCTCCAGAGCGATCTCGTTAGGGGTCTTCTTGCGCGCGGCACCCTCGACCATCGCGATCATCTTGTCCAGGAAGCTCTGGCCGGGCTCACTGGAGATCTTGACGATGATCCAGTCGGACAGCACCGTGGTACCGCCGGTAACGGCAGAGCGGTCGCCGCCGGCCTCGCGGACCACGGGGGCGGACTCGCCGGTGATGGCGGACTCGTCAACGGAGGCAGCGCCCTCGATGACGTCGCCGTCGCCGGGAATCTGCTCGCCGGCGCGTACGATCACCAGGTCGCCGCGCGTGAGCTCGGTGCCGGGAACGACGGTGAAGTGCTCCTTGTCCTCAACGGACTCGATGCGATGGGCCTCGACATCCTTCTTGGCCGCACGCAGAGAATCAGCCTGAGCCTTACCGCGGCCCTCGGCAAGCGCCTCGGCGAAGTTCGAGAACAGGTCGGTGAGCCACAGGATGACCGCGATGGCGACCACATAGTAGGTGGGCACACCCGCGTCCCGCACACCGAAGATGGAAGCGACGACCAGGACGGAGGTCATGACGGCTGAAAGCCACACCAGGAACATGACCGGGTTTTGAATCTGGACGCGAGGGTCCAGCTTGGCAAACGAGTCGCGGACCGCGCGGCCCATCATGTCTTTTTGCATAGTCATAAATCTGCGCCCTCCTTTACGCAATCATCTGGAAGAACTCGGCAACGGGGCCAAGCGCCTGGGCCGGGAAGAAGCTCAGGGCACCGATCAGCAGAACGATGAACACGAGCAGGAATACGAACATGCCGTTGGTGGTAGACAGGGTACCGGCGCTCTCGGCGACCTTACCCTTCTTGGCCAGCGAGCCGGCGATAGCCAGCGTACCGATGATGGGCATGAAGCGGGCGAACAGCATCTCGAGGCCGAGCATGACGTTGATCCAGGGAATGTTGCAGTTCATACCTGCAAACGCCGAGCCGTTGTTGCCGCCGCATGAGGTGAAGGCATACAGCACCTCGGAGAAGCCGTGCGCGCCACCATTGTTGAGCTGGTCGGCAAGACCGGGCACCATGCAGGCGATGGCCGAGCACACCAGAATGGCAAACGGAGTTGCCAGGCACAGGACAACTGCCCAGCGCATCTCGCCCGGCTCGATCTTCTTGCCCAGGAACTCGGGCGTGCGGCCGACCATAAGGCCGGCGATGAACACTGTGAGGATGGCGAAGCCGATCATGCCGTACAGGCCGCAGCCCACGCCGCCGAAGACAACCTCGCCCAGAGCCATCTGGAGCATCTGGACAAACCCGCCCAGCGGGGTGTAGGAGTCGTGCATGGAGTTAACCGAGCCGTTGGAAGCGGCGGTGGTGTAAGCCGACCACGTGGAGGAGGTGACGATACCGAAGCGGCTCTCCTTGCCCTCCATGTTGCCGCCGGCTTGGCCGTCGGTCATCTCGATATTGACCGCTCCGCCATCGGCCAGCTGCGGGGTGCCCGCATGCTCGTTGACGGCGATGATGCCGGTGAAGATCACCAGCAGGATGAACATGGCGGCAAAGATGGCCTTGCCCTGCTTGGTGTTCTTGACGCCGATACCGAAGGTGAAGCAGCAGGCAGCCGGGATCAGCAGCAGGCTGGTCATCTCGATGATGTTGGTGAAGGCACTGGGGTTCTCATACGGATGGGCGGAGTTCACGCCGAAGAAGCCGCCGCCGTTGGTTCCGGACTGCTTGATGGCGACCTGAGGAGCCGCAGGACCCTGGGGCAGGAACTGCTCGGTGACCACGCGCGCGCCCTCGACAACCTTGCCGTCGACCTTGACCGTGTCGCCCTCGATCTGGGCGCCGTCGAGGACGCTCCAGCCGCCGTCTGCATTAGGCTGGACGGCGACGGGCTCTACGAGCTCAGCCTTCTGAGCCGGCTGGAAGTTGGAGATGACGCCACCGGCAGCCAGGCAGATGCCGAACACGAGGTTCAGCGGGATGAGCACATACAGGACGGTGCGGGTGAGGTCGACCCAGAAGGAACCCAAGCTCTGCTCCTTGACCTGACGGAAGCCGCGAATCAGCGCGAACATGACCGCGATACCGGTGCCAGCGGACAAGAAGTTCTGCACGGTGAGACCCATGAACTGCACAAGGTAGGACAGGGTGGTCTCGCCGGAGTAGGACTGCCAGTTGGTGTTGGTTATGAAGGAAGCAGCCGTATTGAACGACAGGTCCCATGGCACACCCGGCAGGTGCTGGGGATTGCCTGGCAAGAAGGACTGAAGCGCTTGAAGTGCCACAAGGACCACGAGGCCGATCCCCGAAAAGACCAGCACGCTCGCCAGGTAGCGCCTACACCCCATCTGCTCTGCCGCGTCGATGCGAAGCAGACGATAGACGCCACGCTCCACAGGAGCAATCACAGGCGACGGGAACGTATGCTCACCATCCATGATATGGGCCATGAACCGACCGAGCGGAACGGCCAGGACGACGAGCACGGCAAAGTACAAGATGTACTGAATCGCAGCGTCCATAGTTTACGAATCACTCCTCATCAGAATGTAGATGTAATAGATAAGGAGTCCAATGCAGACGACTCCGATGATGGGAATGAGGATGTTCATTTACCGCCCCTTTCACGCGCGGTCCGATGTCTCGGACGCCTGCTCTCGCAAGCGCCTGGGGACAGTAAACGCTTCTAGAGATTAAAGAGGCGTGAGGGCCGGGGCTCACGACCTTAAGATGCCGTAAAGATGCAGGTAGAAAGCACTATTGCGGCTGCAGTGCGCCTATACTCGACCTCGCGAGCATACAGTGGCGTCCTCACCGCGTATGCACGCATGGACAACGTTTCAGAAAGGCTACGCTATGCAGCGCGACGCATCGGACACTCGCGTCAATCCAGACCTCATCCTCAAGGCAATTGAGAAAGACGAGGTCGCCGATGACGCTCGAACCAGCCGGGGACACCTCAAGATTTTCTTTGGCTACGCTGCTGGTGCAGGCAAAACCTATGCGATGCTTCAAGCCGCCCACGCCGCCAAGCGGCGAGGTGTCGACGTCGTCGCGGGATACATCGAGCCGCACGAACGTCCGGCAACTGCCCATCTTGCACAAGGGCTTGAGAACGTGCCCTGTAAACTCATCGAGCACAACGGCATTGCGCTCAGCGAGTTCGATCTAGATGCGGCTATCGAACGCGCCCCTCAGCTCATCCTTGTCGACGAGCTCGCCCATACGAATGCGCCGGGGTCTCGCCACGACAAACGCTATCAAGACGTCGAGGAACTTCTACATGCGGGCATCGACGTCTATACAACCGTAAACGTTCAGCATATCGAGAGCCTAAACGACATGGTTGCATCCATCACCGGCGTTGTCGTGAGCGAACGAATCCCCGACCGTATCTTCGATGATGCCGACCAGGTCGAGCTCGTCGACATAGAGCCCGAAGACCTACTTGAGCGCCTTCGCGCCGGCCTCGTCTACCGTCCCGCACAAGCCGACCGAGCGCAACAGCATTTTTTTACCGTCGAGAACCTCACCGCACTCCGAGAAATCGCGCTGCGCCGCTGCGCCGATCGCACCGGCCACCTCACAGACGCCGCACGCGTGCTGGGAAACCGTGACTACTACACCAGGGAGCGTATCTTAGTCTGTGTCTCACCGGCGCCGACCAATCCCCGCATCGTCCGTGCCGCCGCACGCATGGCGAAAGCGTTTCGCAGCGAGCTCGTCGCCCTGTTCGTAGAGAGCCCGCGCACGCAAGCCATGAGCGATGATGAGCGCGCCAAGCTTGCAGCCAATATCGCCCTAGCCGAGCAGCTCGGAGCACAGATGGAGACCGTCTATGGCGACGACATCGCGTTTCAGATCTCCGAGTTCGCACGCCTGTCGGGTATTTCGAAGATCGTCATGGGGCGCACGGGCGAACGCAGCAGCGTCCGTCAGGCCCTCTTCGGCCGCAAATCTCTCGTAGAACAGCTCATAACATTCGCCCCGAACCTCGACATTTACATCATTCCAGACCAGTCGACTCCGCCCTCCCGGCCCAAAGGACGCCGCCGTGCGCTCGCCCTGCAGCCGCCCAGCAGCCGAGACGTGCTTCGCACGCTGGCCTTCTCACTTGTCGCCACGTCGATCGGCACGGCTTTCCGCCATCTGGGATTTGCCGATTCCAGCATCATATCCCTCTATATCCTCACGGCTCTGCTGACCGCCGTCACCACGACGGGGCGTATCTGCACGATCGTATCGAGCGTGCTCTCTGTAGTGCTTTACAACTTCTGCTTCGTCACGCCCCTGTTTTCGCTCGCCAGCTACGACCGAAGCTATCTGGTCACGTTCGGCATCATGTTCGCTACCGCTATGGTCGCCGGCGAGTTAACTGCGCGCATCGCCGACAACGCCCGTACCTCCGCCGAGAACGCATTCAAAACGCGCGTACTCCTCGAAACGAACCAGCTCTTGCAGCAAGCCCATAGCGCGGAGGAGTGCGCCCGCGTCGCCATGAACCAACTCATTAAACTGCTAAAACTCGACGTGGTCTTCTACACCGCCGAACACGGCACGCTCGGCAAGACGCTCTATGAGTCCGCTGGCACCGAAAACCGATCCGCGTCGCTGCTCACCGACTACGAGCGCGCCGTTGCAACCTGGACCTACACCAACAACAAGCGCGCGGGCGCAAGCACGCGGACCCTGCCCGAGGCGCGCTGCCTCTACCTCGCGGTTCGCACCGGCGACAAGGTATTCGGTGTCATCGGCATCGCCCTGGAGGGGCGCGAGACCGAAGCCTTCGAGCATTCGATCGTCCTATCTATCGTAGGTGAATGCGCCTTGGCGCTCGAAAGTGACCGAGCGGCGCAAGAGCGCGAAGAGGCTGCGGTCTTGGCGAAAAACGAGCAGCTGCGTGCCAACCTTTTGCGCTCCATCGGCCACGATTTGAGGACACCCCTCACGGCTATATCCGGATCTGCGGCAATCCTTCGGAAGAGCGACGAGAGGCTCAGCCTCGAACAACGCTGCGATCTTGCCGATGCCATATACGATGACTCCCTCTGGCTTATCGATACCGTGGAGAACCTCCTCGCCATCACACGCGTCGAGGACGGCACCATTCGCCTCAACTTTACATCCGAGCTCATCGACGAGGTCATCGAGGCCGCCCTCAGCCATGTCGCCCAAGCATCGCATGGACGTACCGTCACCATCGAGCACACTGACGACATCCTGCTGGTACGCATCGACGTCCATCTCATCATGCAGGTGCTTACGAATCTCATCATGAACGCCTTCAAATACACGCCCGAGGACTCGACTGTCACCATCAGCGCACGTCGCGAGGGTGCGTTCGTCGTGGTGGACGTCGCAGACGATGGGCCGGGTGTGGCAGACTGCGACAAGCCTCATATCTTTGAGCGCTTCTTCACCTCAAGCAATACGCGGCCCGTGGATTCGCGTCGATGCATCGGCCTTGGGCTGTCGCTCTGCCGCTCCATCGTGGAGGCGCATGGCGGCGTCATCGAAGTTCGCGACAACCACCCCCATGGGGCCGTCTTCCGTTTTACCCTGCCCGCTGAGGAGATCGAGATTCATGAATAATGCCGCTAAGCCACGCATCCTCCTGGTCGAAGATGACCTGACCGTTCAAAACCTCGTTTCGACCGCGCTTGACCTCCACGGTTATGTCGTGAGCAAGGTTTGCGACGGCCAGGCCGCCATCATGGATGCGGTGTCGCACGGCCCCAGCCTCATCATGCTCGACCTCGGCCTTCCCGACATTGACGGTATCGAGGTCATCACGAAGATCCGAAGCTGGTCGGCAGTCCCCATTATCGTCATTTCGGCGCGCACCGAAGATTCCGACAAGATTGCAGCGCTTGACGCCGGGGCAGACGACTACCTCACCAAGCCCTTTTCTGTGGATGAGTTGCTCGCGCGCGTCCGTGCGAATTTGAGGCGCTCCTCGATGGCGTCGAGCGAGTCGACAGAAGCGAGCACGTTCGACAACGGTCCGCTGCATATCGACTACGCCGCGGGATACGCGACGAAAGACGGACGCGAGCTCTCGCTCACCCCAACCGAGTACAAATTGCTCGTCCTTCTGGCGAAAAACGTCGACAAGGTGCTCACCCACACCTTCATCACCCGCGAGATATGGGGCACGAGCTGGGACAGCGATCTGGCGAGCCTGCGCGTGTTCATGCGCACCCTGCGCAAGAAGATCGAGGCAGATCCCTCTCACCCCAAGATGATTCAGACGCACATGGGTGTCGGGTACCGCATGCAACGTCTCTAGCCCACCCCACAAAAAGTTGCGGTGGAATACGGAGTAGATAAGGCCTTTGACAGCCAAAACAGTCCGTATTTCACCGCAACTGATGGGCGGGATGGAGTTAGAGGCGCAAGTAGGCAATCATGCCTTCGACGGCGAGCTTGGCGCCGGCGACGGCATGGACGACCGTGAGCGGGCCGTTAACAATATAGTTAACGATACCCCAAAATGGGTCTTCAACTCGCCGCGCTCGCCCCCAGACGTCCAAGCGCCCCGCGAACGGATGCTCGCGAGGCGCTTGGACGTCTGGGGCCTATTTGACACCGCGGCCCAAGTCTTCGGCGATTTTGTCTACGCCCTTAAGTGCGGCGCAGGTCTTTTTGTTGGAGCAATGTCCCGTGCAAACGCCACCCTGAGCGCAATCGGCGCAGGTGCCTTTGCGGTAGATGCGCACGCACACGGCGACAAACGCAATGCCGATAACAGCCAACACAACAATATCGATAGGTGCCATAGCAAGCCTCCTCTAGTTAACCACCACTTACTTTACCCCATCTTCCACATGCCAAAAGGGGACAGGTTTATTTTGGTCGGTTTTATCTGCGGAAACGCCACATCTCCCTCACCAAAAAGCCCGAGTGTCGCTGGGACACCCGGGCTCGTGGAAAGGGGCTGATCCTTATTCGGACTTAAGCGGAAACTGCAGCGGAAGCGGTGTTGGTCTCGTCCTCGTCGGTCCAAGCGTGCTTGGGCATGGGACGGAAGATCTGGAAGAGCATCGCAACCAGCAGAACGATGGCTACAACCGTCCAAATACCAAACTGGCCAAGGACAAGCAGGTTGTAGAACTGGTTGATGAACAGGCCGATCACCCAGGCAAAGGCGCACTCGTAGCCGATGGCAATCGCGGTCCACTTGCCGGAGTCCATCTGGTTGCGGATAGTGCCCATGGCGGCAAAGCACGGGGCGCACAGCAGGTTAAAGGCGCCAAAGGCAACGCAAGCGCCCATGGTGGGGAACATGCCCGCAAACGCGGTCCACAGGCTCGGGTCGGTCTCGGCGGCGTCGGCAACGGACAGCAGCGAGCCGGCGGTGGCGACGACGTTCTCCTTGGCGACAAGTCCAGAGACAGTCAGCGCGGTGGCCTGCCAGGTGCTAAAGCCGAGCGGGGCGAAGATCCAAGCGACCAGGTTGCCCAGCATGGCGAGCACGGAGTAGTCCATAAACTCCTCAGGGATGCCGTCCATCGCAGGCAGGAAGCCGAAGGAACCGTTGTAGCTACCAAAGTTGGAGAGGAACCAAACCACGACGGTGGACGCGAAGATGACCGTGCCGGCCTTCTTGATAAAGGCCCAGCAGCGCTCCCATACATGCAGCGCCCAAGAGCGGATTGCCGGGAAGTGATAGGCGGGAAGCTCCATAACGAACGGCGTCGGGCGACCGGCGAAGAGCTTGGTCTTCTTGAGCATGAGGCCCGAGGCGATGACGGCAAAGACGCCCAAGAAGTAGAACAGCGGGCTGATCCATGCGGCGGTGGTGGAAGAATCGCCGATGATGGAACCCATGAGCAGAGCGATGATCGGCAGCTTGGCGCCACAGGGAATGAACGTGGTGGTCATGACCGTCATGCGGCGGTCCTTCTCGTTCTCGATGGTCTTGGTGGCCATGACGCCGGGGACGCCGCAGCCCGAGGACACGAGCATGGGGATGAAGGACTTACCGGACAGGCCAAAGCGGCGGAACACGCGGTCCATGATGAAGGCGACGCGGGCCATGTAGCCGCAGTCCTCCAAGAAAGACAGCATCACGAACAGCAGGAACATCTGCGGCACGAAGCCGAAGATGGCGCCCAGACCGCCGACGATACCGTCACAGACCAGCGAATCGACCAGGCCACCGTCCTCGGTGCCGCCCGCCACAAGGGCATCGTGCACCACGGTGGTAATACCCGGAACATAGGGGCCGTACTGTGCCGGGTCGACCGAGTCGGCGGCGTCACCCGCAGCCTCGACAGCTGCGTCGTAGGCGTCGCGGCCCTGGCCGAGCACATACCAACCGTCGGTGCCAAAGAGCTGGTCGTTGGTGAAGTCGGTCACCGTGCCGCCCAAGGTAGAGACGGCAATGTAGTACACGCAGAACATGATGACCACAAAGATCGGCAGGCCCAAGATACGGTTGGTAACCACACGGTCGATCTTCTCGGAGGTGCTCATCTTGGCCGGAGCCTTGGTGAGGCACTCGTCGATGATGTGGGCGATCACGCCGTAGCGCTCGCCGGTGATGATGGACTCGGCGTCGTCGTCGCAATCCTGCTCGCACTGGGCGACCAGCTGCTCGACGCGAGCGGCCTTCTCCTTAGTGAGGTTGATGAGCTTGCAGGCGTCCGCGTCGCGCTCGAACAGCTTGACGGCGTAGTAGCGACGCTTGTTGGCGGGAACGCTCGCCGGCAGATTGTTCTCGATGTGGTCCAGAACGTCCTCGATGGAGGAATCGAACTTGTGCTCCGGCACCTGGCCCTTGGAAGCAGCGGACTTCTTGACCTGCTCGAACAGCTCCGTGATGCCCTTGTTCTTAAGAGCCGAGATCATCATGACCGGGCAGCCGAGCTTCTTGGAGAGCTTGTCCGTGTCGATCTTATCGCCGTTCTTCTCGACCAAGTCGGCCATGTTGAGGGCGACGACCACGGGCAGGCCGGTCTCGATAACCTGAAGCGCCAGGTACAGGTTGCGCTCGAGGTTGGTGGCATCGACCACCTGGACGACGACATCGGGCTCGCCGCTCATGAGGTAGTCGCGCGAGCACTGCTCCTCGGGGCTGTAGGGGGAAAGCGAGTAGATGCCGGGGAGGTCCGTAATCGTGACGTTCTTGTCGCTTAGGAGCTTGGCTTCCTTTTTCTCAACCGTGACGCCGGGCCAGTTGCCAACGTAGCCGTTGGCGCCGGTGATCAGGTTGAAAAGCGTGGTCTTGCCGCAGTTGGGGTTACCCGCCAGCGCGACATGGATCTGAGAATCCGCCATTCAATCCTTCTTCCTTGTGTGCCCGCGCTGCTTTCTCCGCGCGAGCTGGATAATGTGCTTCAAAGTTGCTGCATTAAGTTAGAGAAACCTAACTTTATCTGCAGAAATACTCGCCGCTGGCCCTTACTGGACCTCGACGACGGCAGCCTCCTCCTTGCGGATGGAAAGCTCGTAGCCGCGCACGTTGATCTCGACCGGATCTCCGAGCGGTGCGACCTTTACGACCTTAAACGACGTGCCCTTGATGAGCCCCAGGTCCATAAGGTGACGGCGAAGCGCACCCTCACCGTGAAGCTTGACGATGGTGGAGCTCTCGCCCACCTTAACGTCACCCAACGTCTTCATTTACTTGTCCCCCTTTCGGTTTTTTTAAATGCTGCGGACTAACTGACGGTCATGATGTGCATGGCAACCTTGGAATCGATACCAAAGCGTGCGCCCAGCACCGTGACGATGATATTGGCGCCACTCGAGCTCACCACGTGAATTTCGCTGCCCTCGACAAAGCCGAGGTCCTTGAGGTGGTGCTTCATATCCTCATTGCCCTTTACACGAGACACGCGCACGGTTTCGCCCGCTTTTACCATCGAAAGCGGCATAGCCGGCATCTGCGGTCCGCAAGACATGAGTGAGCTCCTAACGTCAGTTCGTCCTCAACATCGACGCAGCAAAAGTTAACCACGTCTATGTTCGCTACAGTAAACTAGCACGTGGCTAACTTTTTGGAAAGGGTTCCTATTCAGTTTTCGGAAAAGTTTCCTATATGCAACAAAGAAAGATGTGACAAAGGGACTGTCCCTTCGCCACATTGTTGCGCTTTAGAGCGAGAGGTTTCTGATCGACGTGACGCACGAGGCCTCGTCCACGCCCGAAACGCGGAACACGATGTCCTCGCCGCATTCGCCGTAGAGCGCCATGAGCCCCATCACATCGCGACCGTCGGTATGGCGCTCGCCGATACTGACCGATACGTTGCTACGGTGCTTGGCAATGATGTCGTAGAGCAGCGCAACCGGGCGGGCATGCAGTCCCAACGGATCTTTAATCGTCTTTGTAAACTCGACCATGTCCCCTCCCACGACATCGCACATTCGGCCAGCAAACCCAGCCACGTGGTAGTTATTGTACGTTACCGGCGCACCCCCGTCCCACAAAAAACGAGGGAAGGCGCGCGTCCTTCCCTCGTTGCGGGCAATATGTAGCCGCTCGCCTACATCAGGCGCAGGCTGACGTCCTTGAGCTGGGCGCCGGAAACGGCACTCGGAGCACCCGACATGAGGTCGGAGCCGCTGGCCGTCTTGGGGAACGCCATGACGTCGCGGATGGAGTCGGAACCGGTGAGCAGCATGCACACGCGGTCCAGACCCAGAGCGAAACCGCCCATCGGGGGCGCACCAAACTTGAGGGCCTCCATGAGGAAGCCAAACTGCGACTCGGCGCGCTCCTCGGTAAAGCCCAGGAGCTTGAGCATGGACATCTGCATCTCGGCGTTGTGGATACGCATACCGCCGCCGCCGGCCTCAAAGCCGTCCATGACAAAGTCGTAGGTGCACGAACCGGCTGCCAACGGATCGGCCTCGATCTTGGCGATGTCGGTCTCGGTCGGCAGGGTGAAGGGCTGGTGCTCGGCTGCATAGGCCTTGCGATCCTCGTCCCAGTGGAACAGCGGGAAGTTGACGACCCACAGGAAGTCGTGGCCCTCGCGCTTGATCTCGAGCGCGTTGGCCATGTGGGAACGCATGCCGCCCAGGATCTCGTCGGAGAGCAGGCGCGGGCCGGCGGCAAACATCACAAGGTCGCCGGGCTCGACGTCCATGCGCTCGCGCAGAGCAGCCATCTCCTCGTCCGAGAAGAACTTGACGATGGGGCTGTTGATGGAGCCGTCCTCGCGGAAAGCGATCCAGGCCAGGCCCTTGGCGCCAAACGTGGAGGCCACGCCGGCGAGCTTATCGATCTTGGCACGTGCCCAGGCACCGGCGCCCTTGGCGTTGATGGCCTTGACGACAGAGCCCTCCTCGTTTGCAGCAGTCGCAAAGACCTTGAACTTGGAGTTGGCAAAGATGTCGGTCAGGTCGACCAGGTGCATGCCGTAGCGAGTATCGGGCTTGTCGGAGCCATAGGTGTCCATGGCCTCCCAATAGTCCATGCGACGCAGCGGCGTGGGCATCTCGACACCCATGCGGCCGAAGGCGTCGGACAGGACCTCTTCGAGCGCGCTCATAACGTCGTTCTGGTCCACGAAGGACATCTCGATATCGACCTGGGTGAACTCGGGCTGACGGTCGGCGCGCAGGTCCTCGTCGCGGAAGCACTTGGCGACCTGGTAGTAACGCTCGACGCCACCGACCATGAGCAGCTGCTTCAGGAGCTGCGGGGACTGCGGCAGAGCGTAGAAGTTGCCCGGCTGGATGCGGCTGGGGACGATGAAGTCGCGGGCGCCCTCGGGCGTAGACTTGAACAGGGAGGGCGTCTCGACCTCCATGAACTCACGGTTGTGCAGCGCCTCGCGAATGGCAAAGGTAAAGTCGGAGCGCAGCTTGAGGTTGGCCATCATCTCGGGACGACGGAGGTCCAGATAGCGATAGCGCAGACGGGTGTCCTCGCTGGTCTCGATGCCGTCCTCGATCTGGAACGGCGGGGTGACGGACGTATTGAGCACCTCGGCGTGGTCGGTCAGGACCTCGATCTCGCCGGTCGCGAGCTTGGTGTTGGTGGTCTCCTCGCCACGGGCGCGCACGACGCCGTGAATCTTGATGGGCCACTCGGGACGCATGGTCTCGGCGATCTTAAAGGCGTCGCCGTCGGAGTGCTCGGGGTCGAAGGTAAGCTGCGTGATGCCCTCACGGTCGCGAAGGTCGCAGAAGATAAGGCCGCCGTGGTCGCGGCGACGGCTCACCCAACCGGTGAGGGTGACCTCTTCGCCCACGTTCTCGAAGCGAAGCTCGCCGCAGGTACGGGTGTGCATGGAATGCTCATCGATGGGACGGGTCTGGCTCATACCAGTGATCCTCCTTTATGGATCTGTGCCGCCCCGTGTCGTTCCGGGCGGCGTCGTACAGATTTGCCCAGCCTGCGTAAACCGCGCAGCCAGACATGGCGTTCTATCTTATCGCACTCGCGTCGATGTGCCGCGAAAAAGTGGCTCCTGCCCAAAGACTTGACGGAGACGAAACAATTGACGCGCCGCGACACCCGCCCGCGCTCGTCACGTGCGACAATATGCCCCAATAAAACAGCACTCGGAAAGGCCCGCCATGACTGCACGCCTCATCGTTATGGATATCGACTCCACGCTCATCAACCAGGAGGTCATCGACCTGTTGGGCGAAGAGGCCGGCGTGGGCGAGCAGGTGGCACAGATCACCGAACGCGCCATGCGCGGCGAGCTTGACTTTAAGCAGGCGCTCGAGGAGCGCGTGAGGCTGTTCGCCGGCCTGGACGAGAGCGTGTTCGAGCGCACCTTTAAGCGCGTGACATTTACCCCCGGCGCGTTGGAGCTTGTGCGCTCGGCACACAGCAAGGGTTGGAAGGTCGGCGTCGTGAGTGGCGGCTTTCACGAAGTCGCCGATAAGATCGTGGCCGCCGCGGGCATCGACTTTTGCCTGGCCAATCGTCTGGAGGTCGTGGACGGCAAGCTCACCGGTAAGTTGGCTGCCGACATTGTGACCAAGGAGTCCAAGCTCATCCAGCTGCTGGACTGGGCAGTTGAGTGCGGCGTCGATATGGCCCACACCGTCGCGATCGGCGACGGTGCCAACGACATCCCCATGATTCAGGCCGCGGGCACGGGCATCGCGTTTTGTGCCAAGCCCAAGACGCGCGAGGCCGCCCCGTTTGCCATCGACGAGCGCAATCTGATGCTCGCCATGGACATCATCCTGCGCGACTAGCCAATCCGTCTAGCAATTGAATCAGTCTGTCCTATAGTTTCCGAACAATTCTGTCTTAGTGTTCGGAAACATACCCTTTGAGTGCTAAACTTTGCGCCGTCGAAGGGAACATATATGGATAAGCGAGATCTAGAGCAGCTGCTGAGCGATGTTGCCGGCGGAGCAGTCACCCCTGCCGACGCCCTCACGCGCATCCAGACGGCTCCGACCGCTGATTTGGGCTTTGCGCAGCTCGACCTTTCGCGCGGGGTGCGCCAGGGAGCCGGCGAAGTTGTCTACGGCGCCGGTAAAACCGCCGAGCAAATTGCCGCCATTATCAAAGCATTACTCGATGCCGGCCAGGAGCGCATCCTGGTCACGCGCCTGGACGACGAAAAGGCAGCCCGCACCTCGGAGCTCCTCGGCAACGGCATCGACCTGGGATATGTCCCGGACGCCCAGCTCGCCCTCGTGGGTGGCAAGCCCTCCCCCAACGGCAACGGACGCATCGTCGTCGCCTGCGCCGGCACGAGCGACCTGCCCGTCGCCGAAGAGGCGGCACTGACGGCCGAGTTCTACGGCAACGAGGTCGATCGCCTCTACGACGTGGGTGTCGCCGGCTTGCACCGCCTGCTCGCTCATGCCGAGGAACTTGCCCAGGCGCAGGTGGTCATCGCCATCGCCGGCATGGAGGGCGCCCTGGCGAGCGTCATCGGAGGCCTTGTGAGCTGTCCGGTCATCGCCGTCCCCACCAGCGTGGGCTATGGCGCGAACTTTGGCGGCATGGCCGCACTGCTCGCCATGCTCAACTCCTGCGCCAGCGGCGTTTCGGTCGTCAATATCGACAACGGCTTTGGCGCCGCCTATCAGGCAAGTCTTATCAATCATCTGAGCGCCGGCACGTCCTGCGCCCGCTAAGGAGCATTTCATGTCCAACCATCAGCACACGCTTATCATCGACGGCACCTCGGGCATCAGCGGCGACATGACCGTCGCGGCCCTGCTCGACCTGGGTGCCAGCGAGGAGCATCTGCGCGACCAGCTCGCCACGCTGCCGGTCGGCGGCTTTGAGATTGCCGTTACACGCGTAAACAAGCATGGCATCGACGCCTGCGACTTTGATGTTCAGCTGGCTGAGGAGCTCGAGAACCACGACCACGACATGGTCTGGCTCTACGGCAACGAAGCGGGCACCGAGCACACACATGAGCATGAGCACTACCATCATGATCATGGCGAGCACGAACACGAGCACTGCCACGAGCATGACCATGAGGCCCACGGTCATGGCCACGAGGGTCACCATCACGCCCACCACCATCACCACCGTTCTTTGGCGGATGTCACCGCCATCATCGATGACTCGCAGCTAAGCGATGGCGCCAAGCGTCGCGCGCTCGCCATCTTTACCGCGCTCGCCGCCGCCGAGGCCAAGGCCCACGGCAAAACGCCCAAGACCGTCATGTTCCACGAGGTGGGCGCCGTCGACTCCATCGTCGACGTCTGCTCTGTCGCCATCTGCCTCGATGACCTTGGTATTGAGGACATCGTGGTCGAGTCGCTCTCCGAGGGTCACGGTACCATCCGCTGTGCCCACGGTCTCATGCCCATTCCCGTCCCCGCTGTCGTCAACCTGTGCCAGGCGGGCAATATCGCCCTCACGCCCGCACCGGTCGCCGGCGAGCTCGTGACGCCCACGGGTGCCGCCATCGTCGCCGCACTGCGCACGTCCGAGCACCTGCCAGCCCGCTACCGCATCGAGGCCGTCGGCTACGGCGCTGGCAAGCGCCCCTACGAGGGCTGCTCTGGCACGCTCCGTTGCCTGCTTGTTCACGTGGATGCATAGCTATGGATGCCCGCAAGGCAAAAAGCCGCGCCGCCATCGTCGCGGCGTTCTCCGAGCTGCTGCGCGAAGAGGACTACGGCAAGATCACCGTCGGCGACATCATCGCTCGCGCCCATGTGGGTCGGGCCACGTTCTACGGCCTCTTCAAGAGCAAAGATGACCTACTGTCCGAACTCGTGAGCGACATCTGCACCCACGCCCTCGACGACGATGGCACACCGCTCGATGATCCGCTCGTACAAGTCGAGCATATCCTCAACAACCTCTGGGAACGCCGCCAGGGCGTACGAGCCCTCGTAGCCGGCGCCGGTTCACGCGTCTTCGCCGACTGCTTACGCAAGACCATCATGTCACGAGCAGCCGGAACCGTCCCCACCGACCCAAACGGCCCCGCCGCCACCATGGACCGAAGCTTCCTACTACACCACATAGCCTCAAGCTTCGTAGGAATGGTCCAATGGTGGGCCTGGCACAACTTCCAAGCCGACAAAGCCGACGTAGCCAAAGATTACCTATCAGCCATACAGCCCCTCTTCAGCTAAGTAAGCCCCCATCCCAAAGCGCCATCCCAGCAAAGCGCCCATCCCTTCCCCAAGTCACGTTTTCTTGTAAGGGCACCCAAAAACAAAGCGCCCCTCCCATCCATATTCAGATATATATGTTGGGTTGCTTGTTCCAACGCGACTAAGATCCCGCAGCTGGCCGCATGGGGTAACTTCCCAGCGCATTCCGCAGGACGAAAGAACCCCCGCCGCACGAAGTGTGAACTGCGCCCCAATTCTTGGACGGGCTAATAAGCGGCCT
>NZ_QRQC01000020.1 GCF_003475325.1 Collinsella sp. AF33-16 | reverse complement strand
CTTTCCGTCTTGCGCAGGACTGTAGAGCAGCAAACTTAACCCCCGCCCCCAGCCCCGGAGACCCTCCCGGAGGGACCGAAAAATTTTTTCAAAAAAGTTGTTGCGCGCCGGACAGACTTCTGTGTATACTAATCCCCGCAGCGCACGCGAGCGGAAACAAACGCGAACGCCTGCCTGGGGAGTTAGCTCAGTTTGGTTAGAGCGCCGGCCTGTCACGTCGGAGGTCGCGGGTTCGAGCCCCGTACTTCCCGCCAACGCAATTAAAGCCACGTCTTCGGACGTGGCTTTTTGCGTTTGATGCACTTTGTTTCGATAGAACGATCGCCCTGGCGCATCTTCGCCCAGAATCCCCGCCCCTTCGGGAACGCAAGTAAAATCTAATAAGCATATCTGTCTAAACAACAGCTTTGTTGCGCAACACCTGTTCAACGAGACAGGGGGGTTAGGTTATACTAAATTGCACTGTAGGCCGCATCTGATGCATTTCGCTCCAAGCGCGGCACTCAGTGGATATCCGATTTACCATTTGGATGTCCTAGCGGTCATTTAGCGTCTCGACACAAGCTCGGCCCCGGAGCTCGTTCGAGCTGTTCGTATTCCTTGAAAGGGGAAAAATGGACATATCGAGGAAGACTGATTACGCCCTTCGTATGCTGGCGATGCTTGCCGAGGATCCGGAGTGTTTGCTTTCTGTTCGCACCGCTGCCGAAGAGGTCAATGTCCCGTATTCGTTTGCCCGTTCGATTCAACACGGCTTGGTCCAGGCCGGTATTGTGGAGAGCCTGCGTGGCGTCCACGGTGGCATGCGTCTCAAGGTCAGTCCGGACGACGTCACCATTCGTCAGGTCGTCGAGGCCGTTCAGGGTCCTATGGTTATGAACGATTGCACCGCACCCGATGGCGACTGTGCGCGCATGGGCGCGTGCTGCTATCATCCCCTGTGGGCCGGAGCCCAGGCGTTGATGCGCGACTACCTCGATTCCGTTTCGCTCGGCGACATCGTCGCTCACCGCCAGTTCCCGGCCGTCGATCCCAAGTTCGCCGACCGCGAAGCGTTTCCCGAGTACGCCACCTGCGCGTGCGCTTGCCGGGAGGAATAGCGCCGCATAAGGAGCATAGCCATGATTCAGGACCCCTTTCGTTCGATGATTCGTTCGGAAGGGGTCCTGCGTTATCGCGACCTTCCGTGGCGCCGCACACGCGATCCGTACATCATTTGGCTTTCTGAGGTCATGCTGCAGCAAACGCAGGTGCCGCGCGTGGAGGCGCGCATGCCGGTGTGGCTCGATCGTTTTCCGACTGTGCAGGCGCTTGCCCAGGCCGCGCCTTCCGATGTTTTGGACGCTTGGCAGGGGATGGGCTACAACCGACGCGCTCTGGCGCTCCACAAGGCCGCCCAGCGCGTTATAGAGGACTGGGACGGGGAGTTTCCGCACGAGACACGTGACTTGGTCGCTCTTCCTGGTATTGGCCCGGCAACGGCGCAGGGTATCCGGTCGTTTGCGTTTGATCTTCCGGGCGTGTATCTGGAGACCAACGTGCGCACGGTCTTTCTGCATCACTTCTTTCCCGATATGCCGGCTGTTCCCGATCGCGAGCTGGTGCCGCTGATCCAAGCCGCCTGTCCGGCGGCCCCCGGTGCGGCGACCGACGAGATCGCTCCCTTTGCCGTGCCGCTCGATGATGCCGACACGCCGCGCGCGTGGTATTACGCGTTGCTGGATTACGGCGCATATCTAAAAAAGACGTTGCCCAATCCGTCCAGGCGCTCGGCGGGCTATAGCCGTCAATCAAAGTTTGAGGGCTCACGTCGCCAAAAGCGCGCGCATATCGTGCGTATGTTGCTGGCAGCGCGCGATGGCCAGCCGGCGGGGATTACGCTTGCTGATACCGTGGTGGGCGTTAACGAGATGGAAGCGGCAGCCGGTCGCGGGCCGGTCGAGTGCGACTTGATCGCGGGTATTCTAGCTGACCTGGAGCGTGAGGGCTTTTGCCGAGCCGAGGGCGATCGCTGGCTGAGCATTTAGCCCGTGCAAATCTGAAGAACAGGATTGTAAGGTTTAGATTTTCGGCAGGGGGTACCATAAAATAAGGCCGCTCAAAGCCTATGGGCGGCATGTATTGAAGGGAAGTACACCTATGGATTTTGAGAGCTCCCAAACCAAGAAGAACCTTGAGACCGCTTTTGCCGGTGAGTCCCAGGCGCACACCAAGTATCGCTACTATGCATCCAAGGCTAAAAAGGACGGTTACGTTCAGATCTCGAATATCTTTGCCGAGACGGCGGGTAACGAGTCCGAGCACGCCAAACTGTGGTTTAAATATCTGCACGACGGCGCCGTTCCGGGCACTCTGGACAACCTGCGCGACGCCGCCGCGGGCGAGAACTACGAGTGGACCACGATGTATGACGAGTTTGCCAAGACCGCCGAGGAGGAGGGTTTTGCCGAGATCGCCGAGAAGTTCCGTGGCGTCGCCGCCGTCGAGAAGGCCCACGAGGAGCGCTACAACAAGCTCGTCGAGCGCATTGAGTCGGGCGAGGTGTTTGAGCGCGAGGGCGTAAAGGTGTGGAAGTGCCTGAACTGCGGACATCTGCACGTTGGTGCCGAGGCACCTGAGGTGTGCCCGGTGTGTAACCACCCCAAGGCGTACTTTGAGGAGCAGGTGGTGAACTACTAGCGCTTGGCGCTGGCTGCTGCGGAGCGCAGGGCGGGGAAATACCTTTCCCTCTCGCTCACGGCTTCGCAGAGTCGCGCGAGGCAAAGGTATTTCCCCGCCTTGCGCTCCGGCGTTGGGTCGTCGCGTGCTCGATACAGAAAAACTGATAAAAAAGGTTGTGTGCCGCCCCTTTTTGGGGCGGCACGTTTTTGTGGGGTCCCGGTCTCCACAATTTTCGTCAAGCTATTGGTTAGATTTTGGTCAGTTGGCGTAAGGATGGAAGGCCAAAAGATTGTTGGCGAAAAAAGCTCAGAGAAAGTGCTGGTAGGGGAGTTGTTGAGCTTTTCGACAGCTTTTGAGCAAAAGAAACTATGTGGCTATTGCCGGCGATTGCGTTGTCGCGGTCATGGCGGTGCGGGATGCTGGTCGTAAGCGTCGAATGCTCCGATTTTGGAGGCCAGCATGGATCTGTTTCTTGAGACTCCGCAGCAACAAGCTGAGCGCATGCTGCGTCAGCAGCAACGACTCATGGAGATGCAAATGCAAGGGGCGGCAGTCCAGCCCTTTGCGCAAAATGTCGTGCCCGCTGCTGTACCTGCAGCTGTGCCCGGGTGTGAATCGGCACCAGAGGCCTATTCCGTACAGCAAGATTCATATGCGCAGGAGCTCGCGTTCGACAAGCGTCGTGCGCGTCGTCGCCGCGTGGGCCAGCGCCTGCGCATCTTGGCGATGATCGTGCTCATCCCGCTGGGGCTTGCGGCCATCTTTCTGGCGTCGTATGCCCTCACGTGCATCCTCAACGGCGCATCGCCCAACGAGGTGCTCCAACATCTAGCGGCCCTGGGCCAGCGCCTAGGTGACGTCATAACAACCATCCGCGCCGGCTGGGAGAGCTAGCGTTTTTAGCGCCCGCGGCTCTAAGAGAAATTTGTCTGCAAGGCAGTGAGTGATCCGTGTGTGTGGCGGGGTAAGATTGATCGCGGTTTTGATTGGTGCTCGATTGGGTTTGTTGGGCGGAGTTTATGTCTGCTATTGATATTGTGCTTGTTGTGATCGCCTTGGTGGCGGTGGGGGTTGCTGTGGCTTGCGCCCTCCAGCTCAAGAGCCTGCGTGCCGAGCTGCGGAAGCGTGGCGACAGTAGCGCGGAAACGCTGGCAGCGCTCGAGCAGGCCAACAGCACGCTCGACACCCTGAACGTCGCGTTGGCCGAAACCCGCCGCACGGCAAATGCCATCGCGCAGCAGCAGACGACCGACGCCGCCGTAGAGCAGCAGCGCTACCTGACCATTGCGCGCGAGTTCTCGCAGGCCGGCGACCGTATGGATGACCTGCGCCGCGAGACGGCCCAACAGCTTGGCGCCAACCGCGAAGGTATCGAGCATCGCCTGGACAAGGTGCGCGAGACGGTCGATGCCCAGCTGGGCGCCATCCGCAAGGACAACAGCGTGCAGCTCGATCAGATGCGCGCAACGGTGGACGAGAAACTCTCCCGCACGCTCAACGACCGCCTGTCTGCATCGTTTAAGCAGGTGAGCGACCAGCTCGAGGCCGTGTACAAGGGCCTGGGCGACATGCAGTCTATCGCCACCGGCGTGGGCGACCTTAAGCGCGTGCTGGGCAACGTCAAAGCGCGTGGCATTTTGGGCGAGGTGCAGCTGGGCGCGATCCTGGCGGACATCCTCACGCCCGACCAGTATCTGGAAAACGTCGCCACTAAGCCCGGCGCCTCGGAACGCGTTGAGTTTGCCGTCAAGCTGCCGGTGGACGAGGGCGACCCCGTGCTGTTGCCGATTGACTCCAAGTTTCCGGGCGACGCGTACGAGCACCTGCTCGACGCGCAAGAGTCGGGCGACGCGGAGGCCGTTGCCGCTGCGCGCAAGGCGCTCGATATGATGGTGAAGCGCGAGGCAAAGGACATCTGCGAAAAGTACCTGAGCGTACCCGCGACCACCAACTTTGGCATTATGTTCGTGCCGTTTGAGGGCCTGTATGCCGAGGTCGTCAGTCGCCCCGGGCTTATCGAGACCCTGGGCCGCGACTATCACGTCAACGTTGCCGGCCCCAGCACCATGGCCGCCATTCTCAACAGCCTGCAGATGAGCTACCAGACGTTTAGGCTGCAAAAACGTACCGACGACGTACTGCGCGTGCTCTCCGCCGTCAAGGCCGAGCTGCCGCGTTATCAGGCGGCGCTGCGCCGCGCCCAGCAGCAGATCGAGACCGCGGGCAAAACGGTCGAGGGCATCATCACCACGCGCACCAACGTCATGGAGCGCAAACTCAAGGACATCGACGCGCTGGAAGACGCGCGGGAGGCCGACGCGATTTTGGGCTTGGAGTCCGCAGACCTGCCCGCAGACCAAAAAGACGAGGACTAGCTGCATCTGACGGCGGGGCGCCGGCGCAAGCACGGCGCGGGCGCTTTTCGCATCGCGCTTGCCTGAAGTGCGCTTCAATGTGCAACAATGGCGTTTCGCCCTATCAGATGCGAAAGGAAGCCCATGTCTCAGAGAAGCACCAGTCCGCTCAGCCGCTCCACCGTGCGCCGCACGCTGCAGCGGTTTTGGGGTGTCACGCGCACACAGCCGCTGATTGTCTTTCTCTCGGTGCTCTCGTCGGCGGGCTACATCTTTTTGCTGACGTTTGCCAATACCTATGTGATGGCCCTCATTGTCGACCGCATTCAAGCCGGTCCCGTGGCGGGTGACCAGGTGTTTGAGGTCTTCGGCCCCTATATCCTGGCGCTCGTGCTCGTTAACCTGGTGGGTCAAATCCTCTCCAAGCTGCAGGACTACACCGTCTACAAGCTCGAGATTGCGGGCAACTATCACCTGGCGCGTCTGTGCTTCGACACGCTCTCCAACCAATCCATGACATTCCATACCAGCCGCTTTGGCGGATCGCTTGTGAGCCAGACAAGCCGTTTTATGAGCGGCTATACGGGTCTGGTGGACGTGACGGTGTATTCGCTCATTCCCACCATCACCTCGGTCATCTGCACGGTGGCGGCGCTCGCCCCGGTGGTGCCCGCATTTACCGTGATCCTGGTTGCCATCATGGTCGTCTACATTGCGTTTGTCTGGCTTATGTACAAACGCATCATGCCACTTTCGGCTGCGACGTCTGCTGCACAAAACAAGCTCTCGGGTGTCCTGTCTGACGCGGTCACGAACATCCTGGCCGTCAAGACCTGCGGGCGCGAGGACTTTGAGCGCGACCTGTTCGATACCGCCGATCGCGCCGCGCGCGACGCCGAGACGGTCTCGATGCACGCCATGATGCAGCGAAACTTTACGACCTCGGGCCTTATCGTCATCACCATGGCCGTGGTGAGTGTGTTCGTGGCGGGCGGCAATGCGTGGTTTGGCATCTCGGCCGGCTCGCTCGTCATGATCTTTACCTACACCTATAACCTCACCATGCGCCTGAACTACGTGAGTTCCATGATGCAGCGCATCAACCGCGCTTTGGGCGATGCGGCCGAGATGACGCGCGTGCTGGACGAGCCGCGTTTGGTGGCAGACGACCCGGACGCCCCTGAGCTCAAAGTGACCGAGGGCGGGATTGATTTTGAGCACCTGAGCTTTGCGTACCGTGACGCTGCGGCGGGCGAGAACGTGTTCGATGACCTGACACTTCATGTGGCGGCGGGCCAGCGCGTGGGCCTGGTGGGCAAATCGGGCTCGGGTAAGACGACGCTCACCAAGCTGCTGCTGCGTCTGGACGATGTTCAGGGCGGCCGCGTGCTCGTGGACGGTCAGGATGTCTCGCACTGCACGCAGCAGAGCCTGCGCCGCCAGGTTGCCTACGTGCCGCAGGAGGCGCTGCTGTTCCACCGCTCCATTCGAGAAAACATTGCCTACGGTCGTCCCAACGCCACTGATGAGCAGATTCGCGAGGCTGCGCGCCTGGCCAACGCCCTGGAGTTTATCGACCGCTTGCCTCGTGGCTTTGACACCATGGTGGGCGAGCGCGGCGTCAAGCTCTCGGGCGGCCAGCGTCAGCGCGTGGCCATCGCCCGCGCGATTCTCACCGACGCGCCGATTCTGGTGCTCGACGAGGCGACCTCTGCCCTGGACAGCGAGTCCGAGGCGCTGGTGCAGGAAGCTCTCGAGAACCTGATGCGCGGCCGCACCTCCATTGTGGTGGCGCATCGCCTGTCCACCGTGGCGGCGCTCGACCGCATCGTGGTACTGGCGGATGGCGAGATCGTCGAGGACGGCACGCATGTGCAGCTCGTCGAGGCGGGCGGCGAGTACGCGAACCTGTGGAGCCGTCAGACCGGCGCATTCTTGGAGGCGTAAACGTCTCGGACGTGGGACAATTGTGCCCATAAGTTTATTGTGCCGTTGAGCCGAGGAGTCGCTATGCCACGCGAGACCAATGCCGCCAAGCGCGAGCGCGCCATCGAGGTGTGTGAGCGCCTCAACCGTCGCTATGGCCCGGTCGAGTGCTTTTTGGACCACGAGAATCCCTTCCGCCTGCTGATCGCGGTGCTGCTTTCGGCGCAAACGACCGATGCGCAGGTCAACAAAGTGACGCCGCGGCTGTTTGCCCAGTGGCCCACGCCCGAGGCCATGGCCGGGGCGAGCGTAGCTGACGTGGCGGACACCATCAAGTCGCTCGGCTTCTACAAGAGCAAAGCCAAGCATGCCGTCGAGGCCGCGCAGATGATCGTCACCGACTATGACGGCGAGGTGCCGGCCGACATGAAGGAACTCGTGAAGCTGCCGGGCGTGGGACGCAAGACGGCGAACATCGTGCTCAACGTGGGGTACGGCATCGTGGAAGGCATCGCGGTGGATACGCACGTCAACCGCATTGCGCACCGCCTGATGCTGAGTCCCAAGACGCATGCCAAGGAACCGCTCAAGACCGAGCAGGATCTGCTTAAGATTTTGCCGCACGAGTATTGGGAGTCGGTCAACCATCAGTGGATCACCTTTGGTCGCGAGATCTGCGACGCCCGCAAACCCAAGTGTGACGAGTGTCCGCTGGCAGATTTGTGCCCCAGCGTGCGCGTAGCGGGGTAGGGCAGAACGCATCTCCGTCTGGCGTTTTTGTTGCGGGGCTGGGCGTACGCTTGAGCTGGAGTCCTCTCCATGCGCTACCATGACAGACAATGTATTTGACGTACGACCCGCCGAGCTTGCCCCGGCGGGCTTTTGGCGTTGCGATGCCGGAGGAACAGCATGCTCATTCACCGTATAGCCGCGCAGCTCTACACTGCCGAGGCCTTGCAGACCGTCGAGGCCGGACTCGATGCCGGCGAGGACGTGACGCTGGCCGTGTCGCAGTCGGGCCGTACGCTCATGGCGGCCGCCCAGTTTGCGCGCCGTCCGCGCCCCACGGTCTACATTGTGAGCGGCGAGGACGCGGCCGATCGTGCCGCCCGCAGCCTTGCCGCCTATGTGGGGCTGGCGCACGTGTGCCGCTTCCCCGAGCGCAAGGACTATCCGTGGCGCGAGCAGGCGCCCGACGACGTCGTGGTGGCGCAGCGCTGCGAGGCGCTCGGGCGCATCGTGCGCGGCGACAACTGCATTATGGTCGCCTCGGCCCGCGCACTGCTGCGCTGCGTGCCGCCGGTCGAGAGTCGCTACTGGGAGTCCACTACTTTTGCGGTGGGCGAGGAGATTCCCTTTGACGAGGTGCCGCAGTGTCTGGTGGGCATGGGCTACACCAATGCCGGCGCCGCCGACGCGCCCGGCCTGTTCCGTGTGCACGGCGACACCGTCGAGGTGTTTCCCGCGCAGGAAAAGGCGCCCGTGCGCATTGAATTTTTCGGCGACGAGATCGACCGCATCCGCCGCATGGTGGGTTCCACGGGCCAGACCATCGGCAACGAGGACAGCATCGAGATTTTCCCCTGTCGCGAGCTCGCACTCACCGACGACGCCGTCCACAACATGCATGTGGCGCTCTATCGTGCCAGCCAGGACGACAGCAAACTGGCGGCGCTGCTCGAGATGGTGGATGCGCGCATCGTCACGCCCGAGCTCGATCGCTTTTTGCCGGTGATGTACGGCCAGACCGTGAGCCCGCTGGCGCACGTGAGCGGCAAGGCGCTCGTGGTGCTGTCCGAGCCGCGCTCGCTGTTCGACGATTGCCTGCGTGCCTACGAGGATATCGAGGCACGTGCCGGCGAGGCGGGGGTCGACCGTCTGGACGGCCTGTACGTGCGTGCCCAGCAACTCGACTTTGGTGCCCAGCAGCGCCTTAACTACGTGAGCTTGATTCGTGCCGGCGGTGCGGTGACGGCAGAGCTCAAGATTGAGCAGCCGGCCATCGCAGGCTCGGACAATCGCTTTATGACGCGCATCCAGGAGGTCGTGGGCAAGCGCTATGCCTGCGTATTTGCCATCCCCGACCGCGGTGCGCGCGAGTCGATGGAGCTCACCTTTGGCGATGAGGGTATTACTTTTGAGGAGTCGCTGACGGCCGCGCCCGAAAACGCGGGCGCTATTGGCGACCGTGTGCGCGTGGCAGCGGCGGATTCTGCCGATCGTGCTGTCCGCCAGGATGCTCATGCTGCAATTCGCGAACGCAAGGCCGACGCGCTCAACGCCCGCTCGCTCGAGGCAGGTGCCGCCCAGGCTGCCGCCGGCGCCACCGTGCCCACCATCTCGCGCGGACGCGTGACCTTTGTCGATGCCGCCTTGCCGCAGGGCGTGGTGGTGCCCGATGCCAACCTGGCCGTGTTCTCGATCGCCGACCTCAACGCCCGCATGGACGCCAACCGCGCGCGCAGCCGCCGCAAGGTGGACATTACGCAGATCACGTTTCCGTTTAAGCCGGGCGACTACGTGGTGCACGCAACGCATGGCATCGCGCTCTTTAGCGAGATCGCGCGCCAGGAAGTGGGCGGCAAGGAGCGCGACTACTTTTTGCTGGAATATGCCGACGGCGACAAGCTCTACGTGCCGCTCGAGCAGGTTGACCGCATCACACGCTATGTTGGCCCCGACGGCGACAAGCCGCGCCTGACCAGGCTCAACACCGCCGACTGGACGCGCGCCACCAACAAGGCGCGCAAGAACGCCAAAAAGCTGGCGTTTGACCTGGTCGATCTGTATACGCGCCGCTCTTCGATTACCGGTATCGCTTGCCCGCCCGACACGCCCGAGCAGATCGAGATGGAGCAGAGCTTCCCCTACGACGAGACGCGCGACCAGCTGGAGGCTATCGCCGACATCAAGGCCGACATGGAGGCGCCCAAGCCCATGGACCGCCTGCTGTGCGGCGACGTGGGTTTCGGCAAGACCGAGGTCGCCCTGCGTGCGGCGTTTAAGTGTGTGGACTCCGGCCGTCAGGTCATGGTGCTCTGCCCCACGACCATTCTGGCCCAGCAGCACTACGAGACGTTCTTTGAGCGCTTTGCCCCGTTTGGCCTTGAGGTCGAGGTGCTCAGCCGCTTCCGCACGCCGGCGCAGCAAAAGCGCGCGCTCAAGGCGTTTGCCGAGGGCACGATCGACGTGCTCATCGGCACGCATCGTCTGCTTTCGGCCGATGTGAACCCCAAGAACCTGGGCCTGGTGATCATCGACGAGGAGCAGCGCTTTGGCGTGCAGCACAAGGAGCAGCTCAAGAACCTGCGCGAGCAGATTGACGTGCTCACGCTATCGGCCACGCCTATTCCGCGAACCATGCAGATGGCCACGAGCGGCGTGCGCGACATGAGCCTGATCACCACACCGCCGACCGGGCGTCGTCCCGTGATCGTGCACGTGGGGGAGTACGACCCCGATGTGGTGAGCGCGGCGATTCGCCTGGAGGTGGGTCGCGGCGGCCAGGTGTACTACGTGTCCAACCGCGTCAAGACCATCGACGACGCCGTGGCACGCGTGCACGAGGCCGCGCCCGAGGCACGCGTGGGCGTGGCGCACGGCAAGATGAGCCCGCGCGAGGTCGAGGACGTGATGATCGAGTTCGCGACCAAAAAGATCGACGTGCTCATCGCCACGACCATCGTGGAGAGCGGCATCGATAACGCGTGCGCCAACACGCTCATCATCGAGGATTCGCAGCGCCTGGGCCTGGCACAGCTCTACCAGCTCAAGGGCCGCGTGGGTCGCTCTGCCACGCAGGCCTACGCGTACTTTATGTTCCCGGGCGAGCTGCCGCTCACCGAGGAGGCCACGGCGCGCCTGACCGCACTTTCCGAGTTCCAGGACCTGGGCAGCGGCATGCGCATCGCCATGCGCGACCTGGAGATCCGCGGCGCCGGCTCGCTTATGGGCGCCGAGCAGCACGGTAACCTGTCGAGTGTGGGCTTTGACCTGTTTACGCAGATGCTGGGCCAGGCAGTGGCCGAGGCGCGCGGCGATGACGATGCCGGCGTCGAGGCGGCGAGCGTGGGCATTAACCTGCCGGCCGATTACTTCTTGTCCGAGGAGTACCTACCGGCGGTGGATCAGCGCGTGCTCGTGTACCGTAAGCTCGCGGCGGCCGAGGACCTGGAGAGCATCGATGAGGTGCAGGAAGAGACCGAGGCCGCGCATGGCGAGCTGCCGCTGGCGGGACTCAACCTGTTCAATCGCGCGCGCATCCGCATTCGCGGCGAGCGCCTGGGGCTCGAGAGCGTCACGCTCAGCGGCGGTCGCATCACGTTTTTGGGCGTCGACGTGCCCAAGAAGGTGGCCTTTGAGCTTAAGACCCGCTATGGCGCGGTGAACTTCCCCAAGAGCCGCAAGCTGTCGGTGCCCTACAAGGCGGGCGCCGGTGCGGGCAGCGGCCTGGGCCGCGGCCTCGACGCCAACGACGGCGCCGGCCCCGTGGCGGCCGCACTCATGCTGCTGCAGCAGCTGGGCGCCAGTGATGATGAATAACAGGTAAGCGGCGTGGCGGGACAAAGGTATCTTTGCTCCGCCACGTCGCAGGTTGAAAACCTCGCCCCATCGAAAGGAAGCTATGTTCGGGTACATCTACAAGAAAGACGCCGCTGCCATTGCGGTTGTCCTGTGCCTTTGTCTGGGCGTGGGCAGCTTCTTTGATTATCAGATCTCGAGCGCGCTGTTCAACATCGGCAGCATGTACGGTCGCTTTATCGAGGCCGCCGGCGAGCTGCCGTTCGAGCTGACGGCGAGCATCGCGGGCGTTATGCTCGTGCGCGCGGTGCGTCCCGACTCCAGGGGGAGCAAATGGCTCGCCGTGCTCGGTATCCTCGTTAACGTCGGCCTGGCCGGCTATGAAGTCATCTCGTCCCTGCGGGTCGGCGGCAAACTCGTCGCAGCTCAGTTGGTGCTGACGTTTGTGCTGGTCATCGCCGCCAATCTTATCGTCTATCGCCTCACGCGCACGACCGAGCCCAAAGAGCTCACGCGCTGGGCGTTGATGGTGCTTGCCGTGTGGGTCGCCCAGGCTATCATCCTCAACGTGATCATCAAGCCGCTGTGGTCGCGCCCGCGCATGCGCGTGATCGAGGTGACGCAGGGACTCGATTTTCAGCCGTGGTGGGTGATCGGCAACCCCGACAAATGGGCCTATATCGCCGCTGGCGTGATCAAGGACGGCTTTAAGTCGTTTGCGAGCGGACATACGGCACACGCGGCGATCGGCCTTATGCTCGCCGGGCTTCCCGCGGCGGCCTTTAAGGAAAAGCCGCCGCGCCGCCGCGTGGTCTTTTGGGTCGCCGCTGCGGTTGCGGCGCTCGTAGCCTTTGGTCGCATCGTGATCGGCGCGCACTTTTTGAGTGACGTGAGCTGCGGCTTTGCCCTGGTGCTGGCGCTCGAGTGCCTTGCAGCGCGCATTGCTTATCCGAGCGGCGTACAATAGCCCCATCTGAATCATCGGGCCCGTGCCCGGCTAGAGAGGATTACCATGCTCGCGTTTAACAATGACTATTCCCACGGCGCACATCCGGCAGTGCTGCAGGCGCTCGTCGACACTAATATGGAGCCGCAGCCCGGCTACGGCACCGATGCACACACCGAGCGTGCCAAGCAGCTTATCCGTGAGGCCTGCCAGGCGCCCGATGCCGACGTATTTTTCCTGGTAGGCGGCACGCAGGCCAACGCGACGGTGATCGACATGCTGCTCGCGCCCTACGAGGGCGTCGTTGCTGCCGAGACTGGCCACGTCGCCTGTCACGAGGCGGGTGCCATCGAGTTTGGCGGCCACAAGGTGCTCACCATCCCCGGCTACGAGGGCAAGATGCACGCCGAGGACCTCGAGAACTATATCCAGGTGTTCTACGAAAACGAGAGCTACGAACACACGGTGTTTCCGGGTGCCGTGTACGTGAGCCTATCGACCGAGTACGGCACGCTGTACTCCAAGGCCGAGCTCGCGGCGATTCATGCGGTGTGCCAGAAGCGCGAGATTCCGCTGTTTGTGGATGGCGCCCGCCTGGCCTATGCGCTGGCGGCCGATGAGTGCGACATTACCCTGCCCGAGCTGGCGCAGCTGTGTGACGTGTTCTACATTGGCGGCACCAAGTGCGGCGCGCTTTGCGGCGAGGCCGTGGTGTTTTGCGGCATGCACGCCCCGGCACATCCCATTCCGCGCATTAAGCAGCATGGCGCACTGCTCGCCAAGGGCCGCCTGACGGGTGTGCAGTTCGAGGCTCTTTTTACCGATGGCCTGTATTTTGAGATTGGTCGCCAGGCGATTGAGACCGCTCAGGCGCTGCGTCGTGTGCTGCACGAGCGCGGCTACCAGTTCTTCTTGGAGACGCCCACGAACCAGCAGTTCGTGATTCTGCCCAACGAGGATATGGCCCGCATTCGCGAGCATGCCTCGATCGAGTACTGGGAAAAGTACGATGAGACCCACACGGTGGTGCGCTTTTGCACCAGCTGGGCCACGACGCAGGAGGACATCGACGCGCTGGCGGCTGTCCTGTAGCCTGATGTAATGACGAGGGGCCGCCTTGCGCTGGGTTTGGCGCAGGGCGGCCTTTGCTTTTGGGGAGAAGAGTTGTATGACCGAGATGTCCGAGCCGACGATTCGCCTGGCGACGCCCGATGATGCGCCGGCGTTGCTTGCCATCTATGAGCCGTATGTGCGCCAGACGGCGATTACCTGCGAATACGAGGTGCCGAGCGTTGAGGAGTTCGCCGGGCGCATCGAACGCACGCTCAAGCGCTATCCGTATCTGGTGATGGAGCTGGGCGGGCGTCCGGTAGGCTATGCCTATGTGAGCGCGCTTAACAGCCGCGAGGCCTACGACTGGTCGGTCGAGACGTCGATCTACCTGGCACGCGATGTGCGCCACGGCGGGCTGGGCCGCAAGCTGCACGATGCGCTCAAGCAATGTCTGATCGCGATGGGCATCACCAACATGTGCGCCCTCATCGCCGTGCCGCACGACAAGGACGATGAGTATCTGACGCACAACAGTCAGGATTTCCATGCCCATATGGGCTACCGCCTGGTGGGCGCCTTTGACCGCTGCGCCCAAAAGTTCGGCCGCTGGTACGACATGTGTTGGATGGAGTTGGTCCTAGCCGAGCGCGTCCCTAACCAACCTAAGCCAACCTGGTTCCCCGACCTCCCCAAACCTACCATTTAGGGACAGGTTTATTTTGGCAGGTTAGCCGATGGGCTCGGTGTATTTGGCGCGGTCGGTGCGTTGGATGCGCTTGGAGACATGGAGCGGGCGGCCGTCGGTGTCGTAGACGTAATCGGTGATCAGGATCAGCGCCTGCCCGCGCTCAACGTTGAGCAAAAACGCCTCGTTTTGCGAGGCATAGCACACCTCAAAGGTCTTGTGCCCCTGCGCCGGCGCGCGATGGAATTCTTGGCGCAGCGTGGCGTAGAGCGAACCGTTGATATCGCGATCGATGAGTGCCCCAAAGCTCGGTGGTAGATAGGTGGTCTCCAGGCACAGCGGCGCATCGTCCAGATAACGCAGGCGGACAAGTTTGACGAGCTTGCTGCCCACGGCGGCATCAAAGAACTTAGCTATGCTGCCGCCCGCCTTGGTAAAGCCCGAGTCCACCGTGCGCGTGGTGGGCTTCATGCCCTGACCCTGGACCTGCGCCGTATAGCTCGAAAACACCAGGTTGTTCTCGTGGAGCGCCGGCGTGTCGGCCACAAAGGCGCCGCGCCCGCGCTCGGTTCGAACCAGACCCTCATCAACGAGCACCTTAAGGGCATGGCGCACGGTGCTGCGCGACAGCCCCGATTCGTCCATGAGCTCCATCTCGGATGGTAGCTTGTCTCCGCGTGCGTAGGTGCCGGTGGCGATGCGGTCGCGCAGCATGCCCGCCAAGCGCTCGTATTGGGCCAGTTTCTTCTTGACCGAAATGCTCATACGGCTAACCTGTATCCTACTTTTATGCCTAATCAATCAAGCATGTATCTTATATATCCATAAAACTGCTGGTAATGAGCCGGTGAAGGGCACGTACCTTTTTCCTTTCACCAAGATTGAGTTGAGCAATATAGCGCATCTAGATATTAGTCAACTCATAATTAGTTTAGTTCTATAAGTTTTACTAATTAGCCACCTATTGACCGTTCGCCTCTAAAAATCTACCGTTTGTCCGGGTTAATTGGATAATTAGTGTATACAACATATAAGACGTATATGATGACTTATATCAGACGGGTACAAGATCCGGACTTGTATGCTGTCCTTCGCAACGTAGGATGTTGTGATTAGGAATAGTTGGAAAGGAGACGGTAATGAATCAGCTTTATGCAGCAGTAGCCGTTGGCCTCGTGGGCGTCATTTGTATCATGGACTCACGCATGTTGGGTCGATTGAGCCTTGAACGACCTCTTATTGGCGCGACTATGGTCGGTATCGTATTGGGAGATATTCCTACCGCCTTGGCGGCTGGCGCAACGCTGGAACTGATGAGCATTGGCCTGATTAATGTCGGTGCTGCAATGATTCCCGATATGAATATGGGATCAATTGTTGCTACGGCGTTTTGCATTCTGACGGGCGCTGGCCCAGAGGCTGCATTGACTATTGCGGTTCCCGTAGCTGCCTTTGGTCAGGCAATTGGTCTTGCGGTACGTATGGTGCTCGCGGCGTTTTCCCATAAAACGGACGTTCTCATTGACCAGGGAAAGTTCAAGCAGGCACTTCATCTGCACATTATTTGGGGAAATGTCCTGTATGCGCTGATGTATTTCGTTCCCATTTTCTTGGCGATCTATGCGGGAACTGATCTCGTGCAGGCTATTGTGGGCATGATTCCCGATTGGGTGACTAGTGGCCTTGGCCTTGCTGGAAATGTTCTTACGGCGCTCGGTATGGCTCTGCTGCTTAACATTATGCTCACGAAGAAGATGGCCCTGTTCTTCTTCGTTGGATTCTTTGCTGCCTCTTTCCTCAGCATTAACGTGACTGCAGTTGCTATCTTCGCAGTTCTGCTTGCACTTATTCTCTCAGACATTAAGTTTCATGATGGCGGAAGCCAGCTCGCGGCGCAGTCGGCAGATGATTACGATCCGCTTGAGGACGACGACTAGGTATCGAGGAGGTCATTAAAATGGTGGAGCAGACTGTTGGAGCTCAGGCATCCGAAACTACTGAGCTTAAAAGCCTTGAACCGCAAAGCGTTTCTGAGAATAAACGACTTTGGCAATTCTTTTGGCGAACATGGGCGATTCAGGCTTCGTGGAATTACGAGGGCCAAATGAATCTGGGCTTCCTGTATTCAATCGCCCCTACTCTTGATCGAATCTATGCGGATGAATCGGATCCCGAGATTCTGCAGCGAAAGAAAGACGCTTATCATCGCCACACCGCTCTTTATAACATTACGCAGCAGCTTAATAGCTTTGTGCTTGGACTTGTTGCGTCCATGGAGGAAGAGTATGCGCGCGATCCGAAGAACTTTAACCCTGAAGTTATCAACAGCTTAAAGGTTTCGCTCATGGGTCCGCTTTCGGGCATCGGTGATTCGTTGCTCGAGGGAACCCTTCGAATTATTTCCTTTGGTCTGGGTGCGTCTCTTGCCGCTCAGGGTTCAATTCTCGGTCCAATTTTGGCTCTTTTGATTTCAGGTATTCCTAAAGCCCTCATTACCTGGTTCGGCGGAAAGTTCGGATATACGCTCGGCGCTGATTATGTCAAGCAGCTACAGGGTGGCGGCATGATGGAGCGTGTCATGTATATGGCGAGCGTAGTCGGTTTGATGACCGTGGGCGCAATGATTGCCACCATGGTTGGGATTACGACTCCTCTGCAATTTCAGGACGGTGCCGTAGTGCTTCAGGATGTCTTGGACGGCATTTTCCCGGCAATGATTCCTCTGGCAATTACCATGCTGTTCTACTGGCTTCTTAAAAAGAAGGCAAGTCTGACAGTTCTCCTTCTCGGTGGTATCGCAGCGAGCCTTATCGCTAGCTTCTTGGGCGTGCTCGCTTAGACCTTGCTTTAAGAGGGATCAGACTAATATGTTTTAATTAGGGGCATCGACCGTGTCGGTGCCCCTAATTTCGTCTAAAGTGATTCTGGATTGATGCCTTGTTGGTACTGTTTGTAGAAAGTCGTTTTCAATGGCGTGATGACAAATTAACCTAATACTCATCGCTGCGCTGATCGTCTTCGACTAATGGGCATCCAGGCTTTAGTCAAGAGAACCGGGCTTATAGGACAAAATGTGTGTCCGCATTGGGGGCATCGACGCAGGTCGATGCCCCTTTTTCAGCCGTTTAAATTCCGAGTCCGTTTTAACTATTCGGACAGAATATGTGTCCGGTTGCCCATCGTTCCCGCGGGTCGATGACCTTTTCCGGAACCGTTAAACCCTTTCGGAAGAGGTGCCCATGCAGGCCGTTTGCCGGATCGCTCGCCCTTTTTAGAAGAGGTGGATGCAGAGATGTGAATATGGGGGGGTACATGCGGGCTCCGGGCATGTTTGCCCCTTGTGTCTGCGATTGTTCCTGCGCGGGTGTTTAGAACTGTCCGCGAGCAAATATAGGGTAGATTGGTTTGCGCGAGATTGTCGAGGCATTTGCCTTATTAAAATGTTAGAAGACTGCTGTCAGCGGTCGCTGAGGTGTGGCGTTTGGGTGCGACGAGGTGTCTGAGCGAATTCTTAGCCCTTGCTCCACGGCCTATAGTACATCCCAGTTGTCGTTAAACGGTTCGATACTTGTTTTCGTTGCCATTGGATTGTCAAGCGATGCGGAGGCGAGGGATTCCAATATTGGGTAACGGACTAAGGCATGGGAGGCTTTTGGGCTGAAGCGAGTACGCTGGTCGTTGCGGAACGCGATTGACTAATCTTTGTGGGCCTTGCGTTGCAGCGACTGGGGCGTGCTCGAGGTGATGGAGGGGTGCGGATGGTGGTTGAAATCGAGAAGACGGTCGGATCTCTATCCAAAGCCGGCAAATAGGGTTAAGTCTGCATGAACTATCATCCGTATTCCAGGCGCTTGGATGCCGGATTGACTTGCTTCGAATCGGGCGTTGCTCCAACCATTTCGGTAACAAACCTGCTCTGGCTAGTCTCCATCTGTTACGTTAACTCCTCCTTTCATGCCTCTTTGAGGTCCGCTAGAACGGCAACGTCTTTTCAAAGAAAATGGGCATCAGCTGACGCTGACGCCCATTTTCAAAGCTGCTTGTCATCAAATTATCGTGTGCCAGCCGCCCCTATGCCCTCAATGCTGCGGTAGGCCTCTAAATAGGCAGACATCGAGCGTGCGTCTGCTGCCATTGGATTCGTGAGTGTTTCTGAATCCGTGCATTCAACGCTTAGAACTCCTGTGTAGCCGTTGCGCTCAAAGGTCATAATATCTTCCGCGATATTTCGATTGCCATCACCGAGTGCGAGATGAAGCGAACGTTCTCCTGTGTCAACATAATGCGAATGAATCAAATTAGCGCCAAATGCATCGAAATATCCCTGTATGGTATCTCCGGCGCTGACCATTGCACCGATATCGAGGCATACCTTAAGGGCCGTTTCATCAACCATCTCAAGTAACAACTCGAGGTCCTTAACAGTATTGGCAATTCGCGATTCCGGTGCTCGAAGTGCTTCAATGGCGAGATTTATGCCTTGCGACTCTGCATAGTGTGCAACTTTCTTGAGCATAGATGCACTTCGCTCTCGTGCTTGTTCTACCGGTTCATCGTAGTATGCCCAACCGCTGGTAACTAATACCTGGCTTGCTCCAAGCGTTTTTGCAACATCGATCGCACGGGTAAAGTATGCAAGGGTGCGATTTTGAATTGACTCATCCTTTGCGGCCATATTGTGCGGCTTGGGGTTGCATTGTTCGGGGCAGATGCCGTGAACACGTACACCGAATTTATCCATTAATGCTAAAACGCGTTCCGTTGGATCGTTTTGCTGGTAATCCATAAAAAAATGCTGCGGGGATGTCCACAGCTCAACGCACGGATAACCCAGCTTGGATGCGTTTTCAAAAAAAACGTCCAAGTCATAAAACATGTAATGATGGTTCATGGTGGCAAGTTCGATGCGTCGTCCGGTCATCAGTTCTCCTTTCAGATAAAATGGTATTAAACGTCACAGACGTTATATATAATTATAGCCAAGGAAGTGCCCCATGCCAGTTTGCTTGTCTGTTCGCCGTGAACGGTAGCAAATAGCCGGCAAACGGAAAGAAATATATTATCTGGACATACACGTATATAACGTCTATGATGTAGACAACCGATAGGAGGTAATGATGAATCAGATAATTCTTGCATCGCATGGTGGGCTTGCCGCTGGAGCCCGCGATACACTTGAAATGATTATCGGAGATGTATCACGTGTCCATGTCATTTCATTGAAAAGAGATGATAAGGACCAAATTGACGAGCGCACAATTGCCTTAATCGATTCTTTTGATGCGTCCGATAAGGTTTACATTTTGACGGATATGATGGGCAGCAGCGTAAATAACTCAATGGTATCTGTCTTGTCAAAGAGGGCTTCAGTAAGTGTGATCGCTGGGATGAACTTCCCTCTGATTCTCGAGATAGCATTGTCGAGCGATCCGCTTCCGCAATCGCGGCTTGATGAAATAATTGCTCAGAGCAGGGCGGGTATTCAGGATGTAGCTGCCCTTTTGGCTCAGAAGGCACAGGAAGATGAGGAGGACGACCTATGATTAAGCTTGTTCGTTTGGATTACCGCTTGGTTCATGGACAGGTTCTGGCAGCATGGGTAAATCAAATCAGCGCACAACGAATTATTGTCGTTGACGACGCTGCGGCCAATGACGAGATGAGGTCTGCTGCATTAAAGTTGGCAAAACCTGCGGGGATCAGGCTCAATATCTTTACAACGGAGAAAACCATTGCAAAGATGCCTAAGATTCTTGAGCTAAAAGAAAACATCATGATGGTATTCGGTACAACTAGGGCCTTAGTTGATGTTTGCAGTGCGACTGGTGCAATTACTGAAGTGCAGTACGGCGCGACCTTTAACAAAGAGGGTTCGAAGCAGATTGACCAAAGCGTTTTCCTGGACGATTCGGAAATCAACGATACGCGCGAGCTGCTTGGGATGGGGATTAAGCTTTACAGCCAGCAGACTCCGTCATTCCCGAAGGATCCAATTACGTCTGTCTAGTGTTTGCTGAGTAGCGCAACACCCGACGCGAACGATGGATAAATTCGTAACCGCCATCGTAGACGGCATCGCCCTCTCCGCGGCCGGCATCCTGGCCTAGTCGCGACCAAGCGTCTAACCGCTTTCCCCGGGGGGCCTGCCTGGCATCCCATACCCCAGGCAGGCTTCCATCCCTAAAATGCGACAATGGGACAGTCCCTTTGTCGCATCCTTAACGGGCCGGCGACTCGGTCCAAACCACGGTAACCCTGCGAGCGCCCGGCAATGTGGCGCCGCAAAAATCGAAAGGAATGTGTCAGATGTACGAGATCGACCTTAACCTCCCTAAGCAGATCGTCGCTGACGTCCTGTCCAACCACGAGATCCACAGCGTCGCCTTCGTCGGCTGCGGTGCCTCCATGTCCGACCTTTACCCCGCCAAGTACTTCCTGGCCAACAACACGGACAAGCTGAACGTTCAGATCTTTACCGCCAACGAGTTCAACTACGACACGCCCTCCTGGGTCAACGAGCACACCTTCGTGATCACCTGCTCCCTCGGTGGCTCCACGCCCGAGACCGTCGAGGCCAACAAGACCGCCAAGAAGCACAACTGCCCGGTCGTCTCCCTCACCAACAAGCCTGGCTCCGCTCTGACCGTCGACGCCGACCACGTTATCGTTCACGGCTTCCACGCCAACTACGCTGCCAAGTGCGAGAAGCCCGGCTATGCCATCGCTCTTGCTCTCGAGATCCTTCAGCAGACCGAGGGCTATGACCACTACGAGGACATGATCACCGGCCTCACCAACGTCTTCGAGCTCTGCGAGAACGCCGCTCAGCACTGCAAGAAGCTCGCCAAGAAGTTCGCCGAGGACTTCAAGGACGACAAGATGATCTACTTCATGGCTTCTGGTGCCTCCGAGAAGATGGCTTATTCTAACGCCGCCTTCCTGTTCACCGAGATGCAGTGGATCGACGCCGCCGCCTACAACACCGGCGAGTACTTCCACGGCCCGTTCGAGGTTTCCACCGAGGGTAAGCCCTACGTCTTCCTCATGTCCGATGGCGCCACCCGTCCGATGGACGCCCGCGCCCTCACCTTCCTTGAGCGCATGGGCGCCAAGGTCGCTCTGATCGACTCCAAGGACTACGGCCTGGCCGACGCCGTGCCCGCGAGCGTCGTCACCTACTTCAACCCGCTGCTGCACCTCGCCGTTATGCGCGAGTACGGCAACCAGATCGCCGAGGCCCGTCAGCACCCGCTGACCATGCGTCGCTACATGTGGAAGCTTTCCTACTAATCACAAGTAAGTAGACCTTACCGGTTGATTGAGAGGGGATGGGGTTTGCGCCCCGTCCCCTTTTTTGTTCTGGGGAGGGCGTGTCTGTCGCGTCGCAAATCCCAGATAAAACCTACCAAAATAAACCTGTCCCTTTTTGGCAGGTGGGAGGAGATGCGTATGATCAAGGCAGTGCTGTTTGACATGGACGGCGTGCTGGTCGATACCGAGTGGTTCTACAACCGCCGCCGCGTGGCGTTTATGGAGGAGCATGGCATTACGTACGATAGAATTCCAGATCTTTCGGGGTCTAATGAACCGGCAATCTGGGAAGCTCTAGTTCCTGGCAATCTCACGTTACGCGAGGAATTGCTCACGGAATATAAAAAAAGATATTGCCCCGCTCATCCCGTTCCGTATGCCGAGCTACTCAACGAGCAGACGGAGCCGGTGATGCGTGAGCTGCACAAGCGCGGCGTGAAGTGTGCCATCGCGAGCTCGTCCTATCGCGAGCTCATTGACGAGCTGGTGGAGATTGCCGGTATCGCCGACGTGCTGGACTACACCATCAGCGGTCACGAGTGCAGTGCGTTTAAGCCCGACCCCGAGATCTACCTGCGTGCCATGGAAGCACTGGGGGTTGAGCCTTCCGAGTGCCTGGTTATCGAGGACTCGCCTTTGGGCATCGAGGCCGGCAAGCGCTCCGGCGCCCGCGTCCTGGCGCTGCGTCCGCACGAGGGCGTCAACCTCGATCAATCGCGAGCCGATGCCGTTATCGATAATCTGACCGACATTTTGGCCGCTTTGTAGTGTCAATCCGCCGCGAGAAGCACTGATTCACGCGTCTTTTGCTGCGGATTGGCTTAATTTGTCATCTATTTGGATCCGTTTGGCTTCGATTCGGACTAAGTGAGTAGACTTTTTGGTGCAGGACGAGCACAAAGCGCATCTGCTCTAGTAAAACCGCAGGTCACAGGGGTGGCGGTTTTGGGTGTGCTCTGCAGGTCGCGTAAAGTCTACTCACTTGTAATTTGGGCCTTTGGTCGTGGGGTTGCTGGTCCCGCTTTGGTTGTCGAGAGAGGGTGAATTGAAGCGCCCCCGCGCGCTCCATGCTACAATCGCGGACATACCCCACAACTACATCTGCCTTCGAAAGGAGCCTGCGTGGCGAACGCCATCGATCAGCTCACGGACCGAGTGCTCGTGCTCGGCCGCCTCACCATCGTCCGCCGCGCCATTACTGCCGTGGCGGTCACGATTTCCGCCGTTCTCCAGACATTCCTGATCCAGGCGTTCATTCAGCCCGCCGACCTGCTTCCGAGCGGCCTCACCGGCGTTGCGGTCCTGCTCGATCGCGTTACCTCGCTGGGCGGTGTTCACATCGACATCTCGCTCGGTATGCTCGCGCTCAATATCCCCGTGGCGCTCCTATGCTGGAGCGGCATTAGCAAGCGCTTCGTCATCTTCTCGATGATGCAGGTCATGCTCTCGTCGCTGTTCCTCAATATCTTTCACTTCGCGCCGTTTTTGGGCGACAAGATCATGCTCATCATTTTTGGCGGTGTGGTCTCGGGCCTGGGCGCTGCCATCGCGCTTAAATCCGGCGCATCCACCGGCGGCACCGACTTCATCGCGCTGTGGGTCTCCAACCACACGGGCAAGACCATCTGGGGCGTCATCTTTGGTTTTAACTGCTTTATCCTGGCGATCTTTGGCTTTATGTTTGGCTGGGATAACGCGGCGTACTCCATCGTGTTCCAGTTTATTTCGACCAAGACCATCGACAGCTTCTACCGCCGCTACGACCGTGTGACGCTGCAGATCACGACGCGCAAGGCAGACGAGGTCATGACCGCCTATGTTGACCATTTTCAGCATGGCATTAGCTGCGCCGAGGTCATCGGCGGATATAGCCGCGAGAAGATGTACTTGCTGCACACCGTTGTCTCGACCTACGAGAGCCAGGACATTATCAAGCTGGTGTGCGATGTTGACCCCGGCGCCGTGATCAATGTGTTCCACACGCTCAACTTTGTGGGCGGCTGGTGGGGCGGTCATGTCGACGAGCCCATGCCCACGGCCGTTCCCGATCCCGACAAGCCCGCACGCATGGCCAGCAGGCAGGCGCGCCTCAGCGAGCAGGACAGCCTGCAGCAGGACGACGGCAAGTAAAGATTTGCTGTATGCGGTGTATCGTTTTATCAAACTAAGGTAACATATAAAAAGACGTTATATACGTATTAGTTATTTCGATATTTTGATAAGAGTGATCAGATATGCTTCCGCCCAAAAATGCACCGCTTTACCAACAGATTTACGACGAAATCAAGGATGCGATCGAGAAAGGTGTTTATGCACCTAAGGAGCGCATCCCGTCCGAGCTTGAGCTTGCTGAGCAGTACGAGGTGAGCCGCATTACGGTGCGCCGCGCCGTCGAGGAGCTGTGCTCCGATGGCTACCTGGTTAAGCAGCAGGGCCGTGGCACCTTTGTTTCCACGCCGCACATCAACCGTCAGTTCCACGCCTCGACGCTGCAGACGTTTACCGCGCTGTGTGCCGACAATGGCATGAAGGCCGGTGCACATGTGGTCGATCGCCAGATTGTTCCGGCGCGCCAAAACGAGATGGAGTTCTTTGGCCTGCAGAAGGGCGCGCTGCTGCTGCATATCAAGCGCGTGCGCACGGCCGACGGCGAGCCCATCTTTGAGGAGAACGTCTTTGTGCCGTTTGACGCCTACCGTGAACTGTTGACAGCCGACCTTGAGGACAAGTCGATTTTTGCCGAGGTCGGGCGTGTTGGCGGAACCCCGATTGTCTCGGCTGGCTACCGTACGGTCGAGGCCGTTCGCGCCAGCGCTGAGCAGGCGGCCGAGCTGGGCATCGCTCCGCACGATCCGCTGCTCAACCTGCGCGCCGGCTTTATCGGTCCCAATGGCGAGCCGGTCTTGCTCGGCAAACAGTACTACGTGGGCAGTCGCTACGTCATGGTCCTGTAGGGTTGGTTCCGCCGTTCTAACGAACGGCGGACCGGTCGACGCTGCAAACGCCCCTAAGCGGCAATCTGACGTTCAATCGTCGGTCGCGTACCGAAGTACGCTTCCCTCCTCTTTCACGTCACCTTGCTCGCTTAGGGGCGTTTTCGCTGACTTATGCTCAACCAGCGACATTTCCGCGCTTGTCAAGAGCGTTCTCAACGACTACTCGCAGAATGAGCGTGGATAATCTCCCGTTTTTTGCTTGGTGACGGGCTTAAAGTGGGAGATTATCCACGTTCATCCGGAAAGTGTCCGAAAATCCACGCTCGTTCCCTTTGGACCACATTGTCCGTGGCCGGCAGCCGTGCAACGCTGGTCCGCGTGGCGGCGTATAATCGGCGGCAGATGACTTGGACGTTAGGAAACCATGACCGATAACATGCAGCAGATGGCGCTCGACACGCTCGGCGCCTATTTTGGCTACACCTCGTTTCGCCCGGGACAGGACCGCATGGTCGATGCGATCCTTGCCGGTCGCGATGCGCTGGGTGTTATGCCCACGGGCGCCGGCAAGTCCATTTGCTACCAGGTGCCCGCGCTCATGCTGCCCGGCATCACCTTTGTGGTGAGTCCGCTGCTGTCGCTTATGGAGGACCAGACCCGTGCGTTGCTCGCGGCGGGTGCGCGACCCAGCTATCTCAACTCCAGCCTTACTCCGGCCCAGCAAAACACCGTGCTCAAGCGGGCGCGCGAGGGCCGCTACCAGCTTATGTACGTGGCGCCCGAGCGCCTGCTCGAGCCGCGCTTTTTGGCCTTTGCGCAGGAGGCTGCGGCAGGCGGCGGCATTGGCGTGCCACTCGTGGCCATTGACGAGGCCCACTGCGTGAGCCAATGGGGCCAGGATTTCCGCCCCGCCTACCTGCAGATTCGCGAGTTCATCGATTCCCTGCCGCAGCGCCCCATCGTGGCGGCCTTTACCGCTACGGCGACCGAGCGTGTGCGCGCGGACATTCAGCAGATGCTCGGCCTGCAAAACCCCGCGACGGTGGTGACGGGCTTCGATCGCAAGAACCTCTACTTTGGCTGCGAGGAGATGGGCGACAAGGCCAAGGCCGCGTGGGTGCGCGACTATGTGATCGCGCATTCGGGCGAGAGCGGCATCGTGTATTGCTCGACCCGCAAGACGGTCGATGCGCTGGCAGGCGAGCTTGCCGAGGCGCTGGGCCCCAGCGGCATTCGCGTTGGCCGCTACCATGCCGGCATGGGCAACGAGGCCCGCCGCCAAAGCCAGCGCGCCTTTATCGACGACGATATTCAGGTGATGGTTGCCACCAACGCCTTTGGCATGGGCATCGATAAGCCCAACGTGCGCTACGTGATCCACAACAACGTGCCCGAGAGCATCGAGGCCTACTACCAGGAGGCGGGCCGCGCCGGTCGCGACGGCGACCCGGCCAGCTGCCACTTGCTGTGGAACGGCAACGATTTTCGCATGCGCCGCTTTCTGATCGATCGCGGCGATGCTGCCGATGAGGCGCTCGACGACGAGCAGCGCGCGTGGGCGCTCCAGAATCGATATCGTCTGCTCAGCCAGATGGAGGGCTACTGCAATACCACCGGCTGCCTGCGCGAATACATGCTGCGCTACTTTGGCGACGAGGCCGCGGCCGAGCATGCGGCAGCCGCCGCGGGCGGCACGGCAGACGACGCCGAGGGCTGCGGCAACTGCAGCAACTGTCTCACGCAGTTCGAGGTCGAGGATGTCACCGATATGGCCCGCGCCGCTGTGCGCTATGTGGCCACGCGTCCCATGCGCTTTGGCAAGTCGCTGATCACCGATGTGCTTCACGGCGGCAATACCGAGCGCATTCGCCAGATGCATCTGGACGAGGACCGCGGCTACGGTGAGCTGTCGAGCGAATCGGTCGGGCGCATCAAGGACATCATCGGCCAACTGTGCGGCCGCGGTTATTTGGCCACCTCGCAGGGGCAGTACCCGGTCGTGGGGCTGGGCCCGCGTGCCACCGAGGTCGAGGATGAGGCGTTTGCCTTTACCGTTAAGCGTCGCGCGTCCAAGCGCAAGGCCTCGGCCCGCGCCCGCCGTGCGGTGGATCTGCTGCGCGAGGAGGCCGAGCTGGATCAGCGCCCGCGCGTGGGCGACGACGCCGAGCTGTTCGAGCGCCTGCGTGCCCTCCGCAAGGAGATTTCGACCGAGCTGGAGATGGCGCCGTACATGGTCTTTTCCGACAAGGCCCTGCGCGGCCTGTGCCGCCTGCGCCCGCAGACACGCGACGAGCTGATCCAGGTCAACGGCATTGGCGAGAAAAAGGCCGACGCCTTTGGCGAGCAGTTTATGGCGGCGATTGAAGAGTTTGAGTCCGAGCATGCGCGGGATGGAGCGTAACGATGGCAACCGATAACAAGACCGAACGTTCTGAGCGCGCCGAGGTTTCCGCCGTGCCTCTGTACCAGCAGGTTATGGACGACCTAAAGGGCGAGATCGCGCGCGGCGTGTACACAGCCGGCTCGTGCATTCCTTCCGAGATGGAGCTCGCGAAGTCCTACGGCGTGGGTCGCGTCACCGTGCGCCGCGCCATCGAGGAGCTGTCGCGTGCGGGCTATCTCAACCGCCAGCAGGGGAGGGGCACCTTTGTGTGCGCTCCCAAGCTCAAGCGCAAGATTCGCCAGAAGGGCGACGTTCAGAGCTTTTCCGAGGGTTGCGCCGCCAACGACATGGTGGCCGGAGCGCGCCTGGTGTCGCGCACGGTGGTTGCGGCGACGCGCGAGGACGCGGCGTTTTTTGGCGTGGAGCCCGGCTGCGAGCTCATCGTGGTCGAGCGCGTGCGCACGGCCGACGGCATCCCCGTCATGCTCGAGAACAACGCCTTTGTGCTCGCCGACCATCCCTACCTGCAGACGCTGGCCGCCGAGGACCTCACCGATAACTCGATCTTTGCGCTCGTTGCCGACCACTCGGGCCGCGCGCCGCTCAAGTCCGACCCCTGTACCGTGGAGATCGCGCTTGCCGATGCCCAGGTGGCCCCGCTGCTGGAGGTGCCGGTCGGCGAGCCGCTCTTTTATATGGAGGCGTATTTTACCGATGCAGACGAGCGCCCCCTGCTGCTCGGGCGCCAAAAGATCGTGGGCTCGCGCTACGTGTTCGACATCTAACATCCACGAATAGAACAATATGGAACAAATTTGCCGCAATGACTTCACCTGCGACAGCTTGCGTGCTATAAATAGGACAACATAGAACGACCGCAGGTACGAGCTGTCGTCGCTCAAAGCCGCCCCACAAGGAGGAACATCAGGATGAACGCACATGATCTGGTTCAGGAAATTATCGAGCGCAAGGGCAAGATTGAGAACGTTTTTTGGATTGCCTGCGGCGGTTCGATGATCGACCTGATGCCGGCCAACGAGCTGCTCAAGCGCGAGGCGACCACGTTTACCTCGACGGTTTACACGGCGCGCGAGTTTTGCCTGATGGCCCCCAAGAGTCTTGGCGAGAAGTCACTCGTCATCGCCTGCAGCCACAGCGGCAATACGCAGGAGGTCGTCGACGGTTGCGAGATGGCGCTGGCAGCCGGTGCCGAGGTCGTGGCCATGACCGACTGCGAGGGCTCCAAGATTGATAACGGCAAGTGGACCACCTGGGTCTACCCTTGGGGCGAGGGCGTGTCGCAGGCCGAGGTGCCGCAGGGCATCGGCGCTCTGATCGCCGCCGAACTGCTCCACCAGCAGGAGGGTTACGAGGCGCTTGCCGACATGTACGCCGGCCTTAAGCAGATGGATGCGCTGCTGCCCGCTGCCCGCGAGAAGGTCAACGCCGAGCTGGGCGATCGCTTTGCCGAGCTCTGCCAGCAGCACGAGTTCTTCTACATCCTGGGATCCGGCTCCAACTTTAGCCAGACCTACGCCATGGCCATCTGCTCGCTCATGGAGATGCAGTGGCAGCACTGCTGCTACATCCACTCCGGCGAGTACTTCCACGGCCCGTTCGAGGCTACCGAGCCCGGCGTGTTCTACTTTGTACAGCTCGGATCGGGCGAGTGCCGCCCCATGGAGGAGCGCGCGCTGGCGTTCCTCAACACGCACACCGATACGGTCATGGTGCTCGACGCACTCGAGTACGGCGTGGGCGACGTGCCTGCCAGCGTGCGTTCGTACCTGGAGCCGATCTTCTTCTACAACATGAGCTGCGAGCTGCGCGTCGCCCGCGGCAAGGTGTTCGACCACAGCCCCGAGGTTCGTCGCTACATGGGCATCGAGCAGTACTAAGTAACGGGAAAACCATTCACCTTCGATTCGCAAGGGCGCTGCGTGAGTCAAAAAAGTGGGCCGCGCCGGGGATTTCCGGCGCGGCCCGCTTAGTATCGCGCTTAGATTCGCAAGGTTGCGGTAGCCAGCGGCCTACTTTGCGTCGTACGCCTCGGCGTCCCACCAGTCGAGCTGGGCGATGTTGTCGCGGATGTGCTGGCAGCTCTTGTGGAAGCCCTCGAGCTCGTGCTCGGAAAGGTCGAGCGTGTAGACCTCCTCGACGCCCTCGGCGCCGATCACGCACGGCAGGGAGGTAAAGATGCCCTCTTCGCCATACTGGCCAGTCATGAGCGTAGAGGCCGAAAGCACGGCGTGCTCGTTGTGCAGCACGGCGGCGCAGACACGCGCAGCGGAGTTGGCGACGGCGTACTCGGTGCACTGCTTGCCCTGGTAGGTCACATAGCCGCCCTTGCGCGCGAGCTCCTCGACCTCCATGTGGTCAAAGGCGTACTTGTCGGGGTTTTCGGCCTGAAGCTCGTTGAGGCTCTTGCCGGCGATGGTTGCGGCCTTAAAGGCGGCCAGCTGGCTAAAGCCATGCTCGCCGATCATGTAGGCGTCGATGGACTTGGGGCTCACACCGACCTTCTTGGAGATCTCGGTGCGCAGGCGGGCGGAGTCCAGACCGCAGCCCGAGCCGATGATCTTCTTGGGATCGTAGCCGGTCAGGTGCCACAGCTCGGTGCACACGACGTCGCAGGGGTTGGAGATGCTCACGAAGATGCCGTCAAAGCCGGCGTCGACGATGCGCTTGGCAAAGGTGCGGGCGGCGTCGGTGGTAAAGAACAGCTCACCGTCGCGGTTGCCGGCGGCCAGCGCGACCTTGCCGGCAGCGTTGACGATGACGTCGCAGCAGGCCAGCTCCTCGTAGTGGTCGTAGCAGTTGACGATCTTGGTGTTGTACGGGACAAACGAAAGGGAGTCGCGCAGGTCCTGGACCTCGGATGTCACCTTGGTCTCGTTGATATCGCACAGGTACAGCTCATCGGCAATGCCCTGCATGAGCAGGCTGTTGGCGACATGTGCTCCTACGTGGCCCTGGCCGACCACACCGATCTTACGCGTCTGGTACATATATGTATCCTTTCGGCCGAGTTTCTCGCATCGAACCATTGTAGCGTCCTGCTGTCACTTTGCTAAGCTAAAGCGAAGTAGATTTTTGGGACATGCTTTAATCTCTACTTTTGGAGTGATTTGGGCCGCTGGCGACATCGCCGGGCGATGTGCTCGCGCGGATGGGGCCGCTCGTTGTACCATAGCTGCAACTGACTCGTAAGGAGCATCCATGCCCATTCGCATCCCCGACGCCCTCCCTGCCGCCGCGCAGCTCGAGAGCGAGAACATCTTTGTCATGACCGAGTACCGCGCGCTGCACCAGGACATCCGTCCGCTGCGTGTGCTCATCCTCAACCTCATGCCCACCAAGATCGCCACCGAGACGCAGATTATGCGCAAACTCTCCAACACGCCGTTGCAGGTGGAGGTGGACCTGCTGCGCACCAAGACGCACGAGGCCACGCACGTGAGCGCCGGCCACCTGGAGACGTTCTACCGCACGTTCGACGACATCCGCGACATCCACTACGACGGCCTGATCATCACGGGCGCGCCGGTGGAGCAGATGCCGTTCGAGGAGGTCGACTACTGGCCCGAGCTCTGCCAGATCATGGATTGGTCCACCACGCACGTGCACTCCACGCTGCACATTTGTTGGGGCGCGCAGGCGGGGCTCTACCATCATTACGGTATCCAGAAGTACGACCTGCCGGCAAAGGCGAGCGGCGTATTTGAGCATTATCTGGTGAAGCCGCAAAGCCCGCTGGTCCGCGGCTTTGACGACCGCTTCTATGCCGTGCATTCGCGCAACACCGATGTGCGCCGCGAGGACGTGGAGGCCGAGCCGCAGCTTGAAGTCGTGGCCGTGTCCGACGAGGTAGGCCTGTATATCGTCAAGTCGACCGACAGCCGCCGCTTTTTTGTCTTTGGCCATCCCGAGTACGATACCGACACGCTGCGCCTGGAGTACGAGCGCGACGTGAAGCGCGGGCTCAACCCTCAGGTGCCGGCGCATTACTTCCCGGGCGACGATCCCACCGCCGAGCCGCGCAACGTCTGGCGCAGCCAGGCTCAGCTGCTCTACACCAACTGGCTCAACTACTACGTCTACCAGACCACGCCCTACGACCTGGCCCGCGCCGGCGAGGAGCACTAGGCCGCTGTCGTGGCTGTGGCTGCGGCGGTTATCGTGGCCGCTACGCGACGAGCGTGGATAATCGGACGCATGTTGAATGAGCGTGGATAATCTCCCACTTTTGGTCGAGGAACAGGCCCAAAGTGGGAGATTTTCCACGCTCGATTTTTCTGCGGCTGTCGTAGGCGGCAGCACCACGCGTCGAGTGTTTACGGACAGCATCGCAAACTAGGTAGTTTCGAGCCACAGCATATTTTCTTTTAAGGAAATCGACGGCTTTTGAGGCATAAAGATGTGGAGACAGGGACCTCTCGACAACCGTTCTACCTGCAGATATAAGCCATTAACCTAAAACGTCCAAAACCGTCAAGCATTTGGTCAGCTGCTGGACAGCATTTGGTCAGACTTCGCATGAAACCGTCTGGTACGTTGGCGCCGTTCCAAGAGTTGGGAGGCGACATGGCAAACGCGACGGCGAATCAAAGACTCACAGGCCACATTAAAGCGTGCGAGCAGCAGATGAGCTGCGTGTACGCGCGTACGACGGCGGAGGCAAAGCAGATTGAGCGGCGGGTGGCGGCGGGAAGTCTCAAGGTGGTCATGCCGGGGTTGTATGCGCGTCCGGAATACTGGTCCGAGCTCAAGTTTCGGCAGCGTTATCTGCATCGGGTGCGGGCGCTTGCGCAAAAGCACCCCGACTGGACGTTTTGCTCCTATACGGCGGCCGTTGTCTATGGCCTTTCGGTTTCGCATGCCAATTTGACGCACATCCATATCGCCGTGGCACCGGCACAATCAACGACGCCGGGCTCTCAGGTCGTTCGCCATCGTTATGTTCGTCAAACACGGGCCACCCAGATGGACATTGCCGTGACCGATATCGATCAAACGATTACGGATTGCCTGGTCGATGCATCGTTTGTCGAGGGACTGATCATTGCGGACTCGGCGCTTCATGAGCAGCTGTTGTCGAAGGAGCATCTCGTTGAGGCAGTCAACAAGCTTGGCTTAAATCGTCGCGGTGTTGTGACGGCGCGCAGGGTTGCACGGTATGCCGATGGCCTGTCGGAAAGCGGTGGCGAGTCCAAGGCGCGCGCCCTGATGATCGAGCGCGGCTGGCAGACGCCGGAGCTGCAAATTGAGCTGTTCGACCCGGTTGAGCCGGGACGGCCGTATCGCGTTGACTATTTGTGGCGCGTGGGTGACCGGTTGATTATTGGGGAGTTCGACGGATTCGTTAAAAGCGAGAAGGCGGCGGAGGAGGGCAAGCTTGCAAAGGCGCAATTTGATGAGCGCCAGCGCGAGTCGAGGCTTTCGCTGCTCGATAACTGTAAGATTGTGCGCTTGTGCTGGGATGATCTAAGGGACCCGACAAAGCTCGATCGCAAGCTCAAGGTTGCCGGCGTGCCGCGTGCATGCTGAGGCGGTGGCAGGGCGTTAGGCTGCACGAGCGTGGAAATCCGGACGGATGAGCGTGGGAATTTAGACGCGATTTGGTTGAGCGTGGATTTTCGGACACACGAGCGTGGATTATCGGACGTTTGAATAATGAGCGTGGATAATCTCCCGTTTTTTGCCCCCGAACAGGCCCAAAGTGGGAAATTTTCCACGCTCATTTTTGTGGGGTGCAGCGTGCCAGCCGTTAGGCGCTGATGATGTTGGGCAGCGGCAGGTCGTGGGCATCGGTGGGAACGTGGTCGACACGCTGCTCGTCAAAGGCGATGCCGATGATTTGGCATGCGGGCGAGAGCATGGGCAGGTAGCGGTCATAGCAGCCGCCGCCGTAGCCTAGGCGCGTGCCGGTGCGGTCGAATGCTACGAGCGGCACGACGATCATGTCGAGAGCTTCGGCAGGCACGATAGGGAAGCGGCTGCTGTCGATGTCCGTGGCCGCAAAGGCCCGCGTGGGGTGGGCGATAAACGTAGCCGCGTCCGCGTCGCCGGCAGCAACTGCCCGCATACACATGCGCTGGCCACAAGCTGCGGCGTCTGTTGCCGAGAGCATGCACGGATAGGCCACGCGCCAGCCACGTTTGGAGGCAGCTGCGGCAAACGCGGCTGAGTCGACTTCGGAACCCATCGCGGCATAGACGGCAACGGTGTGCGGCGCCGCGGCATCCAAGCGGCCCAGCAGCTCAACCAGCCGCGCACAGATATCAGCAGACTTCGCCGCCCGCAAGTCCAAATCAAGAGCATCGCGCCGAGCAATCACCGCCCGCCGCAACTCAGCCTTGTCCATCCCGGCTTCCTCTCCCAAACCTACCAAAAAGGGACAGGTTTATTTTGGCAGGTTTTATCTGGGCAAATGTCGAAACCACCACAAAGGTGCCTGTCCCCTTTGTGGTGGTTTTGGCCCATGCGTTAACGCTATAACGCCGCGGCGATTGCTTCGGTCACAAACTTATTGAGTGACTCGCCCTTCTTTGCCGCCGCCAGTGCTGCCTGCTTGTGAAGCTCGGAGCCTGTTCTCACATTGAACGAGCCCTTAAAAGCCCGCTCTGGTTCCTTGCCCTTTTCGGCACAAAACTCAAGGTAATCGTCGACGGCGTCGTGGAAGCATTGCTCCACTTCTTCAGCCTTGGAGCCTTCAAATACAATTGCGTCCCTAATGCCGGCGACCATACCTGTTAGTACATGCTGCTCGGCATCGAACTCGACTGGGGCGAAATAGCCCTTGTATGCCAAAACGTTACTCATGACTGCCTCCGACATCCTGCAGAAATCGAACGATGTTTCGAATTGTCCCCGCTGTCAATTCGTCAGATGGATGAGGCGCGTGCATCACGAACATCCTGCCATCTGAGGGCCTGTAGAAGCGAATGCGCGATCCGGATGTCTTGCCTTTGCTGTCCATTTCAAAGCCATATGAGGCCATGACTTTTAAAAAATCGGCATACCGATACGTCGAAGGGCAGCTAAACAGTTGGGCGATGAGTTTATCGGCTCGAGTCATCCCGCCTCACATTCTGCAACTATATTCTAGTTGCAATTTTGATCCGATGCAATCACCCATACTATAGAACATGTGTACGTATAGAACAAGTGTTCGAACCACTACAAAGGGGCCTGTCCCCTTTGTAGTGGTTTTGCTTGCTGTGGTTAGCCCATCAGGTCGACGACGTTAAAGCCGGCGTTGCTCTTGGCGATGACGTCGCGGCCGCCAAAGACGCAGGTGGGCGACTCGGCCGCAATGCGCGTCACGTCGGCGCCGAGCGAGCGCAGCTCACCGGGCGTGGCGGCGAGCATCTGGGCGCGACGCTCCTCGCGCGCATGCGGATCGAGCCCGGCCAGATAGGTCGTGTTGCGGCGCTTGGTGAGCGCGTACGGCTTTACCGGCGCGTCCATGCCGCTCACGCAGCTCACGATAAAGCCCTCAAAGGCGGCCCCGTCGGGCTCAAAGCTGCCGAGCCATTCGCCCGCGCGCGCCACGCGCTCAATCGAGGGATCGATTGCCGGGTCGCGGTAGGTGTAGAACGCCGTCTGGCGCTCGCCGGCTGCGCGGAATCCGCAGCCGTATGCACCGCCCTTCACGCGAATCTCGTTCCACAGGTAATCGTAGGAGAGCGCGTTGGCAGCCACGGCCCAAGCGCCTGTCACGTCAATGCCTAGGCGACGCGGGTCGCACGCGCTTGCCGCAAAGCAGATGTCGCTGGGGATGACAAAAGCCTCGTGGCGATTGCACGGCGTCGGCACCACGAGCGCGTCGCGGCCGGCATCGGCGCCGTCGCCCGCGCCAAGCCCCAGGTTACCCGCGGCATCCCAGTACGCGTCAAAGTCCTCGTCGCTGCCGGTAAAGCTCGCCATGCAGCCATCGGCCACAAAGATGCGGTCTGCCAGCTCGGCAAGCTTGGCGCGCAGGCCGTCCAGGCGCTCGTCAAAGTGCTCGAGCAAATCGCGCAGGAACAGGTAGAAGTCCACGCCCGAGAGCTGCTCACGAACCACGGCCGAAGGCGAGCTGTAGCTCATCGCGCGACCGAGCGCCGCCGAGTGGCCGTTGTTGATAAAGCCCTGCTCAAGCCCAATGCGAATCTGCGTGAGCACGTCGCGCACGCGGTCGGCGTCGGCATCTGCCAAAAGCGTGCTCGACCATACCTCGCGCGGCAGGCTCGCCAGCGCATCGATCTTCTCGGACAGGGCGCCGGCGCTCACCAGCAGGTAGGGGCGCACGCCGTCCACTTCGGGCTGCGTCATGACCTCGGTCGTAAAGCTCAAAAAGCCCAGCTTGCCGGCGAGCAGGTTGTCGAGCTCCTCGGCCGAGTGCTCGCTCGTGGGCAGCTGTTTGAGCAGGCGGCAGAGCAGCGTCACGTAGGGCAGGTCCTCAAACGCGACGCATCCCAGGTCGAAATACTGCATGGCATAGGCCAGGCGGTTGGTGGGGATGTCGTGGCGCAGGCAGGGGATGGGCGTGGTCGTGTCTACGACCAGCGGCGGCTCGGGGCGCGCCTCGCCAATGTCGGACACGCGCAGGCGCGGCAGCGTGGCCTTGGCCTCGGGCGTGTCTTCTGCCTCCTGCGCGGCACGCAGCGCGGCCGTGCGCTCGACCACGTCGGCCAGCTCGGCATCGGTCATGGCATCGCGCTTGGCTGCCAGCTCGGCGGCCTCGGCACCCTCCGAACCCTCGGCGGCGTCCACCGGCACCAGCTCGACCAGTGCCATGTGGTCGTTTTCCAGCACCAGCTCGCGCAGCAGGTCCTCAAAATAGCTGCCGTCCAGCTCGCTACGAAGCTCCTCGTACACCGGGCCGTACTTGAGCGCCAGCGTCGCGGCGTCGTCATCGTAGAGCCAGGTGCTCAGCGCGTCGCACGCAATGGCCACGCCGTCGGCGATACCGTAGTCGCGCTGGCGCAGGTCGTATTCGTTGCTGCTGATAATGGCTTCCAGGCGCTCGCGCGGAACGCCGTGTTCGCACAGGTCGCGGCAGGCGTTCTGGAACACACGACGCAGCTCGCGCGCCACGCCGGGCTGCGCGTTTTGCAGCATGATGAGCTCGTAGGGCTGCAGGCTCTCGGCCGCGGTGTAGCTCACCACGTTGCCGCCCAGGCCGGCGGCCAGAATGGCCTTCTTAACCGGCGCTTCGTTGGAGCCCAGCAGCGTCTCGAACAGGATATCCGCCGCGATCGTACGCTTGCGGTCGAGCGCGCTGCCCAGTACCAGGCCCAGGCCCACCAGGGCGTTCTCGGGCGTGGTGGCCATCTCGACGCGCTTATACTCGCAGGTCGCAGGCGCCTGCACGTCCAGCGGATTGGGCGCCAGCGCGGACGGGTCCTCGCCGGCGGCAACGGCGGCGTCCATGCGACGGCTTGCGGCACTCGACTGCGACAGATAGCGCTCGTCCAAAAAGGCAAGGGCGCGGTCCACATCTAGGTCGCCGTAGAGCGTTATATAAGAGTTGGAAGGATTGTAGTGGCGCGCGTGCGTGTCCAAGAACTGCTCGTAGGTGAGCGCGGGAATCGCGCGCGGGTCACCGCCGCTCTCGTGCGCATAGGCGGTGTCGGGATAGAGCGCGGCGTTGACGGCGTCGTCCAGCACGCTCATGGGGTCGGACAGCGCGCCCTTCATCTCGTTGAACACCACGCCGTTATAGTGCAGCGTGCCCTCGCGCAGGCTCGCGGAGCTGTCGCCGCCCTCGCCCTCGACGCCCTCCGGCAGGTCCAGCTCGTAGTGCCAGCCCTCCTGCTCAAAAATGGTGGGCTTGGTATAGATGGCCGGGTTGAACACCGCGTCCAGGTACACGTCCATCAGGTTGTACAGGTCCTGCTCGTTGGTGGTGGCAACGGGGTAGATGGTCTTGTCGGGGTAGGTCATGGCGTTGAGGAACGTCTGCATGGAGCTCTTGATCAGATCGACAAACGGCTCCTTGACGGGGAACTTGGCCGATCCGCACAGCACCGAGTGCTCAAGAATATGGAACACGCCGGTGGAATCGGCCGGCGGCGTCTTAAAGCCAATGGCAAAGGCCTTGTTTTCGTCGTCGCACGCTAGGTGCAGCAGGCGAGCGCCCGAGGCGGTGTGGCGCAGCACGTAAGCGTCTGCGTCGAGCTCGGGCACGGTCTCGCGGCGTTCGACGGTAAAGCCGTGGCAGGTGGTTCCGGGCACCAGCAGCGCGGCGGCAGCGGCGCGCGGGTCGGTTGAGGTAGTGGACATATGCAGTCTCCTTTGACGCCCCAACGGGGGCGAATCGAGTCGAATCTCCGAGAGTATACCCATATGGGGCCTTCGACCAATCTGCCGGATGAGCGTGGATTTTCTGGCACACGAGCGTGGAAATTCGGACGTCTGCCGCACGAGCGTGGATTTTCGGACGAAATCGGCCGCCAAAAGCCCAAAAACCGTCCAAATATCCACGCTCGCGCGTCAAGTACGTATCTCTCACCTCACATTCATCTCTACGACGAGGGATGAATGTGAGACAGGTATAAGATAAAAATCAATCGGCTTATCGGATGCATATACCGCCATCAGATTGAAGCTGTATGCGGAAATGGATGGACTCTACACCGCTTACGCAAAATAACCCCTCGTTTGCTAAAACATTATAGGAAATGGCGTGGAGTGCTAAAAAGTTCTAATACAATATAAGTCATTTATCTATAGGCTGCTGATTCCTTTTAAAGGTATGGTTGATATGGTTGAGGCAAATAGCGTTATCCCCCTGTACAAACAGATTGTTCGTGCGCTTTCTGATTCAATCGCCAACGGCACGTACCGCCCGGGAGATAAGCTTCCGACCGAGGCGGAGCTTATCGAGCAATTTGGCGTGAGCCGAATAACGGTTCGCTCCGCAATTAAAGAAATGGAAGATGCTGGGCTTGTTGAGAGGGCCCGCGGCAAGGGCACGTTCGTTTCGTCGGACACGCAGATGTATGCCGCGGACGACCGTGAGAGCTTTACCCATTCGTGCCAGCTTGCGGGCAAACAGGCGTCTACCAGGGTTCTCGAAATGGGCTGGGACTTCCCAAGTCTGCGAGACGCGAAGTTCCTGGGCGTAGACGATACCCAAAAGGTATTGCGTAGCCGTCGTCTGCGCCTTGTGGATGGCAAGCCCACGATGCTGGAAACCAATAGCTATTCCGCTGCGCTTTCTTTTTTGGAGCATGAGTCCCTCGATGATTCGCTGATGGCGGTACTCGATCGCCAGGGGATCAAGATGGGTCCCAACACGCGTACGCTCGAGGTCTGCTATGCGAGCGAGCTCGAGGCGGCATACCTTAACGTGGAGCTGGACTCTTCGCTGCTTCTGTTTGTCGATAGACGTTATGCCCCAAGTGGCGAGCCGCTTTTCATCTCCCGTCAGGTGTACTGCACCGAGCGACTGAAGTTCTATTTGTAAATTAGCGATAGATTGGTCGATTTACCGACCAATTGTTACCGTTCGCGGATTTGGAAAATAGACACACCACGTAGGGTAGATTGCTAATATACTTTGTTATGACAATATAGTACGTCCTATTGGTATTGGAGAACTATGAATAAGATATTGCTAGCGAGTCATGGTTATCTCGCCCAAGGCATGAAAAGCTCTGGTTGATTTTCAATCTCAACGCAACAGCCTGAACGGGTCC